>CAVWBZ010000021.1:0-236271 GCA_963753295.1 uncultured Actinomycetes bacterium | reverse complement strand
GGCCTGCTACGGAAAAGCCCCGCTACGGTGGGGCTTTTTCTATGTGGCCTCGCCGCCGGGGCACCCGATCGGTGAGGCGGGCCGTGCCGAGCGTGACGGTCGCCGTCAGCGGCCTGCGGACGATGCGGGCGCCGGACGGTGGCCGGTGATCAGGCGCTCGGGATCGAAGAGCCCCGAGACCACGCGCCAGGCGACGACGTCGACGAGGACGAGCGCGAGCGCGAGCCCGATCGCGAGCGGCACGGACGGCTTGATCAGCTGGAACGAGATGAGCGAGGTGAAGCCGAGGAGCGGCAGTCCGGCGAGGGTGGCGAGCTGCTGTGCGACGCGCACGTCGCTGGCACGGGTGGAGATGCCGATGCCGACCCAGATCGACCAGAGCGCGAGGAGCGGGGTGAAGAGGATCTGCGCGAGCATCTGGGGCGGGTGCCAGATGACGCTGCTGACGGCGTGGGACGCGCCGAAGCGAAGGGTGATCGCGGCGATGAAGTAGATGACATACGCGATGCCCACCGACGGTATGAAGGCCGCAGCCGCCTTCCCGAGCAGCAGCTCGGAGGCGCGCACCGGCGTCGTCAGGACCGGTTCGAGAGTGCCCTGGTCGCGCTCGCCGACGACCGAGTAGGACGCGATCACGGGTGGGATGACGATCGGGACGATCAGCATGAGAAGCGACAACACGCCGACGGCGGCGCGAATCTGCGGTCCCGAGGCGGAGGCGGGAATCCGGAGGAGCGTGACCATCGGCGTGATGAGGAAGACGAACGGCAGCACGGCCATCGTCACGATCACGAAGCGGTTGCGCCGGAACTCGCGCACCTCCTTGCGCACGACCGAGCGGATCCGCTGCAGGTTCAACGGCGCACCTCGACGTCGTCGTCGATGAGCTCGAGATAGACGTCCTCGAGCGAATGCCGTGCCTCGGCGAGCGAGAGCACGTCGGCGCCGGCGGCGACGAGCGCGCGCGCCAGCTCCGGCGCTGCCGTGCGCGCGTCGCTCACCGCGAGCTCGTATCCGGCTCCGCCGTCGGCGTGCCAGCTCTCGACACCCGAGATGGCGAACACGTGCTCGGGATCGTCCAGAGGCGCCGCCGTGCGGATCACGAGCGTGTTCCTGAACAGTCGGTCGCGCAGCTCGTCCGGGCGGCCGATGGTGCGCAGCGTCGTGTTCAGGATCGCCACCCGGTCGCAGAGCCGTTCTGCCTCCTCGAGCCGGTGCGTGGTCAGGAACACGGTGACGCCGCGGTCGCGCAGGTCGTCGATCAGCTCGTGCACCTCGCGGCTGGCGACCGGATCGAGTCCGGACGTCGGCTCGTCGAGGAAGACGATCGCCGGATCGCTGAGCAGCGTGCGCGCCAGCGCGACCCGCTGCCGCAAGCCCTTCGAGAGGCTTCCGCAGGGATCGTTCGCGCGGCCGCTGAGATTGACCTTCTCCAGCGCGTGCCGGATCCGCTCGCCTGCGTCGTGCACGCCGTCGAGGCCGGCGAAGAACTCGAGGTTCTCGGCCACGGTCAAGCGCTGGTAGAGGCCGGGGTTCTCGGGCATGACCGCGATTCGCTGCCGGATCTCGACGCCGTTCGACGGCTCGAGCGGCAGCCCGGCGACGTGCGCCGTTCCTGCGGTCGGCGCGATCAGGGTCGCGAGCATGCGCACGGTCGTCGTCTTGCCGGCGCCGTTCGGTCCGAGGAAGCCGAACACCTCGCCGGCGGCGACGCTGAACGACACGTCGTCGACGGCGACCCGCTCGCCGAAGCGCTTGCTCAGGCCCTCGACGACGAGCACGGGTGCTCCCGAGGGAACGGGACGCTCGCGCCGTCGCACGACCGCGGGCGCGGGGAGCGGTTCGTCGGCTGCCGGCTCGATCACCGTCTGTGGGGCTTCGGCCGCGTGTGCGCCCCCGGTGCGAAGCGCAATCGCGGCGTACACGGCGAGGATCACGATGACGACGGGAATGCGCGACGGCGACCCGCGCATGACCGCGAGCACGCCGATCATGCTGCCGACGGCGGCGACGGTCACGAGCCAGCCCTGCCACGAGACCGGGCGCCACCCGAGACCGGTGCGGCGTCGCCGGAACCACGGCGTGCCCGTCAAGCGCTGCATCTCATTTCCACGATATGTGCTCGCGCGTCCGCGCAGCGTCGGTCAACTCGGTCGTCCGAGCATGAGGTACGCGGCGCCGCCGAAGGGAGTGAAGAGGACGATGAGGTAACGCCAGACGTCCGGCGTGAAGTACAAGGTGACCTCCGCGCGGGCGAGCTCGCGCAGGCAGTGGACGTCGAAGCCGACCGCGGCGACGAGGACGAGCGTCGGGACGAGCGCGGCAGCCTGCGGGCTCACGGCCGGCGATCAGGGGATGCGGACGTCGCGATGCCGGCGTGCGAGGGCGCGTTCTTCGTCGCCGAGGTCGGACTCGCGGACCGGCGTGACGAGGCTCCAATGGTTGCCGACCGGGCAGCGCTGCAGCCGGGCGATGCCGAGATCGAGGCCCTTGAGCTTCACGCCGGGGATCCAGATCGTGGTGGAGAGGTGCCCCCGGCGGCAGCGGACGATCGTGTGGGGGCCGAGCCTGTAGCCGAGCCGGCGGGCGGCGACGGTGAAGGCGGCAATGCCCGCCAGGACGCCGCCGAGTCGTCTGATCGTTCTCATAATTAGGAACATTAGCAGTTCTGGAAGAGCGGGGTCTAGACTGGAGACGTGGCGACTGCCGACCTGCTTCTCCACCCGGTGCGGCTGCGCGTCGTGCAGGCGTTCCTCGGCGACCGGGCTCTCACCACGACGCAGCTCCGGAGCGAGCTTCCCGACGTGCCGGCCGGCAGCCTGTACCGGCACGTCGCCAAGCTCGTCGCCGGCGGCGTCCTCGCCGTGGTCGGCGAGCGCCGGGTGCGCGGCGCGGTCGAGCGCACGTATGTGCTGCGCACGTCTGCGGCCCGCCTCGGCGTGGACGAGATCGCCGCGATGAGCCGCGACGAGCACCGGCAGGCGTTCCTCGCCTTCCTCGCCGGCCTCATCGGCGACTTCGACCGCTACCTCGCCCGGGACACGATCGACCCCCTGCGCGACGGAGCGAGCTACAACCTCGCCGCCATGTGGCTCGACGACGCCGAGCTCGCCGAGCTCGCGCGGGAGCTCACGATCGTCCTGCAGCCGCGCGTCGCCAACCTGCCGCGGGATGGGCGAAAGCGGCGGATCCTCGCAACCGTTCTACTTCCGGGCGACAGCGGCGCTTGACATCGCAAGTATCTGCTTGAATCCCGGTCGTGGCGTACGGGATCCTGTTTCTCCGCGTCGTCGTCGGCGCCGTGTTCGCCGCGCACGGGACGCAGAAGCTCTTCGGCTGGTGGGGCGGCGGCGGGCTGCGCGGCACAGCCGCGTGGCTGGGCTCTTCGGGCTTCCGGCCGCCCCTCTTCATGGCTTTCCTCGTCGCGGTCTCGGAGACCGCGGGGCTCGTCTTCGCCCTCGGCCTCGTCACGCCCTTCGCCGCGCTCGCGATCGCGACGACGATGGTGGTCGCGGTCGGCGCGGTGCACTGGAAGAACGGCTTCTTCTCGACGAAGGGCGGCTACGAGTTCAACCTCACGCTGTGGGCGGCCGCGATCGCCGTGGCCGCGGCCGGCCCCGGCCGCTTCTCCCTCGACCGCGCCTTCGGCTGGGACGACAACCTCTCCGGTGTGTGGTGGGGCGCCGGCGTTCTCGCGCTCTCGCTCCTGGCCGGCGCGCTCGTGCTCGCTTCTCGGAAGAAGCCCGCGACCGGCTAGTCGCGGTTCTGCACGTGCTGGAAGCCGAAGCGGCCCTTGATGCAGAGGTTGCCGCGCGTGACGTCGTGGTCGTCCGGTGAGGTGACCTTCACGATGTCGCCGTCCTGGACGTGGAGCTCGAGGTTGCAGCCGACGCCGCAGTACGGGCACACCGTTCGCACCTCTGTCTGGCTCGACTCGTCCCACAGGCCGGCCTGCCGCAGGTCGTACTCGCTCTTGAACATCAGCGCACCCGTGGGACACACGGCGATGCAGTTGCCGCAGTAGACGCACGCCGACTCGGGCAGCGGCACGTCGAGCTCGGTCGAGATGTGCGCGCCGAAGCCGCGGCCCGCGACGTGGATCGCGAACGTGTTCTGGTGGTCGACACCGCACGCCTCGACGCAGCGGTAGCAGAGGATGCACTTCGAGTAGTCGCGCACGTAGAGGTCGTTGTCGATCTTCACGTCCTGCGCGACCGTCGCCGCGTCGGGGCCGAACCGCTCCGGCTGCGCGTCGTAGTCGGCCGCGTAGCGCTGCGCGTCGTCGGCGAGCGAGAGGTCGACCGACGAGGCGAGCAGCTCGAGCACGAGCTTGCGGCTCGTTCGCACGCGCGGCGAGTTGGTGTGCACGACCATCCCGTCCTCGACCTTGCGCGAGCACGACGGGACGAGCGTGCGCGCTCCCTCGAGCTCGACGACGCAGACGCGGCAGACGTTCACCGGCGTCAGCGTGTCGCCGTAGCAGAGCGTCGGCGTCTCGATGCCGGCCCGCTTGCAGGCGTCGAGGATCGTCGAGCCCTCGGTGACGCGTACCGCTGTGCCGTCGACCGTGAGCTCGACGACGCGCCGCGGGGCGGAGACGGATACCGCGGTCACGGAGCGAGCACCTCGAGGTTGATCATCGCCGACTGGACGGCGCTCGCCGCGGTCTGGCCGAGCCCGCAGATGGATGCGTCCCGCATGACCTGCGCGAGGTCGGCGAGCGTCTCGACCTCGTTCCCGAGCGTCGCGCCGGAGGCGAGCCGGTGCAGCGCCTCCTCCTGGCGGACGGTGCCGACACGGCACGGCACGCACTGGCCGCACGACTCGTCGCGGAAGAAGGCGGCGATCCGCAGCACCGCGGCGGTGAGATCGGCGCTCTCGCCGAAGACGAGCACGACGCCGGACCCGAGCGTCGCTCCCGCCTCGCGTGCGCCCTCGAACGAGAGCGGCAGGTCGAGCTGGTCGGGCCGCAGGAACGAGCCGGCTGCGCCGCCGAGCAGGACCGCCTTCGCGGGCTCCGCGCCGGCGAGCTCGAGCAGCTCGCGCAGCGGCCCGCCCATCTCCAGCTCGTAGAGCCCCGGGCGGGTGACGTCGCCGGACACGCAGAAGAGCCGCGTCTCGCGCGCGTCGCCGAGGAGGATGAGCGGCACGTTCACGAGCGTCTCGACGTTGTTCACGACCGTCGGCTTGCCGAACAGCCCGACCTCGACCGGGAACGGCGGCTTGTTCCGCGGCTCGCCCCGGTAGCCCTCGATCGACTGGAAGAGCGCGGTCTCCTCGCCGCACACGTATGCGCCCGCGCCGATGCGCAGCTCGATGTCGAAGCCGCTCGAGTCGATCGCGTGCTGCATCCGCTCGTGCGCGAGCGGGTACTCGGCGCGGATGTAGAGGAAGCCCTTCTCGCAGCCGGTCGCGTACATCGCGATCGCCATGGCTTCGACGAGCGCGAACGGGTCCTGCTCCATCACCACGCGGTCCTTGAACGTCCCGGGCTCGGACTCGTCGGCGTTGCACACGAGGTAGTGCGGCTGCGCCGCCTGGCGCGCGACCGCGTCCCACTTCGCGCCGGTCGGGAACGCCGCCCCGCCGCGGCCGAGCAGGCCCGATGCGCCGACGATGCGCCGCACCTCGTCCGGGCCGAGCTCACGCGCGCGGGCGAGCGCTTCGAACCCGCCGTACGCCTCGAGCGACGTGGGATCGACACCGGCGGCGATGCGCTTCAGCAGACGGTCACCGTGAACGGGGAGGCGTTCTTCGGGCAGCTGGATCTCGCGCGGCTCCTCACCGGCGATCGTGCGAAGCGACGCCGGCGCGAGCTCGCACAGGCCGAGGCACGGCGACGGATGCGCGCCGGGCGGGACGGTCGCGCCCTTGAGCGCGCAGGCGAGGTCGGTGCACACGTGCAGCACCTCCGCAGGCCGCTCCTCGAGCGCGAGCAGCGCGTAGAAGCTCGCGACGCCGTATGCATCCGCGGGCGGCACGTCGAGCCGCCGCGACGCATAGCCGAGCGCGCCTTCGCTCACCCAGCCGACGCGCCGCTGCGCGGCGCGCAGCGCGGGCAGCAGGAGATGCCGCCGGTGGCGGTCGCCGCGGACGACGCGGCCGTCGCCCGTCGCGGCGGCTCCGAGCACGGCGTCGACAGCCGTGCGCTCGGCGTCCGTCGGCTCGGCGTCGAGCAGCCGCAGGTCCACTCAGACCGCTTCCACGCGGATCGCCGTCGCCTTGAACTCCGCCGTGCCCGACTTCGGGTCGGTCGCGTCGATCGTGAGGACGTTCGTCTCCACCTCGTCCGGGAAGTGGAGGTTCATGAACGCGAGCCCGGGCCGCAGCGTCGTGTCGTACACGACACCCGTCTCGACCGCGCCGCGGCGGGAGACGATGCGCGCGCGGCCGCCGTCGGCGACGCCGTAGCGGGCGCCGTCCTCGGGCGCGAGCCGGATCGCCGAGCCGTTCCGGTGGAGCGGGGAAGAGAAGCCGCCGGTCTGGACGCCCGTGTTGAACGACTCGAGCCGCCGCCCGGTCGTGAGCCGGATCGGGAAGTCGGCGTCGAGCAGGTCGACCGGCGGGTCGTGCTCGACGGCCATGAACGGCGCGCGGTTCTCGACGACGGGCTCCCACAGGCGCGCGTGGAGGAACTGGTCGCCCGGATGCGACTCGTCCCAGCACGGCCACTGGATCCCACCGAGCTCTTCGAGCCGCTCATAGGTCATGCCGTTGTGCGCGGCCGACACCGAGCGCAGCTCGTTCCAGACGTCCTCCGGGCGCGGGCTGCCGAGGTCGTGGCCGAGCCGCTGCGCGAGCGCGTACACGATCTCGACGTCGTCGCGCGCGTCGCCCGGCGGGTCGAGCGCCTTGCGCACGCGCTGGACGCGCCGCTCGCTCGAGGTCACGGTTCCGTCGGCCTCGCACCACGTCGCCGACGCCGGCAGCACGACGTCGGCCAGCTGCGCCGTCTTCGTGAGGAAGATGTCCTGCACGACGAGATGGTCGAGCCCGGAGAGGAGCTCCTTTGCGCGCGTCTGGTCGGCCTCCGACTGCGCCGGGTTCTCGCCGATGACGTACAGCGCGCGCAGCTCACCGTGATCCATCGCCTCGAACATCTGCGTCAGATTGCGGCCGTTCTTCGGCGGGATCTGCGCTCCCCAGGCGGCTTCGTACCGCGCGCGGGCCACGTCGTCCTCGACGTTCGCGAAGCCGGGGAGCTTGTTCGGCAGCGCACCCATGTCGCCGCCGCCCTGGACGTTGTTCTGCCCGCGCAGCGGCTGGAGGCCGGAGCCCTGGCGGCCGACGTGGCCGGTGAGGAGCGCGAGGTCGATGAGCGCGAACACGTTGTCGACGGCGTTGTGGTGCTCGGTGATGCCGAGCGTCCAGCAGAGCTGCGCGTGCTCGGCGGTGGCGTAGTCGTGGGCGAGCTCACGGATCGCCTCCGCGGGAACGCGGGTCACGCGCTCCGCCTCCTCGAGCGTCCACGGCTCGACCGACGCGCGATACGCCTCGTATCCCGTCGTCGCGCGCTCGATGAACGCGTCGTTCGCCAGGCCGGCGTGGATGATCTCGCGTCCGACGGCGTTGGCGAGCGCGATGTCGGTGCCGACGTCGAGCCCGAGCCAGAGATCGGCCCACTGCGCCGACGCGGAGCGGCGCGGGTCGACGACGACGAGCTTTGCGCCGCGGTGCACGGCCTTGAGCGCGTGGTGGAACCAGATCGGATGCGCCTCACGGGCGTTCGAGCCCCAGAGCACGATGAGGTCCGCGACCTCTCGCACCTCCTGGTAGGAGCTCGTCCCACCGCCCGCACCCAACACCGTCGTCAGACCGACGACGCTCGGAGCGTGTCAGGTTCGGTTACAGCTGTCGACGTTGTTGCTGTGGAGGGCGACCCGCGCGAGCTTCTGGGCGGCGTAGTTGAGCTCGTTCGTGGCCTTCGAGCAGCTGAAGAGGCCCACCTCCGCGCCGTCGGCGGCCGCTTTCGCGAATCCGGCCGCTGCGCGGTCGAGGGCCTCGTCCCAGCTCGCGGGCCTGAGCTCGCCGTCCGAACGGACGAGCGGAGTCGTCAACCGCGTGTATTGGCTAGGCATCTCCTTCGAGTCTAGAGGACGGGTCGTGCCGCTACGGTTCCGTTTGCCGTCCTGCGCGCACGGGCATCGATCGGGTCGCAAGAAACAATCTGAGTCGGGAGACGTGCATGCTGCGAGTTGCGGCCGTGGTGGCGATCTTGGGCCTGGCCCTACCGGGGGCGGCGCGGGCGTACGGCTGGCCGGTCAAGCCGTTCGACCAGATGCACGCAGTCCGGGGGACGTTCAACGACCCGCGCTTCCATCTCCGCCTCAACCTGACGACGGCCGCCTCGTTCCATTTCGGCGTCGACATCTCCGTGCCGGACGGCACGCCGGTCTATGCGGTCGAGCCGGGCGTCGCCGTCCTCGGCCCCGACTCCGTGAACGTGCGCCGCCCCAATCGCCGCGTGTTCGGGTACTGGCACATCCGGCCGGTCATCCGGTCGGGGCAGCACGTGCGGCTGCACCAGCTGCTCGGCTACGTCATCCCCGGCTGGGGACACGTGCACTTCGCCGAAGCCGTCGCTGGCCACTACCGCAACCCGCTCCGGCACGGTGCGCTGACGCCGTACCGGGAGACGGCGCAGCCCGTCGTCGACTCGATCTGGGTCGATCGGCTCGACGGCCATGCGCTGCAGTCGGTCGCGCCGGCCGCCGTCAGCGGCACGGTCGCGTTCGCCGCGGACGCGTATCAGCTGCCGACGATCGCCCCGGCGCCCCCATGGAACCGGTCGCGCCTCGTGCCGAGCCTCCTGCGCTGGCGCCTCATCCCGGCGGACGGCGATCCGCCGACGGCCTGGCACGTCGCCGCCGACTTCCGCTACCGCCTCGAGCCGCAATCGTCGTTCTCGGCCGTCTACGCGCCGGGCACGTACCAGAACAAGCCGGACCGGCCCGGCGACTACCGCTTCTGGCTCACGCCCTCGTTCGACTCGACCTCGGTGCCGAACGGGGCGTACTTCATCGATGTCGAGGCCACGAACATCTCCGGAGGATCCGGGGACGACTCGATCGAGATCACGATCGCGAACGGCCTGGATCGGTGAGACCGCGCTAGCATCCGCGCGGTGGGCGACGCGATCGACGAGCTGCGCGGCCTGGCAGCGGCCGCAGGCTCCCCGCCCGCGACGATGGACGCCTACCTCGCGAAGGTGCGCGAGCGGGCGTACACCGTCACCGACGGAGATGTCGAGGCGCTGAAGCGCGACGGCATCGGCGAGGACGAGATCTTCGAGCAGACCGTGGCTGCCGCGCTCGCCGAGGGGCTTCGCCGGCTCGACCGCGCCGAGGACGTGATCCGGTGAGGCTCGCCGTCATCGACGGCGGGCACGCACCCGCCGAGGCCGAGATCCTCGCAACCATCCGGGAGCGCACGGGCAACGAGCCGCTCGGGGTCGTGAAGACGCTGCTCTACCGGCCGGAGCTGTTCGGGTACCCCTTCTCTGCGGCGCTCGACCGCGTCATGCGCGGGCCGTCCGACTGGAGCGCCGGCGAGCGAGAGCTGTTCGCCGGCTTCACGTCGCTCCTCAATCAATGTCCCTTCTGAACGGGCTCTCACGGCGCGGTCGCGTCGTACGCGCTCGGTGAGGAAGTCTGGGACGCGGTCGTCGCCGACTGGCGGAGCGCGCCGCTGCGGCCGGAGCTCGCGGCGACGCTCGTGTTCCTCGAGACGCTGACGCTCCGCCCCGACGAGCTGACTCCGGCCGACGCGGAGGCGGCGTATGCCGCCGGCGTCTCGCGGCAGGCGCTCCACGACGCCGCCACCGTCTGCGCGCTCTTCAGCATGATCGTCCGCCTCGCCGACTCGTTCGGCTGGGATGTGCCGGCGTGGGACCGCCTCATCGCGCGCGCGCCCGCCATGCTCGACGGTGGTTACGCACTAACGGCGATCCGTCAGCGCTGACGAGCCGCCTGAGACATTTCAGCCACGCATCCAAACCGGGCCGGAGCGAACGCGAAGCGTTCGCGGAGGCCGGACGAGCGCGCGGGGACGGGCAGAGCCCGCCACCGCGCGCGCAGAACCAGACCTTCGCCGAGACTCATAAGAGCTCGCCGGCTTGGCCGGCGAGCGCTCCCCGAAGGGGAACCTTCAACGGTTGGGAGTGCGCAGCCCTTCCGACCGATCTAGCCCCACGAGGTCTCGGTGATTGGCCGAAGCGCCGTCTCGAGGATGCGCAGGTGCCTCGGCCGCTCGAGGACGAAGATCACGACCTCGGCGACGTCGTCCGCCGTCATCATCCCGGGGAGCGCGTCCGGTGTGCGGCCGCGTCCCTCGTCGAGTGCGAAGTCGGTCGCGACTCCGCCCGGGCAGACGTTCGTGCAGCGGATGCCCCGCTCGCGAAGCTCGTGGTCGAGCGCGCGCGTGAGGCCGACCTGGCCGAACTTCGACGCGCAGTAGACGGCCTCGTACGGCAGTCCGCGGCGGCCGGCCTCCGACGCGAGGGTGACGACGTCCCCTTCTCGGCCGAGCATGTGCGGGAGCGCGGCGCGGATGGCATAGACGGTTCCCTTGAGGTTGACGTCGAGCATCTCGTCGAGGTGCTCGAGCGAGAGGTCGAGGAACGGGCCGTACGCGCCGACGCCGGCGTTCGGGACGACGATGTCGATCCCGCCGAACCGCTCGGCGGTCGCAGCGCAGAGAGCGACGAGCGAGTCGAGGTCGCGGACGTCGCACGGCTGGGCGACGACGCGGTCGAGGCCGAGGTCGTCGCCGCTGCGCGACGCGAGGCCGAGGTTGCAGCCGCGGTCGTGCAGCATCCGGGCGACGGAGGCGCCGATGCCCCGGCTCGCCCCGGTAATCAGTGCGGTTTTCCCATTGAGGCTCATGGAGCGACCCTATAGCCTTCCGCTGTGATCGAGTTCCACCTCGACCCGCGCTCCGGAGTCGCCACGTACCTCCAGATCGTGCAGCAGGTGAAGGAGGCGCTGCGCCTCCGCACGATCGACGTGGGAGATCAGCTGCCGACGGTGCGCGAGGTCGTCGCCGACCTCGCGATCAACCCGAACACCGTCGCGAAGGCGTACCGCGAGCTCGAGCGCGACGGGCTCGTCGTCGCGCGGCAGGGGAGAGGGACCTTCGTCGCGAGCACGCTCACGCCCAAGGCCTCGCTTCCCCACTACGACCGTCTGCGGGCCGAGCTCGAGCTCTGGCTCGCCGGCGCGGACGACGCAGGGCTCGACGAGGAGAGCATCCGGGCGTTGATCTCCGCGACCCTGCGCGAACGGCTCGCCCACCGGGTGGCATGAATCCCGCCCCGCTCGACGCGCGCGGCCTCGGCAAGCGCTTCCGTCGTGAGTGGGGGCTGCGCGACTGCACGCTCACGATTCCGCACGGCGCCGTCGTCGGCCTCGCCGGGCCGAACGCGGCGGGGAAGTCGACGCTCCTCTCGCTCGCCGCGGGTCTGCTCGCGCCGAGCGAGGGATCGATCGCGGTGCTCGGCCGCGATCCGCTGCGCGAGCCGGCGGTCCTCGCGGACGTCGGGTATGTCGCGCAATCTGCCCCGCTCTACCGCTCCTTCACCGTCGCGGAGACGATCGAGTTCTCGCGCCGTACGAACTCGCGCTGGGACGATGAGGTCGTCCACGAGATGCTCACGCGCATCTCGGCGCGCACGAAGGTCGGCACGCTCTCGACGGGTGATCGCGCGCGGCTCGCGCTGGCGCTCGCGCTCGGCAAGCGGCCGCAGCTCGTGCTCCTCGACGAGCCGTTCGCGCGGCTCGATCCGCTCGCCTGCCGCGAGTTCCTCCAGCTCCTGATGGACGCCGTCGCCGAGACCGGGGCGACCGTCGTCATCGCGTCGCACGTCATCGCCGACATCGAGCGGGTCTGCGATCACATCGTTCTCCTCACCGGTGGTGGCGTCAGGCTCGAGGGCAACGTCGAGGAGCTGCTCGAGTCGCACCGGATCCTCATGGGCCCGCGCCGGCCGCTCGGTTCGATCCGCGGCGTGCGCTCGATCGTCCGCGAGCGCCACGGCGACCGCCAGCTGACGCTCCTCGTCCGCAGCGACGGGCCGATCGTCGACCAGTCGTGGCGCGTCGAGCGCGTCGGCCTCGAAGAGCTCCTGCTCGCGTACATGGCGCCCGAGCGCCTGCCCGCTCCCGTTCCGCCGGAGAAGGTTCCGCTCCGATGGCATGGGTGACGTGGCGTCAACACCGCGCACAGCTCGTCGCGGGAATCGGTCTGCTCGTCGCCCTCGCGCTCGCCGCGTTCGCGACGCGTCTCCCGATCCAGGCCGAATACCACCGGGACGCGCTCTCCGGCTGCCTGCCGCCGGCCTCCCGCTCCGGCTGCGACATCATCGTCCGGCACTTCGAGAGCCAGTTCGACAGCTGGGTCGCCGCCCTGCGCGGGCTCGCCGTGCTCCCGGCGCTCGCGGGCGTCTTCGTCGGCGCGCCGCTCCTTGCGCGCGAGCTCGAGCACGACACCCATCGCTTCGCCTGGACGCAGGGCGTCACACGCCGGCGGTGGCTCCTCTGGAAGACCGCGCTGCTCGCGGCGGGCACGGTCGCGATCGCAGGCGCCGCGAGCGCCGTCGTCATGTGGTGGCGGAGCCCGTTCGACACGCTCGAAGGGCGCCTCTCGCCGAGCGGCTTCGACGTCGAGGGCGTCGTCGTGCCCGCGTACGCATTGTTCGCGCTCGCGGTCGGCGTGCTCGCCGGGCTCGTGTTCCGGCGCAGCGTCGCCGCGATGACGGCGACGTTCGTCACGTTCGCGTCCACGCGACTGATCGTGATGTACTTCGTCCGGCCGTACGTTCTCGCGCCGCTCCATCACGTCGTCATCGGCACCGACCCCGTCCCGCAGACGGGCGGGTGGGTGCTGAACGACACGCTCGTGGACGCGGCGGGCCGGCAGATCACGGCGGGCCGGGAGGACCTCGCGGTGCTGCACGCCCAGCACGCCGGTATCGATCCGCAGACGTATCTCGTCACGCTCGGCTGGAAGCGCGTCGTCGCCTACCAGCCGGCGGGCCGCTTCTGGACGCTGCAGCTCATCGAGGCGGGCATCTTCGTCGCGCTCGCCGCGGCGGTCATCCTCGTGACGCTCTGGCTCGTCCGGCGGACGCCGACGTGAGCGCCGAGCTCGATCGCGCGGGCATGCTCCGGCTCGCCGCCGCCGCCGCCACGGGTCTCGCGGTGCCCGATCTGGTGAAGGCGCCGCCGGCCCTGTTCCCGCAGTCGCACCCGAATTGGCGCTTCGTCTTCGTCAACCACGCGCTGACGAACCCCTTCTTCGTGCCGGCGAAGAACGGCAGCGAGGACGCGGCGGCCGTGGCCGGCGTGACCGTCGAGTGGACAGGGTCCGTCAGCAGCAACGTCGGCGAGATGGTGAAGGCGATGCGGCGCGCGATCGAGACGAAGGCCGACGGGATCGCCGTCTCCATCATCGACCCGAACGCGTTCGACGGCCCGACGGGGCTCGCCCTCAGCCGCGGGATCCCGGTCATCGCCTACAACGCCGACGGTGGGAAGGCGAACAATCGCCTCGCCTACATCGGGCAGGACAACTACCAGTCGGGGCTCGAGCTGGGCGCGCGCATCGTCGGCCTCTGCAGGAGCGGAGACGTCTTCCTGTTCGTCGCCACGCCGGGGCAGGAGAACATCCAGCCGCGCGTCGACGGCGCGCTCGACGCGATCCGCGACTCCGGCAGCCCGATCCGCGCCCACGTGGTGGCGAGCGGCGTCGCGGTCGGCGACGAGCGGAAGAAGATCGAGGCGACCGTCAAGGCGCACAAGGACCTGCACGGCCTGTTCGCGGTCGACGCCGGCTCGACCGCGGGCGTCGGGGAGGTCATGCGGAAGTTCGCGCTCCACGAGCGGGGCGTGTGCGCCGGCGGCTACGACCTCCTGCCCGCGACGCTGCGGGCCATCCACGACGGCGACCTCGACTTCACGATCGACCAGCAGCCGTATTTGCAGGGATTCCTGCCGGTGCTCCAGCTCTTCCTCGACCGCTACAGCGGCGGCCTCGTCCTTCCGGCCGACACGAACACGGGGCTCAAGTTCGTGACCCGGGCGAGCGTCGCGCGGTACCTCACGACGAAGAGCCGCTTCGAGGGCAGCTCGACGCGCGAGCAGTACCCGGTGAGCTGATTCCTGCCGGGACCTTTGAACTATTGCCCTAGGGGAGTAGTATGGGCGCGCGCCGGAGGCCGAGGAGGGCTGCGGTGCTGTTCTCGATGTCGAGAGGCTCGAAGGAGGCACCAAGGGTGAAGAAGCTTGTGGTCAGGGCGGCTCCGGTCCTCGCGCTCGTCGGCGGGATCGCGGCCGTGCTCGTGTCGGGTGCTACGGCGAAGCCGGCGAAGAGCATCCAAGTCTGCGTCCTGCTGCCGGACACGAAGTCGTCCGTTCGCTGGGTTCAGTTCGACGCGCCCGATTTCGCCAAGGCTCTCAAGGCCGCGGGCGTCACGTACTCGATCACGAACGCGCTCAACGACCCGCTGAAGCAGAAGGCGCAGGCGCAGGCATGCCTGGCGGCCGGCGCGACGGTGGTCGTCGAGACCGCGCTCGACAACGGCTCTGCCGCATCGATCGAGAAGCTGTTCACGTCGAAGGGCGGCAAGGCCATCGACTACGACCGCCAGGTCACCGGCGGTAGCGCATCGGTCTACGTCACGTTCGACGGCAAGGCCGTCGGCGCCGCTCAGGCGAAGGGCGTCATCGCCGGCATGAAGGCGAACGGCACCTACAGCAAGAACGCCGTCATCGCCGAGCTGTGGGGCGGCCAGACCGACCAGAACGCGTTCTGGTTCAAGAGCGGCAACGACGCCGTCCTGAACCCGCTCTTCAAGAGCGGCGCGGTGAAGAAGGGCCCGCAGCAGTTCGTGCCCGACTGGGACGCGAACAATGCGGCGACCATCTTCAACCAGATGCTCGTCAAGACGAGCAACAACATCCAGGGCGTCATCGCGGCGAACGACAACATCGCCGGTGCGGTGATCGCCGACCTGAAGGCGAAGGGCCTCAAGCCGCTCCCGATCAGCGGCCAGGACGCGACGCCGCAGGGAATCCAGTACATCCTCGCCGGTTGGCAGTCCGGAACGGTCTACAAGTACGTGCCGGATGAGGCCAACGCTGCGGCTGCTGCCGCGGTCGCGCTGCTCAAGGGCCAGACCCCGAAGACGAACGGGTTCCGCCTGAACGGCAAGGCGAAGGAGCCGACGCTGGCGCTGCCGGTCGTCTGGATCACGAAGGCCAACTACAAGCGGCTCTTCACGGATCACTTCCTGAAGAAGAGCGACGTCTGCGTCGGGACGTACGCGCAGTACTGCAAGTAGGAAGTCGTAGCGATGGAGGCGCCCGTCGCGGGCGCCTCCATCGTCCTCCTGTGGTAAGAACGCTCAAGTGACAGACACGCCACTTCTCGAGCTACGCGCCATCACCAAGTCGTTCGGCTCGGTGCAGGCGCTCGACGGCGTCGACTTCGAGGTACGGCGCGGCGAAGTGATGGCGCTCGTCGGCGACAACGGCGCCGGCAAGTCGACGCTCATCAAGTGCGTCGCCGGCACGCATGCGGCCGACAGCGGGCAGATCTTGTTCGAAGGCCGCGAGGTGCACATCCACGGTCCGAAGGACGCCGCTCGGCTCGGCATCGAGGTCGTGTACCAGGACCTCGCCCTGGCCGACAATCTCGA
The DNA here is from genome assembly GCA_963753295.1 of uncultured Actinomycetes bacterium. GTDB lineage: Bacteria > Actinomycetota > Thermoleophilia > Gaiellales > Gaiellaceae > Palsa-739. Next base: position 220,577 of record CAVWBZ010000021.1, on the reverse strand, counting down.
CGTCGTCCAGAACATGTACCTCGGCCGCGAGCTCAACCGCTTCCAGATCCTCAACGAGGCGGCGATGGAGCAGAACACGATGGCGACCCTCAAGTCGCTCGCGGTCACGACGATCAAGTCGGTCCGGCAGCCGGTGGCGACGCTCTCCGGCGGGCAGCGGCAGTCGGTCGCGGTGGCGAAGGCCGTGCAGTGGAACTCGAACCTCGTCATCCTCGACGAGCCGACCGCCGCCCTCGGCGTCGCGCAGACGGAGCAGGTGCTGGAGCTCGTGCGCCGGCTCGGCGAGCAGGGGCTCGCGGTCGTGCTCATCTCGCACAACCTCCACGACGTCTTCGAGACCGCGGACCGGATCACGGTTCTGCGGCTCGGGCGCAGCATCGGGGTGTTCGAACGCCGCCAGACGACGCAGCAGCAGGTCGTCGAGGCGATCACCGCCGGCATGCCCACGAAGGTGGCCGGCATTCCGACGACGGCGGTCGAGGAATGACGAGCGCCGACGTCGTCGGGCAGGACCGCGGCAAGGCCGCCGAGCCGGAGGAGGAGTTTCCCGGCGGCTTCGCCGGCCTGTGGGCGCGCGCCTGGCTGAACATGCGGACAGGCAACCTCGGCCCGGCCCCGATCATCGTCGGCCTGGCCGTCACCGTCGCGATCTTCGGCTTCACGGCGTCGAACTTCTTCACGTCGACGAACTTCGTGAACCTCATCACGGAGATGGCGGGCACGGCGATGCTCGCGTACGGCGTCGTCTTCGTGCTCCTGCTCGGAGAGATCGACCTCTCGATCGGCTACGTCGCCGGCATCGGCGCGCTGATCGTCGCCGAGCTGACGCTACCCGGGAGCAGCTGGCAGATGAACGGCATCCCCGCGATGATCATCGCGATCATCGTCTGCGCGATCATCGGCGGCGTCCAGGGCTCGATCGTCGCCTTCGTCGGAGTGCCTTCGTTCGTCGTCACGCTCGCCGGGTTCCTCATCTGGCAGGGCGTGATCCTGAACAAGCTCGAGCAGCGCGGGACGATCATCATCCAGGACCGCTGGATCAACTACACCGACAGCTACTTCTTCTCGCACTGGCTCGGGTGGGTGACGGCGGCGATCATCACGGCGCTCTATCCGCTCAGCGTCCTCTACAAGCGGATTACGGCGCGCGGCACGCACATCGCGCAGGTGAACCCTGCCGTCTTCGTCATACGCGCCGTCGGCCTCGCCATCGTCGCCTTCGGCGTCGTCGCAATTTCGAACAACGCCCAGGTGATCAAGACGAAGCTCGGCCTTCCGCTCGCCGGCGTGATCGTCGTCGTCTTCCTCATCCTGCTGACGTTCCTCGCGCGCTGGACGACGTTCGGACGCCACGTCTACGCGGTCGGAGGCAATGCCGAGGCGGCGCGCAGGGCGGGCATCAACGTCCCGCGCATCCGCGTGCTCGTCTTCATGATCTCCGGGGCGACGGCGGCGATGGGCGGCATCATCTTCGCGGCGCAGGTGAACTCGGTCGCGCTCACGTTCCCGCCCGGGAACCTGCTGCTGAACGCGATCGCTGCAGCCGTCATCGGCGGCGTCAGCCTCTTCGGCGGGCGCGGCGAGGTGCGCGGCGCGCTTCTCGGCGCCGTCCTCATCGGCACACTCCAGAACGGCCTGAACACGTTGAACGTGTCGAATGGCTGGATCTACATGATCACGGGCTTCGTCCTCCTCGGCGCCGTGACGCTCGACACGTTCGCCGTGCGCCTGCAGGCGCGCTCCGGCCGCTAGCCGGCTGGAGGTCGTCGAGACGGCGATCCTCCTGCCGATCGAGACCGAGCGGCTGATCATCCGCGCGTTCCGTCCCGCGCTCGACAGCGTCGAGATGGTGGCGGTCTACACCGACCCGGATGTCATGCGGTACATCCCCGGCGGCCCGCTTGCGGGGCTCGAGGAGGTGAGAGCCCTTCTGGAGTCGTACGCGGAGGCTCAAGCCGCGCGCGGGTTCAGCTCATGGGGCGTCGTCGAACGTGCGACGGGGAAGCTCATCGGCGACGCCGGCTTCGGCATCTTCGAGCGGACCGGCGACATCGAGCTCGGCTACACCCTGGCGCGGTCGGCCTGGGGTGCCGGGTACGCGACCGAGGCGGCGTCCGCTTGTCTCGCCGCCGGGGTCGAGCAACTCGCGGCGCCCCGAATCGTTGCAGCAGTCGACGTGGACAACGATGCGTCGATTCGCGTCGCCGGCCGCCTCGGGATGATACGGGGAGAGACGGTGGAGGCGCACGGCCGTCCCCACGCCCTCTTCGTTGCTCAGCCGGTGTAGTTGCGCATGCGCGCGAGTGCGAGCCGGCCCGCCTGCTCGCCGAGCGCGCGGCCCGCGGCGACGCCGGCCGGAACGTCGATCCCGTCTGCGAGGGCGGCGGCGCTCGCCCGCTGTGCTGCAGCCACGAACGAACGTCCGGTGAGCGCGGTGAGGACGTTGCTCGCCGCGTACGCGAACGCACTGTCCTCGGACATCCAGCCGGGCGAAGCAGGCGTCGCAACGGGCGGCGACCACTGCGCCCCGAGGACCCAGCGCCCGTGCGACAGCACCTGCACCTGCCCGTCGACGAGCTTGCTCAGCCCGGGGACGAGCGGCAGGCCGTCCTTGCTGTACGAAGGCGCCTTCGGGTCGCTCGACTGGCCCGAGAACGCGAGGTAGCGAATCATCGAGATCGGCCGCGGCGCCTGGTACGCGCGCTTCGCGCGCCAGGCGACGACCGCGGCGTCGTTCAGTGCGCCGTTGAGCGCGAGGTAGAGCCGGACGTCGTGCGCGAGGTCGCCCGGGGCGGCCGCGGCCGCGATGCGATTCCAGCCGAGCGGCGACGTCCCGCGGGCGGGCGTGCGCGTTCCGGCGGTCGCGCGGATGACGGCGAGCGCGGCCCGCTTGAAGACGGGACCGGACGGGATGCCGAGCCGCGGCGGGCCGGCGTGGAGCGTCGCCGCCCGCGGCGCGAACGTGCGCACGTGGCCCCACTCGGAGCCGACGAAGCTCTGCACCTTCGCAGGCACCGCGGAGACGCCCTGCGGCGTGATCTGGCCGAGCGCGAGCGGCTGCCAGAACGTCGCGTCCTCGACGGTCGAGCCGGACACGCCCACGATCAGCGGCTGGTTCGTCGGGACATAGCTCGGGTCGGCGTAGTGCAGCGCCTCGTGCGACCCGTCGCGCCGGCCGGCGGCGATCGCGACCGCGCCGATGCGGTTGCCGGCGGCGGCCGGCGTGGCGTCCGTGGTCGTCGTGTAGTCCGGGGAGAGGCACAGCGAGCGCATGCGAGCCGTGAGCAGCCCGAACGTCCGGCCGAGATTCGCGTCGAACGACGCGCGCCAGAGGAGGAGCCGGTACGCGGCGTAGCTGATCGCGTCGGGCGAATGCGTCGCGGCGTATGCGTCCGACATCGCGGCGGACATGTCGAACAGGTTGCGTGCCTGCACCGGCTCGGATGCGTTCCCGGCGCGCAGCACGTCGACGGCTGTCTTGTCCCAGAGCGTCGCCACCGACCCTGTGGGAGCAGCGGGCGTGCATCCGGCGATGCGGTACGACGCGGAGGCGGGATAGCGGACGGGCGCCGCCGCCGGCACCGCCACCGTCACGACCCGGTCGGCGGCGACGCCGCTCAGCCGGCTCTCGCCACCCCACGGGTAGCGGACGACGAGGCGCGCCACCGTCGTCGCGGCGCCGAGGCCGAAGTGGACGCGCGGGTCCTCCGACGAGAGGTAGCTGCTGCCCGCCTGCACCGTGCGCGAGAGCGTCCGCCCGTCCGCGAGCGTGGCGGTGACGACGGCGCCGGGCGAGAAGCGCGACAGGGCGACGTCGAGCCAATGCCCGACGGGGCCGCTCGGCCGGAGGAGGACGAGCTTGCCGCCGATCGTGTTGATCGCGATCTCCATCCGGCCGTCGTTGCCGGCGTCGGCGGCCGCGAGCCCTCGGCCGTTCAGGCGCAGGCCGGTGATCGCGCTCGTCGTCCCGTACTCGGAACCGGAGGCGGGCGCGAGCACCTTCACCGGCTCGGCGTCCGCGGTGAGGCTCTTCACCGGGATCGCGCCCGACGCGAGGACGAGGTCCGGGGTGCCCGAGTTGGCGAGGTCGACGAACGAGGCGCCCCAGCCGGCGAAGCCGGTGCCGAGCGCCGCGTCGAAGCTCGCTCGCGCGTTCGCAAACGTGGCCGCGCCCGTACGGCGGAACGCCGCCGAGGGCTCTCCGCGCGAGTTGGTCACGAACAGCTCGCGGCCGAGGGTGGCGATGCCCATGCCCGCGTACGGGTCGGCGACTCCCGCCGCGGCGCCGCGTTCCTCGAAACGGAAGCCGAGGCCGGCCGGATCGGCCTGCGCGCCGCCGGGCCAGGGGACGTTCACGTACAGCTGGTCCGGATCCTCGTCGTCGGCGACGTACAGGTCGGGACGGCCGTCGCCGTTGACGTCGACGAATGCCGCGCCGAGCCCGTGGCGGAAGCCTGCCGCCTCGAGACCAGCCTGCACCCCTACTTCGCGGAAGCGATCGTGCCCGAGGTTGAGGTAGAGCAGGTCGCGGACGCCCGTGAGGTTCGTCGGGAAGCCTGCGAGCGAGCCCGGCACGGGCACGTTGGGATCGGAGTAGCCCGCGACGAAGATGTCCGGCCGGCCGTCGCCGTTGACGTCCGCGACCGCCGCGCCCGCGTACCAGCCGTGCGCCGGCAGCGCGCTCTCGCGGAAGGTGCCGTCGCCCTTGTTCCAGAGGACGTCGACGCCGGTCGTCGTCGTCACGACGAGATCGGGACGGCCGTCGCCGTTCAGGTCGGCGGCGACGCACCCGTCACCCTGCACGGGCAGGGCGGCGTGCGCCGCGCGGCTGACGTTCCGGAAGGTTCCGTGGACGTTCTCGAACAGCGCCGTGCGCGGCAGCCCGCCGTGCGCCTGCCATTGCAGCGTGTCCGCGCTCGCGTACGAGTTGACGACGAACAGGTCCTCCCAGCCGTCGCCGTTGTAGTCGAGCCAGCAGACGCCGCCGCCCATCATCGCCCGGACGTCGTTCGAGACGCCGAAGCGGAACGACCCCTGCCGGAAGTCGAGCCCGACCGACGGCGCGACGTTGCTCAGGCGGACATGCGCGAGCGCGTGGCTGACCGGGGCTGCGACGGCGTGCTTCGCAGCGGCTGTCGACGGCAGCGCCCAGTGGCCGGTCGCGGTCTGGTGCAGGTGGTACGTGACGTCGGCGAGCTGGGCGACCGCGCCCGGCGGTCCCTGACCCTCGCCCTGCTGGAGCCAGATGCGCAGGGACGCGCTCGCGCTCGCGGGCGCGACCGCGAGCAGGTCGTGCGCGATCAGCTCGGCGGTGTGGCGGTCGAGCTTCGTCTGGACGCCGCGCGACGGGAGGATCGAGATCGGCGGAAGGGCTCCCGGCGGCAGCGGCCGGAAGGCGGTCGCAGCGGAGGGCGCGTTCGCAAAGACGATCGCCGCGGTCGCAGCCGCTACGGCCGCCGGGGCGAGGACGAGCGTCCGGCGCCGGTCGAGCGGCCGCGGGACGAGCCGGAGCAGCGGCATCGCGGTGCAGACGATCGCGAGCGCGCCGAGCAGCGCCACCTTCGCCGCGAACTCCGTCGTCGTCGGCGCGATGAGGACGGCGGCGAGCAGCCCGAGTGAGACCGCATACGCGAGGCGCGCGGACGGGGAGCGCGGCGCCGTCTTCGGGTCCGTGATCATGAAGAAGAGGAAGACGAGCACCTCGGGCGAGGTGATGAGCACCCACCACAGGTGGAATCCGCTGATCGGGCCGAGATGCCAGCGCGCCGTCATCGTGTGGCCGGCGAGCGCGAGGACGCCGACGCCGACGGTGAACGACGCCCAGAATCCGAGCGCGACGCGCAACAGGTGCAGACGGCGCAGGATCGCGAAGCCGCCGGTCACGATGACGACGAGGGCGAGCACGAGCCACGCCGACATCGGCCCCCACCAGAAGTCGAGCGGTGCCGCGCGGTTCCGGCCGAGCGCAAGGAAGCAGATGACGAGGCCGATGTTCGACGGGTTGAAGATGTGCTCGCCGCGCCACTTGATCACGTGCTTCGACAGCAACGACACCGCCGCGGTCCCGACGAAGATCCACCAGCCGCGCAGGCTCCACCAGTCGCCGTGGGCGGTCCCGGGCACGCGGAGGACGAAGGCGACGCCGTTGCCGGTCAGCATCGCGCTCGCCGGCCACATGAGCACGTGCTTGCTCCGGAACGCGATCGCCATCTCGAGGACCGCCGAGGTTCCGAGCGCGAGCAGGATCTGTGCGATCGAGAGCTGGAAGTGGAAGCCGACCTGCCCGATCACCTGCAGCGACGTGATCGTCGCCGCGAGATGCAGGCGCGGATCCCGGAGCTTGGGCAGGAGGATCGGATACGCCGTGCCGCGGATGACGACCGCCGGTGCGGCTGCTGCGGGCGCACTCACTGCCCACACCATCCTAGTGGCCTAGGGAAATAGGTCAAAATGGCGCAATGAAGCTCGATCGCGCCCGTCGCATCGTCGACCACGTCGTCGCCGCGGCGCCGGCTCCGCTCTCGGTCTTCGTGGCCGACGCCCACGGCGAGCTCGTGGCGGCCGCGACGATGGACGGGGCGGCGCCCGACACCCGCCTGAACGCGCAGCGCAAGGCCTACACGGCGGCCCGCAGCGACGCCAGGACGACGCGCGAGCTGGCGGAGAAGGTGCGTGACGACCCGGTCGAGCGGGCGAGCTTCGACCCGTTCTTCACGTTCTTCCTCGGCGGCGTCGCCGTCTTCGAGGGCGACGTCCGGGTCGGCGCTGTCGGCGTCAGCGGGCTGCCGGGCGAGCAGGACGAGCGTCTCGCGCTCGCCGCAATCGCCATAAGCAGTTAAGGGGCTTCGTGGGGCCGCTCGCCGGCGGAGCGCTGAGAGAAGTAAGCGTTTCGCCCAGGCGCGCGAAGGAGGCCGAACCCTTACGAGGCGAGAGTGCGCAGCACTTTCGCCTCATGCGACGTCGCGGACGCGTGCAGCGCCTCGAGCGCGCGCGCCTGGCCGAGTGCGTCCTCGCGTCCGAGCAGCGGCGGCGCCTCGCCGCGGATGGCGTCGCTCAGGTTCTCGAGCTCGAGCCGGTAGGAGTCCTCACGCGGGATCTCGATCCGCTCGACGCCGTCCTCGCGTCGCAGCTCGATCGCCGGGCTCAGGCAGTGCCACGGGTCGTCGAGGAACAGCGAGCCCTCGCTGCCGATCGCCTCGAGCTCGTCGCGACCGGTCATCGCCGTGCCGCAGTCGAACGTGGCGATGACGTCGCCGGGGAAGCGCATCGTCCCGGTGAAGACCCAGTCGGTCCCGGACGGCCCGTACCACGCCTCGCCCCAGACGCGCGTCGGCTCGCCGGCCAGCAGGCGCGAGCCCGACACGTTGTAACAGCCGACGTCCATGAGCGCTCCGCCCTCGAGGTCCGTCTGGAGGCGGATGTTGTCGTGGTCGTAGAGCGAATACGAGAACGCCGAGCGGACGAGGCGCAGCTCGCCGATCGCGCCCTCGGAGACGAGCTCGGCCAGCCGCTTCGTCTGCGGGTTGTGCCGGTACATGAACGCTTCCATCAGCAGCCGGCCGGTGCGGTCGGCGGTGTCGAACGCGGCGGCGATCTCCTCCGGATGCCGCGTGAGCGGCTTCTCGCACAGCACGTGCTTGCCTGCCTCGAGAGCCTTGATCGACCACTCCACGTGCAGCGTGTTCGGGAGCGAGATGTAGACGGCCTCGATCTCCGGATCGGCCAGCAACGCCTCATAGGACCCATAGGCGCGCGGAATCTCCCACTCGCGCGCGTACGCATCGGCACGCGCCTGGTCGCGGCTCGCGACGGCGAGCAGCTCGACCTTGTCCGACGCGTGCGCCCCCGGGAGCACCTTCCGGTTGATGTCGGCGGTCGAGACGATTCCCCAGTTCACTATGGAAGTCACACGCGTACTATCTCGCAATGGCCACGATCGGCGTCGGGATGCTCGGGTACGCGTTCATGGGCCGCGCCCATTCGAGCGCGTTCCGGCAGATCGCAAGCGTCACCTGGCCGCCGCCGCTCGAGCCGCAGCTGATCGGGATCGCCGGCCGGAACGCGGAGGCGGTCGGCGAGGCCGCACGGCGCTACGGGTGGGAGTATGCGACGACCGACTGGCGCGACCTCGTCGCGGACGGCCGCATCGGGCTGTTCGACAACGGCGGGCCGAACGCGCTCCATGCCGAGCCGACGATCGCGGCCGCCGCCGCGGGCAAGCATGTCGTCTGCGAGAAGCCGCTCGGGCGCGACGCCGGCGAGAGCTACGAGATCTGGAAGCAGGTCGCGGCTACGGGCGTCAAGCACATGTGCGCGTTCAACTACCGCTTCGTCCCGGCCGTCCGCCTCGCACGCGAGATCGTCGAGGCCGGCGAGCTCGGCGAGGTGCGGCACTTCCGCGCCCGCTACCTCCAGGACTGGGGCGACGATCCGTCGCTCGACACCTGGCGCTTCGACCCCGACGCCGCCGGCTCGGGCGCGCTCGGCGACCTGATGACCCACGTCGTCGACCTCGCGCGCTTCCTCAACGGCGAGATCTCGACCGTCACCGGGTTCGCACACACCTTCCTGCCGGGGCGCAAGGTGGACGACGCGGTCGAGGCCGCGGTCCACTTCGCGAACGGCTCCGTCGGCACGCTCGAGGCGACCCGGTTCGCGCACGGCCGGCGCAACGCCTTCCAGTGGGAGATCAACGGGACGAAGGGCTCGCTCGCGTTCGACATGGAGCGGCTGAACGAGCTGCAGGTGTTCCGTGCCGACGGCGACCGCGCGCGCGGCTTCAAGACGGTGCTCGTCTCCGAGGGCAACCATCCGTTCTGGAAGCACTGGTGGCCGCCGGGCCACATCATCGGCTGGGGCGACACGTTCGTGCACGAGCTCCACCACCTGCTGCAGGCGATCGCCGACGACGGCGACGTCGCGCCGTACGGCGCAGACTTCGAGGACGGCTACCGCGCGTCCGAGATCTGCGACGCGATCGTGCGCTCGGGCGAGAACGGCGCGCCCGAGACGATCGCATACCGCACCCTCTAGGCGAGCGGCAGCGTCAGGCTGTCGATGTCCGACGGGTAGTCGGTCAGCTTCTCCATCCCGTCCTCGGTCACGACGACCGTGTCGGAGTGGCGGAAGCCGCCGAGCGCGGAGTCGTACAGACCGGGCTCGACGGTGAACACCATCCCCGGCTCGAGCACGGTCGGGTCGCCGAGGTCGAGGAACGGAGCTTCGTGGTTGCGCAAGCCGATCCCGTGACCGGTGTGCTGCCGCCAGTACCGGAGCAGGTCGTGCTCCTCGAAGTAGCGCATGACCGCGCCGTCGACGTCGGCGCACGTCGCTCCCGGCCGGATCGCGGCGAAGGCGGCCTCCTGCGCGGCGACCGTGTGCGCGAACAGCCGCCGCTGCTCGTCGGTCGGCGGGCCGACGACCATCCCGCGCTCGAGCTCGGCGTTGTAGCCCCAGATCGGCGCGCTCGTCTCCGTCACGAGCATGTCGCCGGCCCGAAACTCGATCGCGTGCGCGACCGCGTGTGCCCACGAGCTGCGGACGCCGATCTGGCCGCGATAGCCGGCCGACGCGCCGTCCGAGGATGACAGCCCTCCGACCTCGCCGCGCGCGGCGAGCAGGGCGAGCGTCGTCTCGTGGCCGGCGCGAAGGCCCGCCTCCGCCTCGGTCGTGCCGGGCCGCGTGTACTCCTGCAGGAGGCGGTGGGCGTGCGCGCACCAGCGGCCGCTCTCGCGGATGAGCGCGATCTCACTCTCGCTCTTGCGCGCCAGCATCGACTCGATCGCGTCGCCGAGCGGCGAGACGCTCGCCCCCGAGACAGCGCTGAGCGCGGGACCCTTGTAGCCGAGGATCCCCGGATACCCGTCGCCGTCGGCGCCGATCGCGCGCTCGATCCCGAGGTCGGCCAGCACCCGCGCGAGGATGAGCATCGGGTGCTCGATCCCCGGATACTCCGGGTACGACTCGACTCGCTCGAACGCGGCCTCGGCTCGGGTTCGCTCGACCTCGAACTCCGGTACGAAGATCGCCGATTCGCCGGCGGCGCTCTCCGCGTACACGACCGGCCGCTCGTTCGAGAGGAACCGGAAGCCGGTGAAGTACTGGATGTAGTCGGCGCCGAAGAGGACGTACCCGGTCAGGCCCTCGCGGCGCACGTGCTCGAGCAGCCGGGCGCGCCGGTTCTTCAGCTCGTCAGCGGAAATGCCGGCGCGAAGGTCCACCGGCCGGAGCCTAGCTACGCGCGCAGCACGACTTCGAGTGCAGTGCCGCGCCCCGGCGTCGACCGGAGCGAGAAACCGCCCTCGATCGACTCCGCCCGCGCGCGCATGTTCTTGAGCCCCTGCCCGGCTGGGCTGTGCTCGCCGTCGAAGCCCTCGCCGTCGTCCTCGATCGTGACGAAGCGGTCGTCGTCGCGCGTGCCGATGGTGACCTCGGCACGCGTCGCATGCGCATGCTTGCGCACGTTCGCGAGACCTTCCTGGACGATGCGGAAGATCTCGATCTGCTCGTCGGGGGCGAGCCGGATCGACGGGTCGACGTCGAGCTCGACGTCGAGGGCTCCGTCCGCGGTGAGGATCTCGACGTAGCGGCGAAGCGCCGAGTCGAACGGCGCCGTGCCGCTCGCCGACGAGAGCGCGAGGATCGCGAATCGCGCCTCCTGCTGCGCGAGCAGCGCCGCCTCCTTCAGGCGCGGGAGCGTCGTCTCCGGCGGTGCGCCGGACTCGAGCATCGACGCATGCGTCGAGACGGCGAACAGGTACTGCGCGAGGCCGTCGTGGATCTCGCGCGCGACGCGGGCGCGCTCCTCCGCGACCGCGCGGCCGAACTCGGCGAAGCGGATCGCGCGCCACGCGCCGATGAGCACGACGGTGTACGCGATCATGCGCAGGAAGTCGCCCTGGGTCACAGAGGTGCTCGCGAGCAGCGGCTGGAACACGAGCTGCAGCGCCGCGAAGAGCATGAGCGTGAATGCGAGCGCGAGCCAGCGGGCGAGGTCGTCGCCGCGGTGACGGAAGCGCTCGCCCCAGCCGACGACGGCGACGAGCATGATCAGCGCCTGGAGCGCGAGGACGCCGGTGAGGTAGAAGGGCTGCTCTCCCGCCGGCGGGCTCAGCGACGGGAGCGACGCGCTCGCGTCGCGCAGGATCGACCACGCTACGAAGAGGACGAGGCCGGCGGCCGCGACGGCGTTCGCGATCGCCCAGTCCCGCCGCTTCGTGCGGCCGCGCATGAACGGCGCGACCGCGACGAGCGCGTTGCCGAGCATGCCGCCGAGCAGCGCCGCCCAGCCTTCCGGCGGGCGGAGCGTCGCGCCGCCGAACTGCGGGCCGATCGCGAACGCGGCTGCGGAGAGGGAGGTGACGAGGAAGCCGCTCGAGAGCAGGAGGTCGACGCGCCGCCCCTCGGCCGAGAAGCGCGCCGCCGCCAGGAGGGCGACGAGGAGGCCGCCGAGCGCCATCGTCGTCTGGAGCACGAGCCGCAGCTGCGGCAGGTCGTAGTGCGTCCGGAGGGCCGGATTCGTGAGGAACAGCGCGAGAATGGCGCCCAGCAGGGCGGCCAGCAGGGTCTCGCTCAGGAGCCAGGCCTGGAAGTCGTTGCCGTCTTTCACTTCACCCTTGTCGGCAATTCCGTCGCTGCCGATAAGCCGTGGGATGGCACGCGTGCTGATCGTCGACGACCACCCGCTCACGAGGGATGCCCTCGCTGCGCTTCTCGGCGCGCACGGCTTCGACGTCTGTGGGGTGGCCTCCGACGGTGAGGAGGCGCTCGTGAAGGCGGAGCAGCTCCAGCCCGACGTCGTGCTACTCGACCTGTCGATGCCGGGCCTCGACGGCCTTTCGGCGCTGCCGCTCCTCCGCCGCACCGCCCCGCGCTGCGAGGTCGTCGTGCTCACCGCGTCCGGAACCGAGGAGAACCTCCTCGGCGCGGTGCGGGGCGGCGCCGCCGGCTACCTGCTGAAGACGGAGCCGCCCGAGCGGATCGCCGCCTTCCTCGAGGGCGTCGTGCAGGGCGAGGCCGCGCTCTCGGGGGCGATCGCCCGCCGGCTACTCGACCGCGTCCGCGCGGGCTCCGAGTCCGGGAACGGCGTCCCGGATGCGATCGCGTCGATGCTCTCGGCACGCGAGCTCGAGGTGCTGCTCCTTCTCGACGAGCACCTCGGCACGGATGAGATCGCGAAGCGGCTGTTCATCTCCGAGCACACCGTGCGCTCGCACGTGAAGAGCCTGCTGCGCAAGCTCGGTGTCTCGTCGCGGCGCGAAGCGCTCGAGCGCCTCTCGCACGCACGCGCCGCCTGAGAAGGGACTCGCCGGACACCGGCGAAGACGATCCCGATGGGCTGGGGGGTCCGTGCAGCCGCTGCGGCTGCGGGGGCGTTGGTGGTTTTCGCCGCGCCGGCGGCTTCGCGTGCCGCCGTACCGCCCGATCCGCACGATCCGTGCGCGCATCTCGGTCGCGACAGCTGCGGGACGACCGGCGTGGGCGCGTACCGCGCGTCGCCGTACGGCGTCCGCTGGTACGGCGACTTCCGCGGCGCCGTTCCCGGCAAGCAGCACCTGTTCTGCCTCGATTTGCGCTTCTGGTACGCGTCGCGCGCCTACCGCTACCGGCGTGCGCCGGCCGCGCATCTGCGCAACCGGGACGGCGTGCACGTCGCCGCTGCAGAGCGTCACCGGATCGCATACGCGATCTGGACGTTCGGCCGCAGCTCGAGCCCCGCGCGGCAGGCGGCGGTGATGCTCTACGTCCATTCGCAGATGGGTGACGCACGGCCCGGCGAGCTGGACGTGAGCGGGAGGAGCCTGTCGCTCGAGCGCGAGGTCGCGCATGCCTCCGCGCGCGACGCAGGCCCGTACCGCGTCGAGATGCAGCTGCCGGCACGGCTCGTCGTCGGGCAGGCGGCGTCCGCGACGATCCGCGTTCTCGCCGCCGGCGGTCGCGCGCTCCCGAACGTGTCGCTCGCGCTCTCCACCACCGGCGCGAGCGCGCCGGCGCGGGCGCGGACGGATTCGGCCGGCGTCGCCCGCTTCGGCGTCGTGCCCGCCGCCGTCGCCGGACTGAGCGTCACCGTCCGCACCGGGCCGCTCGCTTCGACGGAGCCGGAGGTCTTCGTGCCGACCGCCCCCGCCGCACGCGCGAACGGGCAGCGGCTCGCGCTGCCTGCGTCGCAGCGCGTCGTTCGCACGTTCGCGCGCGCCGGGGTCGTCGCGGCTCCGCAGCTGAGCGTGCAGGCGAGCGCCCCGAACGTCGCGGTGGGCTCCACCGTCGAGGGCGTCGTCGGCGTGACGCGGCTCGGCGGTGCGAGCACGTCCGTTCAGGTGAGCCTCTGGGGCCCGTACGCGACGCCGAGCGAGGTGACCTGCTCGGGCGCCTCGAGATGGTCGGGCTCGTTCGTAGCGTCGGGAGACACCACGACGACGACGGCGCCGGTCCAGCTCGACCACGCCGGCTACTACGGCTACAGCGCCTCGATCGCCGCGCAGAGCGCGGTTGCGGGCGCGACGACGGCGTGTGCCGCGACGGCGGCCGTCGCGCACCCGGTTCTGACCACGACCGCGTCGGCGGCGGTCGTCCGTCCGGCGGAGCGCGTTGCCGACCACATCGAGGTGCGCGGAGTCGGGACGACGCCGATTCACGTCGAGGCCGAGCTCTACGGTCCCTTCGCCTCTCGGGCGGAGATCCGCTGCGACACGTCGCACCTCGTCTGGCGAGGCGGCGTGACCGTCGCCGGCAACGGCACCGTGAGGACGAAGCCCGTCGCGCTCGCGCGCGCCGGCTTCTACGGGTACCGCGAGTCCGTGCCCGCCGGTCCGGTCGTTGCCGGGACGGCGACGGAGTGCGCCCCGGCCGAGGAGACGGCGCTGGCCGCGCCGCGAATCGTCACCGGGCGCGGCGACGTCGCGTCGTTCGTCTCCGGCCGCGGCGGCGCGCCCACGCGCCCCGCTCGGATACGCATCGACTCGCTCGCGATCGACGCACCGGTCGAGTCGTCGGCGATCGACGTTCCCCACGGCGTCCTCGGCATCCCGTCCGACATCCACCGCACCGGCTGGTGGCGCGACGGCGCCGCCCCCGGCGACGCCGCCGGCACGGTCCTCGTCGCCGGCCACGTCGACAGCGCCGGCGGCGGGCTCGGCGCCTTCTTCTCGCTCCGCCGCGCGCGCGTCGGCGACCGGGTCGAGCTCGACACGAGCTCGGGCCGCACCTTCGACTACCGGGTCGAGTCCGTTCGGATGTATCCGAAGAGCGCGCTACCGACGGACGTCTTCTCGACGACGGGGAAGCCGCGGCTCGTGCTCGTCACGTGCGGCGGCGCCTTCGACGCCTCCTCCGGCCACTACCCCGACGACGTGGTGGTGACGGCCGTTCCCGCCTAGCGGCGGCGTTGTCCCTTGCGGAGCGCGTCGAGGCGGCGGCGGTCCTGCTTCGTCGGCCGCGCGCCCAGGTCGGCGCCGAGCGGCTGGGCGAGCTTGTGCGCGAGCCGCTGCCGTTCGCGTAGCTCGAGCGACTCCTTCGTCTCCTCGTAGAGGAGGGCCGCTTCGCTCGCAGGGCCGCGGCGCTCCGCGAGGACGCGAACCGCGACCGTCCAGGTCGCCGCGCCGCGGCGGATCTCGATCGTGTCGCCGACGCGCACCTCGCGGGCCGGCTTCACGCGTGCACCGCCGACGTGGACGTGGCCGCCGAGCACGGCTTCCGTCGCGAGGCTGCGCGTCTTGAAGAACCGCGCCGCCCACAGCCACTTGTCGATCCTCATCGCCCGGTGAAGCCGTCCAGTGCCGCGTCGACGAGATCGGGCAGCGTGTCGAGCTCGTAGCCGCCCTCGAGGACGGCCGCCAAGCGCGGCCCGTATGCGCGGCAGCGGCGCGCCATCTCGCGGAAGCCGTCCGTCGTCACGTGCATCCCGGCGAGCGGGTCGTCCGTGTGCGCGTCGAATCCCGCCGAGACGAGCACGAGCTCCGGCTCGAAGCGCTCGACGGCCGGGCCGACGGTGTGGTCGAACGCGTGCAGGTACTCGTCGTCGCCGGAGCCGGCGGACATGGGCACGTTCAGCGTCGTGGTGCGCTGCTCGTCGGGCCCGCCGCTGCCGGGATAGAACGGCCACTGGTGCAGCGACACGAACAGCACGCTGTCGTCGTCCCAGAACGTCTCTTGTGTGCCGTTGCCGTGATGGACGTCGAAGTCGACGATCGCGACGCGCTCGATGCCGAGCTCGCGCTGCGCGACCCGGGCGGCGATTGCGACGTTGTTGAAGATGCAGAAGCCCATCGCGCGGTTCGGCATCGCGTGATGCCCGGGCGGCCGCACGAGCGCGAAGCCGCCGCGCAGCGCTGCCTCGATCGCGGTCCCGGCGGCGAGTCGCGCTGCCTCCCACGTCGTATCCGTCGCGATCGTGTCCCCATCGAGCCATGCCGGCTCCCCGACCTCCGCGATCGTCCGGACGTGCTCGGGCGTGTGCACGAGCCGGATCTCCTCCTCCGTCGCGCGGCGCCCTTCGCTCCACACGAGCTGGTGCTCGAGGAGCACGGCCAGCCGCTCCGGCCGTTCCGGGTGGTGGCCGGTGGGGTGGATGCGCGCGAGCGCGGGATGCGTCAGGACGTCGATCGGACGATCTCGGCCAGCGCCTCGAGGTCGCCGTCCGCGCGGCCGAGCAGGTAGCAGAGAAGCGGAGCGTTGGTGCGATCGCCGCCCGTGTGCGCGGCGATGCGGGCGAGGTCGAGCAGCGTCGTCTGCTGCTTCTCGCTGAGCCCGTCCACGCCGAGCGCCCCGGCCTGACGTGTCAGCCATTCGTTCATGCGAGAGAACCTAGCCGCTTCGCGAGGCCGTCGAGGCCGAGTTGCTTCACGAAGGCGGACGCCCCCGCCCAGGTAGGTGACTGATCTTCGAGGGGAGGTAGAGGAGCGGAGGCGTCCATGGCAGCAATTCGCCGGTACAGCCGCAAGTCCTCCGCCTCGGCCTCGAACCGGCCGGCGGCGAGCGCGCCCTCGAGCGAGCCGTACTCGCGGAGGACGTCGGCCGCCTTCTTCGGCCCGACGCCCCGGGCGCCGGGGAGCTTGTCCGACGGGTCGCCGCGGAGCGCGATCAGGTCCGGCACCTGCTCGGGCTCGACCCCGTAGCGCTCGCGCACCTCGGCCGGCCCGATGCGCGCGAGCTCGCTCACGCCGCGCGCCGGCTGGAGGATCGTGACGCGGTCGGAGACGAGCTGGAAGGCGTCCCGGTCGGAGGTGGCGACGAGGACGCTCCCCGGCCAGACGGCCGCTCCCGCCGCGAGGAAGTCGTCCGCCTCGTACCCGTCCGCCTTCGCTGCGGCGAAGCCGCACGCGCGGACGACGTCCGGCAGCAGCTCGAGCTGGTCGAGCAGCGACTCCTCGAACACGCGGCCGGACTGGTACGCCGCGAACGCCTCATGGCGGTACGTCGGCACGCTCAGCGTGTCCCAGCCGACGAGCACGGCGTCCGGGCTCTCCGCCTCCCACAGCCGGACGAGCATGTTCGTGAACCCGACGATCGCGTTGAGGTGGATCGACTTCGGCAGCGCGTGGTACGCGCGGTGCGCGAACGAGTCGCCGTCGACGACGAGCAGCGTGCTCACAGCGTCGCTTCGAGCTCCTCGATTCGCGCCATCAGCCGGATCGTCGCCTCGTACGCAGCCTCCCGCACGTCGCCCCCGCGCAGGTCGTCGATGTCGACCGGCGCGCCGTAGACGACACGGAGCGGGCCGAGCCGGAGCAGGCGGTCGGTGCCCGAGACGGCCGCCGGGACGAGCGGCACGCCGGCCTCGAGCGCGATCCGCGCCGCGCCCGTCCGCGGGCGCGCCTCGAAACGCTTCACGAGCCCCTTCCGCCGCCGCGTCCCCTCGGGGAACATCGCGACGACGTTCCCGGCGCGGGCGAGCTGCACCGCCGTCTCGATCGCCTCCGCGTCCGCCTGCCCCCGGCGGACGGGGAACGCCCCGGCGCCGTTCAGGATGAGCGTGAGCGGGAACCAGTAGAGCTCGGACTTGGCCATGAACCGGAGAAACCGCGCCGGCCAGATCGGCAGCCCGAGGGGCCACGGGTCGAAGCTCGATACGTGGTTACAGGCGAGCACGAAGCCCCCCTCGGGCGGTATGTTCTCGCGCCCGCGCGCGTGTAGACGAAAGAGCCCGTACAGCACCGGCCAGCTGAGAGCGGCAACGGCGGAATAGGTGCGAGTCGGACTCACGCTAATGTGAATCTATGGCCAAGACCCTCGTCGTCGCAGAGAAACCATCGGTCGGACGCGACCTCTCGTCCGCGCTTCCCGGCACGTTCGAGAAGCACGACGAGTACCTCGAGTCGGAGGAGTACGTCATCACGTGGGCCGTCGGGCACCTCGTCCAGCTCGCCGATCCGGAGGAGTACGACGAGAAGTTCAAGAAGTGGCGGATGGCCGACCTGCCGATCGTGCCGGACGACTTCCATCTCGTCCCGCGCGACGCGAAGTCGAAGAAGCAGCTGAACGCGATCCTCAAGCTCATGAAGCGCGAGGACGTGTCCAACTTCATCAACGCGTGCGACGCAGGCCGCGAGGGCGAGCTCATCTTCGCGTACATCTACGAGACCTACGCCGGCTCGCTGAAGAAGAAGGACGGCGAGCCGAAGCCGGTGGAGCGCCTGTGGATCTCGTCGATGACGAAGCAGGCGATCCGCGAGGGCTTCGAGCGCCTCCGTCCGGGCGAGCAGCTGCAGTCGCTCGAGCAGGCGGCGCGCTCACGCTCCGAGGCCGACTGGATCGTCGGCATGAACGCGACCCGCGCCGCGACCATCCGCGGCCGCGCCTGGGTCGGCGGCGTCGTCTCGCTCGGCCGCGTGCAGACGCCGACGCTCGCGATGCTCGTGAAGCGCGAGCGCGAGATCCAGGCGTTCGTTCCGGAGCCGTACTGGCTCGTGCACGCCGCGTTCCAGCCGCCGTACCAGGGCATCTGGTTCGAGGGCGACGAGACGCGCATCAAGGCGGTCGAGCGCGCCGACGAGATCGTCGAGAAGGTCTCCGGCAAGGACGGCACGATCACGAAGGTCGAGCGCAAGGAGCAGTCCGAGCGCGCGCCGCTCCTCTACGACCTCACCTCGCTCCAGCGCGACGCGAACCGCCGCTACGGCTTCAGTGCGCGCCGCACGCTGCAGGCGGCGCAGAAGCTGTACGAGGACAAGAAGGCGATCACGTACCCGCGTACGAGCTCGCGCTACCTGTCCGGCGACATGGTGCCGCAGCTCAAGGTCGTCGCCTCGACGCTGCAGGACATCCAGGACTACCGCGACGCGGCGACCTACGTCATGCGTCTCGACCAGCTTCCGCTCCAGCGCGTGATCAACGACGAGAAGGTCAGCGACCACCATGCGGTCATCCCGACCGACGTCCCGCACGACGTCGAGAGGTTCACGCCCGACGAGCGGCGGATCTTCGATCTCGTCGCGCGGCGCTTCCTCGCCGTGTTCCATCCGCCGGCGCGATACGCGCGCACGACGGTCGTCACCGAGGTCGAGGGCGAGAGCTTCCGCACCCGCGGCAAGATCACGCTCGAGGCGGGCTGGCGCGGCGTGTACGGGCTCGAGCCGGACGCGGAGAAGCAGTCGGAGGACGAGGACTCCGAAGGCGGCGAGCTGCCGACGCTGCAGGAGGGCCAGACCGTGCGCTGCCTCGGCGCCGAGCGCGAGGACAAGATGACGAAGGCGCCGCCGCGCTACACGGAGGCGACGCTGCTGTCCGCGATGGAGACCGCGGGGAAGCTCGTCGACGACGACGAGCTGCGCGAGGCGATGAAGGAGTCCGGGCTCGGCACGCCGGCGACGCGCGCGGAGATCATCGAGACGCTCATCCGCCGCGAGTACATCGAGCGCGTCGGCCGCGACCTCCAGCCGACGCCGAAGGGCCTGCAGGTGATCACGATGCTCGAGGAGCACAAGATCACCTCGCCGGAGCTGACCGGCTCGTGGGAGAAGAAGCTCTCCGACATCGAGCACGGGAGCGGCGATCGCGGCGCGTTCATCCAGGAGATCGCCACCTTCACGAAGGAGATCGTCGAGCAGATCGAGGCGCTCGACAAGGAGAAGCTCCGCCCGGAGCGCGTCGAGCTCGGCCTCTGCCCGCGGTGCGGTGCCGAGACGGGCGAGATCATCAAGGAGAACTCGCGCGCGTACGGGTGCACGAGCTGGAAGAGCCGCGAGGAGACCGGCTGCGGCTTCGTCATCTGGAAGCGGGTCGCCGGCCGGACGCTCACGCCGGAGATCGCGCGGCAGCTGCTCGAGGAGGGGAAGACGCGCGAGGTGTTGTCCGGCTTCCGCTCCCGGAACAACAAGCCGTTCCGGGCGAGGCTCATCCTGAACGAGGAAGGCAAGGTTGAGTTCGACTTTCCCGTGCGCACGCAGTCGAAAGAGCCGGCGGCCGCGGAGGCGGCGGCGGAATAACCCGGTTCGGACGCGCGTTTCCAGTCCGAAACGGCCGAGGCCCGAGATAGCCCCTGGCAACGAGAGGACTTCCCTCGTAAAGTGAGAAGGTTCGCTGACCTCGTCGAAGCCGCACCGAGAGGACTGAGTAGACCCTGAGCCCGAACCAGCTGAACGAGTTGCTCGAGACCGACCAGGCGCGCGCCCTCGTGGAGGGAGCGCAGGAGCGGGGCTACCTGGAGCCTGCCGAGCTCGAGGCGTTCGCCGTCGAGCTCGACCTGAACGACCAGGAAGTCGAGGAGCTGACGACCGAGCTCGAGCGCATCGGGCTCGAGATCGGCGCGCCCAAGGCAGTGGCTGAAGCCGCTGCCGCCGCCGACGCGGCGGAGAAGGCGGCCGAGGACGAGGCGGCCCGCATCGAGGCGTCCGCGGCGGTCTCCGGCGCGGCCGACAGCCTCCAGCTCTTCCTCGCCGACGTCGGCCGGCACAAGCTGCTCACCGCCGCGGAGGAGGTCATGCTCGCGAAGCGCATCGAGCGCGGCGACCCGACCGCGAAGCGGCGCATGATCGAGTCGAACTTGCGTCTCGTCGTCTCGATCGCGAAGGGCTACCGCGGGCTCGGCGTTCCGTTCCTCGATCTCATCCAGGAAGGCACGCTCGGCCTGAACCGCGCCGTCGAGAAGTTCGACTGGCGCCGCGGCTACAAGTTCTCGACGTATGCGACGTGGTGGATCCGGCAGTCGGTTCAGCGCGCCGTCGCGAACCACGCGCGCACGATCCGTGTGCCGGTGCACGTCGTCGAGCGTCAGCAGAAGCTCTCGCGCGCCGCACGCCGGCTCGAGGTCGAGCTCGGCCGCGAGCCGACGAAGGACGAGCTCGCCGAGGCGACCGGGCTGCCGATGCAGCACGTCGACGAGGCGCTCGGCGCCGCGCACGCGTCCGTCTCGCTCAACCAGACGGTCGGCGCGGACGACGAGGGCGAGCTCGGCGACCTCTTCGCCGACCGCGAGGCGGCCGATCCGTTCGACGAGGCCGAAGAGTCGCTCCGCCGCCAGGGAGTGCGGCGTGCGCTCGACGCGCTGCCGGAGCGCGAGCGGCGGATCCTCGAGCTGCGGTTCGGCTTCGAGGGCGAGCCGTGGACGCTCGAGGCGATCGGGCACGAGCTCGACCTCACGCGCGAGCGCGTGCGGCAGCTCGAGGGCCAGGCGCTCGCCCGGCTCGGCGCGCTGCGGGACCTCATCTCCGTAGCTGCCTAGCTGCTGCTGCGAGGATCGCCTCCCGCTCGAGCGGGACGACGAGCATCTCCGCCGGCGGCCGCCGCAGGAAGCGCCCGACGAGGAGCAGTTCGTCCACGTCGAAGTCGCCGGATCGCCGAGCGGCGGCGAGCCCCGCCTCCACCTCCAGGTGCGCGCCGCCGCCCGGCGGCAGCGTCCGCTCCGCCGCCACCCGGCCGCCCGCGAGGAAGAACGCGCGCATGTGCCCCGGCTCCGCCGCCGGCACGAGCAGGCAGCGCTCGAGCGCGCGCAGCCGGGCGAGCCGCTCGAGCTCGCGGCAGACGTCCTCGAGCGCAGCGATGCGGTCGCGCAGGCGGGCGGCGTCCTCGAAGCGCCGCGCGTCGGCAAGCGCCGCGAGCTTGCGCCGCAGCCGCGGCAGCGCCGCCGCCGGCCGCTCGAGCTCCTCGGCGAGCAGCGCCCGCGCCGCGAGCTGCGCCCGCCGGCGCGAGCGGATCGGCCCGAGCGGCGACGGCTGCGACGAGGCGACGACGCCGTCGCCGCGCTTACGGAGCCACACGTGGTTCTCGGGGCGCGAGACGCGCGCGTTCGCGGGCGGGCGGAGCTCGCGGATGAGCCGGAGCTCGGTGAGCGCCGCCTCGAGCTCCGACCCGAGCACGCGCCACTCGATGCGCTCGGTCGCGCCGACCGCCGCCTCGACGGCGGGCCGCAGCTTCTCGGAGCGGAAGTACGACCGCAGCCGCGCGCGGAGGTCGCGCGCGCAGCCGACGTAGAGCACCTGGTCGTTGCGGTCGCGGAAGAGATAGACGCCGGGGCGCTGCGGCGCGCCGAACGCGAGCCGGCGCTTGTCCCACACGCGGCGTGTCCGCGTCGCCGAGAGCCCGACGAGGTCGGCGACCGTGCGGGCGCCGCGCTCCTGCGCGAGGCCGACGAGCGCGAGCAGCACCTCCGCCGTCGCCTGCGCGTCGGGGAGCGCGCGATGGCACGGCTGCGTCGAGACGTCGAAGAACCACGCGAGCTGCGCGAGGCTCGCCCGCGGAACGCGCCCCGCGAGCAGCCGGCGCGCGAGCGCGACCGTGTCGACGACCGGCGCCGCGAGGCGCGAGCCGGTGATGCGCGCCGTCTCGCGGTCGAGGAACGCGAGGTCGAACTGCGCGTTGTGCGCGACGAGGACGGCGTCGCCGGCGAAGGCGAGGAAGCGCCGCACGGCGACGGGCGGCGGCGGGGCGCCGCGAAGCTGCCGGTTGTTCAGCCCGGTGAGCCCGGAGACGCCGGGGCCGAGCGGCATGCCCGGGTCGACGAGCGTCTGGAACTCCGCTTCGAGCTCGAGGCCGCGCACACGGACGGCGCCGATCTCGCAGATCTGCGCCGAGCCGGGCCGCAGGCCCGTCGTCTCGAGGTCGACGACGACGTACGTCGCGTCCTCGAGCAGGAGCTCGGCGCCGAGCGGCCGGGCGAGCGTGACCGAGTCGCCGTTCCACGCGAGCCGCGCGTCCGCGTCGACGACGTCGCCGAGGAGCGAGCGCGCGAGAGCGACCGGGGCGGACCGGAGCGCGAACAGGCGCCTCGCGGCCTCGTCGGCGAGCACCGGTCCGCGGCGTTCCTCGACGAGCTCCACGAGCCGGTCGGCGGCGTCGAGCCTCAGCTGCATCCCCGACAGCGTAGGCGAACGTACGTTCGATTTCCAGCCGCGGCCCTGCTAACCGCGAGCGGTTACGGTCGTCAGTACCAATGGTGCGTGGGCATCGGTGGAGGGGGGCGCTCGTCGTCGCCGCGCTCGGGGTGACGGCGGCGGCCCTCGTCGCGCGGGCGTTCGCCGCGTCCACGCCCGCGTTCCCGGTCTTCCGCGTCGCCGAGGACTCCTCTCTCGACTACCTCGACCCCGGCCTGACCTACACCCAGGAGGGGCTGAACGTCATCTGGAACGTCTATCTGCCGCTGCTCGGCTACCGGCACGTCGGCGGCGCCGGCGGGGCGACGATCGTCCCGTACCTCGCGCGCAGCCTCCCCGAGGTGTCGCGCGACGGCAAGGTGTACACGCTCACCCTCCGTAAGGGGCTGACGTACTCGAACGGCCAGCCGGTGAAGGCGAGCGACTTCAAGGCGGCCGTCGAGCGCGACTTCAAGCTCGACTCGCCGGGCGCGGGGTACTTCTTCAACGTCGTCGGCGCCGGCCAGGTGCGCAACGAGCGGAGCGGCCACATCTCCGGCATCGTCGCCGACGACCGCACCGGCCGCATCACGATCACGCTGCGGAGCCCGGAGGGCGACTTCGAGAACGTGCTCGCGAGCGAGTTCGCGGCACCCGTGCCCGCGAACGCGCCCGCGTCCGACATGTCGACGCGCCCGCTGCCCGCGACCGGCCCGTACGTGATCCAGAGCTACTCGGCGGGGAAGCAGATCGTCGAGGTCCGGAACCCGCATTTCGACGCGAAGCTCTTTCGCGGAGCCGTTCCTGCCGGCAACCCGGACAAGATCGTCTGGGACATCGTCGGCGACGCGAAGGAGGCGCTCCAGCGCACGATCTCCGGCCAGGACGACTGGGATCCGCAGCCGATCCCGGCGGCCGCCCTGGCCTCGACCGAGGCGAAGTACGGCGACCAGATCAAGGTCTACACGCCGCCGAACACCTACTACTTCTTCATGAACACGCGGCGTCCGCCGTTCAACAAGGTGCAGGTGCGGCGGGCGGTGAACTACGCCATCGACCGGAACGCGCTCGTGGCGATCTACAACGGCCTCGCCCGCCCGACGGAGAACATCCTCCCGCCGACGTACCCGTCCTACTCGAAGCACTCGCTCTACCCGTACGACCCAGCGAAGGCGCGGCGGCTCGTCAAGGAGGCGCACGCGACGGGCGTGCGCGTGACCGTGTGGAACCACGACCGCGGGGTCGACACGAAGGCGACGAAGTACCTCGTCCAGGTCCTCGACTCGATCGGCCTCAAGGCTCACCCGCACACGATCAGCTCGGCGACGTACTGGACGACGATCGGCAACCAGGCGACGGGCGCCCAGATCGGCTTCGCCGACTGGCTCCAGGACTATCCGCATCCGCTCGACTGGTTCGACGTGCTCCTGAACGGCGAGCGGATCACGAAGACGTACAACAACAACTACGCCAACTTCAACGACAAGGCGGTGAACAAGAAGATCGACGCCCTCAACAAGCAGCCGGTGCCCACGAGCCCGATCAACTCGGAGTGGGCGGCGCTCGACCGGCGGATCATGGAGCAGGCTCCCTGGGCGCCGTTCCTGAACCGGGAGTACACGGACTTCTTCAACGAGAAGGTCGACCTTGGTTGCTATGTCAACCAAGTCGTCTACGGGTTCGACTACGCGACGATCTGCAAGCGGTAGATCGGACCCGGGTGGAAAGTCCGCCGCAAACCCTGTAGATACAACACTTCGGAACCAACAGCGGGAGGGAAAATGCACCTGAGAATACGAGTGCGGTACCTGGTGGCACTCGGCGCCGGCGTTCTTGCGCTGGCGGCAGTGGCGGCGAGCGCCGCCCTGTCGGCTCCGCAGAGGTCGAACGCGAGCACCATCCTCGACGGGACGACCGACACGGTGACGAACGTCGACCCGGCCGGGAACTACGACTACGGCTCGGGCACCGTCGACATCATGATCTACCAGCATCTCCTCGACCTGAATGCCGGGAGCACGGTTCCGGCCCCGTCGCTCGCCACCGGCTGCAAGGCGAACGCCACGGTCACCGTGTGGACGTGCACGCTCAGGAAGGGCGTCAAGTTCTCGAACGGCGACCCGTTCACGTCGGCCGACGTCAAGTGGTCGTTCGATCGCGTGAACAAGATCCACGATCCCTCCGGGATCTGGGGCCTGATCTCGAATCTCAAGAGCGTGACGACGGCCGGCCCGTACAGCGTGTCGTTCCATCTCTCTACGGCGCAGTCGACCTGGCCGTACATCCTCGCGACCGGAGCCGGCGAGATCGTCGATCACAAGCTGTATCCGGCGAACAAGATCGTGTCGAACTCGGACGTCTCCAGCCTCGTCGGGACCGGCCCGTACAAGCTCGACAAGTTCACGCCCGGACAGTCCGCCGTCTTCTCGCCGAACCCGAACTACGACGGCGCGAACGGCAAGGTCGCGAACGGCGGTCTGATCATCACGTACTACTCGAAGTCGTCGACCATGAAGCTCGCGCTGCAGAAGGGCGAGATCGACATGGCGTTCCGCGACTTCACGCCGCAGGAGTACACCTCGCTCGGCAAGACGTCGGGCATCAAGGTGTACAAGGGCAAGGGCGTCGGCATCCGCTATCTCGTGCTCAACGTGAAGCGTGCGCCGACGAACAACCTCGCCGTCCGCAAGGCGCTCGCCTACCTGATGCCGCGGCAGGACATCGCCACGCGCATCTACCACGGGCA
Organism: uncultured Actinomycetes bacterium; assembly: GCA_963753295.1. Lineage (GTDB taxonomy): Bacteria > Actinomycetota > Thermoleophilia > Gaiellales > Gaiellaceae > Palsa-739. The sequence continues at coordinate 195,548 of CAVWBZ010000021.1, read as the reverse complement.
GGTGGAGCCGCTGTACTCGATGCCGCCGGCCGGTCTGCCCGGTCACGTCAACGCGTTCGGCGAGGTGTACGGCATGGCGCCGAGCGTGGCGAAGGCGAAGGCGGTCCTGGCGGCCGCAGGCGTCAAGACGCCGGTTCCGCTCACGCTCTGGTGGACGCCGTCGCACTACGGTGACTCCTCGGCGGACGAGTTCTCCGAGATGCAGCGTGCGCTCAACTCGAGCAAGCTGTTCAAGATCACGCTGAAGTCGGCCGAGTGGGCGACGTACTCGAAGACGCTCGGCACGCAGTACGGCGCGTTCCAGCTCGGGTGGTTCCCGGATTATCCGGACGCCGAGGACTACATCACGCCGTTCTACGGGACGAAGTCGAACTTCACCTCGAACGGCTACTCCAACCCGAAGATGGACGCTGTCATCAAGAAGGAAGAGGCGGCGAAGACGTCCGCCGAGCGCATCTCGTACATCAAGCAGGCGCAGATGATCGCCGCGCAGGACGCGCCGATCATCCCGTACTGGCAGAACACGATGCTCGTCGTCGGGCGGTCGAACATCCAGAACGTCCCGAAGACGATCGACCTCGACTTCCTCATGCGGTTCTGGCTGCTGTCGAAGTCCTAGTGGTCCGTGGAGAGAGGGCGCCTGCGGGCGCCCTCTCTTTTTCTAGGATGGCGCGATGAACCAGACCGGGTCTTCGCTCAAGCGGTACGCGGTGACGCGGATCGCGCTTGTCGTGCCGATGGTGTTCATCCTGCTCACGCTCGTCTTCCTGCTCATGCGGGTGGCTCCGGGCAACCCGGTCTCGGCCTCGCTCGGCGGGCACGCGCCGCCGGCGGTGATCAAGCAGATCAGCCACCAGCTGGGTTACGACAAGCCGGTGTACGTCCAGTACGCCCACTACCTGGGGCAGATCGTGCGCGGCAACTTCGGGACGACGATCTCCGACCGCCGGTCGGTGTCGTCGATCATCCTCGTCAACGGGGCGGCGACGCTCGAGCTGACCTTCTTCGCGGTCATCATCGCGCTCGTCGTCGGGCTCGTCGTCGGGCTTCTCTCGGGTCGCTTCCGCGACACGCCGATCGACGCCGGCGGACGCCTGTTCGGGATCGTGGTGTATGCGACGCCGGTGTTCTTCCTCGGCATGCTCGCGCAGCTCGTCTTCGGCGTCTGGCTCGGCTGGCTGCCGACGTCGGACCAGGCGAGCCCGATCACGCAGGCGCTCCTCCAGACGCACACGAACATCTACTTCGTCGACGCGATCATCGACGGCAACTGGAGCGCCCTGTGGGACGTCGTGCAGCACCTCATCCTGCCGGCGACGACCCTCGGCTTGATCTACGGCGGCGTGTTCATCCGCCTCATCCGCGTGAACGTCATCCGCACGCTCAAGGAGGACTACATCGAGGCGGCGCGGGCGCGGGGGATCAACGAGCGGTCGGTCGTGTACCGGCACGCGTTCAAGAACGCGCTCGTGCCGGTCGTGACGGTGATCGGGCTCCAGCTCGCACTCCTGCTCGGCGGCGCGATCCTCACCGAGACGACGTTCAACTGGCCGGGCATCGGCCACGAGCTCTACGTCTACCTTCAGAACCGCGACTACGCCGCCGTGCAGGGCATCGTCGTCGTCTTCGCCCTCGTCGTCGTGTTCGCCAGCATCGTCATCGACTTCGTGAACGCGTTCATCGACCCACGGGTGCGGTACTGATGGCGGCGGTCACGGCGACGACGCGGCTGAAACGGCGCACGGTCGGCCTCCGCCGCGCGTTTGCGCCGATCGCGGAGGCGCGCGGGTTCGCCCGCGGCATGCTGTGGACGGGTGCCGGGCTGACGCTCTTCTTCGTCGTCCTCGCCATCTTCGCGCCGCTCATCTCTCCGTACGGGTTCGACCAGTACCAGTCGGGCGGCCGCCGCTTCGCGCAGCTCGCGCATCCGTCGCACGCGCACCTCTTCGGCACGACGGTGCAGTCGACCGACGTGCTCGCGCGCATCGTGTGGGGCGCGCAGACGGAGCTCGAGGTGGTCGCGCTCGCGCTCGTGTTCGGCCTCGTGGTCGGCGTTCCGCTTGGGCTGTTCTCCGGCTACTTCGGCGGCGCGTTCGACCGCGGGGCCGTGTTGTTCATGGACGCGATGTTCGCGTTCCCGCCGCTGCTGCTGGCGATCGTCATCGCGTTCCTCCTCGGCAGCAGCGTCAACTCGGGCGTCCTGGTCGCCGCGATCGCGATCACGATCACGTACGTCCCGCAGTACTTCCGGGTCGTCCGCAACCACGTGATCAGCGTGCGGGAGGAGCCGTACGTCGAGGCGGCGCGTGCGCTGGGGGCGAAGCCGGTGACGATCCTCCGCCGCTACGTCTTCTTCAACGTCGTCCAGAACGTGCCGGTGATCGCGACGCTGAACGCCGCAGACGCGGTGCTGACCCTGACGGCGCTCGGCTTCCTCGGCTACGGCGTCCAGCCGACGCAGGGCGCCGAGTGGGGCTACGACGTGTCGCGCGCGGTCTCGGACGCCGCCTCCGGCATCTGGTGGACGGGCACGTTCCCGGGGCTCGCGATCGTCCTTCTCGTCACCGGCCTCACCCTGCTCGGCGAGGGTCTGAACGAGACGATCAACCCGGTGCTGCGCAAGCGCGCGTTCCGGCGCGTCGACTTCGCGGCGGCGCCGAGCGAGTCGCTGGCGTCGGAGATGCTCGAGCCGTGAGCTCCGCCGGCCCCGTCCTCGACGTCCGCGACCTCCGGGTCTGGTACGGCTCGCTCCGCGGGCAGGTGCGCGCCGTCGACGGCGTCTCGCTCCAGATCGACGCGGGTGACGTCCTCGGCCTCGTCGGCGAGTCGGGCTGCGGCAAGTCGACGCTCGGCCGCGGCATCCTCGGCCTGCTGCCGGAGGGGGCGCGCGCGGACGGCGAGGTCCTCTACCGCGGCCGGAACGTCGTGACGATGTCGCCGCGCGACCTGCGCCGGCTCCGCGGTCCGGAGCTCGGGCTCATCTTCCAGGAGCCGATGACGCGGCTGAACCCGCTGCTCCGGATCGAGGATCAGTTCCGCGAGACGATCCAGCAGCACGAGTCGAAGCTCACCGACGCCGAGGTGCGCCGCCGCTCGCTCGACACGCTCGGCCGGATGGGGATCCCGCCGACGCGCTTCCGCCAGTATCCGCACGAGTTCTCGGGCGGGATGCGGCAGCGGATCATGATCGCGCTCGCGCTCGTCCTGCGGCCCTCGCTCCTCGTCGCGGACGAGCCGACGACGTCGCTCGACGTCATCGTCGAGGCCCAGATCCTGCGGATCCTCGCCGACCTGAAGGAGAACTTCGGGACCGCGCTGCTCCTCATCACGCACAACCTCGGGATCGTCGCCGAGGCGTGCGATCGCGTCGCGGTCATGTACGCCGGCCAGATCGCGGAGGAAGGGCCGGCCCGGGACGTCTTCGCGGATCCGAAGCACCCCTACACGCGCGAGCTGCTGCGCTCGACCATCTCGCTCGACACGACGGAGCTGCACTCGATCCCGGGCGCGCCTCCGAACCTCATCTCGCCGCCGAGCGGCTGCCGGTTCCATCCGCGCTGCCCGGACGTGATGCAGGTCTGCCCGGCTCGCGACCCGATCGAGACGCAGCCCGATCCGGGCCGGCGCGTCCTCTGCTGGCTGCACGGGCCGGAGCGGGAGATCCCCGCCGGCGGTACGGAGCGGCTCGAGCGTCGCGAGCTCGCGGTGGCGGAGGAAGCGTGAGCGCGAACGGCGACCCGCTCGTCTCCGTCCGCGGGCTGAAGACGTACTACTCGATCCGCGGGTCCTTCCTCGACCGGCTCATCGGCAAGACGGGAGCGGCCGTCCGGGCCGTCGACGACGTGTCGCTCGACCTGCGGAAGGGCGAGGTGCTCGGGCTCGTGGGCGAGTCGGGCAGCGGCAAGACGACCCTCGGCCGGACGCTGCTCGGCCTCGTGCCGGCGACGGAGGGGGAGGTGCTGTTCGAAGGCCGGAACATCGTCGGGCTGCACGAGCGCGAGTTGCGCGACATCCGGCGGCGGATGCAGATCGTCTTCCAGGACCCGCACGCGTCGCTCAACCCCGCGATGACGATCGCGCAGGCGGTCGGCCATCCGCTCCAGATCCACGGGCTCGCTTCGGACAAGGTCACCCTGCGGGCCCGCGTCGCGGAGGCGCTCGAGCGGGTCGGCCTCGCGCCGGCGGAGCAGTTCCTCGACAAGTACCCGTCCGACCTCTCGGGCGGCCAGAAGCAGCGGGCGGTCATCGCGCGGGCGATCATCCTCAACCCGGTGCTGCTCGTCGCCGACGAGCCCGTGTCGATGCTCGACATGAGCGTCCGGGCGAAGATCCTCGAGCTCATGCTCAGTCTGAAGAACGACTTCGACCTGACTTACCTGTACATCACGCACGATCTGGCGACGGCGAAGTTCTTCTGCGACCGGATCGCGATCATGTATCTCGGGCGGATCGTCGAGATCGGGCCGTCGGCGGCGATCTACGAGGATCCGAAGCACCCGTACACCCAGGCGCTGCTGAAGGCGATCCCGGAGCCGGATCCGCGCCGGTCGATCCCGCGCGACCTGCCGCGGGGCGAGGTGCCGGACGCGGCTCGGCCGCCGCTCGGCTGCTCGTTCCACCCGCGCTGCCCGCGGGCGTTCGAGGTGTGCGGCTGGGAGGCGCGCGACCTGAAGGACCTGCTCGAGCGGCGGTGGGCCGGGATGGAGGAGGCGGCGTACGAGGCGGAGCAGGCGTCGGTCGGCTCGGTGGAGCCGCTCGACGTGCCGGAGACGCACGCGCAGCTGCCGGCGAACGGGAGCGGCCGGGGCGCCGAGGTGCGGGCGATCCTCGACGGCGCCCGGGCCGCCGACCCGGCCGAGCCGTTCTGGACGGGCGTCCGCGAGCTCCGGGACGTGGACGGCCGCGTGGAAGTGGACTTCCAGGAGCCGGTCGAGCCGCGGCTCCTGCCGGCGGGCAGCGTGGAGGTGGAGTGCCACCTGTACGACGAGGAGTCGCTTGCCGAGGCGGCCCGGCGCCGCTCCACTTCAATCCCTGGATAGGGGCAGTACCTCTAAAGGGGGCCTCCGGCAGCGCCGATACTCGGCCAGATGGACGCTGCGGAACGTCAGCAAATCCTTGACCGGTATCTGGACCACTCTCGGCGCTTCGAGGCGGTGGCCGCGCGCCGGGACTCCGAGAGCCCGTCGGGCGCGGTAATCCCGTTCCAGGCCCCGCGGGCCGAGCTCGAGCAGGAGCCGACGATGCGGGAGGTCGAGGTGCTCCAGCTCATCTCGGACGGTCTCGTCAACCGGGAGATCGGCCAGCGGCTCTTCCTCTCGGAGGAGACGGTCAAGTCGCACGTCCGGCACCTCCTCGCGAAGCTTCAGGCGCGCTCGCGCGCCCATGCAGTGGCCGTCGGCTTCCGCCGCGGCATCATCGGCTGAGGCAGCCCCGACCAGAGCGGCGCCCCCTGTTGAAAGATCTGTCGACGGGGCTGTCGACAGATACACGCGCGTCCCGGTCCCTAACACCGGGGCGCGCGTTACTTAGTGCTTTTCAGCCGCTTCCATCGGATCGCGATATCCCTTTAACGGGGGACGCCGAGAACCTGTGGAAAACGGACGATTCGGCGGCTCGGAACTACCAGATCTTGTGGTCGCCGGACATGGCGGCCCGAGCAAAGGCTGCGGCGATGCGCTTCATGACTACTCCTCGTGCTAGGGACTAACGGCAACGTCGAGTTTATACCCCAAATGGGTGAGACTTCAAGAGAATTCGGGGGCTTTTTGTCCGGCAGACCGGTGAATCTGAGTCGCGAGCGGATGCTTGAGGCCTGGGTGCTTGGGCTTACCCTGAGCGCTGCAGGCCTTTGCGTTGGCCTCCTGGATGCCGGTTACCGCATCCATCAGCCTGCGGCTGTGGCTGTCCTTGCTGCCCTCGCCCTGGCGGCTGATTACGGCAGCATCCGGATAAGCCCTCTAATCGAGGCGAGCGTCGCCTCGCTCGTGTGCGTCTTCGCGGCTGTCGTGCTCGGGCCGCTTGCGGGAGCCGTCGTTGCAACGGCTGGCCTGCTCCGTGACCTACCGCGTCGCGATACTGATCAGCCAATTCTGCGTTGGGCAAGCTGGACCTCGAAGCGCGTGATCGCCACCGTCGGCGCCGGTCTGACAGCCGGGGCGGTACAGAGCCACGGCGGTCGTGCATTCCTCGTCATTTTCGCTGCTGTTGCAGCGGCCTTCATCGTTGAGACGATCGTCGGCGAAGCGCTTGCCGTGGTCGCGCCCGCGATCCGACGAACGACCTCTGTCGCCGCGGCTCTCCGCGATGTTGTATCCAGCGATCTCGTAAGCCTTCCGCTCCATGTTCCAACGGTGACCGTGCTGGCATACGTCTATTTGACGATTTCGCCCTGGAGTGTGGCGCTGTTCGCGCTTCCTGCCCTTGCGGCACAGAGGCTCCTACTTCTGTACCGGCAGCAGCGCGACGCGACGGAAGCGCTAGGCGAGGCTAATGCCCGATTGGCCAGCGCGAACCTCTCATTCGCGACGGCGCTCGTCGCAACCCTTGATGCACGGGACCGCTATACCGCTGGACACTCCGCCTCAGTCGCAATCTACGCCCGCGACATCGCGATGCGGATGGGACTTTCGGATCGGGAGCAGGAACTGGTGCACCTTTGCGGACTTGTCCACGATGTGGGAAAGATCGGGCTGCCCGCGAGCGTCTTGGAGAAGCCCGGAGCGCTTTCGCTCGAGGAGCGCCGAGAGATGGAGCGTCACTCGGTAATCGGAGAAGAGATCCTTCGCAATGTCGATGACTACGGAGACATCGCAGCGATCGTGCGAAGCCACCATGAGCGAGTGGACGGGACCGGATATCCCGATCGCTTGGTAGGCGATGAAATTCCATTGCTCGCGCGGATCATTGCCGTCGCAGACGCGTACAACGCGATGACGTCCGATCGTCCATACCGAGATGCGATGCCGAGTCGGGTCGCGCGCCTGCGACTCGCCCAAGCGGTCGAGAGTCAATTCGACACCGGCTGTCGTTGCGGCCTTTGAAGCGATCTTGGCTGGCCGATCCGAGGACTATCGACTGGCGAGAGGACGTGAGTTCACTTTGTCCATCGTGGCTCCAGGGCCCTCAGTGCGAGCTGCGGTCCTCGCGGAGGCCTTCGGCTAGAGCGGGTCGACGTCATGGACCGCGAGCCCAGCCGCTTCGGCGCGCGAGCGGACCCCGAGCTTCTCGAAGATGTGACGAACGTGGACCTTGACGGTCGACTCGCTTATGAATAGCGTCGCGGCGATTTCGTGGTTTGTGCGGCCCTGAGCGAGCAGGTCGTGCACTTCTTGTTCCCGGCCGGATAAGCGTTGCCTCGGCCGACGCTCGCGCGGTACGGTCAAACCCAACGATCTTGCAATGTCGACGTCGCGAGAACGGCTAAATAGGTCTGCCAGCGGTGCGCGGAGTGTGGTGCAATCGGCGATCGCTCGCGCAAACCCCCTGTGCGTCCGGCAACCGATGACAATGGCGTCGGCAGCGCCGTTCATCAACAAGTCGTGGAGGCCGCCAACCTGGTCGTCCAACGAGCCACAGCGCTCAGTGACCAGGATTCCGTTAGCAACGGTTCGCAGGCCTCTGGGTTCGGCAAACTGGAAGAACTCCTCGCCAATCCGAAGCGATTTGCTGGCCGTAGCGATGTCTCCGAGGCCCGCAGACACGATTGCGCGATAGCAGGACACCTCTCCGCGGAACGCGGGACGCGCATCCGCCCTAAGTTGAAGACCAAGCAAGGCTAAAGCGCGCTCGAGGTCTCCCGCGGCGATCGCGAGACGCACACGCTGAAGCTCGAGGTTGTCACGGATGAATGGTGATGTCGTCCGTCGTTGCAGATCGTCAATCACGCTCCGTGCATCGCGCAACCGTCGCGTCCCTGTCCATGCAGCGGCTCGACGGAGTAGCACATAATCGAGGACGAATGGCAAACCGACTTCGCGAGCCTCTCGAATCGCGCGGACGGAGGTCGCGATGCCCTTCTCGTACTGCGCTGCGAGAATGTACGTGTAGGTCATGTGATGAAGCAGATTGGTGCGCACGAACGGGTCCTCGATGCCGGGCAGGACGCTCTCCGCGGTCTCCAGCACATCAATCGCCTCGAGGACTCTGCCTTGCTGGACGAGGAGCAGAGCCCGTGCCGCCAGACCGCGCAATCCATGCGGCGAATCGAACTCCTTGAACGCTTGTAATCGTGTGACTACGGTCTCGGCTTTGGACCAGTTAATCTCCAGTGCACTCGCAAACTCTGTCCAGAGCGCGTCTATCTGAAGTGGGGCACTGAGCGCATGGGTCGACGCCATGTTGCACAGCCTTCGGGCCCCGAGGTTGTCGTCTTGCAGATGCGCGGCCCTCGCGCTTGCGAGGAACGCGCGAGCTGCCAAATCAGAAGTTAGTAGCGCTCCGGCTTGCTCTCCGAGTGCCTGCGCCCTTCTGGCCTCGCCCTGGCGCAGGGCGATCTCGGACTCCGCGAGCAGGAGCAGCGGATCCGTCAAGCCTCTGCCGCTTTGCCAGATCGAGCCACCGACTCACAGTCGCGATGCGACCAGAGTCGAGAGTCTCGCGCCAGGGCGCGATTCAGCGTCGAGAGGATCAGTTGGTTGTCGGGAAAGTGCTCGAGTGCGAGGAGGGAATCGTCCCACCTAGCTCTGCGCTACAAGAAACGCGATCGCCTGCGCAACGAGTGGTTTGGTCTCCGCGGGCTCTCGCTCCGCGAGCTTCGCCAACAGGAAGCCGCGCAGCAGTGGGTGTACAGCTTGTCGTCCCCCCGGTTATGAGGAACCCGCGCGCGGATGCCTCCGCCACGAGCTCCGCGTGCGCAGCGCCAAGTAGCGCCCTGGCTGCGCTGACTCCAGCGTTTCCAGCGAGTGCGAGCCGGAACATCGCGTCGCGCAGTGGCGGCGACGCGCTCTGAAAGAGATCCTCGGCAAAGAAGCGGTAGAGCTCGTCCGGCTGCATGTCCGCTGCGACGTCGACCACGCCGCGCATCGCTGCCAAGCCGATGACCGCCGGCCAGCCACGCGCCTCGGCCAGCAGGCGCTCGGACGAGTCGTCGCCGAGGACGACTCGCGCCTCGTCGTCGGTGAATGCCAGTGCGTCCATCTCGATGACAGCCGCCTGGCCGTAGACGACACGCCGCGCCGAGAACCAGCTCGGCCGCTCGCGGCTCGTGATGAGCAGGCGGAGCTCGGTGAGCGCGACGAGCTCCTCGAAGAACGTCTCCGCCTCCTCGGAGCCGGACGCGTGGTGGTAGTCGTCGACGACGAGAAGCGCGTCCGCCCCCGGCGCGCCCACGCTGACCGCTTTCGCCAGCCCGCGCGCGTCGTGGCCGTGGGCGGCGAGGATCCGCACGCGCTCCAGCACATCCGGACGCGGAGGATCCGCCATTGCCGTGAGAATCTCTGCGATCCCGACCGAGAGCCCCGCGACGTCGGCGGTCCCCGGCCCTCCCGCGTACCATCCGACACGGTCCTGCTCGGCGGTCCACTCTCGCGCGAGCGTCGTCTTCCCGTACCCGGCCGGCGCCAGGAGCAGGATGAGCCGCCCCCCGGCGTCATCCAGGAGCTTCGTCAGCCGGGGCCGCTTGATGAAGATCTGGGCCCGCGGCTGGGCGGTGATCGTGCCCTCGTGCATTTCGCCTGCCGGGCGGCCGCACGCCTGGGTTTAGTAACCCCTTGTCGCCTCCTTGCCTGCCGTCAATTCTGACCCACCGAGGCGCCGCTGAAAAGGGGGCCCGCGCCCGGAGCTTGCGCCCCGGGCGCGGTCGCCGTTAGCCCCCGACGCCGGCCACGGCCGGCGTGAGCTCGCGGGCAAGAGGGTCCTCGCCCGTGAGCGTCCTGAACGCCGCTGGGATCTGCCGCCGCCTGGGCACTCCCAGCTTCAGGCGCAATGCGTCGCAGTGCGCTTTCGCGGTTCGCGGCGAGATGCCGAGCCGACGCCCGACTTCCTCGTTCGAGCAGCCGAGCGCGATCAACCCGACGACCTGCAACTGCCTCTGCGTCAGGGCGGGAGGCGTGCCGTTCGGGGTCGTTCTCATGGCGGGGCACGCTACGTTCGCCGCGGCACCGCTGCTATCGGTCGATGGGAGTATTCGCGCTGCCTACACCCGGGCGGCGCGAAACCCGTCCCGCACGAAGCTCGCCTCGTGCCCGCGGGCGTTCGCCTCGGCGAGCTCGTCCTGTGTGAGTGCGCCGATGCGGAGGAGCAGGTCGAGCTCGTCGCGCAGGTGCGTGCGCATCATCTCCGGGCCGTCCGTCGCGATCGTGAAGCGCACGCCGTTCTCGGCGAACGCGCGGAAGACGCCGCGAACGGCGTCCTCGTCCGGGAGCGCCTTCGTCAGGAGGTTCGACGTCGGGCAGATCTCGAGCACGACCTCGGCGTCGCGCAGCATGCGCATGAGCTCCGCGTCGCCGGCGGCGAGGATGCCGTGTCCGATCCGGTCGGGGCGCAGCACCTCGAGCACCTCGCCGATCTCCTCGCGGCCGAAGTCGCCGCCCTCCTCGCCGACGTGGATCGTCACGCCGAGCCCGGCCGCGCGCGCATCCTCGACCATCGGCTGCACCGCTCGGTAGTCGTAGCGCGCGTGTCCCGGGCGCGGGCCGGCGATGTCGACGCCGACGATGCCGCGCGACGACCACGCGATCGCCTTCTCGACGATCACCTCGTTCTGCCGCTGCGTGAACGTCCGGTCCATCATGAGGATGAGGCCCGCGCGCACCTGCGGATACTCGAGGCTCGCGCGGTCGAGACCGCGGATGGCGGCGAGGATGATGTGGTCGAGGTCGCGCTCGCCGCCGCGGTTGCGCTTCATCGGGTTGAAGCGCAGCTCGAGCGTCGTGATCCCCTGCGAGCGGTACGCGCCGCCGATCGCGCCGTGCACCGACGTCTCCACCGCGATCGGGCTCGACTGGATGAGCTCCGTCCAGTGGTAGATCCGGTCGAGCGCGTCGAGATCGGGGACGCCGCGCGGGTCGCTGACGGTGACGAGCCGGTCGAAGTCCCAGTAGTCCTTCACCGGCAGCGCGATGCCCTGCTCGTGCGCCAGCGTCCACAGGATGTCGGACGAGACCGAGCCTCCCAGGTGCGTGTGCAGCTCGGCGAGCCCGTCCATCGATCGATTCTACGCGTACCCGACGACCGCCCACCGGCGGCCCGCGAAGCGCACCCAGAGCAGGACGAGGCGCGCCGCGATGAGCGCGTCGAGCCCCGCCCACACGCCGACGATGCCCCAGTGGAACGCAAGCGATAGCGCGGCGGCCGTGACGAACACCCCGCTCGCCGCGAGCATCGACCACATGAGGTACGCGGTGTCGCCCGCACCGATGAGGATGCCGTCGAGCGCGAACACCGCGCCGCCGAGCGGCTGCATCACGGCGAAGAAGGGCCACAGCTTCGCCGCTTGCGCGAGCACCGCCGGGTCGGAGGTGAACGCGCGCGGAACCGCGTGCGAGAGCGGCAGCAGCACGAGGGCGAACGCGATCCCGACGACGACCGACCAGGCGATCATCCGCAGCGCCGCTGCGTGCGCGCCCTCCGCGTCGCCGGCGCCGAGCATCCGCCCGACGATCACCTGCCCCGCGATGGCGATCGCATCGAGGAGCAAGGCGAGGAAGACGTACAGCTGGAATGCGATCTGGTGCGCGCCGAGCTGCGCGTCGCCGATGCGCGCGAGCACGGACGCGGCGACGAGGAACGACGCGTACAGCGCCGCCGTCCGCACGAAGATCTGCCGCCCGACGCGCACCATCGGCCGCATCTCGCGGAGACTCGGCCGCTTCGTCTCGGCGTGCGGACGGAGGAGCTCGACCGCGAAGGCGACGCCCATCCCCGTCTGTGCGATCGCCGTTCCGGCCGCGGAGCCCGCGATCCCCCAGTGCAGGCCGTACACGAACAGGAGCTCGAGGACGATGTTGGCGACGTTCGCGGCGACGACGACCTCGAGCGGCCGTCGCAGGTTCGACACGCCGCGCAGATAGCCCTGCCCGCCGAGCGCGATGAGCGCCGACGGCAGGCCCGCAGCCTGGATCCTGAAGTAGACGAGGGCGAAATGCCCCGAGCGGCCGTGACCGCCGAGCGCGCGCAGCAGTGGCTCCGCTGCCGCCTCGCACACGACGAGGAGCGCAATCCCGATGCCGAGCGAAACCCACAGCGCCTGCGCCGCCAGCCGCGCCGCCCGCTCGTGCTGCCCCGCCCCGTTCGCGCGCGCCACCACTGCGGTCGTGCCGTATGTGAGGAAGTTGAAGATCGTGAAGACGGCCGCGAGCACCGTCCCGGCGAGCCCGAGCCCCGCAAGCTGCGGGCGCCCCAGATGGCCCACGATCGCCGTGTCGGCGAGGACGTAGAGCGGCTCCGCGGCCAGCGCGCCGAGCGCCGGCAGCGCCAGCCGCAGGATCTCGCCGTCGTGATTCGACCGGAAGCGCAGCACCAGCCGACGATAATGGTCACCGTGAAGGTCGGAATCGTCGTGCCGTATTCGTGGTCGTTCTGGGGCGCCGTCGTCGAGCACGCCGAGCTTCAATCGGCGGCGCTGCGCCGTCAGGGGCACGAGGTGCTGACGATCATGGGCAACGACCCGCCCGGCCAGTTCACGCGCACCCTTCACCCGCGCCACGGCCGCGACGGGCCGCCGCCGCCGGACATCATCCCGATCGGGCGCTCCGTCATCGTTCCCGCGAACGGGACGCTCCCGAACATCATCCTCAGCCCGCGCTCGCTCTTCCGCATCCGCGCCGCGCTCGCGCGCGAGCGCTTCGACATCCTCCATCTGCACGAGCCGATGACGCCGACGCCGTGCATCGCCGCGCTCGCGACGTACACCGGCCCGATGGTCGGCACGTTCCACGCGAGCGGCGACCTCGCCTGGATGCGCATCGCAAAGCCTGTGTGGGGCTTCCTCGCCGACCGGCTCGACCGGCGGATCGCCGTCTCCGACATGGCGCGCACCTCGGCGCAGCGCTGGCTCCCCGGCGAGTACGAGATCGTCCCGAACGGTGTGCTCATCCCGCCGGCCGCCGAGCCCGGCGGCCGCGAGCACCGCGTCGTCTTCGCCGGCCGCCACGAGCAGCGGAAGGGCCTGCACGTGCTCCTTTCCGCGTGGCCCGAGATCCGGCGGCGGACGGGCGCCGACCTGCGCATCATCGGCGCCGACCCGCTGCGCGTCCGCCTGCTCATGCGCCGCCTTCGCGTGTCCGAGGACGGCGTCGCCGTCCTCGGCTTCCTCGACCAGGAGGCGTTCACGGCCGAGCTCCTCGCCGCGAAGGTGCTCGTTGCGCCGTCGCTCGGCGGGGAGAGCTTCGGCATGGTGCTCACGCGCGCGCTCGCCTGCGCGACGCCCGTGGTTGCATCCGACATCACGGGATACCGTGACGTCATGACCCCGGAGACCTGCGTCGCGTTCCCGGCCGGCGACGAGCACGCGCTCACCGCCGCCGTCGTGGGCATCCTCGCCGACGAGCCGCGCCGCGCCGCCATGGGCGCCGCCGGCCGCGTCCTCGTGCAGGAGCGGTACGCGTGGGACGCGATCGCCTCGCGCCTCGTCGCGATCTACGAGGCCGCGGCCGCGTGAGGAAGCTGCGCCCGCCGACGTCGCTCGCCGGACGCGCGGCGCTCGCACTCGTCTTCATGGGGGGCGCGTTCGCGCTCTTCTGGTGGCGCGGCCCGAGCTTCCGCGCCATCGGCACCGCGTTCACCTCGGTCGAGTGGAAGTGGGTCGTCGTTGCGATTGCGTTCAACCTCCTCTCGGTGGTCGTGCGCGCGCTCGCCTGGACGACGGTCATCCGCCAGGCGATGCCCGAGCCGCACCCGAAGCCGCTCACGGTGTTCTCGGCGTTCTCGGTCGGCCTGTTCGCGAACGCGGTGCTCCCGGGACGCATCGGCGAGCTCGCGCGGGTCGCCGTCCTCGTGCGCAAGCTGCCGCGCCGGAAGGGTCTGTGGGCGACGCTCGTCGGCACGGTCCTCGCGCACCGCGTGTTCGACGTCGTTCCCGTGCTGCTGCTCATCCTCTACGTTCTCGTCACGGCGAAGGTGCCGGCATGGGCGATCTCGATCCTGCTCGCCGTCGTCGGTGTCGGCATCGGCCTCTTCGCGTTCGCGATCGTGAGCGCGCGCACGCCCCGGTCGACGGGCCACGACGGGCTCGGCGTCGTCCGCCGCGTCGTCGCGATGGCGCGCGAAGGGCTCGGCGTCATGCGCACCCCGCTCGGCATGGCGGTTGCGATCTCGTTCCAGATCGCCGGCTGGGTCTGCCAGCTCTTCGCCGTCTACACCGCGATGCGCGCGTTCCACGTGCACGCGCCGCTGCCTGCGGCCGGCGTCGTCCTGCTCGTGATGAACGTCGTCACGATCTTCCCGTTCTGGCCCGGCAACGTCGGCGCCGTCCAGCTCGCGATTGCGGCGCCTCTGTCGGCGAGCTACGGCGTCAACTACGGCCTCGGCGTCGGATACGGCTTCGGGCTGCAGGCGATCGAGGCTTCGGTCGGCATCGGCGTCGGCCTCCTGTTCCTCGCGCGCGAGGGGCTCTCGTTCGCGATGCTCAAGGTGATGCCGTCCGCCGCGCAGGCGGAGATGCCATCGCGGGAGGAGATCGATGCTCCAGACGAGAGCGCGCGCGCTCGCGTGTCCGGCTAGCTTCAAGGGCGTCCTCTCCGCGCGCGACGCGGCGGCGGCGCTCGCGGAGGGATTCGCACACGCAGGCGTCGAGTGCGATCTGCTGCCGCTCGCCGACGGCGGCGAGGGGACGGCCGACGTGCTTCCCTCGGTGGTCGAGGCGGCGTCCGCGATCCCGTTCGACCCGGCGCGCCTCGATCCGTTCACGTCGAGCCGCCCGTTCGGCGAGCTCATCGCCGGCCTTCGCGTCGACCGGCTGCTCGTCGGCCTCGGCGGGACGGCGAACATGGATGCGGGCATGGGCCTGCTCGAGGTGCTCGGCTCGCTGCCGGCGCCGACGACCGTTCTCTGCGATGTGCGGACGACGCTCTACGACGCGCCGCGCCTCTACGGGCCGCAGAAGGGCGCGACGCCCGCGCAGGTTGCCGAGCTCGAGGCGCGGTTCCGCGCGATCGAGCGGCTTGCGCCGTTCGCCGAGCTCCCCGGCTCGGGCGCGGCCGGCGGGCTCGGCGCCGCGCTCGCCTCGCTCGGCGCCGAGCTCGTCCCCGGCGCCTCGACGGTTCTCGATCTCGCCGGCTTCGATCCGGGGCCGTACGCGCTCGTCGTCACCGGCGAGGGCCGCGTCGACGCGACGACCGCCGAGGGCAAGGCGCCCGCAGAGGTCGCGCGCCGCTGCGCTGCGCACGGCGTCCCCTGCGTCGTCGCGGCCGGCGTCGTCGAGACGCCGCTGGCAGGCACGGAGACGATCGCCCTCTCGGGCCGGCCGGAGCGTGCGCGCGAGGATCTCGCCGAGCTAGGGCTGCGGCTCGGGGCGCGCCTGCTCGACGCGGCGGGCTAGCTCCTCGACCTTGCCCTCCGCCGAGTTGAGCTGCGCGCGGCAGAACGCGTACAGCTCTTCGCCGCGCTCCCATAGCTTCAGCGCCTCGTCGAGCGAGGCCTGTCCCTGCTCGAGCCGCTCGACGATGCCCTCGAGCTCGGCCTGCGCCTGCTCGAACGTCCGCTCTGGCTCGCTCATTCGCGGACGTCCTCGACGCGGGCGCCGAAGCCGCCTTCTGCGACTGCGACCTCGACGCGCACGCCGGGCGCGACGTCGTGCGCCGAGCGCACGACTCCCGCTTCCGTCCGGACGATCGCGTACCCTCGGTCGAGTGTTTTCAGCGGAGACAACAGTCGTAGCTTGCCGGCTGCGGCGTCGAGCGCCGCCCGCTTGCGCTCGACGGTGAGCGCGGGAGCCCGGTGCAGGCGGCCGCGGGCGCTCTCGAGTCGGCGGCCCTCGCGCTCGAGCGCGAGCCTCGGCGCGGCGCGCAGGCGATCGCGCGTCCGCTCGAGCACGGCGGCGTCGCGGTCGAGCGTCCGCCGGACGCCGCGCGCGAGCGCGACGCGCGCACGATCGAGCCCCGCCACGACGACCGAGAGCTCGGGGACGACGAGACGGCCGGCCGCGGTCGGCGTCGACGCGCGGACGTCGGCGGCGAGGTCGCAGAGCGGCGTGTCCTGCTCGTGGCCGACGGCCGAGACGATCGGCACCGGGCACTCCGCCACCGCGCGCACGACGCGCTCGTCGCTGAACGGAAGGAGATCCTCGAAGCTGCCGCCGCCGCGGGCGAGCACGATGACGTCGACGCCCGGCCGCGCGCACAGGTCGCGGAGGGCGGCCACGATCGCGAGCGGCGCACGCGGCCCCTGCACGTGCGTCTCGGCGACGAGGACGTTCGCGGGCGGGAAGCGGCTCTGGATCGTCGTGAGCACGTCGCGCTTCGCAGCGGCGTCGTTGCCGGTGACGAGCCCGATGCGGCGCGGAAGCAGCGGCAGCGGCCGCTTGCGCTCGGCGGCGAAGAGCCCCTCCGCAGCGAGCTTCGTCTTCAAGCGCTCGAGCGCCGCAAGGTGCGCGCCGACGCCGAAGCGCTCGATCGTGAGCGCGCGCAGACGGAAGTCGCCGCGACGCTCGAACAGCTCGGGCCGGCCGTACACGTGCACGCGCTCCCCGTCGGCGAGCGCGAGGCGCAGGCCGTCGAACTGCCCGCGCGGCATCGTCACGCCGACGCACGACCCGTCTGCAGGATCCTTGAGCGTGAAGAAGACGCTCGCCCAGCGGTCGTGACGCCGTAGCTCGGTGACCTCGCCCTCGACCCAGACGGTCGGCAGCCGGCCGAGCCACTGCGCGACGCCGCGGTTGAACGCGCCGACGGAGTAGACCGTCTTGTCGTCGTAGGGAAGGGGGTCGACCTTGGCCACGGGCAGAGCGTAGTAGACCTCCCGCCCGGTGCGCGCAGAACGAAACCTCAGCCGACACCACCAAGAGCTCGCGAGCTACGCCCGCGAAGCGGGACCCTCAGCCTCTGAAAGTGCGCAGCGCGTTCAGAGGAGAATTTCCGCAGCGGTCGCGTGCGCGCAGCCGTGCTCGCGGACGAGCTCGACGGCGAGATGCAGGTCCGCTTCGCTGACGGCGAGACGCTCGGCGACGTGGAGCGGATAGCCGGCCTCGATCAGCACGTGGAGGCGCCAGCTCTCGACCTTCGAGCGCTCGCTCGTCTCCGGTTCCAGTATCTCGGTCGTCTCGCTCATGGCTCGGCTAGTTCGTGCTTCCTTCGACGAACCCTTCCCCGGGAAGTTGGGGCCGCAAGCGAGAGTTAACCGTCTTCTTACGAAGAGCTGCGAACCGAGGCCGCGGCCTCGATGCGCCGCAGCAGCTCCTGCAGGCGGGCGTCGAGCACCGCGCGCTCCGCCTCGGCGTCGGCGCCGAGCTCCTCGAGCCGCCGGCGCACGTCGGCCTCGAGGTCGCCGATGCGGCCGTCGAGCGCGGCCATCCATTCGTCGCGCTGCTGCTCGAGGCGCGTCGCGGCCTCGGCGAGGCGCTTCTCGAGCCGCTGCGCGCCGGCGTCGCCGACGTGGGCGAGCCGCTCGGCGAGCACGACCTCCGCTTCGCGCGCGAACGTCTCCACCGCTCGGTCGAGCTCGCGCGCGAGGCGCCGCGCGGCGTCCTCGCGGCTCGACTTCACGAGCGTGCCGAACTGCTGTGTCGCCTCGTCCGCGTACGTGGCGGTCGCACGCTCCACCGTGCGCGCCATCTGCTCGATCTGCCGCCGCTCCATGTCGGAGAAGCCGGCGCGGATGCGCTGCGAGGACTCGAGCTCCTCGCGCTCGATCTGCTCCATCAGCTCCTTCTCGCGCCGCCGCATCCGCTCCTCGAGCTCGTGCAGTGCGCGCCGGCGCTCTCCCGCGTGCGCCTCGATCTCCGCGCTCGCGAGCGCGAGCGTCTGCTCGAGCGCCTTGTCGATGTCGCCGCGCAGCCGCGCCATCCCCTCGCGCTGCGTCTCGCTCTCGGAGGCGAGGCGGTCCGAGTCGGCGACGAGGCGCGCTTCCGCGTCGCCGAGGAGATGCTGCTGCCGTTCGGCGAGCTCGGCGAGCCGTTGCTTCGTCGAGTCGGCGGCGCGGTCGAGATCGCGCTTCCAGTCGGCGAGCCGCTGCGACACCTGCGCCTGCACGTCGGTCAGAGCCTGGGTGAGCGAGTTGACGAGCCCGCGCTCCCGGTCGCTGAACGCAACGCGGCGCTCCTCCGCGATCCGCCGCTCCTCGTCGGTGAGGAGGGAGATCGAGTCTGCGCGGGCGCGCGCGAGCGTGCGCTCGAGCTCGGCGGCGCGGTCGGCGGCCTCCGCCTCGACGAGGGCGAGCAAAAGCGCCTGCGCCTCGGCGATGTGTGTCTCGGTCGCCGCCGCGCGCTCGAGCGACCACGCGACGAGCAGCGACGCGCCGGTGGCGAACGCCGCCGCCGTGATGCCGCCGGCCGCGACGGCGAGCTCGCGCGGATGGCTGTGCCGGAGGGCGTACGTGACCCAGCCGGCGACGGCTCCGCCGAGGACGAGCGCCGTGAGGAGGCCGAGGACGATCCGCGGCACGGCGCGAAGGGCGGCAGCGCCGAGTGACAGCGCCGCGACGGCGACCGCGGCCGCGAACCCGACCTCGAAGCCGGTCGTCAGCGACATCACTGCATCCTAGTAACGCCAGCGGAAAAGCAGGAGAGCTCCCGCGAGCAGCGGCATCGCCGCCGAGAGGAGCTGCAGCGCCTGCTCTGCAGACCGTGCGAGGGACACGTCACCGGCCTGCCGGCGCGCGGCGCGTACGTCCGCCGAGAGCCGCTGCTGCGCGAGGCTCGTCACGAGCGCGAACGCCGCCGCTGCGACCGCGTCGAGGCGGATCCGCTGCGCGGAAGCGAAGAAACCCGTCAGCACGGGAAATGCGCCCCACGCGCCGGCGAACCAGAGCGGCGTGTGCAGCGTGCCGGCGAACAGCTCGAGGTTGTACGCGACGGCGACGGCGGCGCCGAAGACGACGAACGCGAGCAGCCACCAGGTCGTGTCGATGGCGACGTGCACGCCGATGGCGCACGCGCCCGCGATCGACCAGGCGGCGAGGGAGACGAGGACGCGACTCGGGATCCGCGTCCGCAACGGCCGGCCCTTCAGCTCGTCGAGCGCATGCGCGCCGATGCCCATCGCGAGGAGGAACGCGAGCACGGTCCAGCCGAGCAGGCCCCACTTCATCTGCGGTGCGAGGGCGGCGCCGATCGCCGCGTACGAGAGATGCCACAGCGTGTACGGCGGATGGAGAAGCGTGACGTAGTCGCGCCAGCCTCCCGAGCGAAGCGCGTAGAAGGCGGGTCGCGTCAGGTCGTCGCCCATACCACCACGCCGCCGCCGACGCTCATGCGGCGGAGGTGGACGTCCTTCAGCCCGGCTTCGCGCCAGAGCTCGTCGAGCTGCACGTGCGCGTGGAAGTCCCGGATGCTCGGCCCGAGGAAGCGCCCGACGTCGCGCCACGCGGGCGAGGCGACCGCCCCCGCGAGCGGCAGGCCGACCCGGACGTACAGCTCCCACAACGGCCGCCACGGCCCGCGCGGAAGGCCGAACTCGAGCATCGCGATCGTGCCGCCCGGTGCGACGACGCGCGCGAGCTCCCGCATGGTCGCCGCCGGATCGTCGACGTAGCGGAGGAGATACGTGAACGTGAGCGCGTCGAACTCCCCGTCCGCGAACGGCAGCGACTCGGCGCGGCCCTCCCGCAGCTCGATGCGTCCGCCGAGGCCGGCGCGTTCGACGCGCACGCGGCCGGCGACGAGCATCTCCGTGCTCTGGTCGATGCCGGTGACGATCCGGGTCGGCTCCGCGCGCGCGAGCTCGATCGACACCGCCGCCGTCCCGCAGGCGACGTCGAGCACGCGCTCCGCCGACGCCGGGACGCGTGAGACGAGGAAGCGGCGCCAGCGCGGGTCCTGGCCGAACGAGAGCAGGCTCGCGTACCGGTCGTACGTCGGGCCGAGCGGCGCGAACAGCTCGCGTGCGTGTTCCGTCCGGGCCGACATAGGCTGAGATCATGGCACTCGCCGACGACCTCGAGCGCATCGCGGCCGCCGCCCCGGGCGAGGACGTGACCGGCGTCGTCGCCGCCGAGCTGCTCGACGGCGGGCGCGTGTACCTCGTCGCCTACGAGTCGGGCGCGTGGCTCGCGCTCGACGACGCGGCGCGGCCGGTCGAGAGCCGCGAGCGCGTCCACGCGGCCGCGTCGCTCGCCGCGCTCTGCGAGGTCGCAGAGGAGTCGGCGGGGGGCGGCCACCTCTCGGAGCTGCGCGTTCGCCTCCGCGAGCTCGAGCTCCAGGACGCAGACGCGGCCGCCGCCGAGCTCGAGGCGACGATCGCCTCGCTGCCCCGCCTCGCGACGAACGCCTACCTCGACGCGCTCGGCGCCGCCTCCCGCCGGCTCGAGCAGGCGCTCGGCGACGAGCGCGGCTCGCCGTTCGCGGTCGCGCTCCAGCAGGCGCTTCCGGCGGTCGAGGAGCTCGCCGCGCACGTGGTCGCGCGCCACCTGTCCCCTCTGACCTAGAGTGGAGGACATGGAAGGCGGATTTCCCTTCGGCGGAGACCCGGAGGACCTCATGCGGAGCCTGCGCGAGTTCGCCGAGCAGCAGGCGGAGCACGTCCAGGAGGCCCAGCGCGAGCAGTTCGCGACGCTGACCCTGAACACGGCCGTCGAGCTCACCTCCGCGGCGCTCTCGCAGGTGCAGACGCAGGGCGGCGTGGACGAGCAGGCCGTGGCGCTCCGCGACGCGATGCGGGTCCTCTTCCCCGAGGCGGTTGCGCTCGTGAGCGCTGCCCGCCAGGGGTTCATGCGCGAGTCGTAGACTCCGCCCGCCCGTGACGCTGCTGGACCGAGCAATCGTCCGCCTCCTGCCGGTGGTCCCGAAGCCGGTCGTGCAGCTCTTCTCGTCCCGCTACATCGCGGGCGCGACGCAAGCCGATGCGGTGCGCGTCGTGCGCGACCTCAACACGGCCGGGATGAAGGCGACGATCGACGTCCTGGGCGAGGAGATCGCGAGCGAGGACGAGGCGCGCGCGATCGCGCGCGCGTACCGGGACGTGTTCGCCGAGATCGAGCGCGAGCGACTCGACGCGAACGTCAGCGTCAAGCTCACGGCGCTCGGTCTGAAGCTGTCGTACGACCTCTGCAAGGAGAACGTCCGGCAGGTTCTCGGCCAGGGCAACTTCGTGCGCATCGACATGGAGGACGCGACGACGACCGACGCGACGCTGCGGCTCTACCGCGAGCTGCGCGGGGAAGGCCACGAGAACGTCGGCGTCGTGCTCCAGGCCTACCTCCGGCGCACGCTCGACGACGTGCGCGGGCTCGCCGACCTGAAGCCGAACGTTCGGCTGTGCAAGGGCATCTACGTCGAGCCGCCGTCGATCGCCTACAGCGACCCCGACTCGGTGCGGACGAGCTTCGTCCAGTGTCTCGACGCGCTGCTCGGCGCCGGCGCATACGTCGCGGCTGCGACGCACGACGAGCAGCTGATCCGGGCGGCGCTCGACCGGGACGTGCCGGAGTTCCAGATGCTGCTCGGCGTGCGCGAGGACCGCGCGCGCGAGCTCGTCGCCGCCGGCCACCCTCTGCGCGTGTACGTGCCGTTCGGCGAGCACTGGTACGGATACTCCGTGCGCCGGCTCCAGGAGAACCCGGCGATGGCGGGCACGATCGCGCGCGCGACCGTCGGCCGCATGCTTCGCCTATAGACGGCGCGTCGCGTACAGCAGGAACGACCCCGGGATGCGGCGGTCGTGCCGTCGCCCGGAGGCGTCGAGCGGATACTCCTCGAGCGCCTCGACGTTGAAGCCGGAGCGCACGAGCGTCGTGACGATGCGCCCGAGCCGGACGACGCCGTCGTCGAAGTAGTCGGCGTGCCAGCGGAGCAGCCCGTCGACGCACGCCGACACCGGATGGTCGTCGAAGACGAGAAGCTCGCCGTGCGCGCGCACCGCGGCGGCGACGCCCGCCGCCCACCGGTCGAGGTCGGCGAGCCGCGCGATGACGCCCTCGGGCGAGTACACGAGATCGAAGCGCGCGCGGCGGAGGTTCGCCGGCAGATCCTGCGGGTCCGCGCCGATCCAGAGGATGCTCGGCCAGCGTTCGCGCGCCACGTCGACCAGCGCCTCGTCCGGCTCGATCGCAGTGACGACCGCGCCGAGCTCGGCGAGCTCGGCGCTCGCCTCGCCCGATCCGCAGTGCAGGTGCAGGACGTTCTTGCCCGTCAGGTCGCCGAGCGTCTGCTTGACGATCGGCGGCAGGGCGGCGCGGCCCTCGCCGTGCCGGCGGTGGACCTCGTCGAACATCCGCCGGTTGACGTCGGTCGGCTCCATCTCAGGCCAGTAGGGAGAATCCTCCGTCGATGACGAGCGTCTGTCCACAGAACATGCGCGCGTCGTCGGAGCAGAGGAAGGAGACCGCGCCCGCGACGTCGGCGGGCTCGACGAGCCTGCCGGCGGGCGTGCGGTCGACGGTTGCGAGCATCTCCTCCTTGTTCGGGAAGTGCTCGAGCGCGCCCGTCTCGACGACACCGGCCGAGACGGCGTTCACGCGGATCCCGCGCGGCGCGAGCTCGACCCCGAGGTAGCGGACGACCGACTCGAGCGCCGCCTTCGACGTCCCGATGAGGACGTAGTTCTCGAGCACGCGCTGGGCGCCGAGGCTCGAGATGGCGACGAACGCCGATCCTTCGCTCATCGACGACGCCGTCGCGCGCGCGAGCGCGAGCAGCGAGCGGGCGTTCGCGTTCATCGTCCAGTCCCAGTGTTTGTCGTCCGCCTCGAGCGCCGGCCGGATGACCCCCGTCGCGGCGTTGTGGACGACGACGCGATACGGGCCCGCGGCCGCGATCTTCTCGATCACCTTCTCGGAGGCGATGTTGCCGCGAACGAGGTCGACCTCCGCGCCGGCGGCGCGGATCTCCTCGGCTGCGGCCTCGGCGGCGGAGTCGTTGCGCAGGTAGCCGAGCACGGCGCGCGAGGCGCCGTCGCGCACGAGCCGGTGCGCGATCGCGAGCCCGATCCCCCGCGTTCCCCCGGTCACGAGGACCGAGGAGCCCTGGAGGCTCATCGCCGGTGGGGCAGCGGCTCGTCGGCCGGCGCCGAGCTGGGCAGCTCCGACCAGCCGGGGCGGGAGCGCGGCTCGCGCCCGCCGTTCTCGGCCTTCGACGACGCATGCCCGAGCCGGTCGAGCAGCGCCATCTTCTCCTCGCCGTAGCGGCGGACCGGGTCGTCGGGGGCGAGATCCCGGACGAGCTCGAGGATGCGGGCGCGCAGCTGGTACGCGAAATGCGGCGTCGCAGGCCCGACGAGGGCGTCGACGTCGCTGATGGTCGGCTGGGCCACGAAGCGAACCCTAACCAACGCCGCCTCTGTCGAGCACCATCACGAGGTCCTGCATCGGCTCGGAGCCGATCGTGAAGCTCGTCGTGCCGATCGTCCGGAACCCCACGCTCTCGTACAGGCCGACTGCTCGCTCGTTCTCGGCCCACACCTGGAGGAACACGCGCCGCGCCTCGGCGAGCCGGGGGTGCCCGAGCGCTGCGTTCAGCAACCTCCGGCCCAGACCGCGTCCCTGCGCCGCGATCTCGACGTAGAGACGCTGCAGCTCCTGGTCTCCCGGCCGGCCATCGGTCTCGGGTATGCCCACCTCTCCGAACTGCACGTATCCGACCAAGGCTTCGCCCTCTTCGGCCACGAGGATCGTCTTGTCCCGCAGGGCGCCGGCGAAGTAGGTCGCGGAACGTGCCTCTTCCAGCTCGGCAGCCTCGTCCGCGGAGCTCACCCCGTCGCCGAAGGCATCCGACCACGTCCGTTTCGCCAAATCGGAGAGTGCGTCCACGTCGCTCGACCGAGCAGCTCTGATCGTCGGCGCAGCCACGATCGCAACCTAGCGTCGCGTTAGGCTCGCAGGCATGCGCCGAGTGAGCCCGGTGGATCTCATGCTCCTCGGCACGATCCTCCTCTGGGCGCTGAACGTCACCGTCACGCGCTATGTCCTCACGCACGGGTGGTCGCCGCTCGCGTACGCGGCGATCCGCTACTTCGCCGCCACAGCGCTCTTCTGGATGTTCACGTACCACCGCGAGCGCTCGTTCCGGATCGCGCGGCGCGACGTGAAGCTCGTGCTGCTGGCGGCCTCGATGATCTTCCTCAACCAGCTGTGCTTCGTCTACGGGCTGAAGCTCGCCGATGCCTCCACCGTCGCCCTGCTGCTCGGAGCGACGCCGATCTTCATCGGCGGGATCACGCTCGCGCTCGGGCTCGAGAAGCTGTCGCGCGCCTTCTGGGTGGGCGCATCGATCACGGTCGCCGGAGTCGCACTCGTCGCGGCGGCGTCGGGCGGCGGCTTCTCGTCCGGTCTGAGGGGAGACCTGCTCGCAATCGGCACCGCGCTGACCTGGGCCTGCTACACGGTCGCGATCGCACCGCTCATGCGCCGGTATTCGCCCTTCCGCATCAGCGCGCTCGTGCTCGCCGTCGGCTGGGTTCCGCTCGCGCTCGCCGGCACCCCGCAGATCGACGCCCAGCACTTCGACTTCGGCTGGAAGGTGTGGCTCGGCTTCGGCTACGCCATCGTCGGCCCGCTCTTCCTCACGAACATCCTCTGGTTCACCGCGATCGACCGCGTCGGCCCGGCCCGCGCCTCCCTGTTCGGGAACCTCCAGCCGTTCTTCGCCGTCTTCTTCGCGCTCGTGCTGCTCTCCGAATCGCTGCACACGCTCGAGATCGCGGGCGGCGTCCTGATCTTCGCCGGCATCGCGCTCGAGCGGATCTGGCACCGCGCCGCACTCGTGCCTCCCGCCGAGTCATAATCCGCGCCATGGCCGACGACTTCATGCCTCTGCTCGGCTGGGACTACGTCGAGCTGTGGGTCGGCAACGCGAAACAGTCCGTGTACTTCTACGAGCACGCGCTCGGCTTCACGCGCACTGCGTACTCCGGGCCGGAGACAGGCGTACGCGACCGCGCGTCGTACGTCCTCGAGCAGGGAGACATCCGGTTCGTGCTCACGTCGCCGCTGCGCGAGGAACACGAGATCACGCGCCACCAGGCGAAGCACGGCGACGGCGTGCGCGACATCGCGCTGACGGTTCCCGACGCGACCGAGGCGTACCGCCAGGCGGTGCAGCGCGGCGCGCGCGGCGTCAGCGAGCCGACGAGACACGAGGACGAGTTCGGCTCGATCGAGACGTCCGCGATCGCGACGTACGGCGACACGATCCACACGTTCGTGAACCGCTCCGACTACGCGGGCCCGTTCAAGCCGGGGTTCGTGTCGGTGTCGAGCAACGGGCACGCGGGCGCCGGTCTCGGGCTCACGAACATCGACCACATCGTCGGCAACGTCGAGCTCGGGAAGATGGACCGCTGGGTCGAGTTCTACGAGAACGTCTTCGGGATGACGAACATCCTCCACTTCGGCGACGACCAGATCCAGACCGAGTACTCGGCGCTCATGTCGAAGGTCATGTCGGACGGCGCAGGGAAGATCAAGTTCCCCATCAACGAGCCGGCGGAGGGGAAGCGCAAGAGCCAGATCGAGGAGTACATCGAGTTCTACGGGGGCGCCGGCGCGCAGCACATCGCGCTCGCCACGACCGACATCGTCCGGACGGTCGAGACGTTGAAGGAGCACGGGATGATCTTTCTCGACACCCCCGACTCGTACTACGACGAAGTCGCCGGGCGCGTCGGCGAGATCGCCGAGGACTACGACGACCTCCAGCGGCACAAGATTCTCGCCGACCGCGACGAGGACGGCTACCTCCTGCAGATCTTCACGAAGACGGCGCAGGACCGGCCGACGCTCTTCTTCGAAGTCATCGAGCGCCACGGCGCCACGAGCTTCGGCGAGGGCAACTTCAAGGCCCTCTTCGAGGCCATCGAACGAGAACAGGCGCTTCGCGGCAACCTGTAGCTTCGCCCGGAAGTCGTGATCCTTCGGTAACCGGGGAGTGTCCCTGCGCATCGGCTCGTTGGGCCAGGCGCTTCGCGGAGCCGAGGCGGATCCGACCGACGGGGAGTGTCCCCGGTTTTCGCCGGCGTACGGAACCGTCACGGGTTCGCCCGCTGGCCGGAGCCGTACGCTTCTCGGCGATGACGGCTCAGAGGAAGACGGCGCTCTTCTCCGTGTTCGCGGCGGCGGCGCTCATCGCGCTCAAGCTCGCGACCGGGATCGCGACGCACAGCCTCGGGCTCCTGTCCGAAGCGGCGCACTCGGGTACCGACCTCGTCGCGGCTCTCCTGACGTTCTTCGCCGTCGGCGTCTCCGGCCGGCCGGCCGACGTCGGGCACCAGTACGGCCACGGCAAGGCCGAGCACCTGTCCGCGCTCGGGGAGGCGGCGATCCTCGCGCTCGCGAGCCTCGTCATCGTCTGGCGCGCGATCGTGCGCCTCGCGAGCAGCTCGCCGCCGCACGTGAACGCCGCCTGGTACGCGCTCGTCGTGATCGGCGTCGTCATCGTCGTCGACATCGGACGCACCGTCGCGTCGTGGCGCGCCGCCACCCGCTATCACAGCGCGGCGCTCGCCTCGAACGCGCTGCACTTCGCCAGCGACCTCGGCGGCTCGATCGCCGTCCTCGCCGGCCTCCTGCTCGTTCGCGAGGGCTTCGACAAGGCCGACTCGATTGCCGCGCTCCTCGTTGCGGTCATCGTGCTGAGCGCGGCCCTGCAGCTGATGCGACGGAACGTCGACGTGCTGATGGACCGTGCACCCGCCGCCGCGGAGGAGGCCGCGCGGGCCGCGATCATGCGCATCACGCCCTCGGTCCACCTCAGCCGCCTGCGAATGCGGCAGGCTGCCGGGCGCCACTTCGCCGACGTCGTCATCGGCATCGAGCCGGACGCGGTCGTCGGCCAGGGGCATGCGGCAGCGGACGCCGTCGAGCAGGCGGTGCAGAACGCTCTCCCCGAAGCGGACGTCGTCGTCCACGTCGAGCCGCTCGAAGGAGAGTCGGATGTGCGCGAGCGCGCGCTCGCCGCAGCGCTCGCCGTGCCGCGCGTGCGCGAGATACACAACGTCAGCGTGCTCTCGGTCGACGGCGGCACGGAGCTGTCGCTCCACCTCAAGCTCCCGGGCGACCTGTCGCTGACGGATGCGCACGCGATCGCCGAGGAGGTCGAGCGCGCGATCGCCGCCGCCGTTCCCGAGGCGAGCGCCGTGCAGACGCACCTCGAGCCGCTGACCGAGGCCGGCGGCGCCGCGGAGGTCGCCGGCGACGTCGAGACGGTGCGCGCGGTCGTCCGCGAGGTGTGCGGTGCGGATCCGCAGGAGCTGCGCTTCCTCAACACCGACGAGGGGCTCGTCGCCTACCTCACGTTGCGGCTCGGCCCGGACACGGCGCTCGCCGACGCGCACGCGCGCGCGAGCGAGATCGAGGAGGAGATCCGCCGCCGGCTGCCCGAGATCGCGGACGTCCGCGTGCACACGGAGCCGACCGAGTGAGGCTCTGCATGTTCTCGCCGGCCGATCCGCTCCTCGAGCGGGGATGGCCGGGACGGATCGACGGCGACCGGGTCGTCCAGCTCGCGGCCCAGACGCTGCAGGCGTTCTTCACCGGCGGCGGCCAGGCGCGCGAGCACGCCGAGTACCCCCTCGCGGAGATCGTCTTTCGCGCGCCGGTCCTCCATCCGCCGTCCGTCCGCATCTTCGACGGCGACGACTTCGCGTTCGCCAACCCGGCCGCGATCCGCGCAGCCGGTGACGAGGTCGCCGCGCCCCCCGGCGCCGCCTCGATCGTCCCCGTGCGGCGACACGCGGCCGTCATCGGGGCAGACGGCGCCGTCGGCGGCTTCACGCCCTTCGTCGAGTGGCTCGCACCCGACTTGCCCGGCGCGAAGAGGCGCGACTTCGCGATCTCGCTCGGGCCGATCGTCGTCACGCCGGACGAGGAGACGCCGCCGGGCGTCGACTGGCAGCGGGTGATCGCGCACGCGGCGAAGAACACGCGTCTCCTTCCCGGCGACCTCGTCGCCGCATGACGCGCGTCGCGGTCGTCGGGGCGGGGGTGATGGGCTGCGCGGCCGCGTGGGCGCTGGCAGAGCGCGGCGCAGACGTCACCGTGTACGAGCAGTTCGAGCTCGACAACACGCGCGGGTCGAGTCACGGGCGCTCGCGCATCTTCCGGGTCGCCTACCCCGATCCGTACTGGATCCGCCTCGCGCAGGAGGCGTACGCGGGGTGGAACGAGCTCGATCCGAACGTGCTCGGACTGTACGGGCTCGTCGAGCTCGCGAGCGATCCGTCGCTCACGTCGGCGCGGGCGCTCGAGGAGTGCGGTGTCGAGTACGGGTTGCCGACCGAGGTCGAGGGAATCGCGATTCCCGACGGGTGGACGGCGCTCCGCGTGGCCGATGCCGGTGTCGTCTATGCCGATCGCGCGCGGCAGGCGTTCCTCCATGGTGTCGACGTGCGGACGAACACGCGCATCGATTCGCCCGACGAGCTCGACGCCGAGGTCGTCGTCGTCACCGCCGGCGCCTGGGTCGGCCGGCTCGTCGACGGCCTCGACGTTCGCGTCACGCGGGAAACGGTCGCGTACTTTCGCCGCGAGGGACCGCCGCTGCCCTCCGTCGTCGACATCTCCCCGGGCGGCGGCCACGACATGTACGCGCTGTACGACCCGGTCCACGGCCTCAAGGCCGGGGCCCACCACGCCGGCGCCGGGACCGACCCCGACGAGGCCGGCACGCCCGATCCGGCGGTCGTCGAGCGGATCGCCGCCTGGGTCGGCGAGCGCTTCCCCGGCGTCGATCCCGAGCCGGCCGAGACCGACACGTGCCTCTACACGACGACGCCCGACCAGACCTTCGTGCTCGACCGCCGCGGCCGCATCGTCGTCGGCTCGGCGTGCTCGGGCCACGGGTTCAAGTTCGCGCCGGCCGTGGGGCGGCGGTTGGCCGACCTCGCGCTCGCCGAGCTGTAAGTCGCATATCTGCGACTCGCAAGTATGCGTATAGTGCGGCAGTGGCGGAGAACCCCTTCAACTTCGGCGATCTCGCGCTCGACGACACGTTCACCGACCGGGAAACGGAGCTTGCCGAGCTGACCGCGGACATCCGGAACGGCCAGAACGTCGTCGTCTTCGCTCCACGCCGATATGGCAAGAGCTCGCTCGTGTGGCGGGCGGCGCGCGACTTGGCGGAAGAGGACGCCGCACTCGTCGCCTACGTCGACCTCATGCGGACACCGACCAAGGAACAGCTCGCCGCCCGGCTCGCCGAGGCGATCCACGAAGAGATCGCCACCCCGCTCATGCGCGCCCGCGACCGGACGATGAACGTGTTCCGCGGCCTTCGCATCAGCCCTTCGATGACGATCGGCGACGACGGCCGGGTGCGGTTCAGCTTCACGGCCGGCCTCGCGCCGTCAGACGTCGACGCGACGCTCGAGCGGCTGTTCGAGCTCCCGGCCGAGCTCGCCGCCGAGCGCGGGAAGCGTGTCGCCGTCGTGTTCGACGAGTTCCAGGAGATCCTCGACATCGACAGGCATCTGCCGGCGCTCATGCGCTCCGTCTTCCAGACGCAGCCCGAGGTCTGTCACGTGTACCTCGGCAGCAAGCGGAGTCTCATGCAGCGCCTGTTCAGCGATGCGAACGAGCCGTTTTCGCGGAGCGCCCGTCACATGGAGCTCGGCCCGATTCCAGCCGAGAGCTTCGCGAGGTTCATGCGCGAGCGCTTCGCCTCGACGGGGCGGGAGGTCGGCGCCGGCGCAGTGAGCCGTGTCTTGTCGACGACCGGCGGTCACCCGCATGCGACCCAGGAGCTCTGCTACGCGCTGTGGCAGGAGACGCCCGAGGGCAAGACGGCCACGGAGGCGACGTACACCGCCGCGCTCGACCGCGTCTTGCGTACGGAACATGCCCGGTTCACGCTCGTCTGGGATCAGGCGCCGGGCGTGCAGCGGCTCGTGCTCCAGGCGCTCGCCGTCGAGGACACGACCTCGATCACCGCCGTCGACTACCGGCGGCGCCACGGCTTGCCGGGGAGCTCGAGCATCCAGCGCGCACTGGACGCGCTGACGGGCGCAGAGCTCGTTCTCCGCGACGGACCCGGCGCATATCGCATCGCGGAGCCGTTCCTCGCCGAGTGGGTGCGGCGCTTCGCGGCCTAGATAACCTTCCCGAATGCCGTTCTACCAGCGTCTCGGCGACGTGCCGCGCAAGCGCCACGTCCAGTTCCGGGACAACGGCACGCTCCTCACCGAAGAGGTGATGGGCCTCGAGGGCTTCACCGGCAACGAGTCGATCCTCTACCACCTGCACTCCCCGTGCCGCGTCGTGAAGCTTGGCGGCTTCGAGCCGATCGTGCGTGACGAGTGGGTGCCGGAGCAGCACGCGCACCGCCACTTCAAGACGTTCGACACCGAGCCGGAGGGCGACGAGATCACCGGGCGCCGCCTGCTCATGTGGAACGACGACGTCGAGATCTCGCTCTGCCGTCCCGCCGGCCGTATGCACTACTTCTTCCGCAACGGCGAGGGCGACGAGGTCGTGTTCGTGCACGAGGGCTCGGGCACGCTCGAGACGATCTTCGGCGACGTGCCGTACAAGGAAGGCGACTACATCGTCATTCCGCGCGGCACGACGTATCGCTTCGATCCCACGGGCGCGCAGCGGTACCTCGTGTTCGAGACGCCGGGGCTCGTCGAGATCCCGCGCCGCTACCGCAACCAGTACGGGCAGATCGTGGAAGGCGCGCCGTACTACCACCGCGACATCCATCCGCCGGCGGAGCTGCACACCGTCCGCGAGACGGGCGAGTTCCCGGTGAGGGTGCGCGTGCGCGGCGGCTACCAGACGTACGTCGTCGACTACCACCCGTTCGACGTCGTCGGCTGGGACGGCTACCTCTACCCCTGGACGTTCTCGATCCACGACTTCGAGCCGATCACGGGGCGGATCCACCAGCCCCCGCCGTCGCACCAGACGTTCCAGGGCCGGAACTTCGTCATCTGCTCGTTCTGTCCCCGCAAGCTCGACTTCGATCCGAACGCCATCCCGATCCCGTATCACCACTCGAACCTGCAGTCGGAGGAGATGATCTATTACGTCTCGGGCAACTTCGGGTCGCGCAAGGGCGTGGAGGTGGGGTCGATCACGCTCCATCCGTCCGGCCTGCCGCACGGGCCGCAGCCGGGCCTCGCGGAGAAGAGCATCGGCCTGCACGAGACGCACGAGCTGGCGGTGATGTGCGACACGTTCAACCCGCTGAAGCTCTCGACGTTCGCCAAGGGGCTCGACGACGGCCGCTACTGGCGCACGTGGTACGAGAACGCGGAAGCGCCGGGAGACGTCGAGGACGCAACCGGTGCCGGCTTGACGTCGCACCTGTAGCGCGCGTTGGCGTCTGACGAACCGCACCACGACGGCTCGGAGCTGTACGTCGTCGACCGTCCGGACGAGACCGGCGCCTCGGCCGTCGTCCGGCTGCGCGCTCCCCGTGCCGCGGCGGGGAAGGTCTGGCTCCGCTACGTCGCCGACGGCGAGCCGCGCACGGCGGAAGCGGTTGTCGACGAGGAATCGAGCGGCGAGACGTGGTGGCGGGCGGAGATGCCGGTCGCGAACCCCGTGACGCGGTACCGCTGGCTCGTCGCCGGTGGCGGAGCGGGGTACCGCTGGGTGAACGGGGCCGGGTGCCATGCACACGAGGTGCCGGGCGCGGACGACTTCGTGCTCACCCTCACAGCCGGCGCGCCGCCGTGGCATCCGCAGTCGGTGGTCTACGAGATCTTCCCCGACCGGTTCGCCGGCACCGGGTGCGCCTCGGCCGCGGGGCTACCGGACTGGGCGGTTGCGCGCGCGTGGGGTCGCCCGCCCGAGGGGCGCGGCCCCGACACTCCGTACGAGCTGTACGGCGGAGATCTGCCCGGCGTCGAGGAACACCTCGACCACGTCGAACGGCTCGGCGCGAACGTCCTCTACCTCACGCCGTTCTTCCCCGCGCGCAGCACGCACCGCTACGACGCGTCGAGCTTCGACCGCGTCGACCCGCTGCTCGGCGGCGATGCGGCGCTCGCCTCGCTCCTGCGGGCCGCGCACGCGCGCGGCATGCGCGTCGTCGGCGACCTCACGCTCAACCATTGCGGGGCCGGTCACGAATGGTTCCTACGGGCCGAGGCGGAGGAGCATGCGGCCGAGCGCGAGCTCTTCCACTTCGACCCCGCCGAGCCGTTCGGCTATGCGTGCTGGCTCGGTGTCCGCTCGCTCCCGACGCTGAACTGGCGATCGGCGGAGCTTCGGCGGCGCATGGAGCGCGTCGTCCTGCGCTGGCTCGACGACGGGCTCGACGGCTGGCGGGTCGACGTCGCCAACATGGTCGGCCGGCGGCGCGACGTCGACGTGAACCGCGAGATCGCGGCCTGGGCGCACGAACTGTCGCACGGCAGCCTGCTCGTCGCGGAGCACGGTCACGACTACCGGCCGGATCTCGACGGGACCGGCTGGCACGGCGTCATGAACTACGCGGGCTTTCTTCGTCCCGCATGGTGGTGGCTGCACGGCGGCGCCCTCACGGAAGAGGTCTTCTCCCGCACCCCGGCGCCGGAGTACTCCGGGCACGACGCGGTCGCGATCATGCGCGGGTTCCGCGCCGGCGTTCCGTGGGACACGGTCGCCAACTCCTGGGTGCTGCTCGACAGCCACGACACGGCGCGCTTTCGCACGGTCGCGGGGTCGCGTGAACGGCACGTCGTCGGCATCGGTCTCCAGATGACGACGCCGGGCGTCCCGATGCTCTTCGCGGGCGACGAGCTCGGGCTCGAGGGAGAGTGGGGCGAGGACGCGCGGCGCACGATGCCGTGGAACCGACCGGAGTCGTGGGACGCGGATCTGCTCGCCGAGTATCGGGCGCTGATCGCCCTGCGCCGCTCGAGCCATGCGCTCGCGCACGGCGGCCTCCGCTACGTGCACGTCGGGGACGACGCGATCGCGTATCTCCGGGAGTCGCGGGAGGAGAGGCTCCTCTGCCTCGCCGCCCGCGCGGCGCACGACCCGATCCGCGTGCCGTTCGCCGAGCTCGAGACCGTGTACGGCGAGGACGTGCGTGGCGGCGCGTTGCCGGGCGACGGCCCCGCGTTCCACGTGTGGCGGATCGCCGCGTAGCGGCGAGTACGGTCTCGGCATGACCCTCCTCGCGATCCCGGAACCGTTCGACTTCGCGCTCACGACCGAGCGCTGGCGCGCGTTCGGCGTCGACCGCGTGAACCTGTGGCACGAGGGCGGGCTCCATCGCGTCGTCGGCGGGCGCGAGATGCGCATCGAGGCTGCGGAGGGCGGCGTCGACGTCGCTCCGCTCGATGCGCAGACCGAGCCGGTGGCGCGGGCGCTCGTCGGGCTCGCGTTCGAGCTGGCGCCGTTCTACGCGTGGGCGGCCGATGACGACATCCTCGCCCGCGTCGTCCCCCGGCTCGCCGGCTTCCGCCCGGCGCTGACGCCGGACCCGTTCGAGATGCTCGTCGGCGCGATCGCCGCCCAGCAGGTGTCGCTCTACTCCGCGCTCGCGATCCGCAACCGGTTCGTCGAGCGGTTCGGCGCGCGCGCGGGCGAGGCGTGGTCGTTCCCCGCGCGGGAGACGGTCGCGGCGGCGAGCGAGGAAGAGCTCTTCTCGCTCGGCTTCTCGCGACGAAAGGCCGAGTACGTCGTCGGGCTCGCGCGGTTCGACCTCGACCTCGACGTGCTCGCGGGGCTGTCCGACGACGAGGTGCGTGCGCGGCTGATCGCGGTGCGCGGCCTGGGGGAGTGGACCGCCGAGTGGTTCCTCGCGCGCCACCTCGCGCGGCCGAACGCCTGGCCGGCCGGCGATCTCGCGCTGCGGAAGGCGGTTGCCCCGCTGGAGATCGATGCTGCGCGCGTACGCTTCCATCCGTTCGAGAATCTCTCCGCGCACTACCTCTTGCTCGCAAACCGCGTCCCGTGATCCGCCCAGCGACCATCGACGACCTCCCGCTCGTGCGCGAGCTCTGGCGCGCGTTCTCGACCGAGATCCCCGACGAGCCGTGGCGGGACGACGACCTCGACGAGGATCTCGTCTGGCTCGATCAGGCCGTGCGCGAGGAGATCGTGCTCCTCGCCGACGACGTCGGTCTCGCGGTGGCGGTGAAGAAGGGCGCACGCCTCGGCTTCCTCGACGTGCTGTACGTGCGCCCGGACGCGCGCGGCTCCGGCGTCGCCCGGGAGCTGACGCGGGAAGCAGCGGCGCGATTGCAGGAGCGCGGCGCCGACGTCCTCGAGCTCGAGGTCCTCGCGTCGAACGCGCACGCGCGCGCCGTCTACGAGCGCTGGGGATTCCAGCCGGCCGAGCTGACGCTCGCGGTGCCGATCGACGCGCTCGGGCAGCGCCTCGCGGCGCAGCCCGCCGGGCCGACGTTCGGCTTCGTGCACGTGCAGACCGACGACATCGGCGCCGTCGAGCGCACGGTGCAGAAGACCCTGCCGCGGCTGGGCCGGTTCGAGACGGTCGACGTCGCCGAAGCGACGAACGGCTGGGTGGCCGTGCGCAGCGACCTCACCGACCGTGAGCCGGAGAAGCTCAAGTCCCTCGCGAAGGAGCTCTCGTACACGAGCGGCGGCGTCGTGCTCGCACTCGGCGTCGAACGCGGCACGGTCGTCCGCTACAACCTCTACGACCGCGGCTCGGACATCGACGAGTACCTGTCGGTGCCCGAGTACTACGGCCCGCTGCCGCCGGGCGACGCGCTCGCGCTCGGCGCGAACCCGACCGTCGTCGCACGCCTCACCGGGGCCGACCCGAAGCGTGTGCGCGAGATCGCGCGCACGGCCGTGACGCCGGCGGAGCTCCCGCCGGCGCAGGAGCTGTACGAGCAGATCGCCGCCGTGATGGGAGTCACCGTCTGATGCTCACGCTCTACGACGCGGCGCGGTGCCCGTACTGCGCGCGCGTGCGCATCGTCCTCGCCGAGAAGCACGTGGAATACGAGGCGATGGCCGTCGACCTCGAGAACCGCCCGGCGTGGATCTACGAGAAGAACGTCACCGGCCGCGTCCCGGTCGTCGAGGAGGACGGCTGGCTGCTGCCGGAGTCCGCGGTGATCATGGAGTACCTCGAGGATCGCTACCCGGAGCCCGCGCTGCTCGCGGCCGACCCTGCCGACCGGGCGCTCGCGCGCCTGCGCATCTTCCGGCACGACACGTTCACGACGCCCTACTACGCGGTGCGGCGCGGCGACGAGTCGGCGCGACCGCTGTTCGACGAGCAGCTCGAGCGGCTCGACTTCATGCTCGAGGCGCAGCCGTGGCTGAGCGGCGCCTCGTACGGGCTCGCCGACATCGCGTACGTGCCGTGGATCCTTCGTGCGCGGCAGCTGCTCGGCATCGACTTCGGCCCGTACCCGGCACTGCGCGACTGGGTTGCGCGCATGCTCGAGCGACCCGCGGTCGCGACCGAGCAAGGTATCGTCGCCGCCCTATGACGGAGCTCCTCCCGCAGGTCGTCGAGTCGGCGTGGCTCGCAGAGCATCTGGGCGAGCCCGATCTCGTCGTCGGCGACGTCCGCGGCCCGAACGCGCACACGCGCGGCCACATCCCCGGCTCGCGACCGCTCGTGCTCGGCTCGCCGCCGCCGGGCGCGGACGAGCACTCGGTGAAGGAGCTCGCACAGGAGATCGTGCTCCGCCTCCGCCGGCACGGAATCACCGGGCGCGAACGGCTCGTGCTCGTCGACCGCGGCGACGGCATGGGCGCGATGCCGGCGGCGCAGCTCGCCGAGCTCGCCGGGCACAAGAACGTCTCCATCCTGCTCGGGGGGATGGCCGCGTGGGAGGGCGAGATCGAGACGGGGCCGTTCGAGCTCGAGCCGGTACGCGAAGCCGACCTCGTCCCGGACCACGGCGCGCTCCCGACGCGCGACGAGCTCGCCGGCCGGCTCGGCGATGCGGCGCTGACGATCCTCGACGTCCGCCGCGACGAGGAGTACGCGGGCAAGCACGGCAGCGCGTGCGACCCGCGCCAGGGGCACATCCCGGGCGCCCGGCACGTCGAGGTCGACCTGCTCTTCGCGGCGCCGGGCGTGCCGCAGCCGGCGGAGCGGATCCGCGAGCTCGTCGGCGCGCCGGAGGGCGCCGAGGTGGTCGCGTACTGCCACTCCGGCTCCCGCTCCGCGATCGCGACGCTCGCGCTCCGCAGCGCGGGCTACGCCGCACGCAATTACGCCGGCTCGTGGCACGAGTGGTCGCGCCACGCCGAGCTCCCGCTCGAGCGCTAGCTACGCCGCGAGCAACAGCCTGTTGCTCGTCTCGAGGAAGGCGGAGCAGAGCTCGCGGCCGAGCCGGTTCCACGCCCCGATGTGCTGCGGCGTCTCCGCGCGCAGGCCGTCGGGGTCGGGCGGCGGATCCTCGAAGTCGGCGATCCACCGTTCGAGCTGCACTCCCGTCACCTCGGGGTGGAACTGGACGCCCCAGCATGCGTCGCCGAGGCGGAACGCCTGCGTCGTCCGGTCGGTGCGGGCGAGCTCGACCGCGCCGTCGGGAACGTCGTATGTGTACTGGTGCCACACGAGCCCGGGGAACCGCTGCGGCATCGCGCCGAGCACGGGATCGGCCACTCCGTCCTCGTTGAGGACGACGTCGATCCACCCGACCTCGGGCTCGGCGAGGCGCCGAACCTCCGCGCCGGCGGCGCGCGCGAGCAGCTGCACGCCGAGGCAGACGCCCAGCACCGGCCTCCGGCCGGCGACGATCGTCTCGAGCCACGCGATCTCCTCGAGGATCCACGAGTGCAGGTCCTCCTGGTCGGGATGCATCGCGCCGCCGAAGACGAGGTACGCGTCGTACGAGTCGATCGGCCGCGGCGGCCTCCGCCCCCACGAGAAGCTCCACTCGTCGAGCACGTGGCCGCCGGCGCGGACCACGGGCTCGAAGAGCTCCGCTCGAGCTTCCGGCCCGTGCACCACCGACAGGACCTTCATGCGCTCAGAAGCGTACGCAACTGGAAGGCGTTCGTGGCCGCCTGGGAGACCCGGCCGAGCGGGTTCTGCGGATCCTGCGCGGTCGCGTTGTTGTTGAAGAGGGCGAACACCTGCTTCGCCTGCCCGGCGAGCTCCTTCAGCGTCGGCACCCACTCCCCGAGCTCCTCGTCGGAGTAGAGGTAGTCGAACCGCTCCGCCGCCGAGCCGCCGCGCTTGTTCCACGTGCCGAGATTGCGGCCGTGGAAGCGGACGTACGCGGTGTCCGACGTGACCGCCGCCACCGTCGGGACGAGGTTCTTCGCGGTGTCCGACCTCGGGGCGTCGACGGTGACGTACGTCGCAGCGATCCGCTCGAGGAACGCGAGCGTCTCGGCGCGGTGGTCGTCGTCGAGCCACGAGCGGTGGCGGAACTCGACGAGCATCTCGTCCCCGCCCAGTTGCTCCCGTGCCCACTCGAGGTAGTCGAGCGAGCTCTCCTTGAAGACGACGTACGACGGGAACTGGAAGAGGATGCCGCCGAGCTTGCCCGTGCGGCGCAGCGGCCCGAGCGCCTCGAGGAAGCGGCGGAACACCTCGCCGCGCAGCTCGCGCGGCGGCCGGTCGACGCGCCCGCGCTCGTCCACCGGCATCGCACCGCGGATGTCCTCGGGAAGAACCTCGAGCTTCACCGGATGGCGCGTCATGAGTGCGAACGCCTTCACGTGCATGGTGAAGCCGGGCGGAGTGCGCTCCGCCCAGCCTTCGACCATGGACTCGCCGGGGAGCCGGTAGTACGTCGAGTCCACCTCGACCGTGTCGAAGTGGTCGGCGTACCAGGCGAGCCGCTCCCGGGCGGGAAGCTTGGGCGGGTAGAAGTACTTCGAGAGCGCTTCGTCCGCCCAGGAGCAGGTGCCTATCCGAACTACGGCTTGACCTTCACCGTCGCGCTGGTGGCGTTCCATCCCGACAGTGTCGCGCCTGCACACCCCGCGGGGGCGATCGTCGCCGGCAGCGGCGAGACGCATGCCGTCGCCCGCTCGGCCGCCTTCGCCTGGACCTGGAAGAACAGGGGCTTCCTGCCGAGCTTGCCGCTGAACGAGAACGTCCCGCCCGTGCCCGTCGTCGCGCTGCCGGCGGCGGCGAGCTTGCCGCTCGAGGTGCCGCGGTAGAGCTTGACGGACACGCCGGCGGCGCCGGTGCCGCCCGCGGTGACGACGCCGGTGACCTTGTACGTCTTGTGCTTCACCGACACGGCCTTCGCCTTCGCCACGACCGGGAGGCCGACGAGCGCCTGCGCCTCGAAGGTGCCGGCCGCGTTGACCGTCCCCTGGCCCGGGTTGTACGGCGTGAACAGCGCCTGCCATCCCTGCGTTCCGGCAGAGCCGGGCGTCGTGAAGATGCCGTTCACGGTGAAGACCGCGTCGAGCACCTGGACGCCGAAGACGGCGCGACCGGGCGTGCCGACGGGGACGTCGGGCGGCGGCAGGCAGATGACGAGCCGGTAGGAGCCGAGCGCCGTCTCGGCCCCCGTCGTCGGGTTCACGTACAGCGGCACCTGGACCGACTGCCCGGCGACGCTGAGATTGAGGTTCCACACCGCTGCGGCCGCGCCCCCGACGCATGCCGTCGCGTCGGCCGTGTGCGCCGCGGGGTTGTCCGCGACCACGGCGCCCGACAGCGGGAGCACGAGCCCCTGGTCGTGGGCGAAGGCCGACGCGCTCACCTGTCCGATCGTCGTCCCCGCGGTGGCGCCGAGGTTCGCGGAGTAGCCGGCCGGCACGTAGATCGCGATGCGCGCGATCGGATCGGTCGCCTGCGGGATCGCCACGTGGATCGTCGTCGACTTCGAGCTCGACGTCGCCATCGGCGAGTGGGAGACGGAGATCGACGCGGTGTTCGCGGCGAACGCGACGCCGGCAAGCGCGAGCGCTGCGGCGGTCGCGATCGCGAGCGTGAACCCTCTTCTCATCTGCGGTCCTTTCACGAGGCCTTCAACGGTTTCCCGAGCACGTTCCAGAAGCCGTGCTCGTAGCGCACGAGATAGGTCTTGCCGATCGGGTAGTAGTTCGACGGCGACGTGGTGAGCGTGAGGCCGGGAAGCAGGAACGGATTCGTCTCGTCCAGGTGGGTCGCCGCGTTCAGCAGGCCGGCGCGTGTCGGGTTGCGGCCTGCGTGCTTCAGCGCGTCGACCAGCGCGTAGGCGGCCATCATGCCGTACAGGTGCGCGACCGCCTTCCAGTCCTCCTTCGCGAGGTAGCGCTGCATGATCTGGCGGTAGAGGACGACGCCCGCCGACTTCTGCTGGGTCGGGTTCGTCGGATCGTGGAGGAACGCGGTCGACGTCGCGCCGACCCCCACCGACGCGCCCGCGTTCGCGTGCACGATCGTCATCACGGCGGGATCGATCGACACCGACGTGACGTACTCGGTCGGTTTCCAGTTCAGCCTCGCCGCGGTCACGAACGACTGGATCGCCTGCGTCGGCAGCGCGAAGATGACGAACACGTCGGCGCCGGTCCCGCTCAGCTGCGTCACCTCGCTCGCCACGCTCGGCTCGGTCGGGACGTACGACTGCGTCGCGACGATCTGCCCCGCGTGCGAGCCGAGCCCGCGCTT
This sequence comes from uncultured Actinomycetes bacterium, assembly GCA_963753295.1. Classification (GTDB taxonomy): domain Bacteria; phylum Actinomycetota; class Thermoleophilia; order Gaiellales; family Gaiellaceae; genus Palsa-739. Next base: position 156,037 of record CAVWBZ010000021.1, on the reverse strand, counting down.
CAGGCCGGCGAGCAGGTCGGTGCCGTATTCGTCGTTCTCGTACAGGACGGCGATCTTCGCGTTCGGCTGGTGAGCGGCGATGAGCCGTCCGTAGACCGCGCCTTCGCCCGCAAAGCTCGGCAGCAGCCCGATCGTCCACGGGTACTGCGCGTGCTGCGACGCGATCGAGACGGCGCCGCTGCCGACGAACAGCTCCGGGACCTCGGCTGCGTTCAGGTACTGGCGGATGGCGAGCGACTGCTCGGTGCCGATCGTGTTGAAGATCGCGAAGACCTTGTCCTGCTCGACGAGCTGCTGCGTGAGCGCGACCGTCTTCGACGGATCGTACTGGTCGTCGTAGACCTTGTAGACGATCTTCCGTCCGAGGACGCCGCCGTGCGCGTTCACGTAGGCGAAGTACGCCTGCGCGCCCGTCAGAACCGGTTCGTACGCGGACTCGTTCCCCGTCAGCGGGCCGGTGCCGCCGATGACGATCTCCGTCGGCGTGACGCCCGGCGTGTCGGTGCCGCCGGCTCCGGCCCCGGGAACTGCGAGAACCGCCGCCAGCGCGGCGACGACGAGCGCGCGCTTCACCGCGACACCGCCTGCTTCAGCACCGACAGCGCGAGCGTCGCGCGGCCGATGGTGATCGACGATCCCGGCTGCACGTCGCCGAGATAGAGGGCGTCGCCGGCGTTCTGCACCGTCGACGTCGCGCCGAGGTACACGACGAGCCGCGCCCCCGCCGGAACGCGGACGCTCTCGTTCATGAGCCGGATCTTCGCCGTGCCGCTCGCCTCGGTCAGCTTGATCCCGCCGGCGCTGATCGGCGTCGCCTGGCCGGCGACCGCGAGGACCGCGACGAGCCGGTCCCAGCCCTTCGCGCCCGAGTAGTGGACGGTCACCGTCGTGTCGCCGAACGTCTCGTGCGGGCCGCCGGTGATGCGCACGCCGCGCGCGACCTTGCCGCCGCTCTGGATCGTCGAAGTTCCCGGCAGCGCGACCGTGACGGTCTTCGTCGGCGGCAGCCCCTCGTACGTCGTCGTCTTCCCGTCCCACGGGTCGTGCGCGAGCTCGACGACCGCGCCCTTGTCGACGCCGTTCGGCACGCCCTTGAGGAACCGGTCGAACCACTTGACGGCGAGCGCGGAGTACGTCGGCACTTCGGCCGGCGGGTTCGGTGCCGGCGAGTGGCCGAGGTCGCCGATGTACAGGCGCTTCGGGCCTGCGAGCTGCCTGTACGCCGCCTCGGCCTGGTCGATGTCGAAGAGGAAGTCGTGCCGGCCCTGGACGAGGAGCGTCGGCGTCGTGATCGACGGGAGACGGGCGAGCACGGAGCGCGGCGTCGCGAGCGCGCGCACCTGCGACATGTCCGTGCTCTGCACGAGCGACGGCTCCGCGGCGAGGAGGTCGGGATCCCAGCGGGCGCTCGGCACCAGCTGCGCGAGCAGCAGCACGAGGCCGGACTTCGAGAGATTCTGCGGCGCGAGCGCCGTCAGGAGGTTCGTCCACGTGATCTCCGGGACGATCGCCTTGAACGGGATCCCCGCGGCGACGGCGTTCCAGACGGCGCCGCCGCCGAGCGAGAGCCCGAGCGCGCCGATCTGCGTGTCGGAGATCTCCGGGCGCGCCGTGAGCCAGGCGAAGAGCTCGCGCGTGTCCTGGACGTCGACCGGGCCGTCGAGCCCGAACAGGCCGCCCGACGCACCGTGGCCGCGCGCGTCGCACATGAGCGAGGCGTAGCCGGCGGGGGCGAGGTACGTCGTCGCGAACGGCTCCTCGTCCTCGTGCTTGCCGCCGAGGCCGTGGAAGAGCATCACCGCCGGCCAGCCGCCTGCGGGCGGCGTCCCGTCCGGCTCGACGAGCGCGCAGGCGAGCTGCGTCCCGTCCGAGGCCGCGATCGTCAGCTCCTGCGGCGTGACGGCGGAAGCCGTGGCGGGCCACGCGAGGGCGCCGGCGACGAGGCCGAGAAGGACGAGCCGGCGACCCACACCCACGGGGCAACCCTAACCCCTTCTAGGATCAACCCCAATGGATCCACGTCCGGTTGGAGTCTTCGACTCAGGAGTCGGCGGGCTGACCGTCCTCCACGAGTGCCTCGTGACGATGCCGCACGAGGACTTCGTCTACCTCGGCGACCATGCGCGGCTGCCGTACGGCCCGCGCCCGCTCGACGAGGTGCGCGGCTTCGCGCACGAGATCGGCGCGTTCCTCGAGGCCCAGGACGTGAAGCTCATCGTCGTCGCGTGCAACACCGCGACCTCCGCGGCGCTGCCGCAGCTCCAGGGCGAGCTCGCGGTTCCCGTCGTCGGCGTCATCACGCCCGAGGCGCACGCCGCCGTGCAGGCGACGCGCAACCGGCGGGTCGGCCTGCTCGCGACGCAGGGGACGGTCGACGCCGGCCGCTACCGCGAGCTCGTGCGCACGCTCGACGCCGGTGTCGAGCTCGTCTCGGTCGCCTGTCCGCGCCTCGTGCCGTTGATCGAGAGCGACGATCCCTACGGTGTGGAGACGGAGGAGGCCGTGCGCGAATACGCCGGGCCCCTGAAGGGCGCGGATGTCGACACGGTCATCCTCGGCTGCACGCACTATCCGTTGATCCGGCCGCTCTTCCAGCGCGTCTTCGGACGCGACGTCACGCTCGTCTTCTCCGCGGAGGAGACGGCCCACGAGGTGGCGGCGACGCTCGCCCGCAAGCGGGTGGAGAACGACCGCTCGCGCACGGGCGCGTATCGCTTCCTCACCACCGGTGATCCGGACGCGTTCAGGGAGATGGGTCGCCGCTTCCTCCAGCTCCCCATCGTCGAGGTCGAGCGCGTGACGCTCGCCCAGCTCGAGGGGGCGGCGGCATGAAGCGCGAGAACGGGCGGAAGCCCGACGCGCTCCGCGCGCTGACGATCGAGCCCGACTACCTCGAGCAGCCGCACGGGTCGGCGCTCATCACGCAGGGCAAGACGATCGTGCTCTGCACGGCGATGATCCAGGAGGAGGTCCCGCGCTGGCTGCGCAACCAGGGCCGCGGCTGGATGACCGCCGAGTACTCGCTCCTGCCCGCCTCCACCGGCGACCGCGTGGAGCGGGAGGCGTCGCGCGGCAAGCAGCAGGGCCGCACGGTCGAGATCCAGCGCCTCATCGGCCGTGCCATGCGCGCGGTCGTCGACTTCCGCGCGCTCGGCGAGCGGACGATGTGGCTCGACTGCGACGTCCTGCAGGCGGACGGCGGCACGCGCTGCGCCGCCATCTGCGGGGCCTACGTCGCCGGCCGGCGCGCGCTCGACCGCTTCGGCCTCTCGAAGGCGTTCACCGACTCGGTCGCGGCCGTCTCCGTCGGCGTCGTCGACGGCGTTCCGCTCCTCGACCTCGACTACGCGGAGGACTCGAACGCCGACACGGACATGAACGTCGTCATGACCGGCGACGGTCGCCTCATCGAGGTGCAGGCGACTGCCGAGCGCGATCCGTTCACGCGGGAGCGGCTCGACGAGCTCCTCACCCTCGCCGAGGCCGGGATCGCGACCATCGGCGACTGTCAGGCCGAGGCGGCTGCCGTTGCGCTTCCCTGATCTGCTCGCGGTCGTGCACACGCTCGCGTGGCCGCACGTTCTCCTGCGGCTCTCGGTCGCGGCGGGGCTCGGCGGCGCGATCGGCTTCGAACGCGAGCTGCGCGAGCGTCAGGCCGGCCTGCGCACGCACCTCGTCGTCTCGGTCGGCGCCGCGCTCTTCACGCTCATCTCGGCGTACGGGTTCGCAGGCTTCGACGGCAAGGTCGACCCGACGCGGATCGCGGCCCAGGTCGTGACCGGAATCGGCTTCCTCGGCGCGGGCGCGATCATCCGCCAGGGCTTCTCGGTGCGGGGGCTCACGACCGCCGCGTCGCTGTGGCTCGTCGCGGCGATCGGCATGGCCGCCGGGGCCGGCTACTACGACGGCGCCGTCATCGCCACGCTCGGTGCGCTCTTCACGCTCGGGCCGATGCGTGTGCTCGCGTATCGCGTCGTCCGGCGCTACCGCCCCGAGATCGACCGGCTGCTCGTGGAGATCCCCGCCGGCGGCAGCCCCGCCCCGCTGATCGAAGCGGTCGAGCGGTGCGGGGGCAAGGTCATCGGCCTCGACGTGGCGCAGGAGGGGGACCGGCGCTCCGTCGCCATCGACATCGAGATCGGGACGGCGCGGGCCCCGACCGTCGTCGCGGGCGTCGCGGAGATCGACGGCGTCCTCGAGGTGAAATGGACCGGGTGAAGGCGGTTCTGTGCTCGCGCAACCGGAACAAGGCGCGCGAGCTCGAGCATCTCCTTCCCGGCTGGAGCATCGAGCCGCTCGAGGCGACGGGCTGGCCCGAGGAGACGGGGGTGACGTACCTCGAGAACGCGCAGGGCAAGGCCCGCTTCGGCCGCGAGGTGACCGGCGGCACGGTGCACGTCCTCGGCGAGGACTCCGGCATCGAAGTGGGTGCGCTCGGCGGCCGGCCTGGCATCGAGTCGGCCCGGTACGCGCCGGAGGGAGCGCCGGCGATCAAGAAGCTGCTCGGCGAGCTCGAGGGCGCCGGCGACCGCGACGCGCGCTACGTGTGCGAGCTCGTCTGCATCACGCCGGCAGGCGAGGAGGTGCGCGGGACGGGGACGCTCTCGGGGCGCATCGCCGGCGAGCCGCGCGGCGGCGAGGGGTTCGGCTACGACCCGGTATTCGTGCCCGACGGCGAGGAGCGCACCGTCGCGGAGCTCGGCGACGCGTGGAAGGCCGAGCATTCGCATCGTGCGCGAGCAGCGCGCGCGCTGCTCGCCGCGTTCGGCGCGCTCGTGCTTCTCGTCGCCGCCGGTTGCGGCGGCTCCGACCCGACGTCGAACCGCGTCCTCGCCGCCTTCTTCGCGCACGGCCCGACGGCGCGCGTCCTCGGCGAACGGTTCCCGCACAAGGCGGGCACGCTCAAATGCGTCCTCTACGAGGGAGGGAAGGAGCTACAGGCGACGTGCGCGACCGACATCTCGCTCGTGAAGCCGTCGCGGGCCGTCGTGACGCTGACGGAGGCGTGGAACCATGGCGCGAGTGCGCACACGTGGTTCTTCTTCATCAGGCGGAACGGGAGCGTGGAGTCCGTCGTCCAGGAAGGCGCGGCCGCGCCAAAGCCGTGAGAAGTGCTCATCCGTGAGAAGTGCTGCGCACTTCTCACGGGGAGAGGTTCCCGCGTCCGCTCATGAGTGTGGGCGGAGGGTCGTTCTGCGCGTGCGGTCGTGCCTGCGGCAGGACCGCACGCTTCTCCGGCCGTAGCTAACGCTGCGCGTTGGCTTCGGCCTTGGCTGCTTCTGCGCCTCGGGGCGCTGAAAGCCCCCGGGTTGCGGCTTCGCGGCGTTGCGCCACCCACCAGTTCAGCTCGGCGCCGAAGACGATGACGTTCGCCATGACGTAGAGCCACAGGAGCAGGATCGCCGGGCCGCCGAGGACGCGCAGGGTCACGTTCACGTCCGCGAGGCGCACGAACACCGGGAGGACCTGGAACGACGCCTCCAGCACGATCGCGGCGACGATCGCGCCCGGGAGCGCGTCGCGGCTCGTCAGGCGCACGTTCGGGAGCAGCCGGTACACGGCGAAGAGGAAGAGAAAGACGCCGAAGAGAGACACGGCGATCGACAGGACGTACGCGACCACGGCTCCGGACACCCAGCTCGGGGCGTACTGCTTGATCGCCTCGACGCCGATCGCACCGACGACGAGGCTCGCGAAGAGCGTCGAGACGCCGCCGACCATGACGGATGCCGCCAGGCTCTTGCCGTGGAGGAAGCGGCGGTTCGACCGGCCGTACACGATGTTGAACGCGGACTCGAGCGAGCTGAAGAGCGACAGCGAGGACCAGAGGAGCGCGACGCCGCCGATGATCCCGAGGGTCGCGGCGTTGTCCTGCACCCGGTGGACGAGGGTCAGGATGCTCGCGAGCGAGCTCCCGGGGAAGGCGCGCGAGAGCTCGCGGACGAGGAAGTCCGAGGCGTCGGCGCGGTGGGCGAGGCCGAGGAGCGAGAGGGCGATGAAGACGAGCGGGACGAACGACAGCAGCGCGAAGTAGGCGACCATGGCCGCGAGGTGCGTCCCCCGGTCGCCGAAGAACTTCGTGAAGAGATCCCGCTTGCGCAAGCGCACTGCGCCAGTTTGCACCGTGGTAGCCTCGAACCGCGATGGACACGGCACAGGCGCTCGCGGATCTCACCGAGATCTCGTCTCAAGTCGAGGCGGCGGTCCTGTTCGACGACGGCGGCGAGGTCATGGGCTCGACCCTCGCCGACGAGCTCGCCGGCCGGGCTCTGGCCGTCGCTGCGGGCGAGCTCCTCGCCCGCGCAGGGTCGCTCGGGGACGGCGGCGAGGTCGCCCAGGTCGAGGCCTCGACGCCCGACGGCAGCGTCTTCGTCGTCCGGGACGGCGCGCGGCGGATCGCCGCCACCACCGGCCCCGACCCGACCGTCGGGCTCGTCTTCTACGACCTGAAGAGCTGCCTCCGCGACCTCGGGGCCGACGCGAAGCCGAAGCGGCGGCGTGCGCCGAAGAAGGCGAGCGATGAAGCGTAGGGCGCTCGGGCTCGTCGGATTCGCCACCGGGGTCATGGCCGGCAGCGTCCTCTACCGGCGCACGCTCGGACGGCGCCGCGCGCGGATCGACGTCTATTACGGCGACGGCTCGATGATCACGTTCGTCGACGGGTCGCCCGAAGCCGAGACACTCCTACCGATCGCCCGCGACGCGCTCGCCGCCGTCCGCGGATGAACGACGAGGACCTTCGCAGCGCGCTCGTCGAGGCCGCATACCTCGAGGGCGACTTCGTGCTGCGCTCCGGCAGGCGGTCGCGCTACTACCTCGACAAGTACCGCTTCGAGACACGCCCTGACCTGCTCCGGCCGCTCGGCGAGCGCATCGCCGCGGAGGTGCGGGAGCACGCTCCCGAGGCGACGAGGCTCGCGGCGCCGGAGCTCGGCGCGGTCGCGCTCGCGGCGGCGGCGTCGCTCGAATCCGGGCTGCCGTTCATCATCGTGCGCAAGGCCGCGAAGGAATACGGCACCGCGAATCGTCTCGAAGGGCCGTTCGAATCGGGCGAGTCGGTGTGCGTCATCGAGGACGTCGTCACGTCCGGCGGGGCGCTGCTCGACTCGGTCGACGCGCTGCGCGCCGCCGGCCTCGTCGTGCACACCGCGATCTGTGTCGTCGACCGGGAAGAGGGCGGCGCGGATGCCCTCGCGCGCCGGGCGGTCCGGCTCCGGCCGGTCTTTCGGGCCGGGGAGCTCCTCGCGGGCCTCAAAAGCCCCGCAAAACCGCATGGTTGAGCGCATCCGGTACCCCTGGTAGGGTCATTTCGGCCCGTGACGATCAACGATAGGAGGAGAGGCACGTGACCAAGCAGGAGTTTGTCAACGAGGTGGCGAGGCGGAGCCAGCTGACGGCCCGCGACGCGGGCAAGGCGGTCGATGCGTTTCTCGACGCGATCACGGACACGCTGAAGAGCGGCGGCGAAGTGTCCTTCACCGGTTTCGGCAAGTTCTCGAGCGCGCAGCGCGCCGCCCGCACCGGCGTCAATCCGCGCAATCCGACGGAGAAGGTGCACATCCCGGCCGCACGCGTTCCGAAGTTCTCCGCCGGCAGCGCACTCAAGTCCGCCGTCAAGGGCGGGTAGCGCAGACCGCGGCGCCGTCTCCTCCGAGGATCGACGAGGGGCCGCACCTGCGGCCCCTCGCGCTTTCCGGAGCGGGAAGTAGATTGGACGCGTGGCCCGAGTCGCCGTGACGCACTTCGCCGACCGCGTCTCCGAGGCGGTCGAGCGGAAGCGAAGCCAGATCGTCGTCGGCCTCGATCCCGTTCCGGACCAGCTGCCGGTCGAGCTCCGCGGCGAGGCTGTCCTCGGCCGTGACCACGCCGCGGCCGCGTGTGCGCGCTTCTGCTGCGGCATCATCGACGCCGTCGCTCCGTACGCCGTGGCGGTCAAGCCGCAGTCCGCGTTCTTCGAGGCGCTCGGCTCGGACGGCTTCCGTGCGCTCGAGGAAGTGTGCGAGTACGCACGGGCGGCGGAGCTGCTCGTCATCGCCGACGCGAAGCGCGGCGACATCGGCTCCACCGCGCGTGCGTACGCGAGTGCGTTCGTCGAGCCGCGAGCCGATGCGCCTGCGCTCGCCGACGCGATCACCGTCAACCCGTATCTCGGCCGCGACGCGATGGAGCCGTTCCTCGCGGCATGCCGTCGCGACGGTGCCGGCATCTTCTGCCTCGTGAAGACGTCGAACGCCGGCGGCGCCGACGTGCAGGACGTCCGGCTCTCGGACGGGACGCTGCTGTGGCAGCACGTCGCCGGGCTCGTGCAGGAGTGGGGCGAGGATCTCGTCGGCGAGCGCGGCCTGTCCGCGGTCGGCGCCGTCGTCGGCGCGACGTTCCCCCGCGAGGTGGCCGAGGCTCGGCGGATCCTGCCCCAGGCGGTCATGCTCCTTCCCGGCGTCGGTGCGCAAGGAGGCACGCCGGCCGACGTCGCCGCCGCCTTCACGAGCGGGCCCGCGAGCGCGCTCGTCTCCGCGTCGCGGTCGATCATCTACGCCTACCGCGGCACGGACGACGACTGGCGCGCAGCCGCCGGCGGCGCAGCGGCGCATCTGGCGCACGAGGTCTGGGCCGCCGCGGGCTGGTGAGCCGGTACGCGGCACCGGGGGCGCTCCTGCTCGCGGTCACCGCCGCCGTGCTCGGGATCCACTACGGCCTGCAGAGCCATCCGGCGAAGCCGCCCGCGGTGACGACGGTCGCGCCACAGCCGCGTGTCCATCCGAAAAGGCCGGCCTCGGCGCTGCGGTACGTGCGCGTCGAGCACGGCGACAGCTTCTCGTCGATCGCCGTGCGCGCCCACACGACCGTCGCCGCTCTCGAGCGGCTCAACCCCGGCGTGAGCACGACCTCGCTACGCGTCGGCCAGAAGATCCGCGTCCACTAGGCTTCGCGGCGAAATGCGCCGGGGGTTGCTGGTCCTCGCCGTCGCGCTGGTGGTCGCCGGAGCCGCCCGCGCCGCGCCGCCGCACCCGGATGCGCGTGCATTCGTCGTCGTCAACGCGACCGACGGCACCGTCCTCGCCTCGGAGAATGCGCACGAACGGCTTCCGATCGCGAGCATCACGAAGCTCATGACGGTCGTCGTCGCGCTCCAGCACCTGAAGCCCGACGACGAGGTCGAGGTGAGCAAGTCGGCGACGCACGTGGGCGGCTCGCACATCCCGCTCCGTGCGGGAGAGACCTTGAGCGTGCACGACCTGCTCGAGGGTGCGCTCATCCAGAGCGCGAACGACGCCGCCGACGCGCTCGCGTCCGCAGCGTCCGACGACGACGTCCCGCTCTTCATCGACTGGATGAACACCGAGGCGCAGAAGCTCGGCCTGCACGACACGTATTTCGTGCGCCCGGACGGGCTCGACGCGCCGGGGCACCTGTCGAGCGCACACGACGTCGCCGTCCTCGCGCAGGTCGCGATGCATTCGCCGGTCGTACGCTCGATCGTGCGCAAGCGCGAGGACACGATCGCCGACGGGACGATCCCGGTGCACACGTGGAACGACCTGCTCGGCGTCTTCCCGGGCCTCATCGGCGTCAAGACCGGCCACACGTCGAAAGCCGGCTGGTGCGAGGTCGCCGCGGCGCGGCGGCAGGGTTACACGATCTACGTCGTCATCCTCGGCAGCCCGACGCGCGCGCAGCGCAACGCCGACCTCGACCGCCTGCTCGCGTGGGGAGTGTCGCGCTACAAGACGCTCACGCTCGTCGGGCGGACGCCCGTCGTCGACGTCGCGCTGCCGTACGGGCGCTCGGCGCTTCCGCTCGTTGCGCCGCGGCCCCTCGTCCGCGTCGTCCGCACCGGCCGCCCGGTCGTCGAGCGGGTGGTCGCGCCGTCCGCGGTCGGCCTGCCCGTGCGGCGTGGCCAGGTGATCGGCCGCGTCGAGGTGTGGTCGGGCGAGCAGCTCCTCGGCTCGAGGCCGCTCCTCGCCGCCCGCTCCGTCCGGCGCCCGGGGGTGGCCGGGCGACTACGCTGGTATGCGACCCGAACCGCGCACGACCTCTGGGGGCTCCTGTGATAGTGACCGTCACCCTGAACGCGGCCATCGACCGCACGCTCACCGTGCCGAACATGCAGCTCGGGCACCGGCATCGCGCGAGCGCGAGCTTCACGTCGGCCGGCGGCAAGGGGATCAACGTCGCCCGCGCGCTGAAGCGGCTCGAGACGCCGGTGATCGCAACGGGCCTCGCGGGCGGACGTACGGGTGAGCGCATCGTCGAGGAGCTCGGCATCGAGGCGCTGCTCAACGACTTCGTGCGCATATCCGACGAGTCGCGCACGTCGACGGCGGTCGTCGATCCGACGGGCGGATCGCTCACCGAGATCTACGAGTGGGGCCCTGCGGTTCGCCCCGAAGAGCTCGAGATGCTGCTCGACAAGCTGCGCTACCTCTCGCGCATGGCGACATTCGTCGTGTTCTCCGGCTCACTGCCGCGCGACGTCGAGGACGATTTCTACGCCGAGGCGATCCGCGACCTCAACCGACGCGGTATCCAGTCGGTCCTCGACTGCGAGGGCGAGCCGCTCCGCGTCGGCGTCGAGGCCGAGCCGTTCCTCGTCTCCCCGAACCAGCGCGAGGCCGAGGGGCTCGTCGGGCAGGAGTTCTCCGACGACGCGGACTTCCTCATGGCACTCGACACGATTGCCGACCTCGGCGCCCGCAACGTGCTCATCACGCAGGAGACGTCGTGCTTCGCGCTCCTCCGCGAGGAGCGCAACGTACGGCGCTTCCGCGCGTCGATCGAGCGCATCGAGCCGGTCGCGTCGGTCGGTGCGGGAGACGTCCTGCTCGCCGGCTTCCTCGCGGCGCTCTTCAACGCGCAGCCGCTCGACGACGCGCTGCGGAGCGCGGTCGGGTGCGCCGCCGCGTCTGTTCTCGAGGTCGGCGCCGGCCGGTTCGAACCGCGCGAAGCGAGCCGCCTGGCCGCCGGCGTCCAGCTCGAAGAGCTCGCCCCGGTCCCGAGCTAGCTCTAGACCGTTCGCCGAAAACGCGTACGACAAAGCGCCGGAGCGAACGCGAAGCGTTCGTGGAGGCCGGACTCAGCGTGCGGAGACGGGCGAAGCCCGCCACCGTACGCGCAGCACGACCCTTCACCGGTTGAAAGTGCGCAGCACTTTCAACCGATCGTCACGGCGCGGATGCGCCCGCGCCCGTCGACGTTCTCGGCCCAGGCGATCCGGTCGCCCGCGATCGAGAGGCCGATCGGCGACGACGCAGCCGTCGTGATCGTCCGGACGTGCAGCGTGCGCATGTCGACCGTCTTGATCTCGCGGCCGACGCGGTAGACGATGGCCGTCGTTCCCACGCCGATCTCGGGGGACGCCGTGCTCTTGACGGGGAGCGAGTGGAGCAGCTTGCCGGTGGCGGTGTCGTACCAGGACAGCACGACCTCGCCCGCGCTCGTCCGGCCCAGGAGCGCGAGGACGGCGGGAGACAGGCCGACGGCGATGGGCGTCCCGCTCGGCGTCACGCTCGCGACGAGGGACCCGGTCGCGACGTCGCGGATCTCGACGGGGATGTCTGCCGATGCGAGCGGCCGGCCGTCTGCGGTCGCAGTCTCCGCAGCCGGCACGTAGGCGACGTCGCCGCCGGAGACCGCCAGCGCGACGGCAGGCGCGCCGCCCTTCACCGGTGCGGGCGGCTTGCGCCCGACGACGCGATAGACCCCGCCGCCCGTGACCTCGAGCTCGCAGGCGTGGGCCGACTTCGGCGCCGAGAGGCATGCGACCTGATCGTGGTATGCGACCTTGATGACGGAGTAGACGAGCGAGCCGTCGTTGCCTGCGACGCCGCCGAGCCAGAGACCCGCCCCGTGCGTCGCGTGCGCGACCTGTTCGAATCGACGCTCGTTCTCGTTGGCGAGCGTCGCTCCGAGGACGTAGTCGAACCGGATCGCCTGCGACGCCGACTCGCGCAGCGTCCAGAGGGCGGCCGGGCGGCCGCCGTTGTTCGCGAGCGCGAGCCCGACCGGCGAGCCCGCAGGCACCTGCCAGCGGCACGTCACGTTGTGGGACTTGGCTCCCTGCGCCGGCAGCTTCACCTTCGCGCTGCCCAGCTGCCAGACCCACACGGAGTTGCACTTCTTCGTGCTCGGCTCGAACCAGGCGAGCAGGTCGCCGTCCTGGGCGAACGCCTGGATGCGCTGATGCGCCGGGCTCGTGTAGAGCGTCTGCACCGCTCCCGCGTGCGCGGATACGTGCACGATCGAGGCCGCAAAAGCGAGCGCGCCGAGCAACATGCGCATCGACCGCACGGTATCCCCCGGGTGTTAGGGAGGCGTTAGCGGGAGCCGGCTCCGGCGGCCCCGGGGAGCGTCCGCGCAGGTTGGTACTCTGGGCATCCCTTGAGCGTCGATCTCCGTCCGGACGAGCTGCAGCGGCTGCTCGACCTGGACCGGAAGTTCGCGAGGGAAGGGCTCACCTTCGACGACGTCCTGCTCGTCCCGGCCGAGTCGGCCGTGCTCCCGAACGACGTCTCGACGCGTACGCGGCTGACGCGCTCGATCGAGCTCAGCATCCCGCTCGTCTCCGCGGCCATGGACACCGTCACCGAGGCCCGGCTCGCCATCGCGCTCGCCCGCGAGGGAGGGATCGGCATCGTCCATCGCAACCTCTCGATCGAGGAGCAGGTGGCCGAGGTCGACAAGGTGAAGCGCTCCGAGGCCGGGATGATCGTCGAGCCGGTGACACTCCCCCCGGACGCGCTCGTGCGCGAGGCGGTCGAGCTGATGGCGCACTACAAGGTCTCGGGCGTCCCGATCACCGACGCCGCCGGCGTGCTGGTCGGCATCTTGACCAACCGCGACCTGCGCTTCGAGGACGACCTCGTGCAGCCGGTTTCGGCGCTCATGACCGAGCGCAACCTCGTCACCGCCCCCATCGGGACGACACTCGCCGAGGCGGAGGAGATCCTCCATCGTCACAAGATCGAGAAGCTTCCCGTCGTCGACGCCGACGGCCGCCTGCGCGGGCTCATCACCGTCAAGGACATCCAGAAGAAGGTGCAGTTCCCGAACGCGACGAAGGACGACCGCGGCCGGCTGCGCGTGGGCGCGGCGGTCGGCGTCGGCCCCGACGCGCTCGAGCGCGCGCAGGCCCTCGCCGCCGCAGGCGCCGACCTTCTCGTCGTCGACACCGCACACGGCCACTCGCTCGGCGTGATCGAGATGGTGCGCAAGGTGAAGGACGCCGTCTCGGTCGAGGTCGTCGCTGGGAACATCGCGACCGGCGAGGCGGCGCAGGCGCTCGTCGACGCAGGCGCGGACGCGGTGAAGCTCGGAGTCGGGCCAGGGTCCATCTGTACGACGCGCGTCGTCGCCGGCGTGGGCGTGCCGCAGGTGACGGCGATCTACGAAGCCGCCCAGTCGGTCGGCGTCCCGGTGATCGGCGACGGCGGCATCACCTCGTCCGGCGACATCGCGAAGGCGCTCGCCGCCGGCGCCGACACGGTCATGCTCGGCTCGATGTTCGCCGGCACCGACGAGGCGCCCGGCGAAGTGATCGTCCATCAGGGCGAGCGCTTCAAGGAGTACCGCGGCATGGGCTCCCTCGGCGCGATGAAGGCGCGCGGCTATTCGAAGGACCGGTACTTCCAGAACGACGTCGAGGACGTCGACAAGCTCGTGCCCGAGGGGATCGAGGGGCGCGTCCCGTACAAGGGCCCGCTCGCGCCGATCGTCCACCAGCTCGTCGGCGGCGTCCGGCAGGCGATGGGCTACTGCGGCGCGGCGACGGTCGAGGACATGAAGAGCGCGCGCTTCGTGCGCATCACGGGCGCCGGGCTGCGCGAGTCGCACCCCCACGACGTGACGATCACGAAAGAGGCGCCGAACTATCGCCGCTGAGCCGTCGAACGTTCTCCAGTTCCCGGCCGCCGAGGACCGGCCGGTGCTGGTGGTCGACCTCGGCGGGCAGTACTCCCAGCTGATCGCGCGCCGCGTGCGCGAGTGCCGCGTCTACTCGGAGCTCGTCGGGCACACGATCTCGCCCGAGGCGGTGCGCGCGCGCAACCCGTACGCGCTCATCCTCAGCGGCGGGCCCGCGTCCGTGTACGCGGAGCACGCGCCGCGCGTCGACCCGCGCATCTTCGAGCTCGGCATCCCGACGCTCGGGATCTGCTACGGCATGCAGCTCATGGCGCAGGACCTCGGCGGGCGCGTCGACCGCACGGGTGTCTCCGAGTTCGGGAAGACGTCGATCCGCCGCGCGCACGGCGCGCTCTTCACGGGCCTCGCCGACGAGCAGACCGTGTGGATGAGCCACCGCGACCTCGTCGTCGCGCCGCCCGAAGGAGCGGAGACGACGGCGAGCTCCGAGTCGGCGCCGATCGCGGCGTTCGAGGACCGCACGCGGGCGCTGTACGGCGTCCAGTTCCATCCCGAGGTCGTGCACACGCCGCACGGGATGGAGCTGCTCAAGAACTTCCTGTACGAGGTGGCCGAGGCGCCGCCCGCGTGGACGCCCGCCGCCGTCATCGAGGAGCAGGTCGAGCGCATCCGCGCGCAGGTCGGCTCGGACCGCGTGCTGTGCGCGCTCTCCGGCGGCGTCGACTCCGCGGTCGCCGCGCTGCTCGTGCACAAGGCGGTGGGCGACCAGCTGACGTGCGTGTTCGTCGACCACGGACTGCTGCGCAAGGACGAGGCGGAGCAGGTCGTCGAGACCTTCGGCCAGCACTTCCACGTTCCGCTCGTCCACGTGCAGGCGCAGGACCGGTTCCTCGAGCTGCTCGCCGGCGTCGAGGAGCCGGAGCAGAAGCGCAAGATCATCGGCCGCGAGTTCATCCGCGTCTTCGAGGAGGAAGCGCGGAAGCTCGGCAACGTCCAGTGGCTCGTGCAGGGGACGCTGTACAGCGACGTCATCGAGTCGGGCGGCACCGAGGGCGTCGCCGCGACGATCAAGTCGCACCACAACGTCGGCGGCCTTCCGGACGACATGAAGATGCGCCTCGTCGAGCCGCTGCGGCTGCTGTTCAAGGACGAGGTGCGCCGTGTCGGCGAGGAGCTCGGCATGCCGGAGCGGATGGTCTGGCGGCAGCCGTTCCCCGGCCCTGGCCTCGCGATCCGCATCATCGGAGACGTCACCGCCGAGCGGCTCGCCATCCTGCGCGACGCGGACGCGATCCTCCAGGAGGAGGTGCGGCGCGCCGGCCTCTACCGCGAGCTCTGGCAGTCGTTCGCCGTGCTGCCTGCGATCCGCTCCGTCGGCGTCCAGGGCGACGAGCGCACGTACGGCTATCCCGTCGTGCTGCGCGCGGTGACGAGCGACGACGCGATGACCGCCGACTGGGCACGGTTGCCGTACGACCTGCTCGAGACGATCTCGAGCCGAATCGTGAACGAGATCCCCGGTGTGAACCGCGTCGTGCTCGACGTCACCTCGAAGCCGCCCGCGACCATCGAGTGGGAATAGCTCCGCTCAGCGCGACCGTGGCCGCCCGAAGAACAGGAAGATGACGAGCGTCACGCCCGCGAGCACGAGGGCGATGCCGGCGATGTACGGGTTCATGCGGTCTCCCCCGGATCCTGGGCCGCCCGGCGCCGCGCCTCATCGGCGTCCTCGCGGATAGGCCTGCGGCCTACCCGAGTCCCGGCCGGCGGGTGAAACGCGGTCTAATAGACCCATATGGCGTTTCGCGGGAACGGCTCGGTGCTCTGCCTCGGCATCCTCGTGGCGGATGCGCTCGCACGCCCGGTCGACGCGGTGCCGTGGGGATCGCTCGGCCTCGTCGACGAGGTCGTGCTGCGCGGCGGCGGGTGCGCGCTCAACACGGCGAGCGCGCTCTCGCGGCTCGGGACGCCCTCGTCCGTCGCCGGCAAGGTCGGCGCCGATCCCTTCGGCGACTTCCTGCTCCGGCTGCTGGACGAGCGCGGCATCGGCCGCCGTGGCGTGATCCGCGATCCGTCCGTTCCGACGTCGGCGAGCGTCGTCCTCGTCTCGAGCGGCGGCGAGCGGACGTTCCTCCACACGCCGGGTGCGAACGCCTGTGTCCGTCGCGACGAGATCGACCTCACGCTGCTCGACGAGGCCGCATGTCTTCACGTCGCCGGCGCGCTCGTCCTCGAGGAGCTCGACGGCGAGCCGGCTGCGGAGCTGCTCGCCGAAGCGCGGCGGCGCGGTCTGATGACGAGCCTCGACACCGTCTGGGACGCCAGCGGCCGCTGGTCGCGGGTCGAGCCGTCGCTGCCGCACCTCGACCTCGCGATGCCGAGCCTTGCGGAGGCGCGGGAGATCTCCGGTGAGGAGGATCCGGGCGCGGCCGCCTCGTGGTTCCGCCGCCGCGGGGTGGCGACGGTCGCGGTGAAGATGGGCGCCGACGGCTGCTGGGTCGCCGGCGAGGAGTTCGAGGGGCGCGTTCGCGCGCCGCTCGTGCGCGCGGTCGACGGGACGGGCGCCGGCGACGCGTTCGCGGCCGGGCTCCTGTCCGCGCTCCTCGACGGGCGCCCGCTCGAGGAGGCGGCGCGCTTCGCGTGCGCAGCGGGAGCGCTCGCGACGACCGCGGTCGGAGCATTCGAGGGCGTCAGGGGAGCGGCGGAGACGCTCGCGCTCGCCGGACTGGAAGGTGTGCCGAGGTGACGCTCGTCGGGCTCGACGTCGGGACGACCGCGGTCAAGGCGCTCGCGGTCTCGCCGACGGGCGACGTGCTCGAGCGGGTCGAGCGGGAGTATCCGCTCTCGACGCCTCGACCCGGATGGTCCGAGCAGGACCCCGACGACTGGGTGCGCGCCGCGGAGAGCGCGCTCGCAGAGGTCGGCGGGAACGCCGAGGGCATCGGGCTGTCGGGGCAGATGCACGGGCTCGTCTGCCTCGACGCCGCCGGGAAGGTGCTGCGCCCGGCGATCCTCTGGAACGACCAGCGCACCGGCCGGCAATGTGCGGAGATCGAGGAGCGCGTCGGCTTCGAGCGCCTCATCGAGCTCACGGGCAACCGTGCGCTGCCGGGCTTCACGGCGCCGAAGCTGCTCTGGGTGCGCGAGCACGAGCCGGAGGTGTACGCCCGCATCGCACACGTTCTCCTGCCGAAGGACTACGTGCGTCTGCGGCTCACCGGCGAGTACGCGATGGACGTCGCCGACGCATCGGGCACGCTGCTCCTCGACGTCGGCGCGCGGCGCTGGAGCGACGAGGTGCTCGATGCGCTCGAGCTCGACCGCGCGTGGCTGCCGCCGCTCCTCGAGTCGCCGGAGAAGGCCGGGGCGACGGCGGCCGGCATCCCGGTCGCGGCGGGAGCCGGCGACCAGGCGGCGGGCGCGGTCGGCGTCGGCGTCGACCGTCCGGGGCCGCTCTCGATCGTGCTCGGCACCTCGGGTGTCGTCTTCGCCGCGCTGCCGGCGTTCGCGCACGACGCGACGGGAAGCGCGCACGCGTTCTGCCACGCCGTGCCGGGCGAATGGCACGCGATGGGCGTGATGCTCTCGGCCGCCGGCTCGCTCGCCTGGATCCGCGACCTCCTCGACGCGCCCTACGACGACCTGCTCGCGGAAGCGGAGTCGTGGCCGGCCGGTGTCGAGGGTGCCTTCTTCGCGCCGTACCTCTCGGGCGAGCGGACGCCGCACGCCGACCCCGACGTGCGCGCGGCGTTCACGGGGCTCTCGCTGCGGCACGACCGCGGCGCGCTCGTGCGCGCCGTGCTCGAGGGCGTCGCGTACGGCCTGCGCGACTCGCTCGAGCTCCTTCGCAGCATGGACGTCGTCGCCGACGTCGGCCGCATCTCCGGCGGCGGCGCGCGCAGCGCCCTCTGGACGCGCGTCGTCGCCTCCGTCCTTCGCCTCCCGCTCGAGCGAACCGCGGTCGAGGAGGGCGCCGCGTACGGCGCCGCGCTGCTCGGCGGCGTCGCGGCGGGCACGTTCGCCGACGTGCACGAGGCGGTGGAGGCGTGCGTGCGCGTCCGCGAGACGGTCGACCCCGTCGCGGAGTGGGTCGACGTCTACGCGGACGGGTATGCGCGCTTCCGCGAGCTCTACCCGCAGCTAGCGCCGCTCCGTCCGTGACTTATGCTCGGTCGATGGTGGTGCGTCTCGACCACGTCGTGATCGCGGTCAGCGACTGGGAGCGCTCGAACCGCTTCTACGCCGACGTGCTCGGTGCAGAGGTGGTCGAGATCTCCCGCGGCCGCTACGGCTACCGGCTCGCGGACGGGCAGCAGCTGAACGTGCACGGTCCCGGCTCGAGCCCGGTGCCGCGCGCATACGACCCCGTGCATCCGGGCAACAGCGATCTCTGCTTCGTCTGGGAGGGGACTTCCGAAAGCGCGATCGCCCATCTGCTCGCGCACGGGGTCGAGGTCGAGCTCGGCCCCGTCGAGCGCATCGGCGGCCGTGGGGCGGGGGCGAGCGTGTACTTCCGCGACCCGGACGGCTCGCTCCTCGAGTTCATCGCATACCGTTAGGTCCATGGATCTCCGGGACATCCTGCGGCGGCGCCGCATGGTCAGGCACTACACGGGCGAGCCCGTCCCGCGCGAGACGCTCGAGCGGATCGCGGCGACCGTCCGCCGCGCGCCGAGCGCCGGTTTCAGCCAGGGCCAGCGGCTTCTCGTCGTCGACGACGCCTCGCTGATCGGGCAGCTCGCCGACCTCGCCGGCGCGCACGAGGAGGAGGGGCTCGAGCCGTGGTTCCCGAGCGCGCCCGTCCACGTCCTCGTCCTCACCCGCGAGGCCGACTACCACGAGCGCTATCGTCGCGACGACAAGCTCCAGGAGGGCGAGGAGATCGAGTGGCCGGTGCCGTTCTGGTACGTCGACGCGGGAGCGACGCTCATGCTCGTGCTCCTCGCGGCGATCGACGAGGGGCTGTCGGCGGGCGTGTACGGCGTTCCCGTCGAGCAGGATCCGGCGTGGCGCGCCCTTCTCGGCATCCCGGACGAGCTGCGCATCGTCGCCGGCGTCACCATCGGCCGCGGCGCGCCCGACCCGGCCTGGAGCGAGCGGTCGAGCCGGGCGACGCAGCGCCGGCGGGCCCTCGAAGAGGTCGTCCGCTGGAACACCTGGGCCTCGTAGAGCGGCTCGCCGCCGCGCGCATCGGGACGACGTTCAACCAGTACGCGGCCTCGGAGCTCCGCCGTGCCCGGCTGTCGTCGCATCTCGCCGCGCGGGCCGGGGCCGAGACGATCCTCGTGGGGGAGGCGCCGGGCTACCGCGGCGCGCGCGTGAGCGGCGTGCCCTTCACCTCGGAGCGCCAGCTGAGCGGGAACGGCCCGGCCGAGGCGACCGCGACGATCGTCCACCGCGTCCTCGCCGAGCTCGGGCTCGAGGAGGCCGTCCTCCTCTGGAACGTCGTCCCGACGCATCCGGGCACGGAGTGGTCGAACCGCCGCCCCACGCGGGCCGAGGTGGCTGCGTCGCGCCCGTTCCTCGCCGAGCTGACCCGCGGCCGGCGGGTGCTCGCCGTCGGCAGGCTCGCCGCCGAGGTGCTCGATGCCCCCTATCTGCGCCATCCGGCCCACGGCGGCGGCAGCGCGTTTTCCGAGGGTATTCGGGCGGCTTTCGCTACAATCCCGCCCCGGCGCGGCATCCGCGCCGCTTTCTCATGAAGACGTATTCAGCCAAACCGGGAGACATCACGCGCGAGTGGTACCTCGTGGACGCCGAGGGAAAGACCCTCGGGCGGCTCGCGACCCAGATCGCCGACACGCTCCGCGGCAAGCGGAAGCCGCAGTACACCCCGCACGTCGACACGGGCGACTTCGTCGTGGTCGTCAACGCGGAGAAGATCGCGGTCACGGGCAACAAGCTCGACCAGAAGATCTACTACCGGCATTCCGGCTATCCGGGCGGGCTGAAGCAGCGGACGCTCCGCGAGCAGCTCGACCGGCGTCCGACCGAGGTGCTGCGCACGGCCGTGAAGGGGATGCTCCCGAAGAACCGTCTCGCGCGGCAGCAGATAACGAAGCTGAAGATCTACGCCGGGCCCGAGCACCCGCACGGCCCGCAGAACCCGCGTCCTTTGGAATTGGAGAGCTGAGTTGTCCCAGATCGCGCAGTACCGTGGCACCGGAAAGCGCAAGACGTCGGTCGCGCGCGTCATCCTGCGACCCGGCGACGGCGCCACCTGGGTGAACGGGCGCACGATCGACGAGTACTTCCCGCGGTCGGTGTGGCGTTCGCTCGCCACCGCGCCGCTGCGCACGGCGGGCCTCGAGGGCACGTACGACCTGCGCGTTCGCGTGCACGGCGGCGGTCTCTCCGGCCAGGCGGGCGCGGTGCGGCACGGCATCGCCCGCGCGCTCGTCGAGGCGAACCCGGAGCTGCGCGTCCCACTGAAGCGTGAGGGCTATCTCACGCGCGACGCACGCCAGGTCGAGCGCAAGAAGGCCGGCCTGCACAAGGCGCGCAAGGCGCCGCAGTTCTCCAAGCGCTGAGCACGTTTCAGCGGCCCTGCCTGCAGGGCATGCCATGCACCGGATGACGTCGCTAGAGTCCGCCGCCGTGGCACGGTCCTTCTTCGGCACGGACGGTGTGCGCGGGATCGTGGGCGAGTTCGTCACCGTCGACCTCGTCGAGCGGCTCGGGAAGGCGTCGGCGCTGTGGTGCGGCGGCGGACGCGTCTTCGTCGGCCGCGACACGCGCGCCTCGGGCGTGGAGCTCGAGGAGGCGTTCGCGCGCGGGGTCGCGTCCGCGGGCGGCGTCGCCGTCCTCGCGGGCGTCGTCCCGACGCCCGCCGTCGCATTGCTCCGGCTCGACCTCGGCGTCGTCATCTCCGCTTCGCACAACCCGCCCGAGTACAACGGCGTGAAGTTCTTCGACCGCGACGGCCGCAAGCTGAGCGACGCGATCGAGGAGGAGATCGAGGCGCTGCTCGACGCGCCGGCGCCGGGCGGAGGCGAGATCGACCGCGTCGACGTCGCCGTCGACAGCTATCTCGACCACGTGCTCGAGCGCTTCGGCACCGATCTCTCCGGGATGAGCATCGCCGTCGACTGCGCGAACGGCGCGTACGCCGGCATTGCCCCGCGCGCGTTCGCGAAGCTCGGCGCGCAGGTGGAGGCGATCGGCGACCTCCCGAACGGCGAGAACATCAACGTCGGCTGCGGCGCGACGGATCTCGCCGCGTTGCAGGACGTCGTGCGTCGCGGCGGCTTCGATCTCGGCGTCGCGTTCGACGGCGACGGCGACCGCATGCTCGCGGTCGACGACGCGGGCGAGGTCGTGGACGGTGATCAGATCGTCGCCATCCTCGCGCTCGAGCTCGGCGTCGACCTCGTCGCCGTGACGACGATGACGAACCTCGGCTTCCATCGCCTGATGGAGCAGCACGGCGTGCGCGTCGTCACGACCGACGTCGGCGACCGCTACGTCCTCGAGGCGCTCTACCGCGAAGGCGGCATGCTGGGCGGTGAGCAGTCGGGGCACATCATCTGCCTGCGCGACCACGTCACCGGCGACGGGCTTGCCGCCGCGCTGCTTCTCTGCGGCGCGGTGCGCGGGAAGTCGCTCGCCGCGGCTGCCTCGCGGATGGAGCGCTATCCGCAGGCGAAGGTCAACGTGCCGCGTGCGACGCGCGGCGAGCTCCCACAGTCGCTGCTCGATGCGGTGGGGCGCGTGAACGAGGAGCTCGACGGCAACGGGCGTGTTCTCGTGCGTCCGTCCGGCACGGAGCCGGTCGTGCGCGTGCTCGTGGAGGCGCCGACGAAGGAGGAGTCCGAGGCCCTCTGTGGTAGGATCGCCCAGCTCGTTCGAGAAGAGCTCGGCTGACCGTTCTGCAGCGCCGCGGACCGGTCTGACAGCCGGGCTCGTTCTATTTCCAGCGACTTATGTGCGGGATCATCGGATACGTCGGAGAGCGTGAGGCGAAGCCGCTCCTGCTCCAGGGGCTCAAGCGCCTCGAGTACCGCGGATACGACTCCGCGGGCATCGCGCTGCGCGAGGCGGATCGGCTCGACTACGTCCGTGCGGTCGGCAATCTGCAGAACCTCGTCGCCGCGGCGGGTCCGAATGGATCGAAGGCGCGGCACGGTCTCGGACACACGCGCTGGGCGACGCACGGCGGCGTCACCGAGCAGAACGCGCATCCGCTGACGGGCTGCGACGACTCGAAGCTCGCGATCGTCCTCAACGGCATCGTGGAGAACTACCGTGAGCTGAAGGAGCAGCTGCAGGCCGAGGGGCACAGGTTCAGCTCGGAGACGGACGCCGAGGTGGTCGTGCACCTGCTCGAGCGCGAGTACGACGGAGACCTCACCGAGGCGCTCATGCGCGTCTACCCGCAGCTCGAGGGCCACTTCTCGATCGTCGCCATCCATCACGACCATCCCGACCTGCTCGCCGGCGTCCGCTGCCAGACGCCGCTCGTCGTCGGGATCGGCGACGGCGAGATGTTCATCGCCTCGTCGGTCGCTGCGTTCCTCTCGGAGACGCGCCGCGCGTACTTCCCCGTCGACGGCGAGGTGATCGAGCTCACGCCCGCCGGGCCGCGCTTCTTCGTCGACGGCGCCGAGGTGCAGCGTGAAGCCGAGGACGTCGCGTACGACCAGGAGGTCGCGGAGAAGGGCGGTTACGAGACCTTCATGCTCAAGGAGATCTACGAGCAGCCGGAGGCGGTGCGCGAGACGATTGGCGATCGCGTGCGCGGCCACAACCTCGTGCTCGAAGCGCTGGGCATGAGCGAGATGGAGATCCAGAACCTCCGCCGCATCGTCATCGTCGCGTGCGGGACGGCGTATCACGCCGGCGTCGTCGGGCGATACATCATCGAGGAGTGGGCCCGCGTCCCCGTCGAGCCCGACATCGCGAGCGAATGGATCTACCGCAACCCGGTCCTGTCGAAGGACACGCTCGTGATCGGAATCTCGCAGTCGGGCGAGACGCGCGACACGGTCAACGCGGTGAAGCTCGCGCGCGAGAAGGGCGCGCGGACGCTCGCGATCACGAACCTCATGGGGACGCAGATCACCCGCGAGGCGGAGTCCTCGATCTACACGCGCTGCGGTCTCGAGGTCGGCGTCGCGGCGTCGAAGACGTTCACCGCGCAGGTGGCGCTGCTGTCGCTGATCGCGCTCAAGCTCGCGCAGATCCGCCGGACGCTGCCGCCGGACGAGATCGACTTCATCCTCGACCGGCTGCACGAGCTTCCGGATCGCATCCAGGACTTCCTGAATGACGTCGACAAGGGGCGCCACCGGATCGACGACATCGCGCAGCGTTTCTACGAGAAGCAGTTCTTCCTCTACCTCGGTCGCCACATCGGCCTGCCGGTCGCACTCGAGGGCGCGCTCAAGCTGAAGGAGATCTCGTACATCCCGACGGACGCATACTCGGCCGGCGAGATGAAGCACGGCCCCATCGCGCTGCTCGAGGAGGGAACGCCGGTCGTCGTCGTCGCGACGAACATCCACGTCTACGACAAGATCGTCTCCAACATCCAGGAGACGCGCGCGCGGGGCGCGCACGTGATCGCGATCGCGACCGAAGGCAACGAGGACATCCAGCACCACGCCGACGACGTCATCTACGTGCCGCGCACGCCGGCGTTCATCCAGGCGGCGCTCGCCGTCGTGCCGTTGCAGCTGCTCGCCTACCGGATCGCGCGGCTGCGCGGCCTGAACGTCGACCAGCCGCGCAACCTCGCGAAGACCGTCACGGTCGAGTAGCGATCTCCCGCCAGAACTCGGCGAACATCCGCTCGAACAGCAGACCCGCCCGGAGCGTGGCCGCGTGCCGCGGTTTCTCGATTCCGTGCTCGATCGTCTCGTACGCCGCGAGCCGGGCTCGGTGCGCCGCCTCCTGCGCCCGGGCGAGCGCAACGATCTCGCCGGGGCTCAGCACCTCCCCGAAGAAGAGCTTCAGCAGGCCCGTGTCCCGGATCTGTGTCGGTTCGCTCGTCGGCCGGCGAAGCCAGTCCTGCAGGGCGCTCCGCCCCGCCTCGGTGATCGTGTACGTGCGCCGCCGCCGGCCGCCCGGCTCTTGCTCCTCGGCGAGGAGCCCGAGCTCGACGAGCCTCGACGGCTCCGCATAGAGCTGGGAGTGGGGGAAGTTCCAGAAGTAGCCAACCGAGCCCGCGACCTTCTGCTTCATGTCGTACGACGTCGTCGCGCCCTCGGCGACCAGCCCCAGCACGACGTACGACACGGGGGTGAGGGGAGGATTTGACACGGCCGGCCACTATAACGTACGCTCCGGACGATCCGAATCAGACTATAGGAGTTGCCGGATGAACGACAGGGGGACGACCGAGCGCCTCGCCCGCGCCTGCGCCGCGCGGCCTCGGCGGACGCTCGCGGCATGGGGAATCGCCGTGCTCGCCGCGCTCGTCCTCGTCGCGACGTCGCTCCACGGTCTCACGTCGAATGCGCACGTCGTCGGCTCGCCGGAGTCGCGCAAGGCTGCGGCCGCCATCGACAGAGCATTCCCGCCGACGCCTGCAGACCTGAAGCACGAGGTGACCGACGTCGTGGTCGTCAGCTCGAGCCGGTTCGCGGTCGACGCGCCGCAGTTCCGCGCGTTCGTCGCGCGCCTCGTCGGCGAGGCCCGTGCGACCGGCGACGTGTTCAACGCGAGGAGCTACCTCGACGGCGATGCCGCTCTCGTCTCGCGCAACCGCCATGCCGCGCTCATACAGCTCGGGATCGGCAGCGACGCGGGGGCGAAGCCGGTCGAGAAGGTCGTGGCGGGCGCGAACCGGTCGCCTTTCTCGGCAGCGATCACCGGCGACCACAGCGTCGGCAGCGACTTCAACACGCAGTCGCAGCGCGACCTCGAGAACGGCGAGCTCGCCTTCGGGCTGCCGGCGGCGCTGATCGTGCTCGTGCTCGTGTTCGGAGCGGTGGTGGCCGGGCTCGTGCCGGTTGTGCTGGCGATCCTGTCGATCCTCGTCGGGCTCGGCATCGTCGCGGTGCTCTCGCTCGAGTTCAGCCTCTCGGTGTTCATCGTGAACATGCTCACCGGCATGGGGCTTGCGCTCGGGATCGACTACTCGCTGTTCATCGTCTCGCGCTATCGCGAAGAGCGCCTGCTCGGTCTCGCGAAGGAGGACGCGATCGCGCACGCCGGCGCGACCGCGAGTCGCGCGGTCCTGTTCAGCGGCAGCACGTTCGTCGTTGCGCTCCTCGGGATGCTGCTCGTCCCGACGACGATTCTCCGCAGCCTCGCCGCCGGCGCGATCATCGTCGGCGTCGTGTCGGTCATCGCGGCGTTGACGCTGCTGCCTGCGCTCCTCAGCGTCTTCGGCGACAGGGTGGATGCGCTGCGCGTGCCGGTGCTCGGCCGGAATCTCGGCCGTGCGGACGCGATCGAGGGGCGCCTCTGGCGCGGCATCGTCGAGCGTGTTCTCCGCCGCCCCGCCCTCAGCCTCGTAGTGAGCGTCGCGGCGATGCTCGCGGCGGCGGCGCCGATCTTCGGCATGCACATCGGTGCGAGCGGGGTCAGCACGCTGCCGGACAGCATGCAGTCGAAGCAGGGCTACCTCGCAATGCAGCGGGAGTTCCCTGTCCAGAACCCGTACCCGGCGGAGATCGTCGCCGTCGGCGGCGGCTCGTCCGTCCACCGCGACCTCGTCGCCTTACGGCGCCGCCTCGCCGGTGACCCGCGGTTCGGGCCGGGCGCGATCCGGACCGCGCCTGCGGCGAACGTCGAGCTCCTCACCGTCCCCGTTCGCGGCGACGCCGTCGCGGGACCGGCGATCAGGGCGGTGCGCGATCTCCGCGCGCACGTCATCCCGCGTGTCTTCGCCGGCAGCGGTGCGCAGGTCTACGTCGGCGGGAGGACGGCGGAGAACGCCGACTACTTCGACGCGGTGACGAGCCCGACGCCGTGGGTGCTGCTGTTCGTGCTCGGGCTCAGCTTCGTCGTGTTGACCGTCGCCTTCCGCTCCCTCGTCGTCGCCCTCGTCTCGATCCTGCTGAACCTTCTCTCCGTCGGTGCGGCGTACGGCTTGCTGACGCTCGTGTTCCTCCACGGCGTCGGCGCCGGCTTCTTCGGCTTCCAGCACGTCCACGTCGTGGAGGCGTGGGTCCCGTTGTTCCTGTTCTCGGTGCTGTTCGGCCTGTCGATGGACTACCAGGTGTTCCTGATGAGCCGCATCAAAGAGCGCTACGACCGCGACGGATCGACGCGGGAAGCGGTCGCGTCCGGCGTCGCCTCGACCGCTCGGATCATCACCGGCGCTGCGCTGATCATCGTCGTCGTGTTCGCGGGCTTCGCGCGCGGGAAGCTGGTGATGTTCCAGCAGATGGGCTTCGGCGTGGGCGTCGCGCTGCTCCTCGACGCGACGGTGATCCGGTCGGTGGTCCTGCCGAGCGCGTTGAGCCTCCTCGACAGCGTCAGCTGGTACCTACCGCGCTGGCTCGCCTGGTTGCCGCACGTGGAGGTCGAGCGTCCGGCGGCTACTCCGGCGCCCGACGCAGCCGTTTGACCTGAGACCGGCGCTTCTTCTCCTCGAGGCGGCGCTCGCGCGCTGCCTTCGACGGCGCAGTCGCCTTCCGCGGCCGCGGGACGTAGAGCGCCTCCCGGAGCGCGGCGACGAGGCGCTCCGTCGCCAGCTCCCGGTTGCGCAGCTGGCTCCGCTCGTCCTGCGCCACCGCCCGCAGGACCGGTCCCGCCTTCGCGAGCACGCGCCGCTTCTGCGCCTCGGACAGGGCAGAGGACGCTGCGACGTCGAACAGCGCCTCGACGCGCGTCTCCGACTTCTGCGCATGCTGGCCTCCGGGACCGCTCGACCGGGACGTGCGCAGCTCGATCTCGCGTAGCGGGAGCACGACCGAGCGGGTGACGCGAATAGACTCGCCGTCCATGGCGGCGATTTTGCTCGACGTCGACGGAGTCCTGCATGTCTCGGGCGATCCCATCCCGGGAGCGGCTCAGGCCGTGCGGCGCCTGCGCGAGGCCGGGCACCGCCTCCGCTTCGTGACGAACACGACGACGAGATCCCGCGCGGGCCTCGCGGCGGAGCTCCGCAAGCACGGAATCGAGCTCGACGACGCGGAGGTTCAGACGACCGCCGACGCCGCCGTGCGCCTGCTCCGCGGGAAGCGTGTGCTTGCGCTCGTCATGCACGCGCTCGTCGGCGACCTGGAGGGGATCGAGCTCGTCGGCGAGGGCGCCGAGGCCGTGCTGCTCGGCGGCGCGGACGAGACGCCCGAGACGAATCTCGTCTTCTCGTACATGAACCTCGCCCGCGCTTTCGCGGAGCTCGAGCTCGGCGCCCGCCTCTACTGCCTCCATCGCAACCGCTGGTGGCAGACCGCGCGCGGCCCGCTGCTCGACGCAGGCGCGTTCGTCGCGGGGCTCGAGTACGCCGCCGACGTGGAAGCGGTCGTCGTCGGGAAGCCGAGCCCGGCGTACTTCACGGCCGCGTGTGAGGCGCTCGACGCCGACCCGGAGCTCACATGGATGGTCGGCGACGACCTCGAGAGCGACATCGCGGGAGCCCAGGCCGTCGGCATGCGGACGGTGCTCGTGCGCACGGGGAAGTTCCGCCCCGACCTCGTCGAGGCGTCGCGCGTGCGGCCGGACGGGATCGTGTCGTCGATCGGCCACCTGCCCGACTGGCTCGAGGAGCACCTGTGACGACCCGCGTCGGCACGGATCTCATCGAGATCGGGCGCGTGCGCCGCGCGCTCGCGCGCTACGACCGCTTCCGCGACCGCTGCTTCACGCCCGCCGAGCAGGCGTACTGCGAGTCGAGGCCGAACCCGGCGCAGAGCTACGCCGGCCGGTTCGCCGGCAAGGAGGCGGTCGGCAAGGCGCTCGGCTTCGGCGTCGCCCGGGCGTTCGCATGGAAGGAGATCGAGATCGTCGGCAGGCCGAAGCCGGCCGTGCGGCTGTCCGGCCGCGTGGCCGCGTGGGCCGAGCACGTGGGGGCCGGCTCCGTCGACCTGTCGATGACGCACTCGCGCGAGCTCGCCCAGGCGGTGGCGGTCGTCGACGGTGACTGACTTCGAGCCGCTCTACACGGCGGACGAGATGCGCGCCGCCGAAGCCGGCTATCCGGGCTATCCCGGAACGGTCGGCGAGCTGATGGAGCGCGCCGGCTGCGAGGCGTCGCGCGTCGCGCTCGAGATCCACCCGGGCGCGCGGCGCTGGACGGTCGTGTGCGGCGGCGGCTCGAACGGCGGCGACGGACGCATCGCCGCCCGCGAGCTGGAGCGGGCCGGGAAGGAGGTGCGCGTCGTCGACGCGAAGGCCGGCGAGACCGATCTCGGCGACCCGGACGTCATCGTCGATGCGCTCTTCGGCACCGGGTTCTCGGGCGAGCCGCGCGCCGACGCGGCGGCGCTCATCGAGCGTATGAACGGCGTCGGCGCACGCGTATTCGCGATCGATCTGCCGTCGGGTGTGGACGCCTCGACGGGCGAGGTCGCGGGAGCCGCCGTCCGCGCCGACGCGACGGTCACGTTCCATGGACGCAAGCTCGGTCTCGTCGTGGCGCCCGGCCGCTTCCAGGCCGGCGACGTCCACGTGGCGCACATCGGTCTCGAGCACGCGGACACCCGTGCGCGCCTCGTCCACGCCGGCCTGCTCGATTCCGTGCCGCGTCGCGGCGAGCGGGACAACAAGTACACGTCCGGACACCTCCTCGTCGTGGGCGGCTCGCGCGGCCTGACCGGCGCGCCGTCGCTCGCGGCGCTCGCCGCGATGCGCGCGGACGCGGGCTACGTCACCGTCGCCGTGCCGGAGTCGACTCTGCCGGTGTTCGAGCAGCGGCTCCTCGAGGCGGTGAAGCGCCCCCTGCCCGACGCGGGCGGCATCGTCGGCGAGGGCGCCGCCGAGGTCGTGCTCGAGCTCGCGCAGCGGGCTTCGGCGGTCGCGCTCGGTCCCGGGCTCGGGAGGGGCGACGGCCCGCGGGCGCTCGTCCGGCGGGTGCTCGCCGAGCTCGCGAAGCCGGTCGTCGTCGACGCGGATGCGCTCTTCGAGCTCGAGCCGGGCGAGTGGCCGGCGCCGCGCGTCCTCACGCCGCACGAGGGCGAGCTTGCGCGCCTGCTCGGCCGCGAGTCGAAGGAGGTCGCCGCGCATCGCCTCGCATCCCTGGAGGAGGCGGTCGAGCGCTTCCGCTGCGTCGTGCTCCTGAAAGGCCCCGACACGCTCGTCGCCGCCCCCGGCCGCGGCCTTGTCGTCTCCGCGCTCGGGCTTTCCTCGCTCGCGACCGCCGGCACGGGCGACGTTCTCACCGGCATCGTGGGCGCCTTCCTCGCCAAGGGGATGGACGCGCAAACGGCGGCGGCCGCCGGAGCCGCGGCGCAGCAGCTCGCGTCGGTCGAGGCGCCGCAGCGCGCGGGTCTCGTCGCCGGGGACCTCGTCGACGCCCTGCCTCGCGTATTGGCGCAAAGACAGTGCACCGCAGCGAGCTGACGATCGACCTCGGCGCCGTGCGCCACAACGCGCGCACGCTCCTCGCCGCTCTGAACGGCGCCCAGCTGTGGGCGGTCGTCAAGGCGAACGCCTACGGGCACGGCGCGACCGACGTCGCCGGAGCGGCGCTCGGCGCGGGCGCATCGGCGCTGTGCGTCGCCACCGTCGCCGAAGGTCTCGCGCTCCGCCGCGACTTCCCCGCTGCGCGCATCATCGTCATGGGGCCCGCCGGCAACCGCGAGGTGGGGCACGCCCGCGACGCGCATCTCGAGCTCGTCGTCGGGACGAACGACGTTCCGCCGGGAGTCCGCGTGCACGTGAAGATCGACACCGGGATGGGACGCTGGGGCGTCTCCGAGCTGGTCTCGCCCGCGCTCGAGGTGGTCGGCCTCATGAGCCACCTTGCGACCGCCGACACCGACGCCGCGTACGCCGAGTGGCAGATCGAGCGCTTTCGCAACGCGACTGCGCCGTACACGCACCTCGAGCGGCATATCGCCAACAGCGCCGGTGCGCTGCGCTACCCGTCCTCCGCCTTCGACGCCGCCCGCTGCGGGATCGCGCTGTACGGCCTGTCGCCGTTCGGCACCGACCCCGCCGAGGACGGGCTCCGGCCCGTGCTCGGATGGTCGAGCCACATCGCGCAGACGAAGCTCCTGCACGCCGGCGAGAGCACCGGCTACGGCAGGCGCTTCGTGGCCGAGCGCGACACGTGGATCGGGATCGTCCCCATCGGCTACGCCGACGGCTTTCGCCGCGATCTGACGGGGACGTCGGTGCGTGTCGGCGGCGAACTGCACCGCGTCGTCGGCACGGTGTCGATGGACGCGTTCGCGATCGAGCTCGACGGCGACGCCCCGGTCGGCACGCCGGTGGTGATCATCGGCAACGGCGTGCTCGCCGAGTCGCACGCGCGCGTCGCGGGCACGATCACGTACGAGCTCGCCTGCGGTATTGGAAGCCATCCGTCACGTGCCCGCCGTGTCATCGTCGACGCCTGACCGCTTCTCACGGACCGCCGACCGGATGGCGGCGCGCCAGGACGCGCGCGCCGGCGAGCTCGCGGCCGTCGTACGGACGTTCGTGCTCCCGGCCGGCGACGAGCGCGCGCTCGACGTCGGCGCCGGCGCCGGCGCGCTTGCGTTCGCGCTCTCGCCGCTCGTCCGTGAGGTCGTCGGCGTCGACCGCGTCCCCGAGCTGCTGACTCACGCACGCGAGCGCGCCGTGCTCTTCGACAACGTCACCTTCGTGGAGGGCGACGCGACGAGCCTCCCGTTCGGAGATGGAACGTTCGACCTCGTCGGGACGCTTCGGACGCTGCACCACGTCGGGCATCCCGAAGAGGTGATCGCCGAGATCGTCCGCGTCACGCGGCCCGGTGGGCGGATCCTCGTCGTCGACCAGATCGCGGCCGACGATCCGCTCGCCGCGATCGCCGCCGACCGGTTCGAGCGCGCCCGCGACCCGAGCCACACCCGGCTCCTTCCCGAGATCGACCTGCGGCAGCTCTTCGAGGCGAACGATCTCGTGCTCCTGCGCGACCGTCACGACGTCGAGCGACGGCCGCTCGACGCGTATCTCGACCTCGCCGGGTGTATCGGCGACGACCGGGAGCGCACGCTCGCCCTTGCGCCCGAGGGGCCGGACGCCTACACGGCGCGGCTCGGCTGGTACCTGCTCGAGCGGTAGCGGGCTAGCCGAGCGTCTGGTCGACGGCGTCGCGGAGCTGGCGGCGTTCCGTCTCGAGCGCGGTGAACGACAGCTCGAGCCGGTGTTCGCCCTCCGTCGTCAGGCGCAGATACGCGACACGGCCGTCGACGCCGGACTGCCGGCGCTCGACGAGCCCGCTCTCCTCGGCGCGGCTCACGAGCTCCGTTACGGTGCTCTGCGCCAGCTGCAGGCGCCGCGCGAGCTCGGTGACGGTCGACGCCTCGCTCTTGTCGGGCGCGCCCTTGATCATGAGCAGGAGCAGGTACCGCTGCGGCGTCAGCCCCGACTTGCGCGCGACGCGCTCGCTCTCGCGCATGAACGAACGAAGCGCCGCCCGGAAGTCGGCGGCGGCGATGACATCCTCGAGCGCGAGCATGGAACGGGACACGATCCGATCTTACGCCTATCGACGGAAATTTCCGAGGACTCGGGCGAAGACGTTCGGCATGAGGGCCTGGAGCTTGCCCGCCAGACCGTAATAGCGCGGCACGCTCGTCTCGCCACGGCCGTGCTCGATCGAAGCGAGAACGTGGGCGGCGACCTTCTCCGGGCCGATGACGAGCGGCCGAACGGGCGCCGGCAGCCACGCCTGCGGGAAGCCCTCGGTCTCGACGAAGCCCGGCTTCACGGTGTGGACGCGGATTCGCTTCCGGCGGAGCTGCGCCGCCGTCGCGCGCGAGAATGCGAGCTGCGCGTGCTTCGACGCCGAGTACGGGCCGGAAGGCGGGAAGGCGACCTCGCCGGCAACCGACACGATGTTGACGACGTCCGACGGCGCCGCCGCCTCGAGGCCGGGTAGGAACGCACGCAGGCACCAGATGCCGCCGAGATAGTTCACGCGGATGACGTCCTCGATCGCCTGCGGGTCCCCGTCGAGGAATCCGGCGCGCGCCGGGACGCCGGCGTTGTTCACGAGCAGATGGATCAGAGGATGGCGCTCGAGGACGCGGGCCGCGGTCGCCTCGACGGCGGCGCGGTCGGAGACATCGCAGAGCTCGGCCTCGCCGCCCGTCTCCTCCGCGACCGGGCGGAGGCGGTCTTCGCGGCGCGCGAGGAGGACGCACTGCCAGCCGCCGCGCGCGAGCCCGCGCGCGATCTCGGCGCCGATGCCCGCCGAGGCTCCGGTGACGACCGCGACCTTGACCACGGGTGTCACCTTACGCGTCCACTAGGATCGCCGGGTGGCCGGAGACTTCGCAGGCAAGCGCGCGCTCGTGCTCGGCGTGGCGAACAAGCGCTCGATCGCGTGGGCGATCGCGCAGGCGCTCGCCGACGGCGGCGCCCGGCTCGCCTTCACCTATCAGGGGGAACGCATCGAGAAGAGCGTGCGCGACCTCGCGGCGGGCGTCGACACGGCGCTCGTCACCGAATGCGACGTACGGTCGGATGACGACGTCGTGCGCGTGTTCGACGAGGTCGGGAGCGCGTTCGGCGGTGAGCTCGACATCCTCGTCCACTCCGTCGCCTTCGCCGCCGCGGAGGATCTCGAGGGCAGGTTCACCGACACGCCGCGCGACCGCTTCTGGCTCGCCGTCGACGTGAGCGCCTACTCGCTCGTCGCGTGCGCGCGCGCAGCGGAGCCGCTGATGGAGAAGGCGGGCGGTGGCTCGATCGTGACGATGACGTACCTCGGCGGAGAGCGCGCCGTGCCGCACTACAACGTCATGGGCGTCGCGAAGGCGACGCTCGACGCGTCGATGAAGTATCTCGCCTGGGATCTCGGCGGGAAGAACATCCGCGTCAACGCCATCTCGGCCGGCCCGGTGCGGACGCTCGCCGCCCGCTCGATCGCCGGCTTCCCGACGATGGAGGCGATCGTCGAGGAGCGCGCGCCGCTCCACCGGCATGTGAGCGCGGAAGACGTCGGCGCCGCCGCCGCGTACCTCCTCGGCGACGCCGCCAAGAACGTCACGGGTACCACGCTGTACGTCGACAGCGGCTACCACGCGATGGGGATGTAAGAGCGGGTGAAAGTGCTGCGCACTTTCACCCGGTAGAGGAACGTGCTTCGACGCGGCTAAGAAAACGGCTTGGTGACCATGTCCGCGACGACGAGCAGCAGGATCGCGACGTCGAAGCGGGCGATGAACAGGATGCGGCTGACGGCCGCGAGCGTCTCCGGTGCGGTCGGGCCCTGCGACTCCGACAGCGCTGCGATGCGCTTCGCCAGCGGGGAGAGGACGCCCGTGCCGATTCCCATGCTGAGCGCGTAGCCGGCGAGCCCGGCGTCGACCCAGAACTTCCCCCAGCCCCAGTCGGTGTTGATCATCATCGCGACGCCCATCGCGAGGACGACGCCGCCGGCCGGTGCGAACAGCCGCTGGCCCACCCACGCCGCCCAACGGGCGAGCGTGACCATCTCGTTCGGGTCGTCCGACCGCTCGGCCTTCAGACCGAGGATCGTGAGGAGCGTCCCCCCGCCGACCCAGAAGACGGCGACCGCGACGTGGACGACGCGGAACACGGCGTACCAGTCGCCGTACCAGGACGACTCGAACGCGAAGACGAGGGTGAGCGCGAGAACGACGAGGCCGATGCCGGCCGTGAGCTGACCCGAGGCGCGCCGCTCGGCCGGCGCGTCGGTGCTGGCGTGGGTATCCATGCGCCGGAGTAAACGGGATTGCCCGGACGGCTACAAGGCCAGGGTTGCGGCGAGCAGCTCGTCGAAGTCGGGAAGCTCGGCCGGCTCGTACGACCACACGCCACGGACGATCCCGTCGCCGTCGATCAGAAACGCCGAACGCTGCGACACGTCGCGCAGGCCACGGTGCTCGAAGGCGACGCCGAAGCCGTGCGTCGCATCGCCGTTCCAATCGGAGAGAAGCGGGAAGTCGAGATCGAGCGCCTGCGTCCACGCGACGTGCGTCCACGGCGAGTCGCGTGAGATCGCGTACGGCTGGACGCCGGCTGCCCGGAACTCCTCGCTCCTGTCACGCAGGAGCTCGAGCTCGTTCGTTCAGGTCGACGACCAGTCGAAGAGGTAGAAGAGCAGCAGGATCGGCCCGTCGGCGACGAGCTGCGTCGTCGTCGCGCTCTCCTGCGGCGTCGTCCACACGCGTGCATCCGGGACCCTGTCGCCGATCTGGAGCATGCGGCTCAGCCTACGGGAACGACGGCGGCCTCCGTCTCGGTGGCGATCTCGCGCACGACCTCCACGATGTCGCGATTCGCGTTGAACACGCGCAACTGGCCGTCGGCGCCGTTGCCGCGCCGGAGGATCGTCTCGACGCCTGCCAGCTCAGCCGCCGAGCCGAGCTCGCGCGCGTGCGGCTCGACCATGCGAACCGTGCGCCGGATCGCCTGGGTGACGGGCACGCGGTTACGCCGGCCGGTGTGGAGATCCATGACCGGCGCGTCCAGGCCGTAGCGCGCCGCGAGCCACTTGTTCTCGGTCGTGAGGATGCGGTGGAACGACGGGATCTCCTCGCCGGCGTCGAAGCGCTCGGAGTAGTGCTTCACGAGCGCCTGGCAGAGCGCCGTGATCGCGATGACGTCGTCGAGCCTCGTCACCGCGTCGCAGATGCGGATCTCGATCGTCCCGAGTCGCGGGTGCAGCCGGATGTCCCACCAGATGTGCGTGTAGTCCGCGATACAGCCCGTACGTTCGAGCTGCCCGACGACCTCGGCGTAATCCGCATAGTCCCGGAAGCGGGGAGGCGGCCCGGAGCGGGGGAACGCGGCGAAGACCATGTGGCGCGAGGAGCGCAGGCCGGTCGCCTCGCCGCGCCAGAACGGCGAGCTCGCGGAGAGCGCGACGAGCTCGGCGAGGTGGCCGATGAGGCCGTTCACGACCCGGATTGCCTTTTCCGGGTCGTCGACCGCGACGTGGATGTGCATGCCGAAGATCAGCTCGCGTCGGGCGATGTACTGCAGCTGGTCGACGAGGGAGCGGTAGCGGTCCTTCGCGGTGATGCGCTGCTGCTCGAAGAGCGAGAATGGATGCGTGCCGGCCGAGCCGACGCGCATACCGCGCTCGCGTGCGACCTCGCACACATAGCCACGCAGGCGCTGCAGCTGGTGGGCGACGTCGGCGGGCGTGTGACAGACCGGCGTCGCGATCTCGAGCACCGACTGCATGAGCTCGGCGTTGATGCGCGGCTCGAGCTCGTGCCCGGCGACCGCTGCAAGCACGGTGTCGATGTGCTGGACGAGGTCGAACGTCCCGCCGTCGAGGAGCATGTACTCCTCCTCGACCCCGAGCGTGTACGGGTCGCCCGTGCCGAAGGCGTGGTCGAGGACGCTGCCGCCCTCGGGATAGCCGCCGCCCTTCCCGGTGATCGACGGCGGGAAGATCTGGCTCACGGCAGCACCGCCTCCACCTCGATCTCGACGAGCCAGCGCGGGTCGAGCAGACCCACGACGATGCCGGTGCAGGCGGGGCGCGCCTCGGCGAACGCCTCTCCGTGCGCGCGCAGGATCTCCGGCGCGAAGGACGGGTCGGTCATCAGCAGCCGCGTCCGGACGACATGCTCGAGCCCGCCGCCGGCCTCGCGCAGCGCGGCCTCGACGATCTCGAGGCAGCGGCGCGCCTGGCCGTACGGGTCGGCAGGAGGGTCGGCGTCATCCGGCATGATCGGCGCCGTCCCGGCGACGAAGACGCGGTCGCCGACGACGACTGCGCGGCTGTATCCGCCGCGGGCCTCCCACGCGGATCCGGATGAGACGACTCGGCGGTCCACGGCCCTAGTATCGCGCCGTGGACGCACTCCGAGCCGTCGACGCCTGGGGCGCGCGCACAGCGGCGGCCGGTGTGACGTACGCGGGCGCCGAGCTCGCCGTCCACGGTCCGCGTGACGCGCACCTCCGCTGGGCGTCGGTGACGAAGCTCCTCACCGGCCTCACCGTGCTCGTCGCCGTCGAGGAAGGCACGGTCGATCTCGACGAGCCCGCCGGGCCGGAGGGCTCGACGCTGCGTCATCTGCTCTCGCATGCGTCCGGGCTGGGGCCGGAGGAAGGCCCACCGCTCATGCCGCCGGAGCAGCGGCGCATCTACTCGAACTACGGAATCGAGCTTGCCGCTACCCGCGTCGCCGACCGGGCCGGCATGCCGTTCGACGCGTACCAGCGCACCGCGGTGCTCGAGCCGCTCGGGCTCGCCGGCGCCCTGCACGGCTCGCCCGCCTGGGGCTACCGCGGCCCGCTCGACGACCTGCTCGCGCTCGCGCGCGAGCTGCTCGCGCCGGCGCTCGTCGCGGCGGAGACGCTGGCGGAGGCGACCTCGGTGCAGTTCCCCGGTCTCGCCGGCGTCCTGCCGAGCTGGGGGCGGATGGAGCCGAACGACTGGGGCCTCGCCTTCGAGCTCCGCGACGAGAAGGCGCCGCACTGGACGGGAACGCGCGTCTCGCCGCGCGCGTTCGGCCACTTCGGCGCGGCCGGGACGTTCCTCTGGGTCGACCCGGACGCCGGGATCGCGTGCGCGGTCCTCACCGACCGCGAGTTCGGGGACTGGGCGAAGGAGGCGTGGCCGGCGTTCAGCGACGTGGTCTATGACGAGGCAACGTCGCTTTAGACCTCGGTCGGCACGACGACGAAGGGCCGGAGGCCGGACCGGCGGCCGGGGATGCCGAAGGCACCACCGGTCGCGCGAAACGACGAAACGCCGACGTCCGCTCTCGCGACGCGGAGCATTCGATGCGGTCGGAAACCGACGGTTTCCGACCGGCTCCTAGTCGTCCGCGAAGAGAGGGCGGAGTAGCTCGTCGAAGGTTGCCCGGTCGCAGCTCGCGACCACCGACGGCGTGATCGCCGTCACGGTCGCGGTGCGCGGCACGTCCATCGCGAGCGCGACCTCGCCGAAGTAGTCGCCCGGCCGGAGCAGCGTCCGGCCGCCGAAGTCCGCCTGCGTCACCGAGAGCATCCCCGCGAAGACGACGTAGAAGCGGTCGCCGGGCTCGCCCTCGCGGACGATCGCCGTCCCCGGTGCGACCTCCTCGCGCTCCATCCCCTTCGCGAGGCGCGCGAGCGTCTCGCCGGGGAGGCCGGCGAGGAGGGCGACGCGGTTCAGCTCGTGCGCGGTGGCGGAGGAGCGGGGCACCCGCTCATTGTCGCTGCGACAGCCGGTACACCGTCGTCGACGCGAACACGCGCCCGGGGCGAAGCACGGTGGAGGGGAACTCCGCGTGGTTGGGCGAGTCGGGGCAGTGCTGCGGCTCGAGCGCGATCCCGTCGCGCCGGCGATACGCGCCCGCGAGATGGTTGCCCGAGTACAGCTGAATTCCCGGCTCCGTCGTCTCGATCTCGAGCACACGACCGGTGCCGGGGTGCACGAGCCTCGCCGCGGGCCGGTCGCCGTCGAGCACGACGTGGTGGTCGTAGCCGGCGGCGCGCACGAGCTGCTCGAACGGCTCGTCCACGCGCGCGCCTATCGCCGCCGGCGCGGTGAAGTCGAGCGGCGTGCCGGCCACCGTGGCGACCTCGCCGGTCGGGATCATTCCCGGCGCGACCGGGAGATAGCGCGATCCGCCGAGGGTGAGCACGTGATCGTCGACGGAGCCCGCGCCTTCGCCGGCGAGCTGCCAGTACACGTGGCTCGTGAGGTTCACGACGGTGGGCGCGGAGGACTTCGCGCGGTAGTCGATGCGAAGCTCCGTGCCGGGGCCGACCGTGTACGTCACCTCGACGGCGAGCGCGCCGGGGAAGCCCTGCTCGCCGTCGGCGCTCTCGTGCCGAAGCGAGATGGACACGGCGTTCCCGCTCGCGCGCGTGCGCACGACGCGCCAGACCCGCTTGTCGAACCCGGCGCTTCCGCCGTGCAGGCAATTCGGGCTCTCGTTCGCGGACAGCGTGTGCTCGACGCCGTCGAGCTCGAAGCGAGCGCCGGCGATCCGGTTCGCGAAGCGCCCGACGATCGCTCCCATGTACGCCCCGTTCTCGAGGTATTCCGGCAGGGACCGATAGCCGAGGACGACGTTCGTCTCCTCGCCCAGCCAGAGCTCCTTCACGACCGCCCCGTATGTGGTCACTCGCGCGGTGAGCCCGCCGGCGTCGAGCGTGAAGAGGTCGACGTCGGTGCCGTCCGGAAGGACGCCGAACGGGGTCCGTGCGATCCCGGACGCGCCGCGCAGGTCGATGGAGGAGGGTGACGGAGATCTCGGCATCGCAAAACGAAGTGCGAGACCCTCCGGTCACTAGGATTGTCACAGCGGCGAACGCCTCGGGATATTGGTGAAAAGTACGTACGGCCACTTCGACGACGATGCGCGCGAGTACGTCGTCTCACGTCCGGACACGCCGTTGCCGTGGCTCAACTACCTGGGGCAGGACGACCTCTACGGGCTGTGCACGAACACGGCCGGCGGCTACACGTTCTGGCGTGACGCCCGTCTCCGCCGGCTGACGCGCTATCGCCACAACAACGTGCCGTACGACCTCGGCGGCCGTTACCTGTACGTCCGCGACGGCGACACCGTCTGGAACCCCGGCTGGAAGCCGACGAAGACGCCGCTCGACCGGTACGAGTGCAGGCACGGCCTCGGGTACACGCGCATCGTCGGCGAGAAGGACGGGGTGGAGGTCGAGCTCCTGTTCTTCGTCCCCGTCGGCGAGAACGCCGAGATCTGGAAGACGACCGTCCGCAACCTCGGCGGCGAGCGGAAGGAGCTCCGGCTGTTCTCGTACGTCGAGTTCTGCTTCTACGAGGCGCTGAACGACATGACGAACTTCCAGCGCACGTACTCGATCGGCGAGGTCGAGGTCGAAGGGGCGGCGATCTACCACACGACCGAGTACCGCGAGCGGCGCGACCACTACACGGTGTTCGCATGCACGCATGAGGCGTCGGGCTTCGACACCTCGCGGGACGCGTTCGTCGGCGTCCACAACGGGCTGCACGAGGCCGCGGTTCCCTTCGCGGGGGAGGCGAGCCAGAGTGTCGCGCACGGCTGGAACCCGATCGGGTCGCACCAGCTCGACGTCGCGCTCGAGCCGGGCGGGGAGGAGGCGTTCGCGTTCGTGCTCGCGTACGTCGACAATGATGGCGCCGAGAAGTTCGAGCGGCCCGGCGTCGTGAACAAGCAGCGGGGCCGCGAGCTGCTCGCGCGCTACTCCCGTGCGGGCGCGGTCGACGAGGCGTTCGCCGGGGTCAGGACGTTCTGGGACGACCTCCTCTCGACGTTCGAGGTCGACTGCCCCGACGAGCACGCGCGCCGCATGGCGAACGCCTGGAACCCGTACCAGTGCATGGCGACGTTCAACCTCTCGCGTGCGGCGAGCCTGTTCGAGACGGGGATCGGGCGCGGCATGGGCTTCCGCGACTCGAACCAGGACGTGCTCGGCTTCGTCCATCTCATCCCGGACCGCGCGCGGCAGCGGATCCTCGACCTCGCCGGCACGCAGCTCTCGGACGGGACGTGCTTCCACCAGTACCAGCCGCTGACGAAGCAGGGGAACGACGCGGTCGGCGGCGACTTCTACGACGACCACCTCTGGCTGATCCTGTCCACGTGCGCATACGTGAAGGAGACGGGCGACGCCTCGATCCTCGACGAGGCCGTCGGTTATGCGGACACGCCCGGCAGCGGCGAGACGCTTCTCCACCATCTGGAGACGAGCGTCGCGTACACGCTTTCGCACCGCGGCGAGCACGGGCTGCCGCTCATCGGGCACGCGGACTGGAACGACTGCCTGAACCTCAACTGCTTCTCCACCCAGCCCGACGAGTCGTTCCAGACCGCGGGCGACGTGGTGGGCTCGCGCGCCGAGTCGGTGATGATCGCGGGGCTCTTCCTGTACGCGTGCACCGAGCTCGGCGCGCTCTATCGCCATCTCGGGCGCGACGCGGATTCCGGTCGCCTCGACGGTCTGTACGAGGAGATGCTCGCGGCGGTCGAGGAGCAGGCGTGGGACGGGGACTGGTACATCCGCGCGTTCGACGCCGCGGGGCAGCCGGTCGGCTCACACGTGTGCGACGAGGGCCAGATCTTCATCGAGAGCCAGGGCTGGTGCGTCCTGGGCGGCGCCGGGCGCGACAACGGCCGCGCGCTGCGCGCGCTCGAGAGCGTCGACGAGCGGCTCGCGACCGAGCACGGCATCGTGCTCCAGCAGCCGGCGTATACGCGCTACCACGTCGAGCTCGGGGAGATCTCGAGCTACCCGCCGGGCTACAAGGAGAACGCGGGCGTGTTCTGCCACAACAACACGTGGATCACGCTCGCGTGGTGTGCGCTCGGCAACGGTGAGCGGGCCTTCGACACGTACCTCGCGGTCTGCCCGTCGGCGCAGGAGCAGAGGATCGAGACGTATCGCAGCGAGCCGTACGTGTACGCGCAGGTGATCGCCGGACGCGACGCGGCGATCCCGGGCGAAGCGAAGAACTCGTGGCTCACCGGCACCGCCGCGTGGACGTTCGTCTCGATCTCGCAGGGCATCCTCGGCGTCAAGCCCGACTACGCCGGGCTGCGCATCGACCCGTGCATCCCGAGCGGGTGGAGCTCGTACCGCGTTCGGCGGCGGTTCCGCGGGACGACGTACGAGATCGCGGTAGAGAACCCCGACGGCGTGTGCTCGGGCGTGCTCTCGCTCACGGTCGAGGGTCGCCCCATCGAGGGCTGCGTCGTCCCGTTGGCAGACGGCCCCGGCCCCGTGCGGGTGGACGTCGTGCTCGGCTGAGTACGCCGGGTAGGGCGAGAGCACACTCGCGCAGGCAATGGCCGTCACGCAGGATCGACCCGCGGGCCCTGGCTCGTTGCGGAGCTCTCGTACAATCGCCGGCATGGACGATCCGCCGGAGCTTCTGCGCAACAGTCACTGGAGGATGGCCATCTGGGCCCTTCGCGTGGGGTACCTCGGGCTGGCCGTCGCCCTCGCCGGTCTCATCGCGTTGGCGTCCGGATCTACGTCGTGGGTCCTGACCGGCGGAGTGATCGTCTGGCTCGCCACTGTCCCTGTCACGTTGACCGGCTTCCTCCGGGCCCGGCACGACCTATCCGAGTCCC
This sequence comes from uncultured Actinomycetes bacterium, assembly GCA_963753295.1. Lineage (GTDB taxonomy): Bacteria > Actinomycetota > Thermoleophilia > Gaiellales > Gaiellaceae > Palsa-739. Next base: position 115,082 of record CAVWBZ010000021.1, on the reverse strand, counting down.
GACCCAGGCTCTGGTCGATGCGGCTCATGCTCATCCACGACTCCGTCCGCACCCTTTCGTCGGCCCAGCGGTCATAGACGGCTCTCCCGTCCGCGTCTCGTCCCGCGGCCGCGCTCAGCTTGCTCCTGTGACGTTCCCGAACGCTCGCGCAGGCGAGATTCTCCTCCCGAAGCTGCTCGTTAGTGTCCGGCCATGGACGAGGAAGTCGTACCCGTTCTCTACGTCGAGGACGCGGGCCGGGCGGTGGCCTGGTACGAGCGGCTCGGCTTCGAGAAGGAGTGGGAGCATCAGTTCGAGCCGGGGTTTCCCTGGTTCGTCTCCGTCGGACGTGGCAGCGTCCGGCTCTACCTTTCGGAGCACAAGGGCGACGCCAAACCTGACACCCTGATCCACCTCTACGTGACGAACATCGACGCCGTGTCCGAGGAGTTCGGGATCCCAGTCGATGAAGAAGGGCTCGCTGGTCGGGAGTGCCACCTCGTAGACCCTGACGGGAACCGATTGCGGATCGCCACCAGACGCTCCTGACCTCGTTCGACACGCAGTCGCCGGCGTTCGTGCGGGCGGCGGCCGCATGCGGGTTCCCGCTGCACAACCACTGACGGGAACGGCATCCCGTGGGTCCCCGCGGCCCGAAAGTTGAGCCGATCGGCCCATGGCAGCCGTCCGGTCTGCGGTCGATCATGCCCCCATGAGCGAACGCGGCCTCCATCGCATCGAGGACGACCTCGCCGAGACCTGGCTCGAGGACTGGGCCGGGGCGGGCGTCGCCGAGATCGAGGACTACCTCAGCAAGCACGCGGCCTTCCTGGCTTTCCTCGAGGGTCACGCGGAGAGCTGAAGCTCTCCGCGCCCTCGCAGCTACTCCGCTAGCCCGAGCTGCTTCTCGAGCATCCCCTTCGGCATTGCGCCGACGGCGTTCGCCTTCGGCTGGCCGTTCTCGAAGAGGATCATGTTCGGGATCGACTGGATCCCGTACCGCATCGCCAGGTCCTGGTTCTCGTCGATGTTGACCTTGACGAGCTTCAGGTTCCGGTCTTCCGCGATCCGCTCGAGCACCGGGGAGACGGCGTGGCACGGGCCGCACCACTCCGCCCAGAAGTCCACGAGCACCGGCTCGCCGCTCTGGAGCACCTCGTTCTCGAACGTCGCGTTGGTCACGTCGGTTGCCATCGATGTCCTTTCCTTTTTCTGTCTGTTCTGAAGGAGAAACGTCCGGCTCTACACTTCGCTTCCCGATGCCCGAGGCGCCAGTGTTTCAGCCGCTCCCGACGGTACCCGACCATCCCGCCCTCGAGGAGGAGATCCTCGCCCGCTGGGACGCCGAGGCGACCTTCGAGAAGCTCCGCGACCAGAATCGCGGGGGCCCCAGGTTCTCGTTCATGGACGGCCCGATCACGGCCAACAACCCCGCCGGCGTCCACCACGGCCACGGCCGGACGCTGAAGGACGTCTTCCAGCGCTACAAGGCGATGCAGGGCTTCGACGAGCGCTATCAGAACGGCTTCGACTCCCAGGGGCTCTGGGTCGAGGTCGAGGTGGAGAAGTCCCTCGGCCTCGGCTCGAAGCACGAGATCGAGGAGTACGGCCTCGCCGAGTTCGCCCGGAAGTGCGTCGAGCGCGTCGCGCACTACAGCGAGGTCATGACCGACCAGTGCCGCCGCCTCGGCCAGTGGATGGACTGGGAGAACGACTACTACACGCTGAGCGACACGAACATCGAGTACATCTGGGGCTTCCTCAGGACCGTCCACGAGCGCGGCTGGCTGTACAAGGGGCATCGCTCGACCCAGTGGTGCCCTCGCTGCGGGACATCGCTCTCCCAGCACGAGCAGGCGGGCGAGGAGAACTACGTCGAGATGGAGCACCCGTCGCTCTACGTCCGCTTCCCGCTGCGCGAACGCGAAGGCGAGTCGATCGTCGTCTGGACGACGACGCCGTGGACGCTGCCGGCGAACGTCGCTGCGGCTGTGAAGCCCGACGCGGACTACGGCCTGACGTCGGACGGCCGGTGGGTCGCGGTTGCGCGCTTCCCGGACGAGAGCTTCGTCCGGAGCGTGCGCGGCAGCGACCTCGTCGGCTTCGAGTACACGGGGCCGTTCGACGAGCTCGAGGCGCAAGCGGGCGTCGTCCACCGCGTCATCCCGTGGGACGAGGTCTCCCTCGACGAGGGAACGGGGATCGTGCACATCGCGCCGGGTGCCGGCGCAGAGGACTTCGAGCTCTCCCGCGTCCACGACCTGCCCGTGCTCGCGCCCATCGACGAGGCGGGGCGGATGCTGCCGCCGTACGGCGAGTTCGCGGGTTTCACCACGACCGAGGTCGCTGTCCGTGTGATCGACGCGTTGCACGCGCGCGGCCTGCTCGTCTCCGAGGGGACGATCCTCCACCGCTATCCGATCTGCTGGCGGTGCAAGACGCCGCTCGTCTTCCGGGTCGTCGACGACTGGTTCATCTCCGCGCAGGAGATCCGCCAGCCGATGCTCGACGCGAACGCGACCGTCGAGTGGACGCCGCCGCAGTACAAGAAGCGGATGGACGACTGGCTGCGCAACATGGACGACTGGAACATCTCGCGCAAGCGGTACTTCGGGCTGCCGCTTCCCTTCTATCCATGCGCGTGCGGCGAGCTGAACGTCATCGGCTCGCGGGCGGAGCTCGAGGAACGCGCCGTGTCGGGTCTCGAGCAGCTCGAGGAGCTGCACCGGCCGTGGATCGACGCCGTGCGGATCCGCTGCTCCTCCTGCGACGCCGAGCTCGAGCGCATCCCCGAGGTCGGCGACGCCTGGCTCGACGCGGGCATCGTCCACTTCTCGACGCTCGGCTGGAACAACCCCGAGTGGATTCCGCACGGCTACGCGACCGGCGCCTCCGCGGATCTCTCCGGCGCGGACCTCCCCGACCACGCGTACTGGGAGAAGTGGTTCCCCGCCGACTGGGTGTCGGAGATGCGCGAGCAGATCCGGCTGTGGTTCTACTCGCAGTCCTTCATGTCGGTGACCCTCACCGGCCGGTCGCCGTACCGCCGCGTCCTCACGTACGAGAAGGTGTTCGACGAGAAGGGCAAGGCCATGCACAAGTCGACCGGCAACGCGATCGAGCTGAACGAGGCGCTCGAGCGGATGGGGGCCGACGTGATGCGCTGGCTCTACTGCGCGCAGACGCCGAGCGAGCCGTTGAAGTTCGGCTACGGCCTCGCCGACGACGTCAAACGGCGTTTCCTCACCTTCTGGAACTCGGCGAAGTTCTTCGTCGACTATGCGAACATCGCGGGTTTCACGCCGTCCTGGGGGGCGCTGCACCTCCACGGCGATCTCGCGCCGCTCGACCGCTGGCTCGTCGAGCGGACACACGCGTTCGTCCACGATGCCGAGGCGGCGTACGAGGCGTACGACACGGTCGGGGTCATGCGGGCGTACGAGGCGTACGCCGACGAGCTGTCGAACTGGTACATCCGTCGCTCGCGGCGCCGTTTCTGGGACGGCAGCGAGCTCGAGGCGTTCCAGACGCTCTGGTACGGCCTCGTCCAGTCTCTGCGCGTGATGGCGCCGATCATGCCGTTCGTCACCGACCACCTGTGGCGGAATCTCGTCCCCGACGGGCCGGAGTCCGTACATCTCGCGGGCTGGCCCGAGGTCGAAGGGCCCGACCGTTCGCTTCTCGACGAGATCGCGGACGTTCGCCGCGTCGTCGCGCTCGCGCACCAGGCGCGGGCGATCTCCGGTCTGCGGCTCCGGCAGCCGTTGCGCAAGCTCGTCGTCGAGGGCGCACCGGCGGCGGCAGCGCATGCCGTCGAGATCGCGGACGAGGTTCGCGTGCGCGAGGTCGAGTTCGGCACGGTCGCCGCCGAGCTGCGTGTGAAGCCGAATCTTCCCGTTCTCGGCCCGCGGCTCGGCAAGGAGCTCCGGGCGGTGCAGCAGGCCCTGCAGGCGGGAGAGTTCGAGCAGCTCGACGGTGGGCGCTTCCGCGCCGCCGGTCATGAGCTCGGTCCCGACGAGGTGCTCGTGGAGCGCGCCGGGCTCGAGGGATCCGCGGTCGCGTCGGCGGACGGTGTCGCCGTCGCGCTCGATACCACGCTCGACGACGAGCTGCTGCTCGAGGGGCGGGTACTCGATCTGATCCGAGCGGTCAACCAGCTGCGCAAGGACGAGGGCCTCGCGCTCACAGACAGGATCGTCCTTGTGGTTCCCGAGTCGCTGCGGGCGCTCGTCGAGCGCCATGGAGACTGGGTGGCGGGCGAGGTGCTCGCGGTCGACGTCCGCGTCGACGGCGACGCCGGTCTGTCGATTGCGAAGGCCGGCGACCGGGCATAGGGTTTCTCCATGGCCGCGTGCCGGCGGTGCGGAGGTGACATGGACGCGACGTTCCGCTTCTGCCCGTGGTGCGCCGCGCCGCAGAGGCAGAAGATCGTCGAGTTCTTCCGGCCGCATTCGCACGACGCCGGACGCGCGCTACGCGTGTCGCGCTACTTCGGCGACGATCCGCAGGTGCGCTTCAGCGTCTGGGACGACGGCGTTGCGCAGGCGGCAGTGTCGCTCGACGAGGACGAGGCCCGGCGGCTGTCCCGCTTCCTCGAGGTCAGGCAGCCGAGCGTTCGGCGCGCCGGAGCTCGACTGGAAGACGGAATGCGACGTCTTCGAACGCTGATCTGAACTCGGCGATCTCGCGCACGCCTCGGGCTCGGAACCAGTCGCACACGCCGCGCACGAGCCGTTCGGGCGCGGACGCACCCGATGTGACGCCCACGACCCGCGCATGCGCGAGCCAGCGCTCGTCGATCTCGGAGGCGTCGTCGACGAGATGCGCCGGCACGTGCGCCGCGTGCGCGACCTCGACGAGCCGCAGTGAGTTGGAGGAGTTGCGCGAGCCGACGACCAGCAGCACGTCTACTTCGCCGAGCAGCTCCTTCACCGCCCACTGGCGGTTCGACGTCGCGTAGCAGATGTCTTCTTTCGCCGGCCCCTCGATCCGGGGGAAGCGGCGGCGCAGCACGTCGATGATCTCGTTCGTCTCGTCCACGGAGAGCGTCGTCTGCGTGATGTACGCGACGGGCGCGTCGGCGGGCAGCTCGAGCCGCTCCGCATCAGCGACGGACTCGACGAGCACGGTCGCCTCCGGCGCCTCACCGGTCGTGCCCTCCACTTCTTCGTGGCCGGCGTGGCCGATGAGCACGATCCGGTAGCCGCGCTCGGCGAAGCGGCGTGCCTGCGTGTGCACCTTCGTGACGAGCGGGCACGTCGCATCGATCGTCGTCAGGTGCCGTGCGTCGGCGGCGGTGCGGACAGCGGGCGCCACTCCGTGCGCGGAGAAGACGACGGGAGCGCCTTTCGGGACGTCCTCGACCGAGTCGACGAAGATCGCTCCGCCGGCCTCGAGCTCGCGGACGACGTGCGAGTTGTGGACGATCTGTTTCCGCACGTACACGGGCGCGCCGTAGAGCGCGAGCGCCCGCTTGACTGTCTCGACGGCCCGCTCGACACCCGCGCAGTAGCCCCGGGGGGAGGCCAAAAGAACCCGCATCACCAAAGCCGACGGAGGGTAGCGCCCAGTGATGAGGGTCGGGTTAAGAGCGCCCGGGGGGAGGGAGAGACGCGGTTTGAGGCCCCTCGTCGAAGGCGTAGGCCAAGGGCCGCAGCTAACGCGAAGCGTTAGCGGAGGCCGAACGAGCGGGTGGGGAGGCCGAAGGCCCCACCGCCCGCGCAGCACGACCATCCGCCCAGAGCCCAGGAGGACGCGGGCTTTGCCCGCGTCCGTTCCCGCGAAGCGGGACCCTTCATCGGGTCGAAGTGCGCAGCACTTCGACCCGGAGATGAGAGGGCCCGCCGCTCGGGGGGGTCGGTGCGGCGGGCCTTCCCAAGTTGCTCACCGCGGCTGTCGGACCCTTTCGGACCGCACGCCGCAGTGTGCATCGCCCAGTTCCAGGGACGCTAATCCGGCCGCCGACGGGCGACAATGGGCCGACCGGCCCATCTTTGCAACCCGGAAGGAGCACGTTCTTGGTCCGGAAAACGGGGCTGGCCCGCGGCCGGGCCGGCCCGTATCATCCCGTCGCCCAGTATGTCCGCAACCGAGCTGCACTGCACCGGCCTGGTCGGCCTCGCTGCTGCGTGGGGGAGCCTCGCGGCGGCGGTCGCGGCGCTGCTCGTCGGCCTCGGCGCCGGCATGCTCTGGCGCCGGCGGGGCGCCCGGCGGGACGCGGCCGCCGTTGCGGAGGGCGAGCGCGAGCTCGAGAGCCTCCGGCACGTCGCGTCGGAGCTCGCCGGCACCCAGGATGTCGACGGTGTCGCGCGCGCGCTGCTCGACGAGATCGCGGTGCTCTTCGACATCGACTTCGTCGCGCTGACATTCGTCTCCGAGGACGCGCGTGAGGCGTCGGGCTTCCTCGCACGGTCGAGGGGCGCGGACGTCGACTGGTGGCGCGAGGTGCGGATCGATCTCACGCGCGAGCCGTCGGGCATCGCGAGCGCGGTCCAGGCCGCGGACGGTTTTGCCGTGTACGACATCGCGGACACGCGCGTGAGCACGAAGCTCGCGGCCGCGGTCGGCGCGAAGAGTGCCGCGTACGTCCCGCTGATCAGCGCCGACCGGGTGATCGCGGTGATCTCGGTCGCGACCACCCGCGAGCACCGTGTGTTCTCCACGGACGACCTGAGGGTCCTGCAGACGCTTGCGTCCGAGGCGGCGATCGCGATCGAGCGCACGCGGTCGACGCTCGCGCTCGCGGAGGCGCTCGACCGTGAGCGTCTCGTCATGTCGATCGGCCGGCGGCTGCGGAACGAGCTCGATCTCGGGGCGGCGCTCCAGTCGGCGGTGGAGGAAGCGGGACGGGCGCTCGGAGCGACCCGCTGCTTCCTCCGGCTCGAGCGTGGGGTCGAGCTGACGATCGACGCGCAGTGGGCGGCCGACGGTGTCGAGCGCGCGGGCTCGGTGCCCGACGCGCTGCCGGTGACGAACCTCGCCGCGCGCGAGGACAGAACGGTTGCGGTCGCGGACGTCGAGATCGCCGACGAGCTGATGGAGCCGTCGCTCGGCGGCCTCGAGCGGCCGCGCGAGCTCGGTGCGCGCGCCGTCGCGGCGACGCCGGTCCGTGCGGACGGGCCGCAGCTGGGCGTGCTCACAGTCCATCGAGATCGACCGGGCGCGTGGACCCACGGCGAGCTCGCGCTGCTCGAGTCGGTCGCGATCGAGGTTGCGCTCGCGCTCCGGCTCGGGCGTCTCGTCGACGAGAACCGCGAGCGCCTCGGCGAGCGTTCCGCGCTGCTGCGCGCTGCGGAGGTCGTCAGCGGCGAGCTCGAGCTCGGAGCGGTCCTCCAACGGCTCGTCGACGAGGTGGCGGCCCTGCTGCGGGCAGATGCGTCCGACTGCTACCTGTACGACCCCGCGCGCGGGCTGCTGCGCTGCGCCGCCGTCCACGGCCTCGAAGCGTCGCTCGTCGGCTTCGAGTTCCCGGCCGAGCGCGGCCTCTCCGGCCTCGCGATTCGCGATGGCCGCGCGCTCGCCGCCACCGAGTACGGGAACGTCGCCGACGAGGTGCCGCATCCGTCGTACGCCGGCTTCACCGACGCGATCGTCGCGCCGATGCGCTGGAGCGACGAGGTACGCGGCGTCCTCGGCGTGGGTCGCAGAGGCAACCGGCCCTACACCGCGCGCGACAGCGACGTGCTCGAGGCGTTTGCCGGTCTCGCGTCGCTTGCGCTGCGGAATGCCGAGACGTTCAGCCGGAGCGCGCGGCAGGCGCGTGTGCAGCGCGGCTTCTACCGGATCGCCGCCGTCCTCGGCCAGTCGCTCTCCCGGGCCGCGACGCTCGACGCCGTCGCGCAGGCGGCCGCGGAGGCCCTCGGCGGTGCAGCGTCGGTCGCGCTCATGCCTCTGGGCGGACGCCTCGTCTTCAGCGGCTCGCACGACGTGCCGCCGCTGTTCGCCGAGCTCCTCGAGGCCGGGCTCGATCCCGGGCGCGACGCGCTCGTACGCTCGGCCGCAGAGGGGCGCGTCGTCGCCTCGCCCGCGCTCGCCGACGACGACCGCCTGCCCGTCGAATGGCGGGAGCGGGCCGCGGAGGCGGGATACGCAGCGTTGCTGTCGGTACCGGTCGACAGTCCGCGCGACGGCTCGGGTGGGCTCGTCGCCGTGTTCTTCGCAGAGCCGCGAACGTTCAGCGAGGACGACCTCGAGCTCGCGCGCCACGTCGCGGACGCGGCGCGGGGCGCGCTCGAGCGCAGCGAGCTGTACGAGGCGGAGCGGAGCGCGCGCGCGCTCGCGCAGCAGCTCGCCCGCACGGGCAGGCTCCTGACGACGGAGCTCGATCCGGAGGCCGTGCTCGACGAGGTGGTCGAGCAGGCGCCGGATCTGCTCAATGCCGACGCGGCCGCGATGCGGATCATCGAAGGCGGAGACCTCGTCGTCACGGCGGCGGCCGGCCGCGGCACGCATGCGACGGTGGGCACGCGCAGCTCGGCGGGCGCGTGGCTGTCGGGAGACGTCGTCCAGTCGCGCGCGCCTGTCGCCCTCGAGAACGCCGGCGCGGACTCGCGCCTCCGCGGGCTCGATCCGATCCTCGCCGGCGGGAACGCCGGCTATCTCGGCGTCCCGCTGGCGGGGACGGAGGGAACGCCGCGCGGCGTGCTCGCCGTCTACAGCGCGCAGCCGCGCATGTGGCGCGAGGAGGAGATCGACGCGCTACTCGCACTCGCCGCGAGCACGTCCGCCGCGCTCGCGAACGCGGAGCTGTACCAGCGCGTTGCCCTCGAGCGCGAACGGAGCGTCGCGATCCTCGCGAACATCGCCGACGGCATCGTCGCCGTCGACCGCGAAGGCACCGTCGTCCTCTGGAACGCGGCCGCCGAGAAGATCACCGGTGTTCCGGCGGAGGACGCTTTGGGGCATACACCGTTCGAGGTGCTCCAGCGGAATCTCGAATCGGAGGCGGGGGTGTCGGCGGCCGACCGGCTCGTGCCCATCAAGCGCGGCCGGGAAGAGGTCTGGCTCTCCGTCAGCGAAGCTGTCATGCGCGATCCCGTCGGTGCGGTCGCGGGCCGCATCTTCGCGTTTCGCGACATCTCCGCCGACCGTCTCGTCGAGCAGATGAAATCCGACTTCGTGTCCACCGTCTCGCACGAGCTCCGCACGCCGCTCACGTCGATCTACGGCTTCGCGGAGACGCTGCTACGGCAGGACGTGCTGTTCGGCGACGAGGAACGCTCGACGTTTCTCGGCTACATCGCGTCCGAGTCGCAGCGGCTCACGCAGATCGTCGACGCGCTGCTCAACGTCGCGCGGCTCGATACGGGCGACCTTCAGGTGCGCCTTGCGCCGACCGACGTCCGCGCCGTCCTCGGCGACGCCGTCAACAGCGCGCAGCACGGCGTTCCGAACGGCCACCAGTTCGTCGTCGACCTGCCGGAGGAGCCGGTCGCCGCGAACGCAGATCCCGACAAGCTCCGCCAGGTGTTCGCCATCCTGCTCGACAACGCCGTCCGCTACTCGCCCACCGGAGGCACCGTCCGCGTCGGAGCCGAGCGAAAGTCCGAGACCGTCGAACTGGTCGTCTCCGACGAGGGGATGGGGATCCCGCTCTCCGACCAGGACCAGATCTTCCGGAAGTTCTACCGCGGCGCCGACGCCGAGGCCCGTGTCGGTGCGGGCGGCACCGGCCTCGGGTTGTTCATTGCCCGTGGGTTGGTGACCGCCATGGGTGGAAAGATCTCCGTGAGCTCACGGGAAGGGGAGGGCGCGACGTTCGCAATCGAGCTACCGCTGGCGGCGTCGGCAGGGACGGGCCGGTGACGCGCGTTCTCGTCATCGACGACGAGGCGCCGATCCGCCTCCTCTGCCGCGTCAACCTCGAGGCCGAAGGCATGGACGTGCTCGAGGCGGGCGACGGCCCGAGCGGGCTCGACCTCGCACGCGCGGAGTGCCCCGACGTCGTGCTCCTCGACGTGATGATGCCGCGGCTCGACGGCTGGCGCGTCGCGGAGCAGCTGCTCGAGGACGAACACACGGCGGATATCCCGATCATCTTCCTCACGGCGCGCGCCGAGTTCCGCGACCGCGCGCGCGGGCTCGACATCGGCGGCATCGACTACGTCACGAAGCCGTTCAATCCGCTCGAGCTGGCGCCGCTCGTGCGCGGGCTGCTCGACCGGATCGAGCGCGGCGAGCGCGACGAGCTCCGCGGCGAGAAGCTCGCCGAGCTCAGAAGCTTGATGCAGACGGAGTAGCGAGGATCAGCGGGCCGTCTGGGCGATGGCGATGCCGGCGAGGACGACGGCTGCGCCGGCGAGCTGGGCCGGTCCGAGCGACTCCCCGAGCCAGATCCAGGCTGCGAGCGTGGCGACCACCGGCTCGAGCATCGCCGCGATGCCGACGCGCGTCGCCGTGATGTGGCGCATCGCCCCGACGATCAAGGTGAACGGCACGGCGGAACCGAGGACGATCACCCAGAGCACGAGCGCCCACACGGGAAGGTGCACGGAGCCCAGGCGGCCCTGCAGTGAGACGGTGCGCGCGACGGTCGAGCCGGGGAAGCTCCACCACGGCTGCGTGACCGTCCAGAACACGGTGGCGAAGAAGAAGCCCCAGGCGAGGAGCGGGATGGGCTCGCGCCGTCCGACCTCGCGCTCGGCGAGCAGGAGGTAGACGGCGAAGACGACGGCGGCCACGAGCGCGAAGACGACGCCGAGGCCGTCGAGCGTCACGCCGCTCCAGAGCTGCACCATGAGCGCGAGCCCGGTCAGCGACAGCGCGAGCGCGATCCAGATGCGACGGCGGACGTGCTCGTGCCCGAACGTGCGTGCCCAGATGGCGACGAGCACCGGCCCGATGTACTGGATGAGCAGTGCGATCCCGACGGGCAGCCGGTGGATGGCGAGGAAGTAGAAGAGCTGCACGAACGCGACGCCGACGACGCCGAAGAGGGCGAGGCGCGGCACGTCGCGGCGGCGGACGCGGAGCGAGGACGGCGTCCATGCGAGCGCGATCGCCGTGAGCGCGAGGCATGCGCCGGCCGAGCGCGCCTCGGTCAGCCGGAGCGACGACAGCCCCGACGTGAGCACGACCTTCGAGACGGCGCCGTTGACGCCGAAGAGCGTCGCCGCGACGAGGACCATCGTGTAGCCGACCACCGGCCGCCGGTCGCGCGGAGGCTCGCGACTCGGCAACAGGGGCTCGGTCACGCGCGCACGCTAGCCTCTGTCCCACACGGGGCGTAGCTCAGCCTGGTAGAGCATCGCGTTTGGGACGCGAGGGTCGCTGGTTCGAGTCCGGCCGCCCCGACTACTGCAGGGAGGCGGCCACTGCGGCCGCCACCTTGCGGGCGGCGATGCTTCCCTCCCGCAGCTGGCCTCCGAGCGTCGGCACGAAGCCGACGAACCACAGGCCCGGCAGCACCGGCTCCCCGTCCGTCTTGACCGGCAGGCCGCGAGGGCCGAGCACGTCGAGGTGGCCGACGAGGCCGTCGAGCCCGGCGCGGAACCCGGTCGCAGCGATGACCGCGTCCGGTGCGATGCGCGAGCCGTCGGCGAGGAGCACGTCGGCCCCGTCGAAGCCCTCCACTGCGGCGACGATCTCGACGCGGCCGTGCTTCACCGCCGAGACGATGCCGACGTCGAGGATCGGCGTCGTGCCGGTGGTGATGAACGCCGTGCGCACGCCGTGCTCCGGGCGTGGCAGTCCCTGGGCGGTCAGGTCGGGAATCGAGAGCTTCCTCTGCGTCTTCGAGATCGGGTCGACCCAGTGGGGCGGCATGTGCCGGATCGCCATCCCGATCAGCTGCGCGGGGATCCCGGCGGTCGCGCGCCGCACGATCTGCGGCGGCGTGCGCACCGACAGCCGGCTGCGCGACGCGCCGCCTTCGGCGACGTCGGTCGCGATCTCGGCACCGGAGTTCCCGGCCCCGATGACGAGCACGTCGCGGCCGCGGAACGGCTCGGGGTTGCGGTACGCGGACGAGTGGACGAGCCGGCCGGCGAAGCTCTCGAGCCCGGGCCAGTCCGGGACGAACGGCGCGCCGTTGTACCCGGTGGCGACGATCACCGTGCCGGCGGTGAGCGAGCCGGCGCTCGTCTCGAGCCCCCAGCGTCCCTCCTCGCTGTCGATTCGCTCGACGGCGACGCTCGTCCGTACGTCGAGCTGCTCGGCCTCCGCGTAGGTATGGAGATACGCGATGAGGTCGTCCCGCGCCACCCAGCGCCCGAACCGCCGCGGAATGCGCCGCCCGGGCAGGCCGGACAGGAGCCGCGGCGTGTGCAGGCGCAGCCGGTCGTATCGCTGCCGCCAGGCCGCGCCGGGCTCCGGGCCCGCCTCGAGCACGAGCGGCTCCCGGCCCGAACGGCGAAGGAGCGCGGCGGTAGCGAGCCCCGCGGCCCCGGCGCCGACGACGACGATGTCGCGATCTTCCACGGCCCGGTTCATACCACTCCCGGCGCATCCCGTCGGGGCGGGCCGCCGTTCACCTCTCGATGACCCCGAGCATCCGCCTGCGCGATCTGACGTTCGCCGACTGGCGGGCGATCGTCGTTCGCGCGGGCAAGGAGTTCCTCGCCGACAACGCGATGATGCTCGCGTCGGCGCTCGCGTACAGCTCGTTCTTCGCGATCCCGTCGGTGCTCCTCGTCGTCGTCGGCGCCTTCACGCTGACGGTGGGGCCGCACACGATCACCTCGCTCATGCAGCACTTCAGCCACGTGATGCCGGCGCAGGCGACGAGCCTTCTCGGGTCGAGCCTGAAGCACCTCACGGCGCACCCGGCGCAGGGCGTCGCCATGGTTGCGGTGGGAGCCGTCCTCGCGGTCTGGTCCACGACCGGCGCGATGACGTCGTACATGACGGCGATCAACCTCGCGTACGACCAGAAGGACGGGCGCAGCTTCGTCCGCAAGCGCCTCGTCGCCCTCCAGATGGTCGCGGCGATCGGCATCGCCTTCGTGCTCGTCGCGGTCTTCCTCATGTTCGGGCCGCCGATCGAGCGTCTGATCGCGACGCATGCCGGCGGGGCCGGGAGCGCGATCGGATGGGCATGGTGGATCGCGCAGTGGCCGATCCTCCTCTTCGGCCTGCTCTCGGCCTTCTCGACGCTCCTCTACCTCGGCCCCGACGTCGAGCGGCCGCGCTGGACGTTCTTCACGCCCGGCTCCCTCGTCGCCACGTTGATCTGGCTCGCCGGCTCCGGGGCGTTCGCCGTCTACACGGCGACGTTCGGGTCGTACAACAAGACCTGGGGGACGCTCTCGGCCGTCATCGTCATGCTCACCTGGCTGTGGCTCAGCGCGATGGCGCTGCTGCTCGGCGCGGAGATCAACGCCGAGGCGCAGCGGAGCCGAGGTGCGCGCCTCGAGCGCTAGCCGAGCCAGTCCGGCCGGTCGAAGCCGCCGTACTCCTGGATCGAGCCGTAGATCGTCTGGACGATGCGCGTGCTGTGGACGACGAGAGCAGTGTCCCGAACGGGAGTTTGTTCGAGCGTTTCTCCTGGCCGTACTTCGAGTAGACGTTCACGATCGACTTGCGCAGGCTCGATCGATCCAGCGCGAGACGCTCGAGCCAGTAGTCCTCGATCTCCTCCTGGCGGGTTCGAGATGGTCCGCGAAGAGGTTGCATGTGACGCGCATGCTCGGGTTCGACACGTCGAAATGTGTCCGGAGGAATCGCGTGAAGAAGACGAGCACTTCCGGATCCGCGTTCGTGATCTTTAGCGTGTTGCGGTGCTTCGCGCCCTCCGCCCAATACAACATGCAGCCGGCCGCGTATGAGCCGTCCCGCTCGCGTGCGAGGCGACGGCCCGCCTCCTGATAGGCGGCGCGGACGGCGCGCGCTGCGGCGGCTCTTCGGGTTCGGGCGGCCGCGCGGCCGCGATCTCCGCGGTCATCGAGCGTGCGTCGTTGCTCGGGCGTGAGACGCACGTCCCGCACCCAAAGGCTCGCCGAGCTCTGAGAGATGCCGACGCGTTCGGCGACTTCCCGTACCGAGAACCCTGCGGCTCGAAGTGCGCAGGCGCGCTCACGATCGTCTGTTTTCACAACAGACAACATATCGAAACAGTCGGACGGAGACTGGAAGCGGGCGAAGGGAGTCGGACCCTCGTACCCAGGGTGGAAACCTGGTGCTCTACCGTTGAGCTACGCCCGCGAGGGACAACTAGCGTAGCGCCATGTATTTCCCGGCGGAGGCCGTCGTCCTCGTCCCGGTCCTCGCGATCCTCGGCCTCGCGCTGCGCCCCCGGGGCCGCGCCTCGCGGCGCTCGGCATCGCCCTCGCGCTGATCTTCGCCGCCTTCGTCACGCGCCTGCAGCCGTTCGCGCTGCACACGTTCCTGTGGGCGCACCTGCTGCAGAACGTCGTGCTCGCGGAGTGGGCGCCGGCGCTCCTCGTGCTCGCGGTCCCGTCCCGTGTCGCCGCGCGCGCGCGGAGCTTCCCGCTGTTCCAGCCCTTCGTCGCGCTGCCGGTCTGGCTCGGGACGTACTTCGCGTGGCATCTGCCGTGGGCGTACGACTTCGCGCTGCGGCATCCGCACTCGCTCCTGCACGTCGAGCACCTCACGTACCTGCTTGCGGGGATCTGCGTGTGGTGGCCGGTCGTGCACGGCCGCATGTCGGCCGGCGCGAAGGCGGCGTATCTCTTCGCGGCGTTCGTGCTCGCGTCGCCGCTCGGCCTCGTCCTCGCGCTCTTCCCGCGCGCGATCTACGCGTTCTACGCGCACGCGCCGCGCACGTGGGGGCCCTCGCCCGTGGCCGACCAGCAGATCGCGGGCGTGACGATGGCGGCGGAGGAGGCGATCGTGTTCTTCGCGGTGTTCGCGTTCTACCTGCTGCGCTTCCTGCAGGAAGAGCAGCTCGAAGGCGCGTTCGACGAGCTGCGCCGGGGCGCTACTCGAGGCTGATCGACTGCGCGAGCCGCTTCGGCGCGGCGAGCAGCCACGAGTCCGTGAGGAACTCGCGAATCTCGTCGCGCGTCGCGTCGAGCCTCACGAGCATGTAGCCCCAGCCGTGGTAGTGCGGCGTCTCGAAGAGGATGTCGGGACGCGCCTCGAGCAGCAGCGGCTTCTCCTCGAGATCGCAGCGCACGACGAGCGCGTCCGGATCCGTGCGCAGTGCGGCGACGAACTTCCCGCGCACCTTCAGCGCGGGCCGTCCGTATGACGTCGACTCCTCGATCTCCGGCAGGTCGCGCGCGAGCTCGACGACGTCCCGCCAGGCGATCATCTATTCGGCGAGCTCGACGCGCTCGATGACGACGTCCTCGCGCGGGCGGTCGCGCCCGTCGGTCTCGAGCGCGGAGATCGCGTCGACGACGTCCATCCCGTCGGTGACGCGGCCGAACACCGTGTGCTTGCCGTCGAGCCACGGGCACGCGTCGGCGGTGACGATGAAGAACTGGCTGCCGTTCGTGTTCGGGCCGGCGTTCGCCATCGCGAGCGCGCCGCGCGCGACCGGGTGGTCGTTCGACCTCGTCCTCGAACGTGTAGCCGGGGCCGCCGGAGCCGGTGCCCGTCGGGTCGCCGCCCTGGATCATGAAGTCGGGGATGACGCGGTGGAAGATGACGCCGTCGTAGAAGCCCTTGCGCGGCGAGGCCGACGAAGTTGTCGACCGTCTTCGGCGCGTCGTCGTCGTACAGCTCGATCGCGATCGGGCCGTGGTTCGTGTGCAGGGTCGCGGCGCTCATGTCGGCGGGAGCGTATCCGCGAGCGGCTCGATCGCGCCGGCGGTAGGCGCGAGGCTGCCGCTCGCGAGCCCGGCGACGATCTCGCCGGAGCAGCGCGCGCCCCTCGGAGGTCTGGTCGGGGCGGAGGATGGTGTTCACGGCGGCGAGGTGCTCGCCGTCGCCGTACAGCTCCACCGCGACCGTCTTCAGCTCGCGCCGCTTGAGGTAGCCGTCCTCGGGCACGCCGATCCGGACGCGGACGAGCCGGCCGTCGGGGAGCGTGACCTCTTCCTCGAGCGGATGCGAGCGCAGCGACATCGGGCGCATTCTTCCGGACCTGGGACTTCCGGGCCGCAAAGACCGGCCGTTCGGCCCATGACAGTGTCCCGGCGCGAGGGCGATTCTCTGCATGGGTATGTCCGGGTCGTGGCGGAGACGGATCGCGCTGCTCGCAGCTCGCGGGCATCGTCGCCGTTCCTGCGTCCGCCGCTCTCGCGTCCCCGCGACAGCCCGTCCGTCTCGCTCAGCCCGCTCGAGCAGGGCGTCCTCGCCGACATCAACGCCCTCCGCGCGTCGCACCACCTGCCGACGCTGCGGCTCTCGCCCGCGCTCACCGACGCGGCCCGCGCGCACTCGCAGGAGATGGAGGCGGACGGCTACTTCGCGCACACCTCGTACGACGGGACGGCGTTCTGGAAGCGCATCCAGCGCTTCTACCCGTCCACGCAGCTGGGGCTTCTGGTCGGTCGGCGAGAACCTCCTGTGGTCGTCGCCGGGCGTCGACCCGCAGGGTGCGCTGACGATGTGGCTGAACAGCCCCGAGCACAGGAAGAACATGCTCGACCCGCACTGGCGCGAGATCGGCGTCTCCGCCGTGCACGACCTCGACGCCCCCGGCGTCTACAACGGGCTCGAGGTGACGATCGTCACCACCGACTTCGGCGTCCGGCGGTAGGCGGCGAGGCGGGTGCGGCACCCGCCTCGCCCTTCGATCCGACTACCGCTGACGCGCGGCGACGCGGAGGCCGAGGCCGGTCGCCGTCAGGGCGCCGGCGGCCAGCACGACGAACAGCAGGTCGAGCCCGGTGAACGGGAGCGTGCCGAGCGTGTGCTGCTTCGCGAGCGTCTTCGGCGCGGCCGGCTCCACGCCGATCGCCGCGCGCGCCGGTGTCGTCGACCGCGCGGTCGGCGTGACCACGGGCGTCGGTCCGGGGCCGAGCCCCGGCTGCCGGAGCGGGGTGGGCGTGTTCACCGACTTCACCGTGGCGCCGGTGCCCGGGCCGGCGGACGACGGCCCGGAGCCGACCTGCACCGTCCCGACCGAGCCGTTCGCCGTGTTCCCGCCGCCCACCTGAGCGGTGCCGAGCGAGCTCGTCGCGGTGTTGCCGTTGCCCTGCCCGACGTGCGTCGGCGAGCCGGTCGAGACGCCGCCGGCGGGCGTGCCCGTCGCGGTCGCGGTCTGGCCGAGCGTGATGCCGCTCGACTGCGCCGTGCCGCCCGAGCCGCTCGCGCCGTTCCCGCCGCCGATCTGGGCGGTGCCGAGCGAGCCGTTCGCGTCGTTGCCGCTGCCGGCCACGCCGCTCGCGCCTCCGAGCGCGACCCCGCCGGCGGGCGTTCCGGTCAGCGAGAGTCGGGCCGAGGGAGATGCCCGCGACCTGTGCCGTTCCGGCCGAGCCGTTGCTCGTGTTGCCGCCGCCGACCTGGACGGTGCCGAGCGAGCGGCCGGCCCAGTTCGAGCCGCCGGCGATGCCGCTCGAGCCGCCGAGCGCGGCGGCGCCCCACGGCGTCGTCGTGGAGCCGCTCGGCGCGGCGGTGAGACCGCCGACCTGGACGGTGCCCGCGGAGTCGGAGGCGGTGTTGCCTCCGCCGCCTGCGCGGTGGCGAGCGACGGGTCGGCGAGGTTCGAGCCGGCGCCGTCCACGGCCGTGCCGCCGTCGAGCGTCGAGCCCGTGCCGAGCGCCTGCGAGTCGAAGCCGATCACCGGCGCGACCGTCACGGAGCCGATCTGCGCGGTGCCCGTCGAGTCCGGTGCCGTGTTCCCGCCGTTCGGGCCGGTGCCGATCGTCCCGCCGAACGTCACGGCGGCGACCGGATCGAGCGCGGCGAGGAGGTCCGGCTGGACGCCGACCGTGGTCGCCTGGAAGAGCAGGTTCGCCGGGTCGTACGTGAAGTCGTGCGTCAGCTTGTACGCGACCCGCTTGCGGAGCGTCGGCGGGCCGAGGAGCACGACCGCACCCGGTGCGCCGGGCGTGCCCAGCTGGACGAGCGTGCCGTTCTCGCCGCTCACCGATGCCTGCGGCTGTGCTCCCACCTGCGACGCCTGCACGCGGGCGACCGACCCGCTCGACGAGTGCCCGCCCCCGAGCTGCGCCGTGACGAGCGACCCGTGCGTCGAGTTCGGGCCCGAGCCCGGCACGGCCGCCGGAGCGGTCACGTTCGCCCGTGCGACCTTCGCGTCGGCGCCGGCGGCAGGGCGCGCCGTGCACGGCCGCGACCTGGACCGAGCCGACCGACCCTCCGGACGAGTTGCCGCCGCCGACCTGCGCGGTGCCGATGGATCCCTGCGACGTGTTGCCCCCAACACCCGCGATGGTGACCGGAACCGTCACCGTCGCGTCTGCGACCCCTCCGCTGACCCCGACCGTCGGTGAGCTCCCCGTCGAGCCCGCCTGCACGGTTCCGATCGAACCGACCGAGACGTTCCCGCCGCCGGCCGAAGCCGACGCGGGGAGCGCGGTCGCTGCGATCGCCGCCGCAACGATCAGGACGCGTCCTCTCATTGCCGTTCGCCTCCCATCGATAGATGTCGGTCGAACGTCGGCTCGATCCGCATGGATACGGTTTGTAAAGCCGATTTTGCGAAAGGCAGACGGCGCGTTCCGCCGCCGCGGCGAATGGTGAAACGCGCCCGGGAGGATTCGAACCTCCGACCCGCGGATTAGAAGTCCGCCGCTCTGTCCCCTGAGCTACGGGCGCCTGCCGCAGAGGGTACAGCGGCGCCCGAGCGGGTACGGCCCGCGAGCACGGTTCGACAAGGAGGTCATGCATGGCCGAGAAGAAGCTCTCCGGCAGGAAGGTCGCGATCCTCGCGGCCGACATGTTCGAGCGGGTCGAGCTCGAGGAGCCGCGGAAGGCACTCGAGGCGGCCGGCGCGGAGACGGAGGTCGTCTCGATCCACGACGGCGAGATCGAGGGGTTCGACCATTTTTTTTTTTTTTTTTTTTTTTTTTTTATATAAAAAAAAAAAAAAAAAAAAAAAAAAAAAAAAAAAAAAAAAAAAAAAAAAAAAAAAAAAAAAAAAAAAAAAAAAAAAAAAAAAAAAAAAAAAAAAAATAAAAAATACCTTCACGCCGGCGAAGAAGGTCAAGGTCGACCGGACGGTCGAGGAGGTCTCGGTCGACGACTACGACGCGCTGATGATCCCCTATCTTTCGGCGGCGTCGGCAATCCCGACCAGCTTCGCGGCGACGAGAACGCTTTTTTTCGGTCGCATTCGTGCGCGACTTCTGCGTATGCGCGTCCTCAGGCCCAACTTGGCTCCCGTTACCCTCTGATCTGCCACGGGCCGTGCAGGCTACGCCGAGACCGGAGAACGCGGTCGCGTTCGTCCGCGACCGCTCGCGTCGCTCGACCGATGGCTCGTGATCGTCTCCACGCGCCATGGCGTGCTTCGCTCGACCCGGGCCGTGCCCGCCGTCATCTGCCTCTCTACGGCGCCGTCGATGCTCGCTCTCCGAGTCGCGGGCGCTCGCGAACGCGGTCGCCATTCTCGCGCGCGACTCTCTCACTCGTCGCTCGACCCGGCCCCCCCCCCCATCGCTCCCGTCATCCCCCCCCCTCCCCCCCCCAGCCAGTCGGCGTCGCGCGCGGCCGGACGCTCACGTCCTGGCCGACGCTGCAGACGGACATCCGCAACGCCGGCGGGAACTGGGTCGACAAGGAGGTCGTCGTCGACGCCGGAATCGTCACGAGCCGGAAGCCGGACGACATCCCGGCGTTCAACGAGAAGATGATCGAGCAGTTCGCCGAGAGTCGGGTCGGGACGCGAGGCGGTACGCTGTAGCCGCTTCGCGGTGGCGGTAGCTCAGTTGGTAGAGCCCCGGGTTGTGGTCCCGGTGGTCGTGGGTTCGAATCCCATCCGCCACCCTCGTGAGTGCGGGCGTCGGCAGCGTTGCGGAGATCGGTGCCGACGCCCTCTCCGTCGGCCGGCGGGGGCCGTGGCGCCAGGCGGCGGCTCGCTTCCGCCGCCGTCCGCTCGGCGTCGCCGCGCTCGGGTTCCTCGTCGCACTCGTCCTCGTCGGTGCTCTCGCGGGCGAGATCGCCCCGTACTACCCCGGCCAGGAGTTCATCCAGTTCATCACCCGCCCGCAGACCCCGCTGACGCCTCACCACCTCCTCGGAACGGACGCGCTCGGCCGTGACTTCTTCACCCAGCTCGTCTACGCGATCCGCGAGACGGCGCTTTCGGCGCTCGTCTGCGCCGGCGGGGCGGCCGCGATCGGCATCCCGGTCGGCGCGCTTGCGGGCTACTACGGCGGCTGGGTCGACGAGCTCGTCGGCTGGGCGACGCGCGTCGTCGTGGCGGTGCCCGCGATCGCGGTGCTCATCGTCCTCGCCGTCTGGTCGAAGCTGCCGCTGACGCCGATCCAGGACGGGCTCTGGCTCATGGCGCTCATGTGGACGGGCGTCGCGCGCGTCGTGAGCTGCGGGCGTCGCGTCGCTGCGGATGAACGAGTACGTGGAGGCGGCGCAGGCATCCGGCGCCTCCGGCCTGCGCGTCCTCGTGCGGCACGTGCTTCCGAACGCGAGCGGCTCGATCATCGTCGCGGCGACGAACGTCGTCGGCCAGTCGATCGCGATCATCGCGACCGTCGACTACCTCGGCTACGGCTACAACAAGCCGGAGAGCCCGACGCTCGGCGGCCTCGTCGCGGATGCGACCCAGGCGACGGCGGCAGAGCCTCGGACGCGCGCCGTCGATCGCCTCGGTCTGGTGGCTGTACCTCATCCCGGTCGCGCTGCTCGTCCTCGTCCTGCTCGCCGTCGCGTTTGCGGGCGACGCGCTCGACGACGCGCTCAACCCGTCGCTCGTAGCCCGCCGCGGGTCGAGCAGCCCGACGAGCAGGTCGCCGGCGAGCGTGAAGCCGCACACGACGACCGCGCTCATGACGACGATCGCCGTGAGCTCGAACGGGTCGGCGTGGCCGAGCGCGCCGAGGAACTCGGACGCGAGCCCGCCCGTGCCGAACACGCCGTCGGCGGCGATCGACGCGCCGACGATGCCGCCGAGCTCGAGCGTCATGAGCGCCGTCACCGGAACGAGCGAGTTGCGCAGCGCGTGGCGCAGGAGCACGCGCCGCTCGGTGAGCCCCTTCGCGCGGGCGACCGTCACGTACGGCCGGCCCAGCTCGACCGCCATCGCGGACCGGAGGTAGCGCGAGTACAGGCCGATGAGGCCGAGGGAGAGCGTCACCGCCGGCAGGAAGAGATGGCGGATCCAGTCGACGAAGCCGCCGGTCGGCGGACCGAGGAGGAACCATCCGTTCGTGCTCGAGATGACGAAGTGGCTGCCGACGTACTTCGCCGCGACGTTCGGCGCTGATCGCGCGCACCAGCAGGTCGCCGAGCAGGAACGTCGGCACGGCGGCGCCGAGATAGGCAACCGTGCGGACGCCGACGTCCGCACGGAATCGCTGCCGCTGCGCGGCGAAGACGCCGACCGCGACGCTCCCGATCGCGACGAACACGAGCGCGACGGCGAGGAGGACTGCAGTGATCTCCGTCGCGCGCAGGAGCTGCGGCCCGATCGGCTCGCCGAGCGACTCGCAGCGTCGAGCGGCGCGCCGCCGACGTCCGTGGAGACGGTCGCGCCGAAGCCGTGGTGGGAGAAGCCGACGAGCCAGCGCGCGTACCGGGACACGATCGGGTCCTGAAGGTGGTAGTGGGCACGGACGATCGCCTGCGCGGGCGGCTTCGCGTACAGCGGATAGCTCGGGTCGAGCGAGAGCCCGAAACCGACGAACGCGGCGAACGACACCGCGACGACCACCGAGGCCGCGACGAGCACCTTGCGCAGGAGGTACGTCGCCATGCGGTGGACTTTAGTAGCCTGCCTGCTCGTGGCCGACGCGCTCGAGCAGCTGAAGACCCGCCTCGCCGAGCTGCACGGCATCCAGGACATCGCCTACTTGCTCGCCTGGGACCAGCGGACGATGATGCCGCCGGCCGGCGTCGGGCACCGCGCCAATCACCTCGCGCTGCTGCAGCGGCTCGCGCACGAGAAGCTCGATCGACCCCGAGGTCGGCCGGCTGCTCGACGAGCTCGCGCCGCTCGGCCGACTCGCTCGACCCCGACTCCGACGACGCCGGCCTGCTCCGCCTCGCCCGCCGCACGTACGACAAGGCCGTGCACGTGCCGACCGAGCTCCGCGTCGAGATGGCGCGCGCGGCCGCCGAGGCGACGCCGGTCTGGATGGAGGCGAAGGCGACGTCCAACTTCGAGCTCTTCCTCCGGCGCTCGAGCGCAACGTCGAGCTGCGCCGCCGCTACGTCGAATGCTTCGAGCCGCAGCGACGAGCCGTACGACATCCTGCTCGACGACTTCGAGCCCGAGATGAAGACGGCCGAGGTCACGCGCATCTTCGACGAGATCAAGGCGGAGCTCGTGCCGCTCATCGCCGAGCAGCGCGACCGCGAGGTCGACGACTCGTTCCTCTTCGGCCACTTCCCGCTCGACGCGCAGGTGGCGCTCGACCGCGAGGTCGTCGACATGTTCGGGCACCGCCCCGACACGTGGCGCATCGACCCGACCGAGCATCCGTTCGCGTCCGGCGCCGGCATCGACGACATCCGCATCACGACGCACTACTACGAGGACAGCCTCAAGTCGCTGTTCTCGACGATGCACGAGTACGGGCACGGGCTCTACGAGCACCAGATCCCGCGGCGCGTTCGCGCACCTGCCGATCGGCACCGGCGCGTCGCTCGGGCTGCACGAGTCGCAGAGCCGCCTGTGGGAGAACCTCGTCGGGCGCAGCGTGCCGTTCTGGCGCTTCTTCTACCCGCGCCTGCAGGAGGTCTTCCCGGAGCAGTTCCGCGGCGTCGAGCTCGACCGCTTCTACGCCGCGATCAACCGCGTGCAGCCGTCGCTCATCCGCATCCGCGCCGACGAGGTCACGTACGGGATGCACGTCATCCTC
Organism: uncultured Actinomycetes bacterium; assembly: GCA_963753295.1. Classification (GTDB taxonomy): domain Bacteria; phylum Actinomycetota; class Thermoleophilia; order Gaiellales; family Gaiellaceae; genus Palsa-739. The sequence continues at coordinate 92,253 of CAVWBZ010000021.1, read as the reverse complement.
CGCTTCGAGCTCGAGCAGGACATCATCAACGGCCGCGTCGAGCTCCGCGACCTGCCGCGGCGCTGGGCGAGAAGATGCACGACTACCTCGGCGTCGAGGTCCCCGACGACGCGAACGGCGTGCTCCAGGACATGCACTGGTCGTCGGGCTCATCGGCTACTTCTCGACGTACCTGCTCGGCACCGTGATGTCCGTGCAGATCTGGGAGAAGGCGCGGACGACATCGGCGACCTCGAGGAGCGGATCGAGCGCGGCGAGTTCGCCGCGCTCCGCGAGTGGCTCGGCGAGCACGTCCACGCGCACGGCCGCAAGTTCACGCCGCAGGAGACGCTGCGACGAGCGACCGGCTCGACGATCGACGCGAAGCCGTACCTCGCGTACCTGAAGCGCAAGTACGGCGCGCCCGTCGCCGCCTGAGCCGCCGGGCTACGCTTCCTCCGGCCCGGCCCCGTAGCTCAGCGGATAGAGCGGCAGCCTTCGAAGCTGCGTGCGGAGGTTCGATTCCTCCCGGGGCCATCGCGACGTACTGATACCCGCGCCCGTGCACGTTGACGACGAGCTCCGGACGGCTGGGATCGCGCTCGATCTTCCCGCGCAGATAGCCGACGTAGAGGCGCGCACGTTCGCCGGGGTTCGGCGAGCGGATGCTCCCAGACGCGCTTGACGAGCTCCCTGGCGGAGATGACGGCGCCTGCGTTGCTTGTCAGCGTGTCGAGCAGTCGAAGCTCGAGCGGCGTCAGCTGGACCGGTGTTCCGCGGACGGTGACCGCCGCGTTGGACGCGTCGAGACGGACGACGCCGTCGTCGTACACCTGCGTCGTGCACGACCGCCGCGGCGGTCGCCGCAGCACGGCGGCTATGCGCGCGGCGAGCTCCAGCCCGTTCGCGGGCTTGGCGACGTAGTCGTCGGCTCCGCCGAGGAGCCCGCGCACTCGTTCGGCTTCTGAGTCGTGCGCGGAGAGCATGATCACCGGCACGCGTTGGTCTGACGAAGGCGGTCGAGCGTCTGCCAGCCGTCGAGCACGGGCATCGCGACGTCGAGGAGGACGAGATCCGGCTGGAGCTCGGCGACGCGCTCGCAGCGCGACCTTGCCGTCCTCCGCGGTGGACACGCGATAGCCGGCATTCGCGAGGCTCCGCTCGACCAGCGCGCGCGCGGTCGCGCTGTCGTCGACGACGAGCACGTGCTTCACGACAGCGCCTCGATCCGGCACGCGCAGGCGGCGACCACGTCGGCCGCGCTCACCTGGGCCGGCAGACGATCCACGCGCGGGTCTTCGGTCAGCGTCGGACGCGCGTCCGTATGCGCGCCGGGCCGCGTCGGCGTCGCCGTTCGCCTCGTGCGCGCGGCCGACGCGAACGCCGCCGCTGCGTGCAGCGGCTCGAGGTACAGCGTTCGCCGGAGCGAGGCGATCGCCTCGCTCGCGTTGCCGCGGACGAGTGGGCGAGACCCGCTGCGAAGAGCGGGGCTGCGTCGACCCGCGCCGTCCGCCGGCGGTCGGCGGCGCGAAGTGGGAGACTCCGCGGCCGCGATGCAGAGGCGGTCGGCTGCGCCGAGGAGCAACGTTCCGCCCGGGGCGACGGCGCCGAGCAGGCGCTCGTGGACGTGCGCAGCCGTCTCGGCGTCGAATAGATGAGCACGTTGCGGCAGAGCACGAGGTCGAAGACGCCGGGAGCCGGCGCGGGGTCGCGCACGAGGTTGTGACGCGCGAAGTGCACGAGCGAACGCGCCGCGCTCGCGGATGCGTGCGGTGGCGTTCGGCATGGGCGCGAACGCCGACAGCCGCAGCCGCGCGGCACGAGGCGGACGGCCCGCTCGCGGTAGACGCCCGCGGTTGCGCGTGCGAGCGCGGTGCGGGAGAGATCCGTTCCGAGCACGTGCACCGGCGCCGACGGGCCGAATGCGCGCATCGCCTGGAGCGCGAGGGTGTACGTCTTGTCGCCGCTCGAGCAGCCGGCCGTCCACGCCTGGACCTCGCCCGCGCCGCGAGCACGGGCGCGCTCGAGCAGTGCGCGCCAGTCGATCGTCGCGAGCTGCGCGTCCTCCCGCCAGAAGAACGTCTCCTGCACGGTGACCTCGTCGAGCAGGCGCGACAGGAGATCGGGCCGCCGGGCGGCTTCTTCGAGGAACGCGGCGGCGTCGAGGCCGGGCGCAGCGACGGCGAGCGCGTGCGCGATCGCGTGCGGTTGCAGCGCCCGCACGCCGCTCTCGGCGCGCACGAGTCGCCGATCGCGCGAGATCGCGAGTCACGTCCGCGCTCCCGCGAGCCGGACGAGGTGCGGAGCGATGGCTTCGAGCCGACACGAGCTTTGCGCCGTTCTCGGCCGCCGCGCGCGGCATGCCGAAGATCGCCGAGCTCGCCTCGTCCTGGGCGATGGTGAGGCCGCCGGCGTCGCAGATCGCGCGAATGCCGTCCGCACCGTCGCGCCCATGCCGGTGAGCACGACTCCCGTCGCCCGGTCGCCGAGCGCCGCAGCCATGCTCTCGAACAGCACGTCGCCGGACGGCCGGTGGCCGCGGATTGCCGCGCCGGTCGAGCGCGAGACGGCCGTCGGCTCCGACCTCAGGTCATCTTGTCGGGCGCGATGTAGACCCCGTGCACCGGTCGCATGCCGTGGGCGGCGAGCTGGACGGGGAGGGACGACGTCTGGTCGAGCAGTCGGGCGAGGCCGGCGAGGAAGCCGGCGACGATGTGCTGGACGACGAGGATGGGATACGGGAACGAGGACGGCAGCGCGCCGAGGACGACGGACAGCGCTTGCGGCCCGCCCGTCGACGCGCACACGCCGACGATCTCCGTCTCCGCGCCGGCGCTCGCGGGCGCGGCGTGCGAGCCGGGAGCGGGGGTGTCTGATCACGTGCGCGCTGCTCAGCACCGACGCGCGCCGGCGCAGCGCCGCGGCGTCGGTGCCGGCCGGGTCGCGCAGATCGAGCCGGGCCTTCGGGAGGGCGTCGAGCGCGCCGGCGGCGAGCGCCGCGCCGGGGCGGGTCTCGTCGGCGCCGAGATGCGCGGAGAGGACGAGGATCGGCACGGGCTGCGCACACATGATCCGCTCGACCGCTTCGAGCCCTGACATCCCGGGCAGCTCGAGATCCATCGTGACGAGGTTCGGATGGAGTTCGGCCAGGGCGTCGATCGTCTCCTCTGCCGTCGCGAAGACGCCGACGACGTCGTGCGCCCCCTCATGCTCGAACGCGCGCCGCAACGCCGCCGCGTACGTTCGCGAGTCTTCGCAGATGACGATGCGCTCGGCGTCATCTGCCGATGAGCCGTTCGACGGTCGCGAGCAGCGTGCCCTGCTCGAACGAGCTCTTCGCGATGTACGCGTCGGCGCCCGCCTCGAGCCCGCGGCGGCGGTCGTCGTCGCCGGCGTGCGAGGTGACGATGACCACCGGGAGCGACGCGTGCGTCTTGTCGGCGCGGATGGCGGCGGTCATCTCCAGCCCGTCCATCGTCGGCATGTCGACGTCGCTGACGACGAGGCCGATCGAGTCGTCGTCGGCGAGCTGCTGCAGCGCCCGCCGGCCGTTCTCGGCCGTCGTCACGTCGTAGCCGGCGGCTTCGAGGATGCTGCGCTGGAGCTCCCGGACGGTGAAGGAGTCCTCGACGACGAGGACGCGACGGGCGGGCTGCTCGGCCGGCGCCGGAGCAGGCGCTCGACGGGCCGGACCGGCGCGCGGACGAGCTCGGACGGGTCGAGGACGAGCGCGATCCGCCCGTCGCCGAGGAGCGCAGTACCGAGGTAGCCGTGCACGTCCGACAGCGGCGGCTCGAGACCGTTGATGACGACGTCCTCCTCGCCGAGCAGGCGGTCGCACGTCGCGACGAGCCGCCGCCCGGCGGCGCCGACGACGACCGCGGGCGGCCGAGTCGCGATGGCGGGCGCTTCGGCGCCGACGAGATCGGCGACGTCCGCGAGCGGAAGCGTCTCGCCGTGAAAGTCGAAGCGCGGGCGGCCACCGAGACCGAGGGACGTTCGCACCCGGACGACCTCCTCGACGTTCGCTATCGGCAGTCCGAACACGTGCGCGCCTCGCTCGAAGAGCAGGACCTCGAGGAGCGCCAGCGTGAACGGCAGCGCGAGCGTCACCTCGGTGCCGCGTCCGGCAGCGCTGTGCACGGCAAGAGTCCCGCCGTGGGACTCGGCAAACCGCTTGACCGCGTCGAGGCCGACGCCGCGCCCGGCGAGCCGCGTCACCTCGGCCGCCGAGGAGAACCCGGGAACGGCGAGTCGGTCCGCGAGCGATATGCCGCCGTCGGTTTCCGCGACCAGGTCGGCAGCGACGCCGCGACCGTCGTCGGCGACCGTGACCTCCACGAGCCCGCCGTGCTGGACGGCGCGCAGGTCGACGCGCCCGGCCGGAGGCTTGCCCACGGCGGTTCGCTCGGACGCCGGCTCGATGCCGTGCGCGACGGCATTGCGCAGCAGGTGGACGAGCGGATCGACGAGCTCCTCGAGAATCGCGCGGTCGAGCTCCGTCTCGCCGCCGGCGACCGTCAGCTCCACTTCCTTGCCCGCCGTTCTCGCCGCCTCGCGAACCGCGCGCCTGAGCGGCGGCACGATCGTCGCGATCTCCTGCATGCGCATGCCGATCGCCGTGCTCTTGAGCTCGTCGAGCAGGAGGTCGCCGGCATCGAGCTCGTCGCTGAGCTCGTGCGCTGCGCCCGGGGCGAGCCGGTAGCCGAGCCTGCGGCGGTGAAGGACGGTCTCGCCGACGAGCTCGAGCAGGCGGTCGACGCGCTCGGCCTGGACGCGGATGCGCGGCGCAGGCGGCTGCCGCCGGGCGTCCGTCCGGCCCGACGAGAGCCGGCGCAGCTCGTCGACCCCGGCGAGCAGCGGTTCGACGAGATCCGCGGGAAGGCCCGTGCCCGCGTCGCGAATGGGGATGAGCATGTCCTCGAGCTCGTGCGCGAGCTCGCTCACCTCGGCGAGGCCGACCATTCCGGCGGCGCCTTTGAGCGTGTGCGCCTCGCGCAGGAGCGCGGGCACGACCGCGGCGTCGCTCGATCCCTGCTCGGCGTCGAGCAGGAGCTCGGCCATCGTGTCGAGGCGCTCGGCCGCCTCCGTCTCGAACAGCTCCCGGAACTCCGCCTCGTCGTCCGTCATCGTGCGAGCTCTGCGAGCAGCGCGGGCGCGTCGACGACGCCGACCGCGCAACCCTCGTGGAGCACCATCCCGGAGAGAAACGGTTCGTCCGCCGGGGCCGGAGCAGGAAGCGGACCGACTTCCGACACCTCGTCGACGGCGACGCCTGCGCGGGTCGCTCCGTCGACGATGACGACGATTCGCGCAGGCGACCGCTCGCCGGCGGCGCCGAGGATGCCGGCGGCGTCGTAGACCGGGAGCACGCGCCCGCGCAGCGGGACGAGGCCGAGCAGGTCCGGCCGCGCGCCCGGGAGCGGCGTCGGCGGCGAGAAGGTCGTGACCTCGAGGACGTGCTCGACCGCGAGCGCATAGCGTTCGGCGCCGACGCGGAGCTGAACGAACACGCCGCTCACGAGACGGCTATCGGCGCCCCTCGCGGGGCGCACGATTCCCGGTTCCGGGTATGCGCTTCACCCTTGCGGGGTCTGGTGGCCCGGCCGATGCATCGAACGAACGTGCACGCATCCCTGCAGCCCGGTCCCGGCCGCCGCGTCGCCGCCGCGAGCACGGCCACCGTCGTCTTCCTCGCGCTCGCGGGCGGGCTGACGATCTGGACGCGTTCCGCCGCGAGCTCGTCGTATCGCTCGGCCTCGGCTCAGTCCGGCGCCGCCCGCACGCCGCGAGCGTGCGCGGTGGCACTCGACCGCACCCTCGCGGCGGCGTACGCGATCCAACGCCGAACGGGCCTGCGCGGCTCGTGAGCGCAGACGGCGACCTCAACGCCGCGATCGCCGCGCTCACCGCATCGAACGCGTCGGAGCGCAGCCTCGTCGCGACCGTCCGCGCGCGTCTGCTCCTCTTCGACGCGGCGCTGACGACGCTCGAGAGCACGCCGTCGCACCGGGGGTCGATCGTGTCCGATATAGGCGAACCCCTCACGGCGCTCGTCGTGCGGTTCGACGCTCGCGCGACCGCCGATTCCGCGCATGCGCGCTCCTCGCGCGCCTCGGTCTCTGGGGCGGCGCGCGCTCTTCGGGATCGCGTTCGCCGCAGCGCTCCTGCTCATCGGCTACGCCGCCGGTCTCGTCCGCCGCATCGGCCGCCGCCTTCGCGCGGAATCGTCGCGGTTGAACACCGCCGTCTACGACCTGCGGATCGCGGCGAAGGAGGCCGCGAGCGCGACCGCCGAGCAATCGGCGGCGGTGGCGCAGACCTCGGTGACGATCGCTCAGCTCGCGGCGACGGCGTCCACGATCGCGGAGAGCTCGCAGCGCGTCTCCGACGTCGCGGCGCGAACACGCGGCACGATGCAGGAGATGCGCGAAGCGGTCGGTGCGATCGCCGACCGGACGCTCAGCCTCGCCGAGCGCTCGCAGACGATCGGCGAGATCCTCGAGCTCATCGGAGAGATCGCCGAGCAGACGAACCTCCTCGCGCTCAACGCCGCCATCGAGGCTGCGCGCGCAGGGGAGGCCGGCGACGGGTTCGCCGTCGTCGCGGCCGAGGTGCGGACGCTCGCCGAGCGTTCGCTCCGCTCGACCGGCTCCATCCGCGAGATCGTGCTCGCCATCCAGAGCGAGACGAACTCGACGATCATGGCCACGGAGCAGGGCACGTATCACGCTGCCGCGGCGAGCGAGCTCATGTCGGAGGCGGGCGACCTGCTCGACTCCTCGATCCTCGCGACGCAGCAGCAGAAGAGCGCCGCAGACCAGGTCGCGGCCGCGATGGCGCAGATCCGCGACGCGGCCGATCAGCTCGCGGGCGAGCAGGAGCGCAGGGCGCTCGTCGCCGAGCGTGTCGAGCATCTCGCAGAGGGTCTCCAGTCGACGACCGCCGAGCTCGAGCTCTCGCGGTCGATCCCCCGGTTTCGCATCCGGCCGCGCCCCCTTCCCGTGGCGTAGTCCTCCGAAAGGAGGACGCAGGCTGCGCGTTTCCGCGCATGCACCGGCGCGCGGATGCGCCGATACGACAAGGGTGATTCCGGGATCCCAGGTCGCCTCCGAGACACGCGCCGCGCCGGGGCCGCAGGAGCTCGCCAACCTCTACGGCTTGTCCGTCGTCGACCTCCGCCGCGAGCCGGCCGACCGCGATGCGGTCGACCTGCTGCCGCTGCACGTTCTCACGCGCACGCGGGCGATCCCGTACAAGTTCGAGGGCGGCAGGCTCAAGGTCGCCATCGCCGACCCCCGCGAGGTGCAGCTCATCGACGACCTGAAGCTCGTGAGCGAGCATCCGATCGACCTCGCCGTCGCGTCCGAGATCGACATCGACTTCGAGCTGAAGCGGCTCCGGCGCTCCCATGAGGTGGTGGCGCGCGCGGCGGCGATGGAGGACGACCTTCCCGGTCTCGTCAAGGTGACCGACCTCGCGGCGTACGACGGCTTCTCCGAGACGCCGCCGATCAAGCTCGTCAACTCGATCGTGGTCCAGGCCGTCGAGGACGGGGCGAGCGACATCCATTTCCTTCCCCGCGAGGACTCGTTGATCGCGCGGATCAGGGTCGACGGCGTGCTGCACGAGATCGAGCGCATTCCGAAGTCTCACGCTGCCGGGATCATCAGCCGCATCAAGGTGCTCGCGCAGCTCGACATCGCCGAGCACCGTGTCCCGCAGGACGGGAGATTCACGATCCGTGCGGCAGGAAGCGGCCGGCTGAACGACGTCCGCGTCGCCGTCCTGCCGACGGTCGAGGGAGAGGGCGCGATCATCCGCTTGTTCGACAAGTCGCGCCGTGCTCCGACGTTGACGGAGATCGGCCTCTCGAACGAGATGCAGATGAAGCTCGAGGATGTCCTCTACCGCCCGACGGGCGCCTTCTTCGCGGTCGGCCCGACGGGCAGCGGCAAGTCGACGACGATCTACGCCGCGCTCACGGACATGCTCCGCCCCGAGGTCAACGTCATCACGATCGAGGACCCTGTCGAGTACCGGCTCGAGGACGTCTACCAGCTTCAGGTCAACAACCGTGTCGGGCTGACCTTCGCGAGCGGGCTGCGATCGATGCTCCGCTCGGATCCCGACGTCGTGATGGTCGGCGAGGTGCGCGACCTCGAGACGGCGAAGATCACCCTCGAGGCTGCGCTGACCGGTCACGCGGTGCTCTCCACGCTGCACTCGAACGACGCGCCGGGCGCGATCAACCGTCTCAACGATCTCGGCATCGAGCCGTTCATGACCGGCTCGGCGGTGACGGCCGTGCTTGCGCAGCGGCTCGTCCGCCGGCTCTGCCTCGAGTGCCGCGAGCCGTTCCAGCCGGACCGGCAGACGCTCGAGAACCTCGGCTTCTCGTCCGAGCTCGTCGAGCAGGAGCCGACGCTGTACCGGCGGCGCGGCTGCACGCGGTGCACGAAGGGCTACCGCGGCCGGATCGGCGTCTACCAGCTGATGGTCATGGAGGACTCCCTCTCTCGTCTCGCCTTCGACCGTGCGGGTCACACCGATCTGGTGGCGGCCGCGACGGAGGCCGGCATGCGGTCTCGTGGCTCGACGGGCTCGACAAGGTCGCGGCGGGCATCACGACCATCGAAGAGCTCTCGCGGGTCGTGCGGTGAGGGCGCTAACGGCGTCCGAGCAGCCGGTCGATCGTCGTCTCGAGCTCCTGCGGGCTGAACGGCTTCGTGAGATAGGCGTCGGCGCCTGCGGCGATGCCGGCCTCGACGTCCTCCGGCCGGTCGCGTGCGGTGAGCAGCACGATCAACGTCTTCGCGAGCTGCGGGTCGGCCCGCATGCGTCTCGCGACCTCCATGCCGTCGAGGCCCGGCATCTCGATGTCGAGGAGCGCGGCTCTCGGACGCATTCGCTGCGCGAGCTCGAGCGCCTCGTCGCCGCGCGTCGCAGTGACGACGTCGAATCCCGCCCGCTCGAGCCGCGAGGAGACCATCGCGAGGATCGTCGTCGAGTCGTCGGCGACGAGGATCGGCTGGCTCGGCGTGACGGCCACGGGAGCCGAGCATGATGGTCGCGGATCGTATGGACGGCCGGGCGTCCGGTGCGCACGTCGGCGTGCTCGCCGGAGGCGTGGCGGTCGCGGCCGTCCTGATGACGGTCGGAGCGGTCCTGCTCCTTTTCCCGCGAGGCGGTCCGCGTCGGCCTACGACCGGTCGCTCTCCGCCGGCAGCACCGTCGCCGCGCTCGTGGGCGCGAGGCGCCTTCGCCTCCAGCAGCTCGCAGTCGCGCGCGGCACCGGCCTCCCCGGTCGGCGCGGGCGTTCGGGCGGGCCCTTGCCGGCCTGCCGAGCGGGCTCGCGGCCGAGCTGCGCGCCGGGAACGAGCGCTTCGTCGCGCCCCGGTGCATCCTCCGCCGGAGGCCGTGCTCGGCCGGCTGCAGCACGAGGTATCGACGAGCACCGCCGAGAGCGCGGGCCGGGCGCGATCCGGGCATGCGCTCGCCGGCAGCGGTCTCGCGGCGGGCGGCGCGCTCCTCGCCGCGGCCGTCGCACTTCTCGCCGGATTCGGCGCCGGCGGGACGCGGTCGATCAGCCGCGCATCGCCCGCCTTCGCTCGGGCGCCGTTCAGCTCTCCAGGCGGTCGACGAGCTCCGCCTCGCGACGAAAGAGGCCGCGACCGCGACAGCACAGCAGTCGACCGCAGTCGTCGAGACGTCGGTGACGATCGAGCAGCTCGCCGCCGCGTCGACGTCGATCGCCGAGAACGCGCAGCGTGGGTCCGAGTCGGTCAGAAGACGAACGAGACGATGCTCGACCTCCAGTCCGCCGTCGACACGATCGAGCACGGCACCGTCGAGCTCGCCGGGCACTCGCAGCGCATCGGCGAGATCGTCGGGCTCATCTCCGACTTCGCGGTGCAGACGAACCAGCTCGCGCTCAACGCCGCGATCGAGGCGGCGCGCGCCGGGCGGTCGGGCAAGGGATTCTCGGTCGTCGCCGCCGAGGTGCGGAAGCTCGGCAAGCGCTCGGCGGCGTCGGCGCAGTCGATCCGCGAGATCGTCGGCGCGATCCAGGCCGAGACGGAGGCGACGATCGCCGCGACCGGGGCCGGAAGCGCCAGGACGCGCGCCGTCCGCGTCCTCATGGAGGAGACGGCGGCGCTCCTCGACGCCTCCATCGCGGCGACCGGCGAGCAGAGCGCGGCGGCCGCGCAGGTGGCGGCCGCGATGGCCGGGATCCGTGAGGCGACGTGGCAGCTGACGGCCGACCAGGAGCGAAGCCGGGCGACGACGGAGCGGGTCGAGGAGATCGTGTCGGAGCTCGACGACTGATGGGCCGGTTCGGGCTCCCGTTGGGCGGTGCCCGCGGCGTGACCGGCGGCATCCACCGTTTGGAGGATGGCGGTTCCGCATTCTCGCGGGTGCCGCGGCGACGCGCCGTCGATGCTTCGAGTATGGGTTCCCTGCGGTCATGCGGCGGCCGTTGCCCCCGCGGCGCTGAAGCTCCTGTTCCGGCCCTCGCGGTCGTCTCGCTGCGGGCGCCGTCGTCGGCTCCACGCGTTCTCCACCGTGCCGCGGACGACCGCAATCGCCGGTCAAGCTCGTTCAGGCCGTCGACGGCTTCAACCAGTTCGAGGGGCTGCCGTGGGCGATGCCGCGGCAGGCGGTCAAGCCCGGACCCGACGAGCAGCTGACGTGGGGAGGCCGGCATGACGACGCGCTCGTCCGGCTGCATTTGCAGTCCGCACGCCCGGCGCTGCAGCAGAACTTCGCGGTGATCGCGGCGATCTCTCGTTCATCCGCAGCGGCCGGGACCGATGCCGGCCGGCGCTCCAGCTCGCAGCCGAGCAGCAGACGCTCGCGCCCGTGACGACGCCCTCAACGCGGCGGCGGCCGCGAGCGCGCACGTGCGCGGCCGCCGAGCGGACGCGCTCTGGGGTCGTCGAGCGTCATCGCTCGTGCTCGTTGCGGCCTTCGGCTTCGCTACGTCCGCGCGCTGCGCGGCGCCGCGTCACCGGCAGGCGCGAGAGGCCGCGGAGGCTCGCAACGAGAGCTCGCCGTCGCGCTGGCGAAGCTCGAGCGCGCCCAGGAGGATCGCGTCCGCCTGCTCGCGCGCACCGTCGAGGGCGCCGAGAACGAGCGGCGCCGGATCGCGGCCGACCTGCACGACGGGCCGATCCAGCGGCTGACGGCCGCGGCTTCTCACTCGACCTCCTCGTCAACCGGATCTCCCGCGGCGAGCGCGACGTCACCGGACTCGCCGCGCAGGTGCGCGACCATCTCGCGAGCGAGATGCACGCGCTTCGCCGGCTGATGGCGGAGCTCCGGCCCCCCGTTCTGGACGAGGGCGGCGTCGCAGCCGCGATCCGCGATGCGGCCGCCGAGATCCTCGGGCCGTCCACCGCGTATGCCGTGCACGACCGCACGTCGGCTGCGCGGTTCACGCCCGATCTCGAGACGATCATCCATCGCATCGCGCGCGAGGCGCTCGTGAACGTGGAGAAGCATGCGAGAGCGACGCAGGTGACGGTTCGGCTCGACCGCGACGGCGACCGCGTCCGGCTGCTGATCGTCGACGACGGCGTCGGCTTCGACGAGAACGTCGTCGCCGCCGCTCCGCCCGGCACGCACTTCGGTCTGCTCACCGTGCGCGAGCGCGTCGAGAGCGCCGGCGGAACGCTGCGGATCGTCTCGGGGCCGGGCCTCGGCTCGCAGATCGACGTGAGCCTGCCGTGGATGTCTCGTCACAACGACTCGGAACAGGAGGTGCATCGTGCCGTCGCCTGAGCTCGCCTATACGCCCGAGCCGCGCGATGCGCGTGCTCGTCGTCGACGACGACGAAGCCGTCCGGACGGTCCTGTCGCACGTGCTCGGGGACGAGGGTTTCGACGTCGTCGGCGTCGCGGCCGACGGGCTCGAGGCGGTGACGCTCGCACGGATGCTGCGTCCGGACACGATCCTCCTCGACGTCCGCATGCCGGGCGTCGGCGGCATCGAGGCGGCGCGCCGCATCCGCCCGGTCGACCCGCACGTGCGCCTCGTCATGCTCTCTGCCTACGACGACCCGACGCTCCAGCGCGAAGCCGCGGATGCGGGTGCGAGCCGGTTTCTCATCAAGGGGTGCGCGCTGTCCGAGCTCGTCGACGCGATCGCCGGGTAACGAGGCATCGAGGATGTCGTCCGCCGCACGCACGCTTCCCACACGGGACGACGGCGACTGCCTCGACGCGGCGCTCGCGAGGGAAGCGCGCTACCGCGACATCGTCGAGAACGCGAACGACCTCATCGTCGCAGGCGACCTCGAAGAGCGGATCGTCAGCGTCAACACGGCGTTCGAGCATGCGCTCGGGTATTCGCGGGAAGAGCTGATCGGACGTCCGCTCGCCTCGCTCGTCACGCCGGAGTGGCGCGTCCAGCTCCAGGACGCTGCGGCAGCGAAGCTGAGCGGCCGCTCGGAGCGCACGGTCTACGACCTGGAGTTCGTCGCACGGGACGGGCACGCGGTGCGGGTGGAGGTCTCGAGCTGGCTCGTGCGGGAGGACGGCCGGCCGGCCGGCTTCCAGGCGATCTGCCGCGACGTGAGCGAGCGGCGGGCGGCCGAGCAGGCGCTGCGTAGCGTCGAGGAGACGCTGATCGAGCGCGAGAACATCCTGCAGCGCGCGTTCGAGAACACCGCGATCGGGATGGTCATCGTCTCGCTCGACGGGCACGTCATCAGTGCGAACCACGCCTTCGCCGACCTCCTCGGCTACGACGTCGACGAGCTGGAGGGCGTGGACCTGGTCGCCGTCAGCCATCCGGAGGACAGGCATGCCGCGGCCGCCGTCATCCCGCGTCTCCTCGCGGGTTCCGCGACCCGTGTCTCGACCGAGAAGCGCTACCTCCGGAAGGACGGCACGCACGTCTGGGTGCAGATCGGCATCTCCCGGTGCGGAACGGGGCCGGCGAGGTCACGTGCTTCGTGTCCCAGGTCGTCGACGCCACCGCGAAGCGCGATGCCGTCGCCGCCGTCCGCGAGAGCGAGGAGCTGTTCCGCACAGCGTTCGAAGGCGCGGCGATCGGAATGCTCATGTCGACGCCACACGGGAACATCGTCAGGGCGAATCGCCGCCCTCTGCGACCTGCTCGGATACAGCCTGGGCGAGCTGCGGCGCTTGGACGTCGCCGAGCTCACGCATCCGGACGACCGCAGTAGCACGACCGAGGCTCTCGAGCGCTTTCGTCACGGCGACATGCGCCGGCACGTGACCGAGAAGCGCTATCTCCGCAAGGACGGACGAGCGGTGTGGGTGCAGATCGCCGTCTCCGCCGTCAACGGCACCGACGGCAAGCTCCGGTGTCACGTCACGCAGGTCGTCGATCTCACGGAACGGCGGAAGTTCGAGGAGCGGTTTCGCCTGCTCTTCGAGTCGAGCCCGCACGGGATGGACATCATCGACGCCCGCGGTCGGATGCTCCAGGCGAACTCTGCGCTCCTGCACATGCTCGGCTACGAACGCGAGGAACTGCTCTCCCTCCAGTTCGACGACTTCACCCATCCGGACGACGTCGGCCTCGATCGCGAGCTCTTCCAGGAGATGCTCGAGGGGAAGCGGCCGCACTACGAGCTCGAGAAGCGCTGCCTGCACAGGGACGGCCGGACGGTTTGGGTTCATCTGACGTCGTTCGCCCTCCCGGATGCGAAACCGAAGCCGCGCTTCGCCATCGGCATCCTCGAGGACATCACCGAGCGGCGCGCGCTCGAGGAGCAGCTCCGGCAGTCGCAGAAGCATGGAGGCGATCGGCCGGCTCGCCGGCGGCGTCGCCCACGACTTCAACAACCTCCTACGGTGATCCTCGGCTACGCCGACCTCTGCTGCGACGAGCTCGAGCCGGCGACGCCGTGCGCGCGAGCGACGTCGAGCGAGATCCAGCGGCGCGGCCGAGCGCGCCGCCGAGCTCACGCGGCAGCTGCTCGCCTTCAGCCGCCGGCAGGTGCTCGAGCTCGCGCCGCTCGACCTGAACGCCGTCGTCGCCGAGCACGCGCCGATGATCCGGCGCCTCGCTCGGCGAGGACATCGCCGTCGCGGCTGTCGCTCGACCCCGGCGTCGCGACCGTGACGATGGACGCCGGCCAGCTCGAGCAGGTCCTGATGAACCTCGCCGTGAACGCGCGCGACGCGATGCCGGACGGCGGCACGCCTGACGATCGAGACGCGCGAACGTCGAGCTCGACGCGCGCTACGCGCGACGCACGTCGGACGTCGTCGCCGGGCCGTACGTGCTGCTCGCGGTGAGCGACACCGGCTCGGGCATGGACGCGGCGACGCAGGCGCGCGATCTTCGAGCCGTTCTTCACGACGAAGGAGACCGGGCAAGGGCACGGGCCTCGGGCTCTCGACCGTGCTCGGCATCGTCGAGCAGTCGCGGCGGCACGTCTGAGCGTGTACAGCGAGCCCGGCGTCGGGCACGACGTTCAAGATCTACATGCCGGTCCTCGCCGGTGCCGCTCGGCCCGACGCCGAGCCAGCGCGCGCCCGACGCCGGGGACCGGCCGTCTGGGTGCGAGCGGATCCTCCTCGTCGAGGACAACGACGCGGTCCGGGTCCCGCTCGCCGCTGTTCTCGTCGACATCGGCTACGAGGTCATCGCGGCGCCGGGCCCGGAGGACGCGCTGCGGCTGGCCGAGGGGGCGGAGATCGACCTCCTGGTCACCGACGTCGTCATGCCGGCGATGAACGGGCGGCAACTCGCCGAGCGGCTCCTGCCCGACCACGAGGGGATGCACGTCCTCTACATCTCCGGCTATACCGACGACGCGGTCATCGCCCGCGGGGTCATCGATCCGGGGACGGCGTTCCTCCAGAAGCCGTTCGGCGCCGACCGCCTCGCGCGGAAGATCCGCGAGCTCCTCGACGACTGACGCGGATTACCGTTTCGTCATCTTCGGAGCTACGATAGCTCCGAGGGCACGTTCGTGTTGACAGAAGTAGTCTGTCTCTGGCACGAACACGACGGGAGATGCGGCAGTGGTGGAGCGCGATCCAGGCGGGCTGGCGGCCGATTTCCTCGCAGCCATCGTCGAGTCGAGCGACGACGCGATCTTCGGCAAGGACCTCGACGGGACGATCCTGAGCTGGAACCCGGCCGCGGAGCGCCTGTACGGGTACGGCGCCGCCGACGCCGTCGGCCGATCGGTGTCGATGCTCCTGCCGTCCGACCGCCCGCACGAGCTGGAGGAGATCCTCGCGCGCGTGCGCGCCGGCGAGCGCATCGTCCACTACGAGACACGCCGGCGCCGGCGCGACGGCAGCGAGGTGGACGTTTCGGTGACGGTGTCGCCGATCCACGACCGCGACGGCCGGGTCATCGGAGCGTCGTCGATCGCGCGGGACATCGGAGAGCTTCGCCGCGCCGAGGCGCAGTACCGGCGCCTGTTCGAGCGCCACCCGAGCCCGATGTGGATCTTCGACGTCGAGACGCTCCGCTTCCTCGCCGTGAACGACGCTGCTGTCGCAGCCTACGGGTGGTCGGGCGAGGAGTTCCTCGCCATGACGATCGCCGACATCCGCCCGGAGGAGGACGTCGAGGCGCTTCGACGCGACGTCGCGAACGAGGGGAGGCCGGGGCCGACGGGCGTCTGGCGGCACCTGCATCGGGACGGGTCGGAGCACGAGGTCGCGGTCGTCTCCAGTGCAGTGGCATTCGATGGTCGCGACGCGCGCCTGGTGCTCGCACACGACGTCACCGAGCAGCGCCGGCTCGAGCGGCAGCTTGCGCAGGCGGAGAAGATCGAGGCGGTCGGCGCGCTCGCCGCCGGGGTCGCGCACGACTTCAACAACGTCCTCATGGTGATCCGTGCCTGCTCGGCGCTGCTCCTGAAGCAGCTCACCGACGAGGAGCAGCGCCGGGACGCCGCTCAGATCGACGAGGCGGCGCAGCGCGGCGCGGAGCTGACGCGCCAGCTCCTCGCGTTCAGCAAGCAGCAGGTGCTGCGTCCCGAGCTCACCGACGTGAACGTCGTCGTCCACCAGACGCTCGAGCTGCTCGAGCGTGTCATCGGCGAGGACGTCGAGATCGCGCTCGGGCTCGCGGCAGAGCTGCCGCCGATCGTCGTCGACCGCGGTCAGCTCGGGCAGGTCATCGTCAATCTCGCGGTCAACGCGCGCGACGCCATGCCGGACGGCGGCACGTTGTCGCTCTCCACCGCTGAGGTCGAGCTCGACGAGGGCTACGCGTTCGCGCATGCCGGCGTCGTCCCCGGCGCATACGTCTGCCTGCAGGTGACGGACTCCGGCATGGGCATGAGCGAGGACACGCGAGAGCACGTCTTCGACCCGTTCTTCACGACGAAGGAGACCGGCACCGGACTCGGGCTCTCGAGCGTCCACGGCATCGTCAGGCAGAGCGGCGGGCACATCTGGCTCTACACGGAGCCGGGCATCGGAACGACGTTCAGGCTCTACTTCCCGGTCGCCGTCGGCGCCGAGGCGGCGGTGCACGTCCCACCGGCCGCGGAGCGCCCGTCGGCACGCGGCGACGAGGCCATCCTCTTCGTCGAGGACGAGGAGACGGTGCGCGTCATCGTCGCCGAGACGCTGCGTTCGTACGGGTACGCCGTGCTCGAGGCCGGAGGCGGCGCCGAGGCGATCCGCGTCGCCGGCGAGCATCGCGGTGCGGTCGACCTGCTGCTCACCGACGTCGTCATGCCCGGTATGGACGGACGCGAGCTTGCGGCGCGGCTCACCGCAGAGCACGAGGGGCTCGCCGTCGTCTACACGTCCGGCTACCCCGCCGACTCCGTCACACGTTCGAGCATCGGCGAGTCCCGCGCCGCCTACGTGCAGAAGCCGTACGACCCGGCCGAGCTCGCGGCGACCGTGCGCAGCGTCCTCGACGACGTCCGCTCAACGCGCTGACAGCACGTCCCGGATCGCGCGGGCGAGATCGTCGGCGCCGAACGGCTTCTGGAGGAACGGCAGCTCGTGGTCGCCGACGCCGCGCCGGAGCACGGCGTCATCGGTGTAGCCGGACATGAAGAGGATCGGCACGTCCGGGTGCGTGCTGCGGATCCGCTCCGCCGTCTGACGGCCGTTGAGCCCGCGCATCGCGACGTCGGTGAGGACGAGATCCATGTGCACGCTGCGGGCGAGGCCGACCGCCTCCTCGCCGTCGGCGGCGGCGACGACGCTGTAGCCGTCAGCCGAGAGCATGCGCTCGATCGACGTCCGGACGGCGGCGTCGTCCTCGACGAGCAGGACGACGGTGCCGGGGGCGCTCGCCGCCGGCCGGCCGCCCGTCCGGTCGTCGCGGCGGTCGGCGTCCGCGGCGAGCGGCAGCCGGATGACGAAGGCGCTGCCCGAGCCGACGGCGCTCTCGACGCTGATCGTGCCGCCGCTCTGTTTCACGATCCCGTGGGCGCTCGCGAGGCCGAGCCCGCGCCCGCCACCCTCGGTGAAGAACGGCTCGAAGACGTGCGCAGCGGTCTCGGCGTCCATCCCCCGTCCGGTGTCGCAGACCGTCAGCTCGGCCCCGAGCGGCGAGCGGTCGGCCGCCACGGCGATCGTGAGCGTGCCGGCGTCGCTCATCGCCTCGCGCGCGTTCGCCGCGAGGTTCACGAGCACGTGCGAGAGGAGGCTGCGGTCGGCGAGGACGCAGACGGGCTCCGCGGGCAGCTTCTGCACGACCGCGATCCCCGGTCCCACGACCTCTGCGATCTCGGGCTCGAGACCGGCGACGAGCTCGGTCAGGTCGACGACCTCCGGGCGGACGACCTGCCGGCCGCTGAACGCGAGGAGCTGGCGCGTCAGCGCGGAGGCCCGGCTCGAGGCGGCGAGCATCTCCGCCACCTCCTCCTGCGCGTCCTCGCCGCGCGCCATCTTCTTGATCGCGATCTCCCCGTATGCGCGCAGCGGCAGGAGCGCGTTGTTCAGATCGTGGGCAATCCCGCCCGCAAGGCGAGCGACGGCCTCGAGCGTGCGGTCGTACCCAGTGTCCATTGGAACAGCATCGCCAACGGGACGGGGCCGGACGATGGGATCTTGCCGCGTTCCGAGATCCTCCTTTTCGAGGATGGCTACTCGATGAGGGACATGCGGAGCGCGTTTGCGACCGCCTGCGTCCGCGTGTCGGCCTCGAGCTTCGCCATCGCCTTCTCGATGTGGGTGCGCACGGTCAGCGGAGAGATGGAAAGCTCGCGCGCCACCTGCTCGTTGCGCATCCCGTCGGCGAGCAGCCGCAGGACCTCGCGTTCGCGCTTCGTGATGCCGGGGATTCGGTCGGTCGCGTCCGGCCCGGCGAGGATGCCGGCGAGCACCGGGTCGACATACGTCCGGCCGTCGCCCACGAGCCGGACGGCGCGGACGAGGTCCGACAGCGGCGACTCCTTCAGCACGAACCCGTGGGCGCCGGCGTCGATGGCCTCGATCACGAGCGCGCGCTCGGCGTGGGCCGTGTAGAGGATGACGCCGGTCTTCGCGCCGGCGGTCGTCAGCCGCCTCGCGATCTCGATCCCGTTCACCTCGGGCATCCGAACGTCGACGATCGCCACGTCCGGGACGAGATCCTGGATGCGCTCGAGCGCCTCGGCGCCGTCACCTGCGTTGCCGACGACGGAGAGGTCGTCCTCGGAGTCGAGGAAGCGGGTCACCGAGTCGACGATGGCCGGATGGTCGTCGGCGACGAACAATCGCAGCGCCATGCATTGACAAAGGTACTACGCGATCAGCGCATCGCGCAGCGCCGTCGCCACGGCCTGCGTCCGCGTGCGGCAACCGAGCTTCGTCATCGCCTTGTGCGCGTGGGCGCGGACCGTGTCCGGCGAGAGGAAGAGGGTCGAGCCGATCTCGCCGTACGAGCCGCCGGCGGCGAGCAGCCGGAGCACCTCGCGCTCCCGCGGGCTCAGGGCGCCGTGGTCGTCGGGACGCGGAGCCCGGGCGAGCGACGCCGCCAGCACCGGGTCGATGTAGACGTTCCCGGCCGAGACGATGTCGATCGCGCGGGCGAGGTCGTCGAGCGGGGCGTCCTTGAGCGCGAAGCCGCGTGCGCCCGCGTCGAGCGCGTCGGCGACGAGGCCCCGGTCGCTGAAGCCGGAGTAGAGGAGCACGGCGGTCTCCGGCGCCGACCGCGCCGCGCGCCGGGCGAGCTCGAGCCCGTCGAGGTGCGGCATCCGCACGTCGGCGACGCAGACGTTCGGGCGATGCCGCTCGATCGCCGCGAGCGCCTGCTCGCCGTTCTGGGCCGTCGCCACGACGACGAAGTCGGCGGCGGCGAGATAGCGCGAGACGGAGTCGACGATCGGCGGGTGGTCGTCGGCGACGATGCAGGTGATTGCGGTGCGGTCGACGCGGGCGCGCGTCATCGTGAGCCTCCTGTCGGGCGCCGTCGCCCGAGCCGGCGGCCCAGTGCTTCGACGAGATCGGGATCGAACTTCTGGCCGCTCGCCTGTGTGACGTACGCGAAGGCGTCGTCCTCGCTCCAGGCGCGGCGGTAGGGACGGTCGGTCGTCAGCGCGTCGAAGACGTCCGCGACCGCGACGATGCGGCCGGCGAGCGGGATGTCCTCCCCGGCGAGCCCGGACGGGTATCCGGATCCGTCCCAGTTCTCGTGATGCGTCCAGGCGATGGTGGCGGCGAGCTCGAGCAGCTCGTTGCCGGAGCCCGCGAGAAGCGTGTGGCCGACCTCGGTGTGCCGCTCCATCTCGCGCCGCTCGGCGTCCGTGAGCGCGTCCGGCTTGCGCAGGATCGCCTCGCTGATCGCGATCTTGCCGATGTCGTGCAGCGGGCTCGCGAGGCGCACGCGCTCGGCGAGGACGCTGTCGAGACCGATGTCGACGGCGATCTCGTGCGCGGAGGCCGCGACCCGCTCGACGTGCTCGCCGGTCTCGACGTCGTGGTATTCCATCGCGCGCCCGAGCCGCGCGACCGTCTCTGCGTATGCCCGGCGGAGCTCGGCCTCGGAGGCGGCGATGCTCGCGTACGCGCGCTCGAGCTGGTCGGCTCGCGCCCCGTCGAGCTTCCGTCGCCTGACGGCCCCGGCGATGCTGATGAGGAGGTCGTTCGGTGCGAAGGGCTTCGTCAGGTACCCGTAGGCGCCGAGCTCGAGCGCGCGGTCGGCGGTGTCCCGGTCGTCGCGGCCGGTGATCATGACGGTCGCGATCGCCGGCGTGTGAGCGAGCTCGGCGAGGAGCTCGAGGCCGGATGCGCCGGGGAGGCCGATGTCGCAGAGGACGACGGAGTACTCGTTCTCGGCGATGAGACGCCGGGCCTCGTCGACGTCGCCGGCCGTCATGCACCGGTGCCCGCCGTCGTCGAGCACCCGCGCGATGACCTTACGGACGAGGGGATCGTCGTCGATGCAGAGGATGGGCTCGCCGGTCACTGTCAAAGTGTCGGCGCTCCCGGACGGGGGCGTATCCGTCGGAAACCCGAACTTCGCCTCCTGCAAAGTGACGATGGGGTATACGTAAACCGTGCTCGAGCTGACCCCGGACGAATTGCTCTCGACGACGCGGGCCGTGCGCAAGCGCCTCGACCTGTCGCGGCCGGTCGAGCGCGAGGTCCTGGAGGAGTGCCTCCGGCTCGCCCAGCAGGCCCCGACGGCGAGCTACTCGCAGAACTGGCACTTCGTCGTCGTCACCGACGCGGAGAAGCGCGCGCGGCTCGGAGAGCTCTGGCGGGAGGTGGCGTTCCCCTACCTCCAGCGCGGCGACGGTCCGCGGGAGGGCCAGATGGCGCGGATCGGCGACGCGGTCGTCCATCTCGCCGAGCACATCCACGAGGTGCCCGTCCACGTCATCCCGTGCGTCGTCGGGCGGTACGAGGGCAAGTCGAACCCGCTCGTCGCGTCGATGTTCGGGTCGATCGTCCCGGCGGCGTGGTCGTTCATGCTCGCCGCGCGCGCCCGTGGGCTCGGGACGGTCTGGACGACGTTCCACCTCATGCACGAGCGCGAGGCGGCGGAGATCCTCGGCATCCCCTACGACGAGGTGACGCAAATCGCCCTCATCCCCGTCGCGTACACGCTGGGGACGGACTTCAAGCCCGGCAAGCGCAAGCCGCTGGACACGATGGTCCATTGGAACAGTTGGTGATAGTGCTGCGCACTTTCACCAATTAGAGGTTCCCGCTTCGCGGGAGCGCTCGCGGGCCGAGCCCGCGAGCTCTTATGAGTGTCGGTCACGGTTTCGGTCTGCGCGCGCGGTGGTGGCTTCGCCATCCCCGCGCGCTCGTCCGGTCGTCCCGAACGCTTCGCGTTCGCGCCGCCCCTTCAGGCGTGCGCTGGTCGGACGCCTACGGCTTCAGGTACTTGTCGAACCAGTCCAGGATCGCTTGGAACCGCTGCACGCGATGGAGGGGCGACCCGCCGCGTGAGAGCTCGTGGCTCTCGGCGGGGAAGCGGAGCATCTCGACCTCCTTGCCGAGGAGGCGCAGCAGGGTGAACAGGTGCTCGCCCTGCTCGATGTTGCAACGGAGGTCGTTCTCCGAGTGGAGGACGAGCACCGGCGTCTCGATGTTCGCGGCGTGCGTCGCCGGCGACCGCTCGAGCCACGCATCCATGTGCTCGTACCAGGAGCCGCCGAACTGGCGCTCGAAGATCCAGAACAGGTCGCTCGAGCCGGCGGCGCTGACGTTCTGGTTCACGGCGCGCTCGGAGACGGCGGCCTTGAAGCGGTGGTCGTGGCCGATCGTCCACGTCGTCATGAAGCCGCCGTACGAGCCGCCGATGATCCCCATCCGGCCGGCGTCGAGGAAGTCGAACTTCTCGAGCGCGGTGTCGACGACGCCCATGACGTCCTCGAAGTCGACCGTCCCCCAGCCCGGGCCGCCCTCGATCGGGCCGCGGATGGCCCGGCCCCACTCCTCCGAGTGGCCGGAGCCCCCTCGCGGGTTCGAGTAGAGGACTGCGTACCCGCGCTTCGCGTAGACCTGGAACTCGTCGAAGAAGCCGGTGCCGTACTGCGTGAACGGGCCGCCGTGCACGCTGAGCACGACGGGATAGCGCGTTCCTTGCTCGAAGCCTTCCGGGCGGACGAGCCACGCGTCCACCTCGGTGCCGTCCTTCGACACGGCGACGAAGCGCTCCGCGTCGCAAAGCTGCGGAAAGGAGGACGTCAGATCGGTGACCTTGCGATCGCCGACGTAGAGCTCGCGGAGCGTCGTGTGCGTCGAGGCGACATAGGCGATCCGTCCGTCGCGCACGTCCCAGCTCGAGATGACGCGCTCGCCGCCGACGAGCAGCTCGGGTGCGGACGACCCGTCCGCCGGCACCGAGTAGATGTGGACGTTGCCGCCGTCCTCGAGGGAGAACACGATCCGATCGCCGTCCCAGGCGGGCTCGCGACCCTCCGGGTACGGCATGCACTGCCGGTCGAGCGCCGTCGTCAGCAGGCGGACGCCGCTCCCGTCCGGGTTCATGACGCCGATCTGTCCGTGATGCGGGAAGGTGCCGTCCTCGACGCCGTAGCCGAACGCGACGAGCGACCCGTCGGGCGAGAAGACCGGGCTCTCGAACGAGGCGTCGTCGCCCGTGAGCTGCCTCGGCTCTCCGCCGCCGGCGCCGACGACGTAGAGGCGATTGACGAGCTCGACGTCCCAGCGGTCGCCGCGCAGCGCCGAGAAGAGGATGCTCTTGCCGTCCGGCGTCCACACCGGGTCGCCGTCCTCGCAGTCGCCGTCCGTGACCTGCGCCGGCTCGCCGCCGGCGAGGTCGACGACGAAGATGTGCTTCCGGCGGTCGGTCGTCCAGCCGACGCTGTCGAGCTTGTAGAACAGACGCGTCAGCCGGCGAGGCGCCCGCTTGCGGTCGTCCTCCTCCTCGTAGGCCGCGTCGCGGCAGCGCGACGCGAAGGCGATCCGCGTCGAGTCCGGCGACCAGGCGATCTTCTCCACGCCTTCCTTGCGGTCGGTGAGCTTCCGCGCTTCGCCGCCCTCCGCCGGGATGACGTAGAGGTTCGCGGGCGTCTTGTCCGGGCCGCGGTTCGAGACGAAGGCGAGCCAGCGGCCGTCCGGCGACCACCGCGGCATCCCGTCGCGCTTCTCGCCCGAGGTGAAGGCCCGGGGCTCGCCGGAACCGTCGAGCGGCGCGACCCAGATGGTGCCGCGGTAGTCGTTCGACTCTTGGTCGATCGACCAGACCTGGTAGGCGACGCGGCTGCCGTCGGGCGAGATCCGCGCGTCCGCGACCCCGGCCAGCTCGTAGACGTCCTCTGGACGCATGCCGCCCACGAGCCAGGACTATAGATCGGACCCCGTTGACGTGAGACGATTACGGCATGGCGACGGTCGAAGCGGTCGAGCGGCGGATAGCCGCGGTCGAAGGCTTCCGGGCCGCGGTTCGCCACCTCGACGGCAGGAACGTCCGCGGCGACCGCACACACATGCCGACATACCCCTACCGCCGCGCCCTCGCCGACTCGGCGAACGTCAAGGCGTGGCGCGAAGGGCGCTTCCGCTCGCGCTATCCCGGCTTCGAGGTCGACGCCCTCCACCGGGACGGGACGCCGGCGCACGG
Organism: uncultured Actinomycetes bacterium; assembly: GCA_963753295.1. Lineage (GTDB taxonomy): Bacteria > Actinomycetota > Thermoleophilia > Gaiellales > Gaiellaceae > Palsa-739. Next base: position 68,786 of record CAVWBZ010000021.1, on the reverse strand, counting down.
CGCGACGCTGCTCGGCACCCTCCGGGCCGAGTACGGTTAGACGCGCGCGCGGGCGTGGCGAAATCTGGTCAGACGCGCCGGCTTTAGGTGCCGGTGGGCGAAAGCCCGTGGGGGTTCGAGTCCCTCCGCCCGCACTGGCGGCTCAGTGGTGGTGGTGCCTGCTCGGCGCGTGAGCCCGGGCGAGGTCGAGCGCGACGGCGCCGATCAGCGTCCACGCCCACGTGTTGGCGGGGTCGAAGTGCAGCGGTGCGCGGCCGCCGGTGTGGTCGGCGATCACCCAGATGATGAACCAGAGGAATGTCATGCCACGAGGGTGCCGCCCGGGCGGGGCGGAGGCATCGGCAGTTCTTCCGGATGGGGATCAGCGGCGCGCGGGGAAGCGCGCGCGGTACGCGACCGCGCCGAACATCCCGACCCAGATCAGGGTCACGGTTCCGACGAGGATCGCGGTCCACACGTTCATCGATTGGGTGGATGCATTCGCCGTCCGCTTCTTGCGCCCTGCTTACAGAACGAGGGATTCGATGCGGGAGGCGGCGCGTTCGAGGGCGGCCGCGTCGAAGAGGTAGGGCGTCGCGTTCGGGATGAGGTGCTCCGGCGCGTCGAGGTCGTCCGAGCCGGCGGCTGCGTTCAGCGCGTACCGGACCGGGATCTCGTGGCAGACGACGAGGGTCGTCCACTCCTCCCGCTCGAGCAGCCGCCGGAAGGCGTGCGCGTACCGCCGCGCGGCGTCGTCGAGGCTCTCGCCGCCGGGAAACGGGTCGGCGCGCGTGTGCGTCTGCTTCCAGGCGCGGTACTCGGCGACCGTCATGCCCTCCAGGTCGCCGACATCGATGTCGTCGAGGAGCGGCTCCTCGATCGTCGGCACGTCCCGGCCGGCGAGGACGGACTCCGCCGTCTCCCGTGTGCGGCCGAAGCGGGTGTGGACGCACAGGTCGAGCGGGAGCTCGGCGAGTTGATGCCCCAGCTGCTCCGCCTCGGCCCGCCCCTCCGCGGTGATCGGGACCGGCAGCGTCGGATCCCCGTTGATCCGGCCCTCGTCGTTCAGGCTCGACCGCGCGTGCCGGGTCAGGACGTAGAGCCGCTCCACCGTCGCCAGGCTACAAGGCGTCGCTTGCGACGCCGGCCGCGCGCGCGGTTCTCTCCGCGCGTGCGTCGGCAGCGCCTGTCTTCCACGCCGGAGCACCGACCCACGCCGAAGGGCCTCTGCTTGAATGGCCGGGTGCAAGCCGAAGTCGAGGAGCTCCCCGAGAATCGCGTCCGGCTGACGGTGCAGGTGCCGTCGCACGACGTCCACCACGCCGTCGAGCACGCCGCGTCGGACATCGCCAAGTCGGCGAAGATCCCCGGCTTCCGGAAGGGCAAGGTGCCGCGCCGCGTGCTCGTCCAGCGCGTCGGCCGCGAGCGTCTCATGGCCGAGGCCGTCGACAGTCACATCAGCGGCTGGTTCTGGAACGCCGCCGCGCAGTCGCGCGTCCGCCCGGTCGAGCAGCCGGAGTACGACTTCGAGCTGCCCCAGTCGGAGGACGAGGACTGGCAGTTCACCGCGACGGTGGCCGTGCAGGCGAAGCCCGAGCTCGCCGACTGGAAGGAGCTCGAGGTCGGCGCGTATCAGGCGGAGGTGCCCGGCGACCTCGTCGAGCGCGAGCTCGAGGCCGTCCGCGCGACCGTCGCGGAGCTCGTCCCCGTCGAGGGCCGGCCCGTCGCGCCGGACGACACGGTCGTCGCCGACATCGTGTCGCCCAACGGCGAGGCGCGGCGCGACTACGTCGTCGAGCTCGGCCGCGGCGCCGTCGTCGACGAGATCGAGCAGGGCTTCGTCGGCATGAGCGCGGGCGAGACGAAGGAGATCGAGTTCGAGCTCGCCGACGGGACGAAGCAGGCCGTCTCGATCGAGGTGAAGGAGATCAAGGAGAAGGTGCTGCCGCCGCTCGACGACGAGCTGGCGCGCGCCGCGAGCGAGTTCGAGACGCTCCAGGACCTGCGCGCCGAGATCGAGTCGCGTCTGCACGACCAGATCGCCGAGGAGGTCGACGCGCAGTTCCGCTCCGACGTCGCCGACGCGCTCGTCGACGCCTCGAAGGTGGACGCGTCCGGCCCACTCGTCGAGTCGCGGACGCGCGAGCTCCTACGCAACCTCGCCCGCCAGGTGGAGGCGCGCGGCGTCCAGCTCGAGACGTATCTGACGATGACCGGCCAGTCGCCGGACGACCTGCTCGAACGGCTCCGCGGCGAGGCGACGCGCTCGGTGGCGCGCGAGCTCGTGCTCGATGCCGCCGCCGACCAGCTCGGCATCGAGGTCGCCGACGAGGAGGTCGAGGCGCTCGTCCGCGAGCAGGCCGACATCCTCGGCGACGACGCCGACGAGCAGCTGCAGCGACTGCGCGAGAGCGGTCGGTTCGAGACGCTCCGCGACGACCTTCGGCTGCGCGACGCGCTCGATCGCATCGCGTCGGAGGTGAAGCGCATACCCCGCGAGCTCGCGGCGGCACGCGAGTCGATCTGGACTCCCGACAAGGAAAAGCCGCCCGTCGAGACGAAACTCTGGACCCCGGGAAGTTGAGGAGCCACATGAACCCGTCGAATCTCATCATTCCATCCGTCATCGAGCAGACCTCGCGAGGCGAGCGTTTCTTCGACATCTACTCGCGGCTCCTGAACGAGCGGATCATCTTCCTCGGGACGCCGATCGACGACGTGGTCGCGAACCTCATCGTCGCGCAGATGATCCACCTCGAGTCCGAGGACCCGGACAAGGACATCCAGCTCTACATCAACTCGCCCGGCGGCTCCGTGTACTCCGGCCTCGCCATCTACGACACGATGCAGTTCATCCGCTGCGAGGTCGCGACGACGTGCGTCGGCATCGCGATGTCGATGGGCGCGCTCCTTCTTGCCGCCGGCACGAAGGGAAAGCGGTCGGCGCTGCCGAACTCCAAGATCCTCATCCACCAGGTCTCGGGCGGGTTCCAGGGCCAGGGCACCGATATCGAGATCCAGGCGCGCGAGACGATCAACCTCAAGCGCCGCCTGGAGGAGATCATCGCCCTCCACACGAATCAGCCTGAGGAAAAGGTCTCGAAGGACATGGAGCGCGACTACTACATGACCGCGGACGAGGCAAACGAGTACGGAATCGTCGACAACGTCGTAGCGCACCGGTAGACGAGAAGCCGGATCCGAGGTACAAGGAGTAAGCCATGGCCAGGGCAAGCGAGGGAAACGAGCAGCTGCTCTGCAGCTTCTGCGGCAAGAGTCAGCGGCAGGTCAAGAAGCTCATCGCCGGCCCCGGCGTGTACATCTGCGACGAGTGCATCGATCTCTGCAACGAGATCATCGACGAGGAGCTGACGTCCCCGACCCAGCTCGACCTCGACAACCTGCCGCGCCCACGCGACATCTACGACGTTCTCAACGACTACGTCGTGTCGCAGGAAGAGGCGAAGCGGACTCTCTCGGTCGCCGTCTACAACCACTACAAGCGCGTGCAGATGGGCACGGAAGAGGACGAGGTCGAGCTGCAGAAGTCGAACATCCTGCTGCTCGGCCCGACGGGGTGCGGCAAGACGCTCCTCGCGCAGACGCTCGCACGCATCCTCAACGTCCCGTTCGCGATCGCCGACGCGACGGCGCTGACGGAGGCCGGCTACGTCGGCGAGGACGTCGAGAACATCCTCCTCAAGCTGATCCAGGCCGCCGACTTCGACATCAAGAAGGCGGAGACGGGGATCATCTACATCGACGAGGTCGACAAGATCGCGCGCAAGGCGGACAACCCGTCGATCACGCGCGACGTGTCGGGTGAGGGCGTCCAGCAGGCGCTCCTGAAGATCCTCGAGGGGACGGTTGCCTCGGTGCCGCCGCAGGGCGGCCGCAAGCACCCGCACCAGGAGTTCCTCTCGATCGACACGACGAACATCCTCTTCATCTGCGGCGGCGCGTTCGCAGGCCTCGACAAGATCATCGCGCGCCGCGTCGGCAAGAACGCCGTCGGCTTCGGCGCCGAGGTCCGGTCGAAGCACGGGTTCGAGTCGTCCGAGCTGTTGACGCAGGTGATGCCGGAGGATCTCCTCAACTTCGGTCTCATCCCCGAGTTCATCGGCCGCCTTCCGGTCATCTCCGCGGTGCACCAGCTGCGCCGCGAGGACCTCGTCCAGATCCTCACCGAGCCGAAGAACGCGCTCGTGCGCCAGTATCAGCGCTTCTTCGGGTACGACAGCATCGAGCTCGTCTTCACCGACGACGCGTTGTGGGAGATTGCGGACAAGGCGCTCGATCGCGAGACGGGCGCGCGCGGCCTCCGCTCGATCATCGAGGGCGCGCTCCTCGACGTGATGTTCGAGCTGCCCTCCCGTCGTGACGTCACGAAGTGCGTCATCACGAAGGAGTGCATCGCGCAGGGCATCCGGCCGACGCTCGTGACGAGCGCCGGCGCCGACCTCGACGAGCCCGTCGAGAGATCCGCCTAAGCGGTTGCGAGAAGTGCTGCGCGCTTCTCGCAATTGAAGGTACCGCTTCGCTTGAAGGTTTGAGCGACGGGTTGTTGCGCGCGCGCCGTGGTGGCTTCGCCATCCCGGCGCGCTGGTGCGGCCGTCGCGAACGCCCGGCGTTCGCAACGGCCCTAGTGTTCGCTGCTCGTCGAGCGTACGTTCGGCACGCGGCGCGGCCCGAACCGGTCGTCGCTAGTCGACGATCTCGATACCGAGCGCGTTCGCGAAGAGGGGCGCGTTTTCGAGCACGTCGTTCCATGGCATCCGTACGCCTCGCAGTGCCTCGACCCCCTGGAGCCCGCTCAGGTCGCAGCCGCGTAGCTCGACTCGGGTGAGCTTCGCGCCGTCGAGCGAGGCTTGCCGCAGCTCGCAGCGGTCGAGGAGGACGTCGGTGAGCCTTGCGCCGTACAGGTCGCACTCCGCCATCCGGCAATCACGGAAGACGACCCGCTCGAGCTTCGCCATCCGCAGGGAAGCGAGATCGAGCCGGCATTCGGCGAAGGTCGTGTCGGCGAGCGCGGCTTCGGTGAGGTCGGCACCGGTCAGCCGTACGCGGTGGAGCTCCGCCCGCCGCGTGACGAGGCCGCGTGCGCGGCCGTTGGCCCAGTCGGCGTCCCACACGACCGCGTCGACGAGGTCGCCGAGGCCGGTGATCGGAGCTTCGTCCTCGCCCGGGTCGGGCGGGTACGGCGCGTGCGGCGGCTTCCCCAGAGCGACGCGAGCATACGCGGGCGGGCTCTTGACAGTTCGGATCCGAGGTGAAATAAGACCTGAATCGGGTCTCAGTTTTGGAGACCTACCTCGACGCGGAGGGTTCACATGGCACGAGGCTGGAAGCGGTCGGCGCTGCTCGCGGGCGTCGTCGGCCTGCTCTGCGCCGTGCTCGCGGCGACAGCCGCAGCCGGCACGACCGCGCACCGCGCGGGCAAGACCGTCAACGTCGCCTTCATCTACCCGAAGACCGGCGGCCTCGCCGCCTTCGGCCAGGAGGAGCTCGACGGGTTCGACGCCGGCCTCGCCTACACGGCGGGCAAGTGCGGCGGGTACACGATCAAGCCGACGATCATCGACTCGGCGACGGATCCGGCGACCGCGATCGCAGCGTTCAAGAACGAGGTCGGCCAGGGGGTCAAGATCATCGCGGGCACGGGCTCGTCGGGCATCGCCCTCCAGCTCGGGCCGCTCGCGGCGCAGAACGACGTGCTCTACATCTCCGGCGCGGCCGCTGCCGACGCCATCACGGGCCTCAACCGGAACACGTTCCGGGCGGGCCGCCAGACACTGCAGGACGTCCTCGACGCGGTGAACATCTTCCCGCCGAAGAGCTCGGGCAAGAAGGTCGTCGTCTTCGCCGAGGACACGGCGTTCGGGGCGGGCAACGTCGCCGCCGTCCAGCTCCTGTTCGGCGCGAAGGGCCACACGGTGACGAAGATCCTGTCGCCGTTCGGCACTCCCGATCTGACGCCGTACGCACAGCAGCTCGCGAACTCGGGCGCCGACGCAGCCTTCGTCGCCTGGGCGAACACGACGAACGCGGCGGCGATGTGGCAGGCGCTCCAGCAGCAGGGCGTCGCGAAGAAGATGACGCTCATCACGGGTCTCGCCAACCGCGCCAGCTACGACGCGATCGGGCCGCTCGTCCAGGGCGTCACCCTGCTGTCGCACTACGTCTACACGGCGCCGCACAACGCGGTGAACACGTATCTCATCAAGTGGATGGCGAAGAACCGCCACCAGGTCCCCGACCTGTTCACGCCCGACGGCTTCGTCACCGCGCAGATGATCTGCCGCGCGGTTGCGAAGGGCGGTACCGACGTGTCGAAGGAGATCAGCGCCCTCGAGGGGTGGAAGTTCCTCGCTCCGAAGGGACCCCAGTACATCCGGCCGGCGGATCACGCGATGATCCAGCCGATGTTCCAGGTGCAGCTCGTCCCGGCCAACGGTCACTTCGTCGCGAAGGTGCTGAAGACCATCTCGCCCGGCAACGTCCAGCCACCCGTGACGCCCTTCAAGTAGGTCGGTGCATCCTCCGCTACTCGCCACGCGCAACCTCGGGCTCGACATCGGCGGCGCGACCATCGTCGCCGATGTCAGCCTCGAGGTTGCCGAGGGCGAGCTGCTCGGGATCATCGGGCCGAACGGCGCCGGCAAGACGTCGCTGTTCAACCTCTTCTCCGGCATCTACCGGCCGACGGCGGGCTCGATCCACCTGAACGGCGTCGACATCACCCATCAGCCGACGTACCTCCGAACGCGGGAGGGAATCGGCCGCACGTTCCAGGTCTCGAGCGTCTTCCCGCTCCTCACGACGTTCGAGAACGCCAGGCTCGCCGCGCAGGCGGCGCTCGGCGGGACGCTCCGCCTGTGGCAGCGCGCCGCCGGCGTGCGGAAGGCGGTCGACGGGGCCCGCGCAGCGCTCGCCCGCGTCGGCCTGGAGGCGAAGGCGGAGACGACGGCCGGCGGGCTCTCGCACGGCGACAAGCGGCGACTGGAGATCGCCATGCTCCTCGCCGCCGACAAGCCGGTGCTGCTCCTCGACGAGCCGATGGCCGGCCTGTCGGCGGAGTACGTGCCGCAGCTCGTCGAGCTCATCCGCTCGGTGCACGAGCAGGAGCGCAAGACGGTGCTCATGGTCGAGCACCACATGGAGGTCGTCACCGGTATCGCGCAACGGATCGCGGTCATGCACCACGGCGCGCTCCTCGCGTGCGACACGCCCGCCGCGGTGATGGCGAACGAGACCGTCCAGTCGGCCTACCTCGGCGAGGCGCTGTAGTGGCCGTCGTGGCACCTCCGCGGACGCTGCTGTCCGTGCGCGACCTGCACGTGTACCTCGGGCAGTCGCACATCCTCCAGGGCGTTTCCTTCGACGTCCCGGAAGGCGGCGTCACGGCGCTCCTCGGACGTAACGGCGTCGGGAAGACGACGACGCTGCGGGCGATCCTCGGCCTCGTCGGCCGCCGCGGGTCGGTGCAGCTCGACGGGGAGGAGCTCACCGCACTGCCGACGCACCGCGTCGTCCAGCGGAGCGTCGGCTACGTCCCCGAGGACCGCGACGTCTTCACCGGCCTGACCGTTGCCGAGAACCTCCGCCTCGCGGAACGCGACGCGGCGCCGCGCTACGACCTCGTGTACGAGCTCTTCCCCGAGCTCGAGGAGCGCGGCGGCCAGCGCGCGGGCACGCTCTCCGGCGGACAGCAGCAGATGGTCGCCATCGCGCGGGCGCTCCTCAACGACAACCGCGTCCTCCTCGTCGACGAGCCGACGAAGGGCCTTGCGCCCGCGCTCGTCGCGGACGTTGCGCGGGTGCTCGAACGGCTCGCCGAGCTGACCACGGTGCTGCTCGTCGAGCAGAACCTCGGAGTCGTGCGGAAGATCGCGCACGGGGCGATCGTCCTCGACCAGGGCCGCGTCGTGCACACGAGCGACGCGAAGGAGCTGCTCGAGCAGCCGGAGCTCGTCCGGCGGCTGCTGAGCGTGGGATCGCACGCATGAGCACGTTCCTCCTCCTGACGATCACCGGCTTCGGCCTCGGCGCGATGTACTTCCTCATCGCGTCGGGCCTGTCGCTCATCTACGGGCTCATGGGCGTCCTCAACTTCGCGCACGGCGCGTTCATCTCGGTCGGCGCCTACGCGACGTGGTGGACGGAGCTGCACGTCTTCTCGGGCGTCCACTCGCCTGCGCTCAAGTTCCTGCTCTCCGGCCTGCTCGGGCTCGTCGCCGGCGCGGTCTTCGCCGCGCTCGTCGAGCTCGTGCTCATCCGGCCGCTGTACAACCGCCACATCGAGCAGGTGCTCGTCACCGTCGGCCTCCAGCTCGCCTTCGTCGCGCTGCTCGTCGGCATCTGGGGGCCGGACGCGAAGGCGTTCGTCGTGCCCGCGTGGCTGCACGACACGACGACGATCGCGGGCGCGCACATCCCGAACGACCGCTGGGTCGAGATCGCCGCCGCGGCGGTCGTCCTCGCGGCGCTCCAGCTGTTCCTGCGCCGGACGCGGTACGGGCTCATCATCCGCGCCGGAGTGGAGAACCGGGCGATGGTGCAGGCCCTCGGCATCGACGTCCGCAAGGCGTTCACGCTCGTTTTCGCGATCGGCGGCATCGCCGCCGCGGTCGCGGGGGTGCTGAGCGGCGTCTACTTCAACGTCGTCGGGCCGGACCAGGGGACGAGCCTGCTCATCTTCGCGTTCATCGTCGTCGTCATCGGCGGGCTCGGGTCGATCGGCGGCTCCGCCGCCGCCGCCGTCCTCGTCGCGCTGACGCAGCAGTACACGAACTACTACGCGTCGTCCGGGATCGGCGACATGGTCGTCGTCCTGCTCCTCGGCCTCGTGCTGCTCGCGCGGCCACGCGGCCTCGCGGGCGCCGTCGTCGGAGCGCGCGCGTGACACGGCGGCGGCTGCTCTCCGACTGGCTCGTGCCGCTCGCCGTGTTCGCCGTGCTCGCCGTCGTGCCGAAGCTGAACGTCTCGATCCCGAAGATCTTCGACCAGCCGATCTCGAGCCCGGGCACGTTGCAGCTGCTCGCGGCGTGCGTGCTCTTCGGCGCGCTCGCGCTGACGTACGACCTCCAGTTCGGGTACACGGGCCTGCTCTCGTTCGGCCACGCGCTCTACATCGCCGTCGGGGTCTACCTCTCCAACATCGCGATCACGGACTGGCACTGGAGCTTCTGGGTCGCGATCCTCTTCACGATGGGCGTCGCCTTCGTGCTGTCGAACGTGCTCGGCTTCGTGAGCATGCGGGTGGCGGGTATCGCCTTCGCCATGGTGACGCTCGCCTTCGCCCAGGCGGGAGCCGTGCTCGCGCTCAAGGACCCGCATCACTGGACGCACGGAGAGGAGGGCCTCGGCGCCGACTACACGAAGCTGCCGCACGCGTTCGTCGGCATCCTCAACACGAAGAACCTCTACTGGCTCGCGCTCGCGTTCCTCGCGGCCGTCTTCTTCATCGTGCGCTGGTCGGTCGAGTCGTCGCCGGGCCGCGTGTGGCAGGCGATCCGCGAGAACGAGCAGCGTGTCGAGGTGCTGGGGATGCGGCCGCACCTGTACAAGCTGCAGGCATTCGTCCTCTCCTCGACGATGGCCGCGGCCGGCGGAATCGTGTACATGCTGCTCTACAACGGGTCGACGCTCGCCGTCACGGCGCCGAACTTCACGCTGACGCTCCTGCTCATGGTCGTCATCGGCGGCGCGGGCTCGCGCTGGGGCGCAGTCCTCGGCGGCATCCTCTACACGTACCTGAACGACAGGCTCGTCGCCGTCGGCAGCTCGTCGACCGTCGAGGGCCTGCCGCACGCGCTGCGCACGCCGCTGTCGCAGCCGCTCTTCCTCCTCGGCGCGATCTTCATCCTCATCGTCTTCTTCCTGCCCGGCGGCCTCGCCGGGATCGCGGCACGCGGCCGGCCGAGCGGCCTGCGGCGGCTCCAGGAGGCAATCCGCCCGGGTCACGGGCCGACCGCACCCCAGGAGGGCGCATGAGCAGCACGGCGACGAACGACGGCGTCAAGCTCGCGTACGAGGAGCACGGCGAGGGTGAGCCGCTCCTGTTCGTGCAGGGCCTCGGCTACGACCGGCACGGGTTCGGCCCCCTGCCGGGGCTTCTCGCGTCGGACTTCCGCGTGATCGTGTTCGACAACCGCGGGGTCGGCGACAGCGACGTGCCCGAAGGCCCGTACTCGGTGGAGATGCTCGCCGCCGACGCGATCGCCGTGCTCGACGCGGCGGGGGTCGAGAGCGCGCACGTCCTCGGGGTGAGCCTCGGCGGCTTCATCGCGCAGGAGCTCGCGCTCTCGTATCCCGACCGCGTGCGGAAGCTCGTCCTCTGCTCGACGGCGCCCGGGTCGGTTCCTCCGAGCTATCCGATGCCCGAGCGCGGGTTGCAGGCGTTCGCGCAGTTCCCGACGCTGGAACGCGAGGCCGGCTTCCGGCTCATGGTCGAGAACTCGCTCGGCGATCACGGCGTCCGCGAGCGGCCGGAGCTCGTCGAGGAGATCTACCGCTACCGGCTCGAGCGCGGCCCGACGCTCGCCGGCTGGCAGGCCCAGGCGTACGCGGGCGCGACGTTCGACGCGTACGAGCGCATACCGGCGATCGCGGCGCCGACGCTCGTCATCCAGGCCGACGCCGACTTCGTCATCGACGTTCGCAACGCGCACCTGCTCGCCGAGCGGATCCCGGACGCGCGGCTCGAGATCATCCCCGACCGCGGCCATCTCGTCATCTGGGAGGAGGGAGAGATGCTCGCGCCGATCGTGCGCGAGTTCCTCCGGCCGTGAGCGCAGCAGGCAGGCACACGATCGGGCGGTGGCTCCGCGACCGTGCCCGGGCGACGCCCGAGCGCGTCGCCGTCGACTACGCCGACCGGCTCGTCACGTACGGCGAGCTCGACGCGGGGTCGGACGCCTTCGCCGCGTCGTTCCACGAGCGCGGGCTCCGTCGCGGCGACCGCGTCGCGACGCTCACCGGCAACACACCGGAGCACGTCATGGTGCTTTTCGCGTGTGCGAAGAGCGGGCTCGTGCTCGTGCCGGTCTCGTGGCGTCTGGCAGCGCCCGAGATCCGGTACCAGCTCGAGGACTCGCAGCCGAGCCTGTTCCTCGTCGAGGACGAGTACCGCGAGCTGGCGGAGGCGACGGGCTGGGAGATCGCGGAGGTGGAGCCGGGCGGCGCGGCTCCCGACATCGAGGCGGCGGATGACGACCCCCTGCTCCTCATCTACACGTCGGGCACGAGCGGCAAGCCGAAGGGCGCGCTCCTCACGCACGCCAATTGCTTCTGGACGAACCTCAGCCTCGACTTGACGACGCCGATGGCCGAGGACGACGTCGTCTTGCAAGTTCTCCCGCAGTTCCACTGCGGCGGGTGGAACGTCCAGCCGCTTCTGGCCTGGTGGAAGGGCGCGCGCGTGATTCTCGAGCGCGGCTTCGACGCCGGTCGCGCCCTCGAGCTCATCGAGCGCAAGCGCGTGACGACGATCATGGGCGTCCCGGCCGTGTACCTCTTCCTCGCCCAGCACGAGCGGTTCGCCGCCGCCGACCTGTCGAGCCTGCGCCGCGTCGTCGTCGGCGGCGCGCCGATGCCGGAGCCGCTGCTCGAGACGTGGGCCGAGCGCGGCGTCGTCATCGTCCAGGGCTACGGCCTCACGGAGGCGGCTCCGAACGTCCTCTGCCTCCCGCCCGAGGACGCGGTGCGCAAGATCGGCTTCGCCGGCAAGCCGTACCCGTTCGTCGACGTCGATCTCTCCGACGAGCGGGAGCTGCTCGTCCGCGGCCCGAACGTGTTCCCGGGGTACTGGCGGAACGAGGACGCGACGGCGGCCGCGTTCACGCCCGACGGCTGGCTGCGCACCGGCGACATCGCCGAGCGCGACGGGGAGGGCTTCTACCGGATCAAGGGCCGCCTCAAGGAGATGTACATCTCCGGCGGCGAGAACGTCTATCCGGCCGAGGTCGAGACCGTCCTCCACGAGCATCCGAGCATCGATGACGCCGCCGTGGTCGGTGTGCCGGACGTGCGCTGGGGCGAGGTCGGGCTCGCGTTCGTCGTCGCCGGCGGCGTCACGGAGGAGGAGGTGCTCGAGTGGTGCGGCGAGCGCCTCGCGCGGTTCAAGGTGCCGCACGCCGTCCGCTTCGTCGACGTCATCCCGCGCAACGGGCTCGGCAAGATCCAGAAGCAGGAGCTGCCGGCATGACGGAGATCGTCACCGGCGTCGGTGGGCGAGCGCTGTCGCCGAAGGGGGTCGAGACACGCCAGCGTCTGCTCGACGCCGCCGAGAACGTGTTCGGCGACCTCGGCTACTCCGATGCGTCGATCGTGAAGATCACCGAGGCGGCCGGCGTCGCGCAGGGCACGTTCTACCTCTACTTCTCGTCGAAGAAGGAGATCTTCGACGAGCTCGTGCGCGACCTGAACCGCCGCATCCGCCACGCGATGACGGAGTCGGCCGACAAGGGGGAGACGCGGCTCGAGCAGGAGATCCTCGGCTTCCGCGGCTACTTCGAGTTCACCGCGAAGCACCCGGGGCTGTACCGGATCATCCGGCAGTCGGCGTTCGTCTCGCCGGACGTCTTCAAGTGGCACTACGACCGTGTCTCCGAGCGGTACGTCGCCGCCCTGCGCGAGGCCGTCGACCGCCACGAGCTCGGGCCGATCGATCCCGAGGTCGCCGCGTGGTCGCTGATGGCGGTCGGCGAGACGATCGGCCTGCGCTGGATCGTCTGGGGCGAGGGCGAGGTCCCCGACCACGTCGTCGCCGAGCTGGCGCGGATCGTCCGAGCGGTGCTGGAGCCGGCGTCGTGACGCGCGTGTCGCTCGCCGCGACCGCGTCATACCTGCCGGAGCGCTGGATGCCGGCGGCCGAGGTCGCCCAGCTCAGCGGCATCCCGGAGCCCGTGATCCTCGAGAAGTTCGGGCTGCGCGGCAAGCACATCGCGGCCGAGGAGGAGCATGTCAGCGATCTCTCCGTACGCGCGGCGGAGGCGCTGCTCGCCGAGACCGGCTTCGACCCGAACGAGATCGACGTCGTCATGTACTACGGCTCGATGTGGAAGGACTACGCCGTGTGGCAGGCGGCGCCGTGGATCGCGCACCGGCTGGGCGCAACGCATGCATACGCCGTCGAGTACGACAACGTCTCGTGCGGCACGCCGGTGGCGCTGCGCATCGCGCGCGACATGCTGCTCGCCGAGGACGAGCTGCGCACGATCCTCGTCGTCGCCGCATGCCGCGAGTCGTACCTCCTCGACTACGCGAACGAGCGCTCGCGCTTCATGTTCAACTTCGGTGACGGCGCGGTCGCCGGGCTCCTCGTCAAGGACGGCGCGCGCAACGAGCTGCTCGGCTGTCACGGCATCACCGACGGGACGTTCTCGCTCCAGGTGAAGCTGCCCTCCGGCGGGAGCGCGTCGCCGAACGGCGGCTACCGCTTCCTCGACGTCGAAGACCCCGCCTCGATGAAGGAGGGGCTCGACCGGGTGAGCCTGCCGAACTTCGTCGCTGCCGCCGAGGGCGCGCTCGCGCGCAGCGGCGCGACGCTCGCCGACGTCGGCTACCTCTGCGGGATCCACATGAAGCCGTCGATGCACGCCGCCCTCGTCTCCGAGCTCGGCCTCGACCCGCGCCGCGCCGCGTACCTCGACGACACGGGCCACATGAGCGGCGTCGACCCGCTGCTCGCGCTCGACCGGGCGGACCGCGCCGGCGAGCTCCACGACGGCGAGCTCGTGCTCCTCCTCGCCGCCGGGACCGGCTACACGTGGGCGGCGAGCGTTGTACGGTGGGGCGGATGACGCCCGCCTACGCAGCCGGCGCCGAGTTCGGCCCGTCCTCGTGGATCGAGATGCCGCAGGAGCGCATCCAGGCGTTCGCGGACGCGACCGGCGACCACCAGTGGATCCACGTCGACGCGGAGCGGGCGGCGGCAGGCCCGTTCGGCGGGACGATCGCCCACGGCTACCTGACGCTCTCGCTCCTGCCGGTGATGTCGTTCGAGGTCGTCCCGCGGCAGGACGGCGGCATGGCCGTGAACTACGGGCTCAACCGCGTCCGCTTCCCGGCACCGGTGCCGTCCGGCTCGCGCGTGCGCGGCACGTTCCGCGTCGACGCGATCGACGAGTTCGAGGGCGGATTCCAGGCGACGATGACGGCGACGATCGAGCGCGAGGGCGGCGAGAAGCCCGTCTGCGTCGCGGAGCTGCTCTTCCGCTACTACGCCTGACGTGGGGCGCTGCGCGCTCGTCACCGGTTCCGCCCGCGGGATCGGGGCGGCGATCGCGCAGCGGCTCGAGACGGACGGCTGGCAGGTGCATGCGGTCGACCTCGACGACGGCGACCTCGCGACGCGCGCGGGCAACCGCGCCATCGTCGACGCCGCGCTCGAGCGCTTCGACGGGAGGCTCGACGCCGTCGTCGCGAACGCGGGCTTCCAGCACGTCGCCGCCGTGCGCGACTTCCCGGAGGACCGCTGGGACGCGCTCGTCGCCGTCCTCCTGACGAGCCCCTTCCTGCTCGCGAAGTACGCCTGGGACGCGCTCGCCGCCTCGGGCGACGGCCGCTTCCTCGCCGTCGCGTCGGTGCACGGCCTCGTCGCGTCGCCGTTCAAGGCCGGCTACGTGGCCGCGAAGCACGGCGTCGTCGGGCTCGTGAAGGTGCTCGCGCTCGAAGGCGCGGACGCGGGCATCTCGGCGGCGGCGCTCTGCCCCGGCTACGTCCGGACGGAGATCGTCGAGCGCCAGCTCGAGGACCGCTCGCTCGACGACCTGCTCGCGCCGCAGGCGGTCAAGCGGCTGCTCGAGCCATCGGAGGTCGCCGCGGCGGCCGCGTGGCTCCTCGGGCCGGACGGGCGCGCGGTGACGGGCTCCCCGCTCGTGCTCGACCTCGGCTGGACTGCGCGCTAGGGCCTCCGTCGGATCCCATAAACCGGGCAAATGCGTTTGCGCGCTGTCTGGGCGGGCATTTAGGATCCGAAACATCGATATCTCGCGGAGGAGATCGCATGCAGCCCGACCCTCGGATCCAGATGCAGACGGACGACCTCGAGCAGGCCTGGCGGCAGGACCCGCGCTGGACCGGCATCGAGCGGACGTACACGGCGGCCGAGGTGGTGCGGCTGCGCGGCTCCGTCACGCCCGAGCACACGCTCGCGCGCCTCGGCGCCGAGCGGCTCTGGGAGCTCCTCGCCGAGGACGAGCCGGTTCGGGCGCTCGGCGCGCTCACGGGCGGTCAGGCGGTCCAGATGGTGAAGGCGGGGCTGAAGGCGATCTATCTCTCCGGCTGGCAGGTCGCGGCGGACGGCAACCTCGCCGGGCACACGTATCCCGACCAGAGCCTCTACCCCGCGAACAGCGCGCCGGCCCTCGTGAGCAGGCTGAACAGCGCGCTCATGCGCGCCGACCAGATCGACTGGGCCGAGGGGCGCAACGGCACGCACTGGTTCGCGCCGATCCTCGCCGACGCGGAGGCGGGCTTCGGCGGCGTCCTCAGCGCCTACGAGCTCATGCGGGCGATGATCGAGGCGGGCGCGGCGGGCGTGCACTACGAGGACCAGCTCGGCTCGGAGAAGAAGTGCGGCCATCTCGGCGGCAAGGTGCTGGTGCCGACGTCGCAGTTCATCCGCACGCTCAACGCGGCGCGGCTCGCGGCCGACGTGCTCGGCGTGCCGACGGTGCTCCTCGCGCGCACGGATGCGCTCGCCGCCGCGCTCTTGACGAGCGACATCGACGAGTACGACCGCGACTTCGTCACCGGCGAGCGGACGGCGGAGGGCTTCTTCCGCGTGCGCGACGGCATCGACGCCGCGATCTCGCGCGCGCTCGCGTACGCGCCGTACGCGGACGTCCTGTGGTGCGAGACGTCGACGCCGGACATCGGGGAGGCGCGTGCATTCGCCGACGCGGTGCACGAGAAGTTCCCGGGCAAGCTGCTCGCGTACAACTGCTCGCCGTCGTTCAACTGGAGCAAGCACCTCGACGAGCGGCAGATCGCGACGTTCCAGCAGCAGCTCGCCGAGATGGGCTACCGCTTCCAGTTCATCACGCTCGCGGGCTTCCACTCGCTCAACGCCGGCATGTTCGAGCTCGCCCGCGGATACGCTGCCGACCAGATGACCTCGTACGTGAAGCTCCAGCAGCACGAGCTCGAGCTGGAGGAGGTCGGCTACACGGCGACGCGCCACCAGCGCGAGGTCGGCGCCGGCTACTTCGACCTCGTCGCGACGGCGGTGTCGCCCGAGAGCTCGACGCTCGCGCTGAAGGGCTCCACCGAGGAAGCGCAGTTCGAGCACCAGGAAGCGGCCGCGGAAGCAGCTGCATGAGCACGACCGCCGCCGCGGACGTTCTCACCGGCGAGGCGGCGGCGTTCGTCGAGATGCTCCACCGGGAGCTGAACCCGCGGCGCGTCGAGCTGCTCGAGCGCCGGCATGCGCGCCAGCTCGAGCTCGACGCCGGCGCGCTCCCCGGCTTCCGAGACGACACGCAGGCGATCCGCGAGAGCGAGTGGCGCGTCGCCGCCGCGCCCCGCGACCTGCTCGACCGGCGCTGCGAGATCACCGGTCCCGTCGAGCGCAAGATGATGATCAACGCGCTCAACTCCGGGGCGCGGGTGTTCATGGCCGACTTCGAGGACGCGAACTCGCCGACGTGGGAGAACGTCGTCCGGGGCCAGGCGAACGTGCGCGACGCCGTGCGCCGCGCGATCGAGCTGGACACGCCGGAGAAGAGCTACCGGCTGAACGACGAGGTCGCGACGCTCATGATCCGCCCGCGCGGCTGGCACCTCCCCGAGCGCCACTTCGAGGTCGACGGCGAGCCGGTGTCCGCGTCGCTCTTCGACTTCGGCCTGACGTTCTTCCACAA
Source organism: uncultured Actinomycetes bacterium (assembly GCA_963753295.1). Lineage (GTDB taxonomy): Bacteria > Actinomycetota > Thermoleophilia > Gaiellales > Gaiellaceae > Palsa-739. Next base: position 51,942 of record CAVWBZ010000021.1, on the reverse strand, counting down.
CGCGCGCGAGCTGCTCGAGCGCGGCAGCGGGCCGTACTACTACCTCCCGAAGCTCGAGTGCTACGAGGAGGCCGAGCTGTGGGGGAGTGCGTTCGCGCTCGCGGAGGAGGAGCTGGGCGTCCCGCCGGGCTCCGTCCGCTGCACGGTTCTCATCGAGACGATCCTCGCGGCCTTCGAGATGGACGAGATCCTCCACGCGCTGCGCGCGTACGGCTGCTCGCTCAATGCCGGCCGGTGGGACTACATGTTCAGCGCGATCAAGAAGTTCCGGACGCGCGACTGGGTGCTCCCCGACCGGGTGCAGGTGACGATGACGGTGCCGTTCATGCGCGCCTACACGGAGCTGCTCGTGAAGACGTGCCACCGGCGCGGCGCGCACGCGATCGGCGGCATGGCCGCGTTCATCCCGTCGCGCAAGGACCCGGAGGTGAACCGGGTCGCGCTCGCGAAGGTGCGCGAGGACAAGGAGCGGGAGTCCGGCGACGGCTTCGACGGCACGTGGGTCGCGCACCCGGATCTCGTTCCGGTCGCGACCGAGGTGTTCGACTCGGTCCTCGGCGAGCGCCCGAACCAGCTCGAGCGGCAGCGCGACGACGTCGTCGCCGACGCGGCTGCGCTCCTCTCGATTCCGGACACGCCGGGCGAGATCACCGACGCTGGGCTCAGGACGAACGTCTCGGTCGGCGTGCGGTACCTCGACGCGTGGCTCCACGGTGTCGGCGCCGCCGCGATCGACAACCTCATGGAGGACGCCGCCACTGCGGAGATCTCCCGCTCGCAGGTGTGGCAGTGGGTGCGCGCAGGACGCTTCGACGAGGCGCTCGTGCGGCACGAGATCGAGCTCGTGGAGGCCGGGAGCGAGGCGAAGGCGCTGTTCGCCGAGCTCGCCCTCGCCCCCGAGCTGGTCGAGTTCCTCACGCTGCCTGCGTACACTCATCTGGAGTGACGCTCGACACCACCAAGGCAGACGACATCGCGCTCGTCATCGAGGAGGCGATCGTCTCCGGAGAGCTCGCCCCGGGGACGGTCCTCCGGCAGGAGCAGCTCTCCGAGCAGTTCAACGTGTCGCGGACGCCGATCCGCGAGGCGCTGCGCCGGCTCGCCGCGCTGGGCCTCGTCTCGTTCGTCCCCAACCGCGGCGTGCGCGTCCGGACGCTCTCGAGGGACGACCTGCACGAGGCGTTCATGGTCCGCGCCGAGCTCGAGGGGCTCGCGACCGAGGTGGCGACGCCGAAGTTCACGCCGGAGCTCCTCGAGGAGCTCGACGCCGCCGAGAAGCGCTTCGCCACCATCTCGCAGGATCTCCGCGCGCGCGAGCCCGGCGACGAGCGGCGCAGCATCATGGGCGACTGGGTGCGGGCGAACCACACCTTTCACGACGTCATCTACCGCGTCGCGGCGCTGCCCCTCGTGGAGCAGCTCGCAAAGAGCGCCCGGCGGACGTTCTCCGGGCCGGCCGTCTGGGCGCCCGGCGACCACTCCATCGACGGGCTCTACGCGAAGAACGCCGAGCAGCACCGCGCCATCAAGCAGGCGATCGCGGCCGGCAGCGCGACCGGCGCCCGCGCGCTCGCCCGCGAGCACGTGCTCTCCTCGTTCCACCTCCTCGAGACGATCCTCGAGCAGGTCGGCGCGCAGCCGCGCGACTGGCGGGCCGGGCGCGCGGCTCGCCGGTAGCGCGACCCTCTGGCATACTCGGCGGATAGTCGCTGCCTGACCACAGCCCACGCATGACTACGATCGGCTTCGCATGATGGAGCCGCTCTACAAGCACGCGGGCGTCGAGGAGCGCTGGCAGCGCATCTGGGAAGAGGAGGGCCTGTACCACGCCGACCCGGAGCGGCCGGGCGAGGCGTACGTCATCGCCGTGCCGCCGCCGAACGTCACCGGCGCGCTGCACATGGGGCACGCGCTCAACGGCTCGATCCAGGACGCGCTCATCCGCTGGCATCGCATGCGCGGCTTCAACACGCTGTGGCAGCCGGGATTCGACCACGCCGGCATCGCGACGCAGGCGGTCGTCGAGCGGGAGCTGCGCCGGGAGGGGACTTCGCGGCTCGACATCGGCCGCGAGGCGTTCCTCGAGCGCGTGTGGGAGTGGCTGCACGAGTACGGCGGCGTGATCATGGGCCAGTTCCGCCGGCTCGGCTGCTCGCTCGACTACGAGCGCGAGCGGTTCACGATGGACGACGCGTACGTCGGTGCAGTCATGCGCTTCTTCGTGCACCTGTACGAGCGCGGCTGGATGTACCGCGACAACCGCATCGTCAACTGGTGCCACGACTGCCGCACGTCGATCTCCGACCTCGAGGTGGAGCACATCGACGTCGACGACGCGCTGACGTACGCGCGCTACCCGCTCGCCGACGGCACCGGCCACGTGACGATCGCGACGGTGCGGCCGGCGACGATCCTCGCCGACGTCGCCGTGGCCGTCCATCCGGAGGACGAGCGGTACAAGGACATCGTCGGGCGCGAGGTGGTCGTGCCCGTCGTCGGCCGGCACGTTCCCGTGATCGCCGACGAGCGCGTCGAGCGCGAGTTCGGCACCGGCGCGCTGAAGATCACGCCGGGGCACGACCCGATCGACTTCGAGATCGGCCGCGATCATGGCCTCTCGGAGCTGTCGGTCATCGGGCTCGACGGCCGCATGACCGGCGACATCCCGGACCTGCTCGTCGGGCTGACCGAGGAGGAGGCATCCGACTACGTCGTCGACTGGCTGCGCCAGGAGGGGCTGCTCGAGAAGCGCGAGAGCTACCGGCACGCGGTCGGGCACTGCGAGCGCAGCGGCACGCGCATCCAGCCGCTCGTGTCGCTCCAGTGGTGGGTGGACATGAAGCCGATGGCCGACGCCGCCGTCGACGCGATCGAGTCCGGCCGGGTGACGTTCCATCCGCCCGTGCAGAACCGCGTGGCGCTCGACTGGCTGAAGGCGATCCGGCCGTGGAACGTGTCGCGGCAGCTCTGGTGGGGCCACCAGCTGCCGATCTGGTACTGCCCCGACGGGCACGTGACGTGCGCGGAGACGGAGCCGGACGCGTGCGCGGAGTGCGGCTCGGGCGAGCTCGTGCGCGACCCGGACGTGCTCGACACGTGGTTCTCGTCGGCGCTGTGGCCGTTCGCGACGCTCGGCTGGCCCGACGACACACCGGAGCTGCGCCGGTACTACCCGGGCGACGTCAACTCGACCGCCCGCGAGATCATCTTTCTCTGGGAGGCGCGGATGGTCATGGCGGGCCTCGAGCTCATCGGGGACATCCCGTTCAGCGACGTGATCATCCACTCGACGATCCTCGCGCCGGACGGCAGGCGCATGTCGAAATCCCTCGGCACCGGCATCGACCCGCTCGACCTCATCGAGCGCTACGGCGCCGACGCGACGAGGTACGGCCTGCTGAAGATGTCGTCGACGCAGGACGTGCGGTTCTCGGAAGGCCCGATCGAGGAGGGCCGCAAGCTCGCGAACAAGCTCTGGAACGCGAGCCGGCTGCTACTGCTCGCCGGCGCCGGCGAGGTCGACGTCCGTCCGTCGGCCGTCGAGGAGCGGTGGATCCTCGCGCGCATCGACGCGACGCGCGCCGAGGTCGAGGACGATCTCGCCCGCTTCGACTTCGCGCACGCAGTCGACCGGCTGTACCACCTGACGTTCGACGACTTCTGCGACTGGTATCTCGAGGCGATCAAGCCGCGGCTCGCCGACGCCGACGCGAAGGCGACCGCGTTCGCCGCGCTCGAGCGGCTGCTGATCCTGCTGCATCCGGTGCTGCCGCACGTCACCGAGGAGATCTGGTCGCAGTTCCACGACTCGCGCCTCATCGTCGCGCCGTGGACGCAGGCGGACGACCGGTTCGCCGCCGACGTCGACGCGCTCGCGCGTGCACAGACGGCGGCGCGCATCTACCGGCGCAGCGGCGTGCGCATCAACGTGAGCGGCGACGCGCTCAGGATCTTCGAGGCGGTCGCGCGGCCGTCCGCCGACGGTGAGGGCGACGTCGAGGCCGAGCGGAAGCGCGTGCGCAAGGAGATCGAGCGCTCGGAGCGGATGCTCGCGAACGAGAAGTTCGTCGCGAACGCGGCGGGCGACGTGGTCGCCGCGGAGCAGGAGAAGCTCGAGCATTACCGTGCCGAGCTCGACGCGCTGGGTTGAGTCCCTGAGCCCGTGGCCGGCCGACGGCTTCGGGCTCGACCGGATCCGCGCGCTGCTCGCCGAGCTCGGCGACCCGCAGCGGCGCTACCCGGCGATCCACGTCGTCGGCACGAACGGGAAGTCGACGACGACGCGGCTGACCGAGGCGCTCCTGGGCGACGCAGGGCTCGCCGTCGGTGCGTACCTCTCGCCGCACGTGCGCGGCTGGAGCGAGCGCATTCGCATCCGCGGCGAGGAGGCCGACTTCGAGCGTGCCGTCGCGGCCGTGCGCGGCGCGGCCGAGCACGTCGGCGCGACGCAGTTCGAGGTCCTGACCGCCGCCGCGCTGCAGGCATTCGCCGACGAGGGCGTCGACGTCGCCGTCGTCGAGGCCGGCCTCGGCGGCCGCCACGACGCGACGAACGTCCTCGACGCCCGCGTCGTCGTCCTGACGAGCGTCGCGCTCGACCACACGGACGTTCTCGGCGACACCCGCGAGGCGATCGCCGAGGAGAAGCTCGCGGTGGCAGGCCCCGGGGCGGTCGTCGTCCTCGGCGAGGCGGAGTGGGAGGAGATCGCGACGCGGAACGGGGCCGCGCGCGTCGAGCTGACGGCGCGGAGCAACCTCGCGCTCGCGGTCGCCGCCGCCGAGGCATTCCTCGGCCGGCCGGTCGACGCGGCGGCGGCCGGCGGCGTCGTGCTCCCGGGAAGGCTCGAGCGTCGCGGCGAGCGGCCGCTCGAGATCTGGGACGGCGCGCACAACCTCGCCGGGGTCGGCTACCTCCTCCCGCGCCTGCCCGAACGGGAGTACGTCCTCGTCGCGTCGATCCTCCGCGACAAGCGGCCCGCCATGATGCTCGAGGCGCTGTCCGTGCTCGGGAGCACGCTCGTCGCGACACGGTCTCACAGCGGGCGCGCGCTGCCCGCCGAGGAGCTCGCAGGCCTCGGCCGACCCTTCTTCCAGCGGGTGGAGGTCGTGGCGGCTCCCGCGGCGGCCCGGAAGCGGGCACTCGAGCTCGCGGGGCCCGGCGGAGCCGTGCTCGTCACGGGCTCCCTCTATCTTCTTGGGGACCTCCATGGCCACCGTTAGAGCTCACAGCCCGGGCGAGAAGCTCGGCATCTTCGCCTTCGCGATCGTCGTGCTCGCGCTCATCGTCGGCGGAGCCTTCGCCGCGGGCTATCTCGTCGGCAGGACGCTGCTGTGACCACGCGGTCGATCGTGGCCCTCCTCGTCCTGCTCGCGACCGTCTTCTGGCTCGCGTCCGCGTTCTGGACGTACAAGGACGCGCGGCGGCGTATCGACGACCCGTGGCTCGTCGGGATCGCGACGCTCCTCGGCCTCGTGCCGTACATCGGCCCGCTCGTCTACATGCTGTTTCGCCCGCCGGAGTACCTCGACGACGTGCGCGAACGCGAGCTCGAGATCAAGGCGATGGAGGAGCGGCTGTCGAATCAGTCCTCGCACTGCCCGGTCTGCCGGGCGGAGGTCGCCTCGAGCTTCCTCGTGTGCCCGATCTGCACGACGAAGCTCCGTCAGGCGTGCACGAGCTGTCGCGCGCCGCTCGAGGCGCTCTGGCAGGTCTGCCCGTACTGCGAGACCCCGATCGACGGAGCGCCCGCGGCGTCCACGGCGACCTCTTGGGGCGCCGTACGCAGAGGACGTGCCGCCCCCGGCGGCGCGTCCGATCTATAGTCCGGCGCCGTGAGCGCTGAGCGGACGCTGATCCTCATCAAGCCGGACGCCGTGCGGCGGCACCTCGCGGGCGAGATCCTCGGGCGCATCGAAGCGCGCGGCTTCGAGGTTCGGGCCGGCAAGCTCCTGACGGCGAGCCGTGCGCTCGGCGAGGAGCACTACGCGGAGCACCGCGAGAAGCCGTTCTTCGGCGACCTCGTCGCCTTCATCACCTCCGGTCCGACGTGGGCGCTCGTCGTCGAGGGCGAGGGCGCGATCGCGACGATGCGCAAGACGATCGGCGCGACGAACCCGGCTGACGCCGACGCGGGGACGATCCGCGGCGACCTCGCGTCCTCGATGCCGGACAATCTCGTGCACGGCTCCGACTCGCCGGCATCGGCGGAGCGCGAGATCGCGCTCTGGTTCTCCGGCGATGAGCTCGCCTGACGTAAGCGGCAACATCGCCGCCTGGACGAAGGCGAACGCGGAGCACACCGACGGCGCGGCGCCGCGGCAGTGGGCGCGCGACGACATCAGCTGGGGCGTGTTCGGCATCCCCGAGTCGTCCGTCGGCTGCATCGGCGACGTCTCCGGTCTCGACGTCGTCGAGCTCGGCTGCGGCACGGCATACGTGTCGGCGTGGCTCGCGAAGCGCGGCGCGCGCCCGGTCGGCGTCGACCCGACGCCCGCGCAGCTCGAGACCGCGCGGCGCATGCAGCGCGAGACCGGGATCGAGTTCCCGCTCGTCGAGGCCCCGGGCGAGAGCGTCCCCCTTCCGGATGCGTCGTTCGACCTCGCGATCAGCGAGTACGGCGCCTCGCTCTGGGCCGACCCGTACCGCTGGATCCCCGAGGCGACGCGGCTGCTCCGCCCCGGCGGCCGGCTGATCTTCATGACGAACTCGAACATCGCGATGCTCACGTTCCCGCCGGTGGGGATGCTGACCGAGCAGCTGCAGCGGCCGCTGTTCGGGCTGTACGCCACGACGTGGCCCGGCGAGGTGAGCACCGAGTACCACCTGCCGCACGGCGAGTGGATCCGGCTGCTGCGCGAGCACGGCTTCGAGATCGAGGCGCTGCACGAGCTGCAGGCGCCGGAGGACGGAGTCGATCCCGTCTACTACGACTACGTCACGGTGGACTGGGCGCGGAAGTGGCCGTGCGAGGAGATCTGGGTGGCGCGCAAGGCGTGAGCGCCCCGCCCGCCCCTCCGATCCTCCTCGCGTCCACGTCGCCGCAGCGGCGCGCGATCCTCCACCAGCTCGGGCTTCCGTTCGACATCGCCGCGCCGCAGTACGAGGAGCACGATCCGCCCGACGCCGACCCGGCCGAGCTCGTCTCGCGGCACGCGCTCGGCAAGGCCCGCTCGGTGCTGTCGATCGCGGGCGAGCGGCCGGTGCTCGGCGTCGACACGACCGTCGCGCTGAACGGGCGCATCTATGCGAAGCCCGGCAACGCCGCCGAGGCGGAGTGGATGCTCGAGGCGCTCTCCGGGCAAACGCACGAGGTCGTCTCCGGCCTGTGCCTGCTCACACCGGCGTGGGAGGTCGTCGAGACGGCGGCGACGCGCGTCTCGTTCCGTGCGCTGACGCCGCGCGACCTCGCCGCGTACGTCGCGTCGGGCGAGTGGGAGGGGCGCGCCGGCGGCTATGCGATCCAGGGCCGGGGCGCCGCTCTCGTCGAGCGTGTCGAGGGCGACTACCTCAACGTCGTCGGGTTGCCGGCCGGCCTGCTCGTCCACGTGCTCGCGGAGCGCTTTCCGGGCCTCTACGGCGTCGGCTAGCGGGGAGAGGTGCAATCGGGGTGCCCAGATTCGAACTGGGGACCTCTCCGACCCGAACGGAGCGCGCTACCAGGCTGCGCCACACCCCGATTTGCGGGCCTTAGGGTAGCTTCAACAGCGCGATGCCCGAACGGATCCGTGTCGCTTGCGTACAGATGACGAGCCGGCGGGACAAGGCGGCGAACCTCGAACGGGCCGAAGCGTTGACCGCGCGCGCCGCCTCGACCGGCGCCGACGTCGTCGTGCTTCCCGAGAAGTGGAACCTCATCGGCTCCGCGGAGGACTACCGCGCCGGGGCCGAGATCCTCGACGGCGGCGAGTCGGTGCGCGCGATGTCGGGGTGGGCGCGGACGCTCGGGATCACGCTTGTCGGCGGCTCGATCACCGAGCGCCGCGAGGGCCGCGAGAAGCTCTCGAACACCTCGTGCCTGTTCGATCCGGAGGGCGCGCTCGCCGCCGTCTACCGGAAGATCCACCTCTTCGACGTCGAGGTCGGCGGCCACGTGTACCGGGAGTCGGAGGCGGAGGAGCCGGGGACGGAGCCGGTCGTCGCGCAGGCGGAGGGCTGGAGCATCGGGCTGACGGTCTGCTACGACATCCGCTTCCCGGAGCTCTACCGCATCCTCGCGCTCGCCGGCGCCGAGCTCGTCACGGTTCCGGCGCACTTCACGACGCCGACGGGCCGGGACCACTGGCATGTGCTGTTGCGGGCGCGCGCGATCGAGAACCAGTGCTACGTCGCGGGAGCCGGCCAGGTGGGCGAGACGATCGCGGGCAAGCCCGCGTACGGCCGCTCGCTCATCGCCGACCCGTGGGGCATCGTCCTGGCGCAGGCTCCCGACGAGGAGACGGTCATCGCCGCCGACGTCGACCGCACGCGGCTGCGGGACATCCGCGCGAAGCTTCCCTCCCTCGCCAACCGGCAGCCGGAGGCGTACCGCCCGCCGGAGCGCATCGCCCGAGCGTGACGCTCCGCGCCGTCCTCTTCGACGTCGACTTCACGCTCGTCCGGCCAGGCCCCGAGCTCGGTCCGGACGGGTACGTCCGCGCGGGCGCGCGCCACGGGCTCGCGCTCGACCCGACGCGCTACGAGCAAGCGCGTGACGGCGCGCTCGTCGAGCTCGAGTCGCATCCCGAGCTCGAACACGACGACGAGATCTGGTTCGCGTTCACGGAGCGCATCGTCCGTGGCATGGGCGGCGACGAGCCGAGCGCGCATGCGTGCGCGGTCGAGATCACGCGCGGCTGGGAGCGGCACGAGAACTTCGAGCTGTACGAGGACACGCTTCCCGTGCTCGAGGAGCTGCGACGCGCCGGGCTGAAGCTCGGGCTCGTCTCGAACTCGGCGCGCGACGTGCGCGCGTTCGCACAGCACCACGCACTCGACATCGACGCGGGGATCAGCTCCTTCTTCCACGGCAAGACGAAGCCACATGCGTCCATCTTCCGCGCGGTGCTCGACCTGCTCGAGGTCGCGCCGGACGAGGCGACGATGGTCGGCGACACCGTCGAGGACGACGTCGAGGGCGCGCGGGCGATCGGCATGCCCGCGATCCTCCTCGACCGGCTCGGGCGGCATCCCGGCTTCGAGCCGCGGATCGAGGATCTCTACGCATTGCCTGCTGCCCTGGGTCTACATAGGCTCTAGGCATGGCCGGCTGGCTCGCGTGGTGCATCGCAGCAGTGCTCCTCGCAGCGGGCGAGGTGTTCACGCCCGGCCTCTTCTTCCTCGGGCCGGTTGCGCTGGCGGCGGTGGCCTCGGCCGTCGCGGCGGCGATCGGAGGCGCCGTCTGGATCCAGCTCGTCGTCTTCGTCGCCGGATCGTTCGCGTCGCTCGGCCTGCTGCGTCCGATCGCCCGTGCGCACCTTCGCATGCCGGCCGCGATGCGAACCGGCGCCGCCGCGCTCGAGGGCGCGCGCGCCGTCGTGCTCGTGCGCGTCGACGAGAACGGCGGCCGCGTGCGCATCGGCGGCGAAGAGTGGTCTGCCCGCGCGTACATGCCGGATCAGGTGATGGAGCCCGGCGTGCAGGTCGAGGTCATGAAGATCGACGGCGCCACCGCGCTCGTCTACCAATAGGAGGTCCGCCGTGGTTGCCTGGATCGTCATCGCCGTCGTTGCCGCGATCGTGCTCTTCGTGCTCGCGCGCACCATCAGGATCGTCCCGCAGGCGCGCGCCGGCGTCGTCGAGCGGCTCGGGCGCTACCACCGCACGCTCAACCCCGGCCTCGCGATCGTCGTGCCGTTCGTTGACCGTCTCAAGCCGCTCATCGACCTGCGGGAGCAGGTCGTCTCGTTCCCGCCGCAGCCGGTGATCACCGAGGACAACCTCGTCGTCAACATCGACACGGTCATCTACTTCCAGGTGAACGACCCCAAGTCGGCGACGTACGAGATCGCGAACTACATCCAGGCGATCGAGCAGCTCACCGTGACGACGCTACGCAACGTCATCGGCGGCATGGCGCTCGAGAGCACGCTCACGTCGCGTGACGAGATCAACGGGCAGCTGCGCGGCGTGCTCGACGAGGCGACCGGCAAATGGGGGATCCGCGTGAACCGCGTCGAGCTGAAGGCGATCGACCCTCCGGCGTCGATCAAGGACTCGATGGAGAAGCAGATGCGCGCCGACCGCGAGAAGCGGGCGACGATCCTCCAGGCCGAAGGGCAGAAGCAGTCGGCGATCCTCACCGCCGAGGGCGAGAAGCAGGCCGCGGTGCTCCGCGCCGAAGGCCAGCGGCAGGCGACGATCCTCCAGGCGGAGGGCCAGGCGAAGGCGATCGGCACCGTCTTCGGCGCGATCCACGAGGGCAACCCCGATCCGCAGCTCCTCGCCTACCAGTACCTGCAGGCGCTGCCGCTCATCGCGCAGGGCGAGTCGAACAAGGTCTGGATCATCCCGGCCGAGTTCCAGCAGGCGCTCGGGAGGATCGGCGGCGTCCTCGGCGCCGGCGCGCAGGACGAGCCGAGCGATAGTCCGGCTTCTTGACAGTCAAGTAGGTTGACGACTAGTGTGCGGGTGTGCCCGCACGCGACACCGCCGACGGCGTCCCGATTCCCGCCCTCATGCGCGCCGCCCGCGGCGCCTACGGCCACGTCATCCGGGAGCGGCTCGCGCGGGCGGGATACGACGACCTCCCTCGGAACGCGCCGTACGTCCTCGGCGGGATGGCGAATCAGGGCGTGCCGCCGAGCCAGCTCGTACGTGAGCTCGGCGTCAGCAAGCAGGCCGCGGGGCAGCTCGTCGACACGCTCGTCCTGCGCGGGTATCTCGAGCGGCGGCCGGACCCGGACGATCGCCGCCGCATCACCGTCGAGCTGACCGAGCGCGGAGCGGCCGCGGCAGCGGAGGTGCGCGCCGGGGTCGAGGAGGTGGACGGCCGGCTCGCCGGGATGCTGACCGACGCGCAGCTCCGGGGCCTGCGCGCCGGTCTCGTCGCGCTCACGACGATCCGCGAGGAGATCGAGGAAGCGATGCGCGGCGGAGGCTCCTAGCCCCGCTACAGGCCGAGCTCCCGGCGCCAGCCGGCGGTGTGCTCTCCGAGCGCAGCCGCGCGGCCGGGCGCGGGGATGCCCAGATCCGCTTCCGCCTCGGCGAGCGTCGCCACCGGTCCCACGCACGCGTCCTCGCGCTCGAACACGTGCAGCCACTCATCCAGTGTCCGGCGGCGGAACGACGCAGCGAGCTCCGAGACGAGCGCCTCCTGGTCGGCGCCGTACTGTCGTGGGGCCAGGTCGGGGCGGCCGAGCAGCTCGCACAGGCGCGCGAAGAACTTCGGCTCGAGGGCGGCGACGGTGAGGTGCCGGCCGTCCGCGGTCTCGTACATGCGGTAGCACGCGAAGCCGGCCGTCAGCACCGGCGCGCGTGACGCGAGCCGGTGCGCTCCATGTGTCATCGAGACGACGAGCCGGGCTCCGCGGCCCGTCCGCGCGCGCGCGACGAGCGCGGCGAGGATCTCGGAGACGGCGCCGAGCGCGCCCGCCGCGAAATCCGCGACCTGCACCGGCGGCAGCGCCGGAGCGGTCGGCGCGAGCACGCCGGCCCAGCCGGCGTAGTTCAGGTCGTGGCCGGCCCGCTGTGCGTGCCGGCCGGTCGCGCCGAAGCCGGTGATCGAGCAGTACACCGTCGTCTCAGGCGCGTCCTCGGGGCCGATGCCGAGCCGCGCCGCGACGCCCGGCCGGAACGACTCGACGGCGACGTCTGCCCGCGCGAGCAGGGCGCGCGCGAACTCGCCGTCGCCGGGGAGGTCGCTGACGACCGACTCCTTGCCGGCGTTGAGCACGTCGTGCCACGCTCCCGCCGTTGTGCGCATGGGGTCGCCGCCCGGCTGCTCGACGCGAACGACCCGCGCGCCCAGGCGCAGGAGCTCGGCGGTGGCAAACGCACCCGGCACGTAGCGGGTGAAGTCGACAACGAGCATCCCGCCGAGCGGCCGTTGCATTCGCGACGAACCTACCACTACGCTTGAAAACGCTTGGCCGAGCGCAGTGCAGCCGCGGAGGAGAAGCGTCGCGTCATCCTCGACGCGGCCGTGCGCGTGTTCGCGCGCAAGGGCTTCCACACGTCCCGCGTCGGCGACATCGCCGAGGAAGCAGGCGTCGCCCACGGCCTCCTGTACCACTACTTCTCGTCGAAGGACGAGGTGCTCGAGACGATCTTCCGGGAGCACTGGAGCGTGCTGCTCGAGCGCATCCACGCCGTGGAGGCGTCGGATGAGCCCGTCCTCGAGCAGCTGCGCGGGATCGCCGCCGCGATGTTCCACGGCTGGCGGCACGAGCCGGACGCAGTGCGCGTCGTCATCCGTGAGATCGCGCGCAGCGCCGAGGTGCAGGAGCGCGTCGGCGAGCTCGTGAAGCCGATCGGCGCGATCCGCCGCATCATCGAGCGTGGGCAGAACGACGGCGAGCTCCGCCGAGACCTCGATGCCGACACGGCAGCCGTCGTCTTCTACGGCGCGATCGACGAGCTCATCACGGGCTGGGTGCTCGGCCGGCTTCCCGGCGACGAAGCCGACGTCGCCGCAGCAGAGCACCACCTCGTCGAGCTGATGTCCTCGGGAATCTCAGTCGTGGCCCAGCAGGCCGGCGAAGCGCGCCACGCCGACGTTTCCGCCTGAGATCACGACGCCCACCGACGCGCCGGGAGCGGCGACGGCGCCCGTGAGGAGCGCGGCGACGCCGACTGCGCCGCTCGGCTCCGTCACGAGCTTGAGCCGGTCGAAGAGGAACGCCATCGCGTCGAGGATGTCCGCGTCCGTGACGGTCACGACCTCGTCGACGAGCCGGCGGTTCACCTCGAACGTCAGCTCGCCCGGCGACGACGCCTGCAGGCCGTCCGCGATGGTGCGCGGCACGTCGATGCGAACGCGCTCGCCGGCCGCGAGCGAACGCGCCGTGTCGTCGCCGGCCTCCGGCTCGACGCCGACGACGCGCGCGCCGGGTCGCAGCGCCTTCGTCGTCGTGGCGCACCCGGCGATGAGCCCGCCGCCGCCGACCGGCACGACGAGGACGTCGACATCGGGGACGTCCTCGAGAAGCTCGAGCGCGGTCGTTCCCTGTCCGGCCATGACGAGCGGATCGTCGTACGGACGGACGAGCGCGAGGCCGCGCTCGGCGGCGAGGCGCGCGCCGATCTCCTCGCGCTCCTCGGTCCAGCGGTCGTAGCTCACGATCTCGGCGCCGTATCCGCGCGTCGCCTCGAGCTTCGCCGGCGGTGCGTCCTCCGGCATGACGATCGTCGCCGTCGTCCCGTGCAGCCGGGCGGCGATGGCGACGGCCTGCGCGTGATTGCCGGACGAGTACGCGAGCACGCCGCGTGCGCGCACGTCGGCGGGGAGCGAGGAGATCTTCGTGTACGCGCCGCGGAACTTGAACGCGCCGCCACGCTGGAAGCACTCGGCCTTGAGGAACACGCGCGCACCGGCGCGCTCGTCGAGCGTCCGCGACGTGAACACCGGCGTCCGGTTGGCGATGCCTTCGAGCGTCGCCGCCGCCGCGCGGACGTCGTCGATCGAGATCACGTGCGGCACGGGTTCGCCCGCGCGTGCATGAGCCCGAAGCCCCACAGCTTCCCGTCGACGATGTAGTACGCGGTCCGTGCGCTGCGCGTGTCGCGGACGAGGACGGTGTATCCCGGGCACGCGACGGGGACGACCGGCCCGGCGAGGCTCGTCACCTGGCCCTCGACCGCTCCGAGGCGCAACCCCGCCGCCGTGTGCCAGCCGGACGGCCGCCACACCGTGTACAGGGCGTCGACGCGGCCGCCCTGGAGCTCGACCGCGAGCCCGGTACGCGTCCACTTCCTGTACGTGAAGTACCACGTCGTGCGCGCGCAGCCGTCGCACCGGCCGAAGAACGCGCCGAGGGCCGCGCGGGCCTCCGCGGAGGTCTCGCCGAGGTGCACGCCGCCGAGCGACTGTCCCGGCACGAGCATCCCCGCCTTCGGCAGCGATCCCGTCGAGGCGACGACGGCGACGAGCGCGAGCGCGACTCTCATTAGGGTTCGCAGTATGCCGCTCTGGGATGCCCTGGCCGGGTTGCGCGTCCGCATCGACGACTACGAGGTCGAACGCCGCGAGCTGCCGCTCAGCAGTTGGACGCGCGTCACGACGACGGTCGTGCTCCACGGCGACGGCGCGACCGGGGAGGGCGAGGACGTCACGTACGACGCGGACGAGCACGACAGCTTTCCGGCCGAGCTCATGCTGGCCGGCACGTGGACGCTCGACGACCTGTCGCGCCGCCTCGACGACTTCGACCTGCCCGACTACCGCCGCTGGGCGTTCGAGAGCGCTGCGCTCGACCTCGGGCTGCGCCAGGCGGGGAGGTCGCTCGGCGAGGCGCTCGGCCGCTCGTACCGGCCGGTGCGATTCGTCGCCTCGACGCGCGCGGATATCGAGCCCTGGCTCGAGCTCGATCCGACGCTCGAGTTCAAGCTCGATGCGGCGAAGGATTGGGACGACGCGCTCATGGGCGCACTCGCGGCGCTCGACCGTGTCCGGGTCGTCGACCTGAAGGCCTACTACCGCGGCACGCAGGTCGACCTCGAGCCCGACCCTGTCTTCTACCGCGCTGTCGCGGCCTCGTTCCCCGGCGTCGTCATCGAGGACGCGTGGCTCGAGGACGGCTGCCTCGAGGCGCTCGCCGGCGCCGAGGACAGGCTCAGCTTCGACGCGCCGGTCCACTCGCTCGCGGACTTCGACGCGCTCCCGATCGAGCCGCGGTGGCTCAACATCAAGCCGTCGCGCTTCGGGACGGCGCGCGGGCTGCTCGAGTGCATCGAGGCCTGCCTCGAGCGCGGCGTCCAGCTGTACGGCGGCGGCCAATACGAGCTCGGCCCGGGGCGCAGGCAGATCCAGCGCATCGCGAGCCTCTTCTACGCCGACGGCCCGAACGACGTCGCGCCGTCGGAGTACAACGAGGGCGGCGCGCGGCCCGGGCTGACGAGGAGCCCGCTCACCGTCGGCGAGGAGCCCGGCCTGTGAACCTGCTCGACGACGTCGCGCAGCGCTTCGGCGACGCGCTCGGCGCGACGATGTGGGGCGGCACGCTCTACGAGCTCGGGCCGGGGGAGGAGACGCGGTACCACTGGCAGGTCGGCGAGGAGGAATGGCTGCTCGTCGTCGCCGGCGCGCCGACGCTGCGCACGCCCGAGGGCGAGCAGGTGCTGAAGCCGTGGGACGTCGCCGTGTTCCGGCGCGGCGAGGAGGGCGCGCACCAGATCCGCAACGACACCGGCGAGGCCGTGCGCGCGGTGTTCTTCTCGACCGTCTCCGATCCCGAGGTCGTCGTCTATCCCGACGAGGGCCGGACCGGCGTGATCGCGGGCTGGACGCGCCCGGACGGCAAGGTTCTCCGCGGCTGGGTGGTCGAGCAGTGACGGCGATCGTCAACCTGCTCGCCGCCGAGGGCGGCGAGGAGCACGACCGGGACGGCTTCCGCTTCCGCGACCGCTGGGTCGGAGGGGAGCTCGGCGCAGAGCTGCTCGGCTGTTCGCTCTACGACGTCCTCCCGGGCCAGCAGCTCTGGCCGTACCACTTCCACCGCGGCAACGAGGAGTGGCTCGTCGTCGTCTCCGGCCGGCCGACCGTGCGGACGCCGGAGGGCGAGCGCGAGCTCGTGCCCGGCGACGTCGTCGCGTTCCCGCTCGACGAGGCCGGCGCGCACACGGTGATCAACCGCACCGAGGCGGACGCGCGGCTGGCGATGTTCTCGACGCTGAACCGGCCGACCTACCCGGTGTACCCCGACAGCGACAAGGTCGCCGCGAACCGCCTCTGCTTCCGCATGAGCGATGCCGTCGACTACTGGCACGGCGAAGCCGGCGGGGAAACGCTGGCGCGTTCCCCCGCCGAGTAGGGTTCCCGCTTCGCTCCCGCGAAGCGGGTGCCCAGTCAAGCCGGAAACGCGCAGCGTTTCCGGCTTAGCGAAAAGCGCTGACGCCGGTGATCGCCTGCCCGACGACGAGCGTGTGCACCTCGTGGGTGCCCTCGTACGTCAGGACGGACTCGAGGTTGTTCATGTGGCGGATGACCGGATACTCGAGCGTGATGCCGTTGCCGCCGAGGATCGAGCGCGCGGAGCGGGCGACCTCGAGCGCGCCGCGGACGTTGCCCATCTTCCCCATGCTCACGTGCTCGGGACGAAGCGTCCCCGCGTCCTTCATCCGGCCGAGGTGGAGCGCGACGAGCAGGCCGCGGTTCACCTCGAGCGCCATCTCCGCGAGCTTCTGCTGCGTGAGCTGGTAGCCGGCGATCGGCTTCCCGAAGACGATCCGCTCCTTCGCGTACTCGAGCGCCGCCTCGTAGCACGCGCGCGCCGATCCGACCGCGCCCCACACGATGCCGTACCGCGCCTCGCTCAGGCAGGAGAGCGGGCCGCGCAGCGAAGAGACCTCGGGGAAACGGCTTGCCTCCGGCACGCGCACGTCGCGGAGCACGAGCTCGGACGTCACCGACGCGCGGAGCGAGAGCTTGTGGTGCATCTCGGGCGCTTCGAAGCCGGGCGTGCCGCGCTCGACGAGGAAGCCGTTGATCGCGCCGTCGTCCGTGCGCGCCCAGACGACCGCGATGTCGGCGATGGAGCCGTTCGTGATCCACATCTTCGAGCCGTTGAGGATCCAGTCCGGGCCGTCGCGCCGCGCGGTCGTCCGCATCGCGCCCGGGTCGGAGCCGGCGTCGGGCTCGGTGAGGCCGAAGCAGCCGATCGCCTCGCCGGCGTGCATCGCCGGCAGCCACCGCTGCTTCTGCTCCTCGGTGCCCCAGCGCCAGATCGCGAACATCGCGAGGGAGCCCTGCACCGACACGAGGCTGCGCACGCCGGCGTCGCCCGCCTCGAGCTCCATGCACGTGAGGCCGTACGCGACCGAGCTCGCACCAGGGAGGCCGTAGCCCTCGAGGTGCATCCCGAACAGGCCGAGGTCGGCGAGCTCGCCGGCGAGGCCGGGCGGGAGGACGCCGCGCTCGAACCAGTCGCCGACGTCCGGCAGGACGCGCTCCCGGACGAACTGGCGGATGGTGTCGCGGATCGCCCGCTCCTCGTCGTCGAGGAGCGCGTCGATCGCGAGGAAGTCGCGCGGGTCGAGCGTCGTCGATTTCGCCGTGGTGGCCATGGACCCGATCCTACTTCGCCGATGCGAGGTGGACCAGCGCGAGCTGCAGCCACGGGGCGGCGTATCGCTGCCACAGCGCCTGGTCGTGCCCGCCCGGGTACGCCCGGAAGACATGCGGCACGCTCACGGCCGAGAGCTCCCGGTTCATCTCCTCGTTCTCGGCGTAGAAGCGCGTGTCGCCTCGCCCGACGTAGAACGCGATGAACGTCTTGAGCGCGAGCAGCCGGGTCCGCACCGTCGGGATCAGCTGGTGCACGTCGGCGAGCGCGTCAGCCTGCGGCGACCCGAGCTCGAGCGGCTTCGTGCCGGTCGGGTCGGTGGGGTGGAAGTAGCCGCTCCACGACTCGACCACGCCGAACTCGTCGAGGTGCTGGAAGGCGAGGTGCATGGCGCCGTACCCGCCGGCGGAGATGCCGATGAGCGCGCGGCCCTCCCGGGAGCGGATCGTCCGGAAGCGTGCGTCGACGACCGCGGTGAGCTCCGACACGATCGCGGTCTCCCAGCGGTCGCCGGGGCCGCGGTCGAGGTACTCGGGATCGCTCTCGCCGGCGCGTGCCGCCTGCGGGATGACGACGATCGCGGGGCGCGACAGCGTGTCGGCGGCGCGCTCGACGAAGCCGAGCGTCGTGTACGCGCCTCTTTGCGACGGCAGCCCGTGGAGGACGTAGATCACGGGGTACCGCTCCGCGCCGCGGTCGTACCCGGGCGGGAGGTAGACCTCGTAGTGGAACCGGCCACCGATCGCAGCCGAGGAGAAGCTCGCGTCCAGGCGGCGCGACGCCGCACGAGCCGTCGCGCCGGAGAAGGCGACTGCGGCCGTGGCGCCTGCCATGACCAGGAATGCCAGCTTTCTCATCGACGAGCCACAACGGGCGCACAACGCGCGCTTAACGTCACCACGGTACACCCATACCCATGTGGGCCGATCGGGTCAAACTACCGAGTGCGGCTGCGTATGCGGCCGCGGTCGCGGGACTTGCCGCATTCCTCGCGGTCGGCCTCCTGGGGGCCCGCGGCTACCTCGACAACTTTCTCACGTACCGCGGGTTCGCGCCCCCGACGGAGCCGGCATTCGTGCGAACGCCGGGAACGCTCCAGCGCATCCTCGTCCCGAGCCCCGCCCTCGGAGGCCGTCTGCAGGAGACATACGTCTACCTCCCGAGCGGCTACGCGCAGCATCCCAAACGCCGGTACGCGGTCCTCTATCTGCTGCACGGCTTCCCGGGCAGGCCGCTTGCGTTCATCGACACGGTGCAGATGGGCGTCGTCGAGGACACGCTCGCCGCCCGCGGGAAGGCGCAGCCGCTCATCCTCGCCATGCCGTTCGGGTCGACGGGGACCTTCACCGACAAGGAGTGGGCCAACGGCGCCACCCGCGGAAACGCATGGGCGACCTTCGTGTCGCACGATCTCGTCCACTACGTCGACTCGCACTACCGCACCATCCGCAACGAGCGCGGCCGCGCGATCGGCGGGCTGTCCGAGGGCGGATACGGCGCGATCAACATCGCGCTCCGGAACCCGAGGGAGTTCCACGTGGTCGAGAGCTGGTCCGGCTACGAGCTCCCCGCCCGGATCCCTCAGATCTACGGCCGTAAGCTGCAGCTGCTCGCGCGGAACGACCCGACGCTCGTCCTGCCGCAGGTCGCGAAGGAGCTGCGCCGACTCGGGACGTACTTCTGGTTCTACTCCGGGTCGCTCGACCACTTCCGGTTCCAGAACGCCGCGTTCGCGAAAGAGCTCGCCGCCGCGCGGGTGCCGCACCGCTACTTCAGCGTGTACGGCGGGCACAACTGGGCGATCTGGCGCGACCAGGCGCGTGCCGCCTACCTCGCCGTCGCGACGAGGCTCGCCCATGGCTAGGGTCGCCCGCAGCGGTGCCGCCGGGGTGCTCGCGCTCGGCGTCCTCGCCGCCGCCCCCGGCTGGCTCTACGTCCTTCAGCCGGTCGCGGCGCTCCCCGGGCCGAAGTTGCACGACGCGCTCGCGCTCGACGAGCTCTCGCGGCACGGGAGCGTCCCGATCCTCCTGTACCTGGCCGTCTGGGGCGCGGCCGTGGGGCTGCTCGGCCTGCTCGCGCGGTGGGCGGGCGCGGACCGGCTCACCGCGGGTCTCCTGCTCGGGCCGGCGGTGGGAGCCTGGCTCTATCTCGTGAACGGCGTTTCGATCCTCGTCGTCCGCCAGGTGTCGGCGCACGTTGCCTTCCACGCCGCTGCGACAGAGCAGGCGCTCGCGATCCCGGCGGTGCTTGCGGGCATCGCCGGTGCGCTGCTCGGACGCCCGCGCGCGTCGACGCGCCCGCGCGCCCGCTTCGTCCTCTCGTGGCTCGTCGCCGGCGTCGGCGTGCTCGCGCTCGTCAACGCGGTCTTCCCGGAGCACGGCCATTCGCTCGTCCCGGCGATCGACCCGACCCACCTGCCCGGCTTGTCGAAGGGGTTCGTCGTGCCGCTCGCCGTCGCGCTCGTCGTGACTGCGCGGAGCCTCGCGCGCGGGAGCCGCCGCGGATGGGAGATCGGCGTCGGGCTGCTCGCGCTCCTGCTCGCCCTCCACGTCGAACGCCGCTTCGGGGAGGGCGCGATCCTCACCGGCATCGTGCTCGTCGCGCTCCTCGCGCGCCGCGCGGACTTCAGTCTGCGGGGCGACCCCGAAGGGAAGCCGCGTCTGCTCCTGCAGGCGGTGCTCGCCGCGGCGTTCATCGCGGGCTACGGATTGGTCGCCATCTGGTTCAACCGCCTGATGGCGGACCGGCCGTACACGACCGGCTTCGCGCTGCGCGTCACGGGCAGAGCGCTCCTCGGCCTGAGCTTTCACGGGACGAGCCACCTGAGCGGCTCGGTGGCGGAGTGGTTCCCGCTCTCGGTCTTCCTGCTCGGGGTGGGCGCGGTCCTGTTCCTCCTGCTCCAATGGCTCGCGCCGTGGCGGTACAAGCTCCGCCGCGGCGCGTCCGAGCTTGCCGTCGTGCGCCGGCTCGTCGAGACGTTCGGCGCGGACACCCTCGCGCCCTTCGCGCTGCGTTCCGACAAGTCGTACTTCTTCGCCGACGACGAGTCCGCGTTCCTCGCCTACCGGGTCGTCGGCGGCGTCGCGATCGTCTCCGGCGACCCGGTCGGCGAGGACTGCGCGCGCGCGTCGCTCCTGCGCGCGTTCCTCGACTTCGCGCACGAGCGCGGCTGGCGAGTCGCGGTTCTCGGCGTGTCGGAGCGCGACCTCGCGCTCTACCGCTCGCTTGGACTGCGCGCGCTCTACCACGGCGACGAGGCGGTCGTGGACACGGCGGCGTTCTCGCTCGACGGGCGCGGAATCCGCAAGGTGCGGCAATCGGTGAGCCGGCTCGAGAACGCGGGGTACACGGCGCAGGTGCTGCATCGGTCCGAGGTCGCAGCGCAGTTGCGCGCGGAGCTCGAGGCGGTCGCGGTCGAGTGGCGCGGCGACGCTCCGGAGCGGGGCTTCGTGATGGCCCTCGACGCGCTCTTCCGCGAGGATGACGACACCGTCTTCGTCGTCGGCTTCGACGAGAGCGGTCACGCGCGCGGGTTCCTGCACTTCGCACGGTGCCGCGCCGGCTCGGCCATCTCGCTCTCGTCGATGCCGCGCAGCAGCGGCGTGCCGAACGGCTTCACCGAGTGGCTCATCTGCGAGTCGATCGCCTGGGCGCGCGAGAACGAGATCGAGCGCGTGTCGCTGAACTTCTCGCCGTTCGCCGCGCTGCTGTCCCCCGACGCGCAGCTGAGCCCGGCGCAGCGCGTGCAGGCCGCGACGCTCAGGCGGATGAAGCCGTGGTTCCAGCTCGACAACCTGCTCGTCTTCAACCGGAAGTTCTTCCCCTCGTGGCAGCGGCGATTCGTCGTCTACGAGCGGCGGCGCGATCTTCCGCGGGTCGGCGTCGCCGCGCTCGCGGTGGAGGCGTACCTTCCCTTCCAGTGATCGCAGTCGGCTTCGTGCTGGCCGTGCTTTCCGCCGTCGGCATCAGCGGCGGCTATGCGCTCCAGCACTCCACGGCGTCCAGGCTCCCGAAGCTCGAGCTGCGGAGACCGCTGCACTCGCTCGCCTCGCTCTTCCGTAACCGGCGCTGGGTCGTCGGCTTCTTCGGCGGCATCGCCGGGTGGGCGCTGTACGTCGAGGGGCTGCGCCTCGCGCCGCTCTCGCTCGTCCAGGCGGCGTCGGCCGGCGGCATCGGGCTGCTCGCGTTCGGCGGCGGAAGGCTGCGGCCGTCCGAGCGGATCGGGGTCGGCGCGGCTCTGGCCGGTCTCGTGCTGCTCGCCGTCTCGCTCGGCGCGCATGCGCCGACGAGCCGCGGCGACGTCGTGCCCGTGGCCGTGTGGATCGCGGCCTCGCTCGCCGTGGCCGGGGCGCTCGCGCGGCTCGTGCCGGGGGCCGCCGGCCTCGGCACCGCGGCGGGGGTGCTCTACGCCGCCGGCGACGTCGGCACGAAGGCGGCCGTCGGGGGAGGCGGCCGGCTCCTGTTCGTGCCGGTTCTGCTCCTGTGCCACGGGCTCGCCTTCGTCTCCATGCAGCTGGCGTTCCAGCGCGGCGGCCGCCTCGCGTCGGCCGGGCTCGCCGTGCTGTGGACGAATGCCGTGCCGATCGCAGCCGGAATGGCGCTCTTTGCGGAGGCGCTGCCGGGCGGATTCCGGGGCGGGCTGCGGATCGTCGCCTTCGCGCTCGTGCTCCTCGGCGCTGTGGCTCTCAGTCGCCGGGTTCAGTACGATTGATTGACTAGTCAGTCAGATTCGAGCGGAGGACGAGATGACGACGATCGAGCACGGTGCAGCCGCGGGGGTGTCTTTCGCGCTGACCGACGAGCAGAAGGCGCTCCGGGAGCTTGCGCACGAGTTCTCGGCGCAGGAGATCCGGCCGGTGGAGCACGAGTGCGACGAGCACATGCGGCATCCGGTCGAGCTGATCGCGAAGGCGCACGAGGTCGGTCTCATGAACATCCACGTGCCCGAGGAGTACGGCGGTCCCGCTCTCTCCGCCTTCGAAGGCATGCTCGTGGGCGAGGAGCTCTACTGGGGCTGCTCCGGGATCGGCACGTCGATCACGGCGAACGGCCTCGGGGCCGGCCCGGTCGTCCTCTTCGGGAGCGACGAGCAGAAGGCCAAGTGGCTGCCGCCGCTCGTGGAGTCGCCGATCCTCTGCTCGTTCGGCCTCTCGGAGCCCGGTGCGGGCTCGGACGTCGCGTCGATGAAGTCGACGGCGGTGCGCGAGGGCGACGAGTACGTCATCAACGGCTCGAAGACGTTCATCACGAACGCCGGCTACGCCGCCTGGACGGTCGTCTTCGCGAAGACGGACGCGCGGGCGGGCGCGAAGGGCATGTCCGCGTTCATCGTCCCGATGGACGCCCCCGGCGTGACGATCGAAAAGCACCTGGACAAGATGGGGCAGCGCGCGACCGACACGTCGGCGTTCGCGCTGCAGGACGTTCGCGTGCCGGTCGAGAACCGTCTCGGCGCGGAGGGCGACGGCTTCAAGATCGCGATGGCGACGCTCGACTTCACGCGGCCGGGCACGGCGATCGGCGCGGTCGGCGTCGCGCAGGCCGCGTACGAGCACTCGGTCGACTACGCGAAAGAGCGCGTCACCTTCGACATGCCGATCGCGATGCACCAGGGCGTCAACTTCATGATCGCCGACATGGCGACGGAGATCGAGGCCGCGCGCCTGCTCTGCTGGCAGGCGGCGTGGATGCTCGACCAGGGATTCGGCCGCAAGGCGACGCTGTACTCGTCCTTCGCGAAGCGCTTCGCCGCCGACACGGCGATGAAGGTCGCCACCGACGCCGTCCAGGTGTTCGGCGGCTACGGCTACATCAAGGAGTACCCGGTCGAGAAGCTCATGCGCGACGCGAAGCTGTTCCAGATCTACGAGGGCACGTCGCAGATCCAGCGGCTCGTGATCGCAAAAGAGATATTCATGCCCCGTGGCGATTGAGATCGACCTCAGCGGGCGCGTCGCCTTCGTCACCGGCGGCTCACGCGGACTCGGGCGCGCGGACGCGCTCGCGCTCGCGCGCGCCGGTGCGGACGTCGTCGTCGCGGACCTCCTCGTCGAGTCGCAGCTCTCGGACGAGACCGACCGTTACGGCGCACTCGCGACCGCAGCGCGCCGGCAGGGGCTCGTCCACACGGAGGAGACGGTTGGCGACATCCAGGCGATGGGGCGGAGGGCGCTCGCCATCCGCTGCGACGTCACCGACCGCGCCGAGGTGGCGGCCGCCGTCGGCCGCGCCGTCGGCGAGCTCGGCTCGCTCGACATCCTCGTGAACAACGCCGGCACCCTCGACCACGCCGCCCAGTTCCCCGACCAGTCGCCGGAGCTCTGGGAGCGCGACCTGCGCGTGAACCTCACGGGCGCGTTCAACTGCGCCCAGGCGGCGTGGCCGCACATGAAGGAGCGCGGCTGGGGTCGCATCGTCAACATGGCCTCGGTCGCGGGCACCCTCGGCGGATTCGGCCAGGCGAGCTACTCGACGACGAAGGCCGGGCTCCTCGGGTTGACGAAGACCCTGGCGATGGAGGGCGCACGGCACGGGATCACCTGCAATGCGATCGTGCCCGGCGTCATCGGCACCGAGGCCTTCGACATGGCAAACGAGGTCATGAACGAGCGGATCGTCAAGCGCACGGCGCTGAAGCGGCCGGGGAAGCCGGAGGAGATCGCGAACGTCATCGCGTTCCTCTGCAGCGACCTCGCCTCGTACGTCACCGGCATCGAGCTGAACGTGAGCGGAGGCGTCGAGCTCTTCGTCTTCTGAGCCGGGCGCCTCGTCGGCCCGCCCTGTCCGTCACACGCGCGGGTAATCCGGGACCCGACCCCTCCCTCCTACCCGCCTACTTCGAGCGTATTTCGGTCCCCGTCACGTGTCTGTGCCGGGTTCGTGTCGATTCGTGCAACGCCGGATACCATCGAAGCGCATGCGCCGCGCGCTCGGTCTTCTCGTGCTCTCGATCGTTGCCGTCGGCGTCGTGCTCGGCCTGGTCTTCGCCGGCTCGCCGACGACGATCGCGAGTGGTGTCCGGATCGACGGCATCGACGTCGGCGGCATGCCGGTGGCCAAGGCGCGGACGCTGCTCGAGCGCAAGGCGGCCGCGCTGGCCTCGCGCCCGGTCGTCTTCACGGCCGGCGGCAAGCGCTTCTCGATCCGGCCGGCCGAGCTCGGCGTCACGTCCGACTGGCGGGCCGCCGTCGACTCCGCGCAGCGGCAGGGAAGCGGGTTCGCGCCGCTCAGGGGGTTCAAGCGGATCGGCGTCGACGTCTTCGGCGCCGACGTGACGCCGCCGACGAGCGTCCTGACCGGCGCGCTCGACTACGAGGTCGGGCGAATCGCGAACGCTGTCGACCGTTCGCCGCGGAACGCGTCGCTCGCGCTCCACGCGCAGCGCGTCGTCGTCGTGCCCGCGCGCGCCGGCCTGGTGCTCGACCGTGCCGCAGCGGAGGCAGTCCTCGTCCACGAGCTCGCGACGCTCGGCCGCTCGCCGGGCCCGGTGGGGCTTCCGATGCGCGTGACCGAGCCGCGCGTGCGTGCCGTCTCGCTCCGTCGCGCTGCGCAGCAGGCGCGGGTCGTGCTGTCGGGGCCCGTCCATCTCCAGCTCGGCCCGACCCGCTGGCTGCTCACGCCCGCGCGCCTCGCGCCGCTCCTCGAGCTTCCATCCGCAGGGAGCTCCGGCCTGCGAATCGGCGGACCGGCGGCCGATGCATGGCTCCGGCGTCTCGGCAAGCGCGTGGAGAAACCGGCCCGCGACGCGACGTTCGCCGTCAACGGCCCGAAGGTGAGGATCGTGCCCGACCGCCCGGGCGTACGCCTCGACGCGGTCCGCGCTGCCGATGCCGTTCTCGCGGCGGCGCTGCACACGCTCCCCGCGCGCCGCGTTGCGACGCTGCCGGTCGAGTCGTCGCCGGCGAAGCTCACGACGGCGAAGGCGCGCGCGATGGGGATCGACGGGCTCGTGTCCGCGTACACGACCGACTTCGGCGGCGTTCCGAACCGCATCCACAACGTCGAGCTCGTCTCGCATCTCGTCGACGACAAGCTCATCGCACCGGGCGAGGAGTTCTCCTTCAACAAGACGACGGGCGAGCGCAGCGCCGCGAAGGGCTTCCTCGTCGCCCCCGTCATCGTGAACGGCGAGCTGACGACGGGGCTCGGCGGCGGAGTCTGCCAGGTCTCGACGACCGTGTTCAACGCGGCATTCGAGGCCGGCCTCGACATCACCGCCCGGACGAACCACGCCCTCTACATCAGCCACTACCCGCAG
This sequence comes from uncultured Actinomycetes bacterium, assembly GCA_963753295.1. Taxonomy (GTDB): domain Bacteria; phylum Actinomycetota; class Thermoleophilia; order Gaiellales; family Gaiellaceae; genus Palsa-739. The sequence goes on along the minus strand of CAVWBZ010000021.1, from coordinate 26,490 downwards.
GGCCGCGACGCCACCGTCGACTACCCCGACGTCGACCTGAAGTTCGTCAACGACACGGATCACTGGCTGCTCCTCCGGACGTTCGTCAGCCCGTCGTCGCTCACCGTGAGCCTGTACGGCACGCCGACCGGGCGGAAGGTGGTGAGCACGACGAGCCCGCTCGTCGTCCACGGCAAGACGCCGATCAAGAAGACGGTCGACCGGACGCTGAAGCCGGGCGACACGATCGTCGACGACCCGGGCGAGCCGGCGATGACGACGAGCGTGACGCGCGACGTGTACGCGGCGGACGGGAAGCTCCTCCACCACGACGTCTGGTACTCGTCGTACCGCGCATCGCCCGAGCTCGTGCGGGTCGGGCCGAAGAAGAAGAAGAAGAAGGCGAAGAAGCCGGCTACGACCTCGACGGCGCAGACGACGACGACTCAGCCTGGATAGCCCCGAAGGGGACGCCGGGGGTCACGCCTCCGGCGTCGCGGCATCCCCTTCGGCGCTCCGGATGGCGTCCGCGAGCCATTGCGGCACACGCGTCGGCACGAACGTGCGCGCATCGACGCACGCGTGCGCCGTCCAGCCGTCCGCCACCGCGACGCCGTCGGCGCGGACGATCTCGTACTCGTAGCGGAAGCGCGCGCCGCGAAGGCCGATGCAGCGCGTGTGAACGTCCAGCTCGTCGTCGAACCGAGCCGGCACGAGATACCGGCAGAACGACTCGAGCACGAGCGCCTCGATGCCGTGGTCGCGCAGCGCCTGGTACCCGCCCGCGTAGGCGCGCAGGTACTCGACGCGCGCCACCTCGAACCACACGAGGTAGGACGTGTTGTGCGCGACACCCTGCGCGTCGGTGTCCGCGAAGCGCACGCGGACGCGCGTCTTGAACGAGAAGCCTGCCACGGGCCAACTCTACGATGCCTGCATGCCGGTCGAGCGCCTCGCCGAGCTCGTGCGCGCGCACCCGCCGTGCGTCGTTCTCACCGGCGCCGGCATCAGCACCGAGTCGGGGATCCCGGACTTCCGGTCGCCGACGGGCATCTGGGCGCAGTTCGACCCGATGGAATACGCGAGCATCGACGCATTCCTCGGCGACCCCGCGAAGGTCTGGGTCTTCTACGCCAAGCGGCTCGCCGTCCTTCGCGACGCCCAGCCGAACGAGGGACACCGCGCGCTCGCCGAGCTCGAGGAGCGCGGCTGGGTGGACGCCGTCGTCACGCAGAACATCGACCGGCTGCACACCCGGGCCGGCTCGCGCTCGGTCGTCGAGGTGCACGGGTCGGTCGGCACCTCGAGCTGCCTCGACTGCGGCGAGGTGGTGGCGCTCGACGAGGTGATCGAGCTGCTCCCGCTGCCCGGGTGCCCGCGCTGCGGACGCGTGCTCAAGCCCGACGTCGTCATGTTCGGCGAGCTCCTGCCCGAGGCGGCGATCGACCGGGCGGTCCGGCTGGCGGCCGAGGCCGGCCTCCTGCTCGTCGTCGGGTCGTCGCTCGAGGTCTATCCGGTCGCCGGCCTGCCGCTCGAGACGCTCGCCGCCGGCGGGCGGCTCGCGATCGTCAACCGCGGCGAGACGCAGTTCGACCGCCGCGCGGACGTGCGCGTCGACGCAGGCGCCGGCGAGACGCTCGCCGCGCTCGCGCGGCTACTGCCCGAGCGGCCGGAGTGACGCCGCGAAGATCGCCTCGTGCAGCCGGCCCGCGGTCGGTGCGATCGCGAGCGCGAACACGGGCACGACGCGGTCGGCCGCGAACGCAGTCGCGAAGTAGTCGCCGACCATGCGCCCGCTCGCCTCGGGCAGCCACGTCATCTGCATCGGCTCGGCGTCGAGCTGCTGGGGCTTCGACCACGAGTGGCCGCCGTCGGCGGACTGCACGAACGCGACGCCGAGCGCACATGCGCCCCGAGCGCACGACCCCGGCGTGAAGTAGGCGTACACGAGCCCGAGCCTGCCCGCGCTCGTCGCGTCGGCGCCGAGGCCGGGGATCATCGCGCTGAGCGTCGAGGAGACCGGTGCCAGGGGGATGCGCGTCGGCGGCGTCCAGCTCACGCCGTCGGTCGAGGTCGAGAGAACGAGGTCGTTCGCCGTGCACGCCGGGCGGAAGCGGCAGTCGCTCCACGTCGCATACATCGTTCCGTTGCCGTCGATCGCGAGGGACGGGAGCGATATCGCGCGCATCGGCGCGAACGAAGCCGCGTCGAAGGTCGAGACGACGATGCGCGCGAAGGTCGCGCCGCCGTCGGTCGAACGGGCGCCCTCGATCGTTCCGGAGAGGCCCTGCTCGCCGTTGAACTGGCCCGCGATGACGACGAGCGTGCCGTCCGCGAGCACGGCCGGCTGCGTGCCGACGAGGACCGACGCCGCCCGGACCGGGCCGGACCACGTCATCCCGCCGTCGTCGGTCGACTGGCTGACCGTCTCGTTCTTCTGGTCGTCCGTGTACAGCGCGTAGCAGCGCCCGCGGAACGGGCTCGTCGCGCCGTTGTCGCACGTGAGCCAGTCCTTGTCGAGCTCCGGGCCGCTCGCCGCCGTGACGGGCAGCGACCAGTGCAGGCCGTCGGTCGAGTGCGCGACCATGACGCGGGATCCGCCGCGCTCGATCGTGAGCGTCCCGGCGAGCCAGACCCCGTGCACCGCGTCGTATGCCACCGTCGGGTCGGAGGCGGCGCTCTCGGGACCGGGCGGCGTCGACTCGGCGGTCACGCCCGGCAGGAGGCTGCGCGTCCACGTCCGGCCCGCGTCGGCCGAGACCGCGACGCCGATGTTCGACGCGCCCCCGCTCGCGAACCTGCCGACCTGGTAGGCGGCGACGACCGTGGAGCCCGACGAGGCGGCCGCCGGCTCGACGGCGGACTCGTGCTGCCCGGCGGGGTTCGTCGAGAGGTCGACGGACAGCCGCCGCGAGACGGTCGTGCAGTCGGCCGCCACCTTGTCCGAGAGATCGGCCGTGACGATGTCGATCCCCCCGCCGCACGACACGCGGTCGACGCCGCCCCACGCGGACTGGATGAGGTCGGTGCCGGGGCCGCCGACGATACGGTCGGGTGCGGGGGTGCCCAGGAGCAGCCCGCCGTGCTTCGCCGCGTGGATCGTCGCTGCTGTGGCCGGCGCGGCGAGAACGAGGGCGAGCAGGACCGCGAGCCTCCGCATCGGAGCGCCAGCGTATCCGAGCACTCGCGTCCACCCGTACAATCCAACCGATGGCAGAAGAGCGGCGAACCGATCTGTTGAGCAAGCTCGCCGAGCTGAGCGAGGAAGCGATGCACCGTCTCCAGGATGCGCCCGGAGGGGAGCGCGTCGTCGGTGCGCTGAACTCGATGCGCGACCGCGTCGACGAGCTGCAGAAGCGCGTCCGCGGGCTCGACGAGCTCGAGCACCGTCTCGCCGAGCTCGAGCAGCGAGTCGACGAGCTCGCGAAGGACGGCGGCGGCTCGGCCCGCCGCAAGACGCCGAAGTCGTCCTAGCTCGAGCGCGCCGCGAGCACGAACGCGCCGGCGATCAGCAGCCCGCCGGCGATGTCCGTCGGGACGTGCAGCCCCGCAATCTCGAGCATCGCCACCGAGCAGACCGCCCACGCCGCGGCCCAACGGCCCGCCCGCGGCCAGGCGGAGGCGACCGCGACGGCGACGAGCACGCTGCGGGCGGCGTGGCCGCTCGGGTACGAGTTGTCGAATCCCGCGAGATGAAGGCTGTGCCGGTACAGCGCCGGTCGCGTCAGCGCCGCCTTCGTGGTCACCTCGACGACGTTCACTGCGACGAACGCGGCCGCGAGCGAAATTGCGCGCCGGCCGCGGACGACCGCGCACGCGAGCGCGACGACGATCGTCGCAGGTACGAGGAACGCGGGCAGCGTGACGATGTCCGCTGCGACGCGCACCGGCCAGTGCCAATCCTCGTGCCAGAGCGGGATGAGCGCGCGCGTCAGCGACGGCTTCTCGCTGGTGAAGCGCGCGGACATCGCGTGGTCGACCGCCCACTGGTCGAACGAGGTCAGGCGTCCGGCAGCGACGAGGATCGCGAGCGCCGTGAAGCCGCCCGCACCCGCGACGGCCGCAGCGGCTCTACGCCGGGACACGCACCCGCAGCGCGCCCGGCACGACCTCGAATCGAACCGGCGTCGTCCCGACCTGCTCGCCGTCGAGCTCGATCGGCAGCCGCTCGCGCGCATCGACCTCGACGACCCGCGCGCGCACGAGATCGACCTTCGGGTGCGACAGGTGCGTCCCGCGGTAGAGCTTCGGCGCGGTGGTGACGAAGTCGCGCTTCGTCACGTCGCCGATCGTGAGCACGTCGAACAGCCCGTCATCCGGCTGTGCGTCGGGGGCGAGCAGCATCGCGCCGCCGTGGTACCGGCCGTTGGCGACGATGACGTCGTGCATGCGGCCGGAGCGGCGCTCGCCGTCCAGCGCCACGTCGACGACGGTGTTCTGCCATTCGAAGAACACCCGCACGAGCGCGTAGAAGAACGTCGCCCGTCCGCCGAGCATCTTCGACATCCCGTTCGCGCGGCGCGCCACCGCCGCGCTCATGCCGACGCTGCCGACGTTGCAGACATAGCTCTCCGCCGCGTCACCCGCCCACGTGCGGTACGAGACGCGACCGACGTCGATCGTCCGCGTCCGGCCGGTGAGCACGGTTCGGACGGCGTCGTCGAAGCGCGTCGGGATCCCGTACGTGCGGACGAAGTCCATGCCCGTGCCGATGGCGACGACCGCGAGCTCCGTCGGCGTGCCGGCGCGCATCAGGCCGTTCACCGTCTCGTTCAGCGTCCCGTCGCCGCCGACGGCGACGACGAGCTCCGCGCCGTCGCGGGCCGCCTGCTCGGCGAGCTCGGCGATGTGCCCGGGCCGCTCCGAAGCGAGCGTCTCGCCGGTCAGGCCGAGGACGGCGGCACGGTGTGCCAGCTCGGGCCAGCGCTTGCCGGTGGCGCCGTTGTCCGACGCCGGATTGACGAGGAAGATCGTCTTAATCGCTTGCCGTGACCGTCGCCAGCCCGACCCGGGTCATGCGGTCGACGGCGGCGCGCAGGTCCTCGTCGCTGATCCGGGTGAACGTCCCCTCGACGACGATGTCGCTGACGGTGAGCAGGCAGCCCGCGTGCACACCGCGCAGCGCCCCGAGGGTGAACAGGATCGCCGCCTCCATCTCGACGCCGAGGATGCCGCGCTCCGACCACCGCTGGTACTGGCCCTGGTCGGGGTTGTAGAAGACGTCGCTCGAGACGACCGGCCCGACGTGGATCGGCTGCTTCATCTCCTTCGCGGCGTGGACGGCCGCGTGGACGAGCTCGAAGCTCGCGGTCGGGCAGTGCGGCTCGCGCACGTACGTCTGCGTCGTCCCGTCCTGCGGGACCGCCGTCAGCGCGACGATCATGTCCCCGAGCTGGTGATGCGGCTGCAGCCCGCCGCAGGTGCCGACGCGGAGGATCTTCTTGCAGCCGAGCATGACGAGCTCCTCGATGACGATCGCCGCAGACGGGCAGCCCATCCCCGTCGACTGGACCGAGACCGGCGTACCCTCCCACGTCCCCCGGAAGCCGAGCATTCCCCGCTCCGCGTTCGTCTGGACGACGTCGTCGAGGTACGTCTCGGCGATGTACTTCGCCCGCAGCGGATCGCCCGGGACGAGAACGGCCTCGGCGTAGTCGCCGGGCTCGGCACGAATGTGGATCGGCATGGCGCTCACCCTAACCGCTGGCCTGTCATGGGATGATCGCGCACGTGCACGCGGTCGATCCGACGCTCGACGAGATCCTCGCGTTCTGCGCCGAGGAGCCGATCGAGCGTGTCTTCCTCGAGGACATCGCGCGGCGGCGGCTCGGCCGCTTCTCCGCGCTGGGCGAGAGCGGCAGTCTGTCGGCGCTGTGTCACGTCGGTGCGAACGTCGTTCCCTCCGGCGACGGCTGCGGCGCGTTCGCCGAAGCCGCCGTCCGCGGCCGGCCCCGGATGATCATCGGCGAGCAGCGTGCGGTCGACGAGCTCTGGGCGGAGGCGGCGGCCTCGATGCCGCGGCCGCGCGACGACCGGCCGGGCCAGCCCGTCTACGTCGTCGACGAGCCGCCGGCAGCGGGCGATACCGGCCTGCGGCGCGCGACGCTCGCCGATCTCGACGTCCTCGTCCCCGCCTGCGCGGCGGCGCACCGCGAGGAGATCGGGATAGACCCGATGCGGCGCGACCCGGAGGGATTTCGCTGGCGCACGAAGCTCCAGATCGACGAGGGGCGCTCGTGGATCTGGACGGACGACGGAACGATCCTCTTCAAGGCGGAGGCGTCGGCGTGGACGCCGTCCGCCGTGCAGCTGCAACAGGTGTGGGTCGACCCGCAGGCGCGAAGCCGCGGGTACGCACAGCGCGCGATGCGCGACCTCTGCCGCGAGCTCCTCGAGCGCGTCCCCGCGGTGTGCCTGTTCGTCCGCCCGGAGAACGCCGTGGCCATCCACGTGTACGAGGCCATCGGGATGCGCCGCGCGACGACGTACCGTTCCCTCATCTTCTGATGGAGCTTGGCGAGCGAATCGAAGCGCACATCCGCCGTCACGGTCTCGTCGAGCCCGGCGGCGACGTCTGCTGCCTCGTCTCCGGCGGCGCCGACTCGACGTGTCTCTGGCACGTGCTCGGTGCGCTCGGCTACCGCGTGTCCGCGCTCCACGTGAATCACAAGCTGCGCGGCGCCGAGTCGGACGAGGACGCGCGCTTCTGCGCAGAGACGCTCGAAGCGGACATCGTCGAGCTCGACGGTCGCGGCCTGAGCGAGGCCGAGCTCCGCGAGCAGCGGTACTCGCTCGCACGCGACCGCCTGCGAGCGACGGGTCACACCGCCTCGGACCAGGTGGAGACGATCCTCTACCGGCTCGTCTCGCGCGGAGCAGCGACCGGGATGGAGCCGCGCCGCGACGACGGCGTCGTGCACCCGCTCCTGACCGTCTGGCGGGCCGAGGTGGAGGCGTACTGCGCCGCTGCGGGGCTTTGGTACCGCGCCGACTCGTCGAACCCCGGCACGAAGCGCGGGCTCATCCGGGACGAGATCCTGCCGCTGCTGCGCCGGCTGCATCCGGCCGCCGACGAGAACGTCCTCCGGGCTCTCGACACGCGGGAGACGCTGCCGCCCCCGCTCGCCGAGCTGCTCGCCTCGGAGACGGGCTCGAAGCGCGTCGACCTCGGCGGCGGCCTCCAGGCCGTGCGCGAGTACGACCGGCTCTGGCTCGAGCAGGGCCCGGTCGAGCTCCGCGGCGAGGTGCGCTGGGGCGAGTGGCGCATCCGCTCCCGCGTGGTAGGGCTTAAGGTACGAGGATGGAGGCCAGGCGACCGGCTGGCCGGCCGGACCAAGAAGATCCAGGACGTGTTCGTCGACGCGAAGATCCCGCGCTCGGAACGCGAGGCGTGGCCTCTCGTCGTGCGGGGGACGGAGGTCGTCGCCGTCCCGGGGATCGTCGAGCACCCGGACGTCGTCGTTGAGCGTGACTGAGCTCGAACGCGCCGTCACGGATGTCCTGATCGAGCCGGACGTGCTCCGCCGGCGCGTCGCCGAGCTCGGCGAGGAGATCTCCGCCGACTACGTCGGCCGCGACCTGCTCCTCGTCGGCGTCCTCAAGGGAGCCGTCTTCTTCATGGCCGACCTCATGCGGCACCTGACGATCCCGTGCGAGATCGACTTCATGGCCATCTCGAGCTACGGCGACTCGACCGACTCGTCGGGCGTCGTCCGCATCCTCAAGGACCTCGACATCAACATCGAGGGGCGGGACGTGCTCGTCGTCGAGGACATCATCGACTCCGGCCTGACCCTCTCGTACCTCATCCGGAGCCTCGAGGCCCGCGAGCCGGCGACACTGGAGATCTGCGCCCTCCTGACGAAGCCGGACCGGCGCGAGATCGACGTCCCCGTCCGCTACGTCGGCTTCGAGATCCCGAACCGGTTCGTCATCGGCTACGGCCTCGATTTCGCCGAGCGGTACCGGAACCTGCCCTACGTGGGCGTGCTCGACCCGGCGCTCATCCCGGAAGGGCCGTAGCCGCGGGCCTCGAAAGCCCGATGGACTCATAGACGGCTGGTACCCTCCTAGGGAGGTCTCTGCCCTTTGAACAGGTTCTTCCGGAGCGCGCTCTTCCCGCTGATCATCATCGCAGCGCTCGTTTGGCTGGCGTTGCAGACCCTGGGCGGGCACGGGACGAAGACGACCCAGGCGACGACCTCCTACGTCTACGGGCTCATCCGCGATCGGCCGACCTCCATCCAGGGGCCGGTCACGATCGACCCGAACAAGCAGTCGCTCTCCCTGACGACGAAGGGCGGCCAGCACTTCAGCGTCCACTACGCGACGCCGCAGGCCGAGGCGCAGGTCGAGAGTCTCATGGTCAAGCACAACGTGTCCTTCAACTCGAAGGGCGTCGGCGGGTCGCCGTGGTGGTCGATCCTCACGAGCCTCCTGCCGTTCGTGCTCCTGTTCGGCTTCTGGATCTTCCTCATGAACCAGGTGCAGGGCGGCGGCTCGAAGGTGATGAGCTTCGGCAAGTCGCGCGCGAAGCGGATGACGCCGGACTCGCCGAAGATCGGCTTCAAGGACGTCGCCGGCGTGGACGAGGCCGTCGAGGAGCTGCAGGAGATCAAGGAGTTCCTCGAGAACCCGAAGAAGTTCCAGGCGCTCGGCGCGCGGATCCCGAAGGGCGTCCTCCTGTACGGGCCTCCCGGCACCGGCAAGACGCTCCTCGCGCGCGCGGTCGCCGGCGAAGCGGGTGTGCCGTTCTTCTCCATCTCCGGCTCCGACTTCGTCGAGATGTTCGTCGGCGTCGGCGCGTCGCGCGTGCGCGACCTCTTCGAGCAGGCGAAGCAGGCGGCGCCGTGCATCGTGTTCATGGACGAGATCGACGCCGTCGGCCGCCATCGCGGTGCCGGGCTCGGCGGCGGCCACGACGAGCGCGAGCAGACGCTGAACCAGCTGCTCGTCGAGATGGACGGGTTCGAGATGAAGGACAACATCATCCTCATCGCCGCCACGAACCGGCCCGACATCCTCGATCCGGCGCTGCTGCGCCCGGGCCGCTTCGACCGCCAGATCGTCGTCGACCGGCCCGACCGCATCGGCCGCCGCAAGATCCTCGAGGTGCACACGAAGGGCAAGCCGCTCGCGCCCGAGATCGACCTCGACACGCTCGCGTCCGGCACGCCGGGCTTCACCGGCGCCGACCTCGCGAACCTCGTCAACGAGGCCGCGCTCCTCGCCGCCCGCCGCGGCAAGAAGATCATCGAGCAGGAAGAGCTCGAGGAAGGGATCATGCGCGTCATCGCCGGGCCGGAGAAGAAGGCGCGCCTCCTCTCCGAGCAGGAGCGCAAGGTGACGGCCTACCACGAGATGGGCCACGCGCTCGTCGGCCACTACCTCGAGCACACCGACCCGATCCACAAGATCACGATCGTCTCGCGCGGGCAGGCGCTCGGCCTCACGATCTCGCTGCCGACGGAGGACCGCTACCTGCGCTCGAAGTCGGCGCTCATCGAGGACATCGCGATGACGCTCGGTGGCCGCACGGCGGAGGACCTCGTCTTCCACGAGATCACGACCGGCGCGTCGAACGACCTCGAGCGTGTCACGCAGCTCGCGAAGAACATGGTCATGCGCTACGGAATGAGCGAGAAGCTCGGCCCGCGCGTCCTCGGGCGCAACCATGACATGCCGTTCCTCGGCCGCGAGATGGGTGCGGAGCCCGACTACTCCGAGGAGATCGCCCGGGAGATCGACGACGAGATCCGCCGTCTCATCGAGCAGGGCTACGAGCGTGCCCGGCGCGTGCTCGAGGAGCACCTCGAGGAGCTGCACCGGATCTCGATGATCCTCATCGAGCGCGAGACGATCGACAAGGACCAGTTCGAGCGGCTGCTCGCAGGCGAGGACGAGGCGGCGGTGTTCCCGGAGGCGGAGGCCGTCCCGGAGATTCCGAAGCCGCAGGAAGAGCCGAAGCGCGAGCGCCTGCCGCGGCCGCGGCCGTTCCCGCTGCCGGGCGCGACGATGCAGCCGCCGCCCGACCCGGCCAAGGGCTAGCTCCCAGGTCGACCGCCGGTAGGGCGGTCCGGGCACGATCGGTAGGTGGCCGAGCGCAAGACGGCATACGCAACCCTGGTCCTGGGGATGGTCGCGTTCGGCGGCACGTGGCCTGCGGGAAAGGTCGCGGCCGACCACATCGCGCCGGCCACCGTCGCGACGGCGCGTTTCGCCTGTGCCGCCGCGCTGCTCTGGTTGTGGGCGCGCATCTCGGGCCGTCCGGTGCGCCTGCCCGCGCGCGGCGACCTGGGTCTCATCGCGGCGCTCGGATTCACCGTCGTCTTCGCCTACAACCTCTTCTTCCTGTACGGGCTCCGGCACGCGCCGGCGGCCGACGGGTCGGTGCTCGTCCCCGGCCTCATCCCGCTCGTCACGACCCTCCTGACGTGGCGCTTCTTCGGCGAGCGGCCCTCGCGGCGCGCCGGGCTCGGCCTCGCGGTCGCGCTCGCAGGCCTCGTCGTCGTCGCCGACCCGGCGGGCGGCATCGACTCCGGCCGGCTGGCCGGCGACGCGTTGTTCCTCGGCGCGTCGTGCTCGTGGGCGGTGTACACGCTCGCCGGCCGGTCCGCGACCGCGCGGTTCGGGTCGGTGAGCGCCAACGTGTACGCGACCAGCGCGGGGGCGCTCATGCTGCTGCCGCTCTCGTTCTTCGGCGGCGGTTGGAGCGGCGCTGCGCGGGCGCCGGCGTCGGCATGGGGCGGCGTCGCGTATCTCGCCGTGGGCGGCACGGTGCTCGGCTTCGTTGCGTTCTACGAGGGCGTGCGGCTCATCGGCGCTGCGCGCGCGTCGTCGTTCGCCCTGCTCGTTCCGATCTTCGGCGTCGTGTCGTCCGTGCTCGTGCTCGGCGAAGGGCTGCGTGCGACGCTCGTGGCAGGGGGCGTGGTCGTGCTTGCCGGCCTGTGGATTGCCGAGTCGGCGCGGAGTCGCGCCGCTACCGTGTCCAACGTGGCGGCTGAAGAAGGAGCGGTCAGCTGATCGAGGTCTCCTGCGAGGCGTGTGGGTGGCTGGCGCTCACGAACCAGCCGGTGCACCAGGTCTGGGCCGAGCACGAGGCCGGGTGCCCCGCCGTGGGCGGCGCGATCCGGCACATGCCGGACCTCCCGCCGATGCCGAAGCTCCTGCCGCCGGTGAACGCGTGCAAGCACCGGATGGTGCGGCGCCAGATCGCGGTGACCGCATCCGGCAGCAAGCGCTACGCCGTGATGTGCGAATACTGCGGTCGCCGTCTCGACCCGTAGATGTCGATTCCGGGGCGCGGCCTTCGTCGTCAGACGATGCCCCGAGAACGACGACAAAGGAGCGACGATGAAATACATGCTGATGGTCTGCTGGGGACGAGAGCAGATGGACGCCCAGACGGAGCCCGACCCCGGTGCGGAGGTGGAGGAGCACAGCTTCCCGTGGCTCGACGACCTGATCGCGCGCGGCGCGTGGATCACCGGCGACCAGCTGACGCCGCCCCGCCGGGCGCGAACCGTCCGCGTCCGTGACGGGAAGACGCTCGTCACCGACGGCCCGTTCGCCGAGACGAAGGAGGCGGTGGGCGGGTTCGACATCATCGAGTGCGGCAGCCTGGAGGAGGCCGTCGAGATCGCGGCGGGCCACCCGCTCGCCCAGATCGGGACGATCGAGGTGCGCCCGCTCTGGGGGAAGGCGTGAACCGCACCACGGTTTCGATGAACCGTGAACGAAAAGAGGAAGATGAGGGCATCGAGCTGCTCTTGAGCGGGCAGGAGATAGAGATCTGGCTCGCGGGCGGCAGGGACGACGGAGACGAGAGAGTCCGCGACGACCCTGCGCGCGATCGTTCGTAGTGCAACCATCCGTACGTGATCGCGATCGAAGATCGCTTCCCGCGGCCGTCCGTCATGGGCGTCGTCAACGTCACGCCCGACTCGTTCTCGGACGGCGGCGTTCACCTCGACCCCGACGTCGCCGCCGCTGCCGCGCGGCGGATGGTCGCGGAGGGGGCGGCGATCGTCGACGTCGGCGGCGAGTCGACGCGGCCCGGCTCCGACGGCGTCTCCGCCGACGAAGAGCTGCGCCGCGTCGTGCCGCTGCTCGAGCGCCTGCACGGCGAGGTTCCGGTCTCGATCGACACCGCGAAGGCGGAGGTCGCCCGGCGCGCGCTCGCACTCGGCGCCGAGCTCGTGAACGACGTCACGGCGCTCCGCGCCGACCCGGACCTCGCCGGCGTCGTCGCCGACGCGGGCGCCTACCTCTGCCTCATGCACATGCAGGGCACACCGCGGACGATGCAGCAGGAGCCGCGCTACCACGACGTGGCCTCCGAGGTGGCCGCGTTCCTCGAGGAGCGCCTCGCGTTCGCGGTCTCACACGGCATCGCCGAGGAGCGCATCTGCGTCGACCCGGGTATCGGCTTCGGCAAGACGGTCGAGCACAACCTCGAGCTCATGCGCCGGCTCGACGTCCTGCTTGCGCTCGGGCGGCCGGTGCTCGTCGGCTTCTCGCGCAAGAGCACGCTGAAGCGGCTCGGCGCCCGCGACCTCGTGAGCGCGAGCGTCGGAGCCGCGATCGCGGCGTACGAGCGCGGCGCGACGATCCTGCGCGTGCACGACGTCGCCGCCCACGTCGACGCGCTTCGCGTCGCGAAAGCGTTCGCGTGATCACGGTCGAGCTGCGCGGTCTGCGTCTCTTCGGCCGGCACGGAGTGCATGCGCACGAGCGTGAGAGTGGGCAGGACTTCGTCTTCGACGTCGACCTCGACGTCGGCGAGCGCGGCTCCTCGGACCGCATCGAGGACGCCGTCGACTACGGCGCGGTCGCGCGCGCCGTGCGCGAGGTCTCCGACGCACACGCGTACGACCTCCTCGAAGCGCTCGCCGGCGCCGTCGCCGACGAGCTGCAGACGCGCTTCGCCCCGGAACGGGTGCGTGTCCGCGTCTCGAAGCCCGCCGTGCGCCCCGGCGGCCTCGACGGCACCGCCTCCGTCACCGTCTCGCGCCCGTGACGCGCGCGTACATCGCGCTCGGCTCGAACCTCGGCGACCGCGAGGCGACCATCCGCGACGCGTTGGCCGCGCTCGCGGAGGAGCCCGGGATCGAGATCGTCGCCGTCTCGTCGCTCGTCGACACGGAGCCGGTCGGCGTCGCCGACCAGCCGCGCTTCCTCAACGGCGCTGCGTCGCTCGAGACGGAGCTCACGGCGCAGTCGCTGCTCGCCCTCCTCCTCGACGTCGAGCGCCGGTTCGGCCGCCGCCGGGAGGGCATGCCTCCGCACGGCCCCCGGACGCTCGACCTCGACCTCCTCCTCTACGGGGACGCGGTGATCGACGAGCCCGGCCTTCGCGTCCCGCACCCGCGTCTGCACGAGCGCGCGTTCGTCCTCGGCCCGCTGGCGGAGGTCGCACCGGACCTCGAAGTGCCTGGAAAAGGCGAGGTCCAGACCCTCCTCGCACGGCTACACTGAAAGGGCGCATGTCGCACCTCGACGATCTCGACGAGTACGAGGCAGACCTCGAGCTCCAGCTGAAGAAGGAGTACCAGGCGGTCTTCGGGTTGTTCCGCTTCTGCGTGCTCACCCAGGACGCGACGTACCTCTGCAACAAGCTCGAGCGGAGCTACGTGCCGCAGCAGCAGTACCCGTTCTTCCACCTGAAGCTCGAGGACGTCTGGGTCTGGGACAAGAACCGGCCGACGCGCATCATCCCGCGCACGGAGATCTTCACGTCGGGCGACGTGACGATCGAAGAGCTCCGCGGCGAGGGCGACGAGCCGGCGCTCACGCCGGAGGCGCTCGCCGAGCGAATCGGCGAGCAGACGCCGCGCGAAGAAGACTTCTAGGTCGATAGGGTCTCGCCGCGATGCTGCTCGCGGTCGACGTCGGGAACACGCAGACCGTCTTCGGGTTGTACGACGGAGACGTGCTCGGCAAGCGCTGGCGCATCGCGACCGAGGCGCAGCGCACCGGCGACGAGCTCGGCGCCCTCCTCGCCGACTTCTTCGACCTCGGCAGCCTCGACGGCATCTGCCTCTCGTCCACCGTGCCGCGGCTCATCCGTGAGTACGAGCACGTGGCCGAGGACTGGGCGCACACGACGCTCCTCGTCATCGGCCCGGGCGTGAAGACCGGGATCCAGATCCATTACGACGACCCGCGCGAGGTCGGCCCCGACCGGATCATGAACGCGGTCGCCGCGAAGGAGCGCTACGGCGCGCCGGCGATCGTCGTCGACTTCGGCACGTCGACGAACTTCGACATCGTCTCGCCCGACGGCGACTACGTCGGCGGCGTGCTCGCGCCCGGCATCGAGATCTCGATGGAGGCGCTCTTCGCGCGCGCGGCGCGGCTCGTGAAGGTCGACTTCGTCGAACCGCCGCAGGTGATCGGCAAGACGACCGCCACCGCGCTCCAGTCGGGGCTCGTCTACGGCTTCGCCGGCCAGGTGGACGGCATCGTCGAGGCGATCCGCCGCGAGCTGCGCGCCGACGCGCCCGTCATCGCCACCGGCGGCCTCGCCGAGCTCATCGCTCCGCACTCGCGCACGATCGCCACCATAGATCCGTTCCTCACGCTCGAGGGGCTACGCATCGTCTGGGGGCGGAATCAGCCGTAGACGCAGGACAAGTTGAGTGGCAAAGGGCCGTTGCGAACGCGGACCACCGCACGCCCAGCAGCGAGCCTTCGCTCAGACTCATAAGAGGACGCGGGCTCGGCCCGCGTCCGCTCCGCGAAGCGGTACCTGGAAGCGGGGAGAAGTGCGCAGCACTTCTCCCGGGGCTAACCCCCGCCGTAGATGGAGATCGGCATGCCCTCCAGCAGGATCTCGGTCTCGGGGTCGGGCAGCTCGGCCTCGAGCGCTTCGACGAGCTCCGCGGCGCCCGGTGCCGCGGCGAGGAGACGCGTCACGACCTCGTCGGTCGTCCCGAGCTGGACGATCTCCTGCTTGAACGGCTTCGGGAAGCGGCCGTGGCCGAGGTACCAGCCGTAGAACTTCTTCAAGAACCCGGACGCGCGCCGCTCGCCGAGCTCGCGCACGGTCTCGCGGACGAAGACGATGAGCTCCGCGGCGACCTCCTCACGCGACGGGGCCTCGCCGTCGCCGAGGACGATGTCGCGGATCGCCCACGGGTTCCCCTGCGCGCCGCGCCCGACCATCACCGCGGCCGCGCCCGTGGAGTCGAGCACCGCCTGCGCCTTCGCGCGCGAGCCGATGTCGCCGGAGGCGACGACCGGCACGTCGACGAGCTCGACGAGCTCGGCGGTGAGCGTGTGGTCGGCGTAGCCCGTGTACATCTGCTGCGCGGAGCGTGGATGGAGCGCCAGCCCCGCGGCGCCCGCCTCGACGAGCTGCGGGCCGAGGTCGAGGCACGCGCGTGAGCCGTTCTCGACGCCGCGGCGCATCTTCACCGTCACCGGGACCGAGACCGCCGAGGCGACCGCCTCCGTGATCCGGCACGCCAGGCCGGGCTGCTCGAGCAGGTGCGCGCCGGCACCGGTCTTCGTCACCTTCCGCACGGGGCAGCCGAAGTTCATGTCGACGATGTCGGCCCCGGCCGCCTCGACCATCCGCGCCGCCTCCGCCATCACGGCGGGCTCCGACCCGAAGATCTGGATCGCCAGCGGATGCTCGTCCGCGGCGACGCGGAGGTACCCGAGCGTCCGCTCGTTCCGGTGCTCGATCCCGGCGCACGAGACCATCTCCGAGCAGACGAGCCCGGCTCCGAAGCGCCGCCCCTGGCGCCGGAAGGCCTGGACGCTCACTCCGGCCATCGGTGCGAGCACGACCCGGGTCGGGATCTCGACCTCGCGGAGCCGCCAGGGCTCGTTCAGAGAGGTTTGCATGGAGCCCAAGATGGTAGCCCCGACCCCTGTTGACGTCCGTCGGCGGCTGGAGGTACCATCCGGCCCCGCCGGACGGCCGTCAGCCGCCGGCCGTTTTCTTGCCAGGGGTCTTCCAGGAGGACCAGTTGAAGGAAGTCATTCTCACCGCCGAGGGCTTCGAGAAGCTCAAGGACGAGATCGAGTACCTGTCGAACGACCGGCGCCGCGAGATCGCGGACCGCATCCGCGTCGCGCGCGAGTTCGGCGACATCACCGAGAACGCGGAGTACGACGCGGCCAAGAACGAGCAGGCCCACCTCGAGGCCCGCATCGCCATGCTCGAGGACCGGCTTGCGAACGCGCGCGTCGTCACGAAGAAGGAGATCAAGACCGGCGAGGTCTCCGTCGGCACCAAGGTCCGCCTGCGCGACGTGAAGGCGAACAAGACGGTCGAGTACCACATCGTCGGATCCGCCGAGGCGAATCCCGCCGAGAACAAGCTCTCGAACGAGTCTCCCGTCGGCAAGGCGATCATGGGCCGCAAGAAGGGCGAGACGGTCGAGGTCGCCGCACCGCGCGGGAAGATGACGTTCAAGATCATGGACATCAAAGCGGCTTGAAACGCTGCGCGTTTCAAGCCATCTGAGGGTCCCGCTTCGCGGGAGCGCGCGCCGGCGGAGCCGGCGCGCTCTTGAGGTTTGAGCGACCGGTCGTGCTGCGCGTGCGGTGGTGCGCTGTGCGCATCCCCGCACGCTTCGTCCGCCTGCGCGTAAGTCGGCTTCGCCGGTCTTACGCTCCGGCCTGTTTGGTTGTGCGGCTCGGGCGCTTCGGGCCGTAGACTCGCCGCGATGAGCGGGGCCAAGCACTTCCGCAACCGGGACGAGATCGCCGCCGTGCGCGCGGAGACCGAGTCGCTCGAGAACGGCGCGAACGCGGAGGCGAAGCGGCGGCTCGCGGGGCGCGTGCTTGCCCGGCGCGACATGGGGAAGCTCGTCTTCCTCGACCTCGTCGACCGCTCCGGGCGCATCCAGCTCCTCTGCCACACCGAGAAGACCGGGGAGGTCGACGTCCACCTCGGCGACGTCGTCGGCGTCACCGGCTCGCCGGCGAAGTCGAAGCGCGGCGAGCCGTCGCTCGACGTCGATGCGCTCGAGATCCTCGCCCGCATCCGCACGCCGCTCCCCGACACCTTCCACGGCGTCACCGACGTCGAGGCTCGCTACCGCCGCCGGTATCTCGACCTGCTGATGAACGAGGAGTCGCGCCGCGACGCGATCCTCCGCGCGCGCATGGTCACCGCCCTCCGCGCGTATCTCGACACGGAGGGCTTCATCGAGGTCGAGACGCCGATCCTGCAACCGCGCTACGGCGGCGGCTTCGCCGAGCCGTTCGTAACGCACTCGCAGCTGCTCGACCAGGACCTCTACCTTCGCATCGCCGACGAGCTCTACCTCAAGCGGCTCATCGTCGGCGGGCTCGAGAAGGTCTACGAGCTGTCGAAGGACTTTCGCAACGAGAGCTACTCGTACAAGCACTCGCCGGAATTCACGCAGGTCGAGTGGTACGAGGCGTACGCCGACTACCGCGACACGATGGAGCGCCTCGAGACGCTCGTCGAGCAGGTGGCGCAGGCCACGACCGGCGGCACGAAGGTGACGTTCCGCGGCCACGGAATCGACCTCGCCCGGCCGTGGAAGCGTCTGAAGTTCGTCGACGCGCTCGCCGAGCACGGCGTGTGGACGCGCGACGAGGCCGCCTTGCGCGTGAAGCTCACCGAAGCCGGCGTAGACGTCTCCCGCGACCGTACGTGGTCGCAGCTCGTCGACCACGCGTACTCGCACTTCGTCGAGCCGGGGCTCATCCAGCCGACGATCGTCTACGACTGGCCGATCGAGCTGTCACCGTTCGCGCGCACGACCGACGACGACGAGGCCATCGTCGAGCGCTTCGAGGCCGTCGTCGGCGGGATGGAGTTCGCGAACGCGTTCAGCGAGCTGAACGACAGCGAGGAGCAGGCGGCGCGGTTCGAGATGCAGGCGTCCGAGCGTGAGGCCGGCGACGCCGAGGCGGAGCCCGGCGACCCCGACTACGTCGAGGCGATGTCGTACGGCATGGCGCCGAACAGCGGCATCGGCATCGGCATCGACCGGCTCGCGATGGTGCTGCTCGGCCGCGACACGATCCGCGACGTCATCCTCTTCCCGCTGCTGCGCGAGCGCTAGTCGACATCCGCGACGAGCGCGGGAGCGGAGCGCGAGAACTGCACGACGTCGCGGAGGATCTCGTCGAGGCTGCGCGACGGCTCCCAGCCGATGGCGCCGTTCACCTTGTCGATCGACGGCTGGCGGTGGAGCATGTCCTCGATTCCCTGCCCGTAGACCTCGTTGTACGGCACGGGCACGATCGGCGACGACGACTTCGTCATCGCCAGCACGCGCTGCGCGAGCTCGTTGATGGTGACCCGCTCGGTCGATCCGACGTTGAAGATCTCACCGGAGATCTCGTGCGCGTCCATCAACGCGGCAAGCGCGCGGATCGTGTCCTGCACGTGGCAGAAGCAGCGCGTCTGGGTGCCGTCGCCGTGGATCTCGAGCGCCCGGCCCGACAGCGCGGCGGTGACGAAGCGCGGGATCACCATGCCGTACTGCCCGCTCTGCCTCGGGCCGACGGTGTTGAACAGCCGCACGATGACGCAGTCGAGGCCGCGCTCCTGGTGGTACGCGAGCGCGAGGAACTCGTCGAGCGCCTTCGACTCCGCGTACGCCCAGCGCCGGGCCGTGGTCGGCCCGTACATGCGCTTGCTCTCCTCGTCGAGCGCCTCCGGCTCGCGGCGGTCGCCGTACACCTCCGAGGTCGAGGCGACGAGCACGCGCTTGCCGAAGCGGTTGCAGTGATCCAGCACGTTCTCGGTGCCCTGGATGTTCGTGACGAGCGTGTGCACCGGCTCCTCCACGATGAGCCGGACGCCGACCGCCGCCGCGAGGTGGAACACGACGTCGCAGCGGTGCACGAGCTCGTTCACGACCGACGACTTCAGGACCGAGTCGACGACCAGGTGGAATCCGGGCTGGTCGCGCAGGTGGGCGACGTTCCGCTCGGAGCCGGTGGAGAGATCGTCGAGGACGAACACCTCTACGCCCCGGTCGAGCAGCAGCTCGGAGAGGTGGGAGCCGATGAAGCCGGCGCCGCCCGTGATGAGAGCGCTGCTCAAACCAGGGCGATGGTAGCCACCCAGGCGGCGATAATGGGTCCATGACGATTTCGAGCCTCGTCCTCATGTCCGGCTGGCTCAGCACGCGGCAGCACAAGATCGAGGCGGTGGCCGCTGTGGTCCTCGTCCTCCTCATCCTCCTGCTCGTCCTGCTCCTGCTCCTGAGCCGGCAGCGAAAGCAGCAGGTCCCCGGTGCCGAGCCGGAGCCGAAGGCGGAGAAGCCGCCGAAGCCGGGAAAGCCGCCGAAGCCGGAGAAGCCGGCGAAGGTGAAGGGCGCCGACGGCGTCGCGGACCAGCTCGACCGCCGTCTCGCCGCGACGTTCGAACGGCTCAACACGGAGGAGCGGCGAATCGACGAACGGTACGCCGCGCTCGCTGCGAGCGAGGCCGAGTTCGAGAAGACCGCCGAGGGGCGCATCGCCCGGCTCACGGAGTGGGAGCAGTCGCTCGCAGACCGGGAGGCCCGCCTCGCCGCCCAGCAGGCGGCCGGAAGCCTCGCCGCCGACGAGAGCGCACGGACGGCCGAGGAGGCATTCCGCGCGCGCGAGCTCGCGCTCGCCCAGCGCTCCGCCGACCTCGCCGCGCGGGAGTCGGCCCTCGCCCGCCACGCCGCGGAGCTCGAAGCCCAGCAGCGGCTGCCGAGCGCGCCCGCGCCGGTCTCCGCCGAGATGGAGGAGCGCGAGCGGGCCCTCGCCGAGCGGATCGCGAGCGTCTCCCACCGGGAGATGGAGCTCGCCCGCCGCGCCGCGGAGCTGTCCATGCGCGAACGGATGCCGCCGCCGGAGCCTGAGCCCGAGCCCAGGGTCGAGATGCCGCCCGCAGCCGCGCCGGAGCCCGAGCCGGAGCCGTACGTCCCGGCCCCCGCCCCGCCCGCGCCGGAGCCCGCCCCGTACGTGCCCGAGCCCGCCCCGTACGTGCCGCCGGAGCCCCCGCCGGCCGCCCCTCCGGTGTCGGAGCCCCCTCCGGTGTCGGAGCCCGTTCCGGCCCCCCCGGCGCCCGAGCCGCCGGCCGCCCCCGTCGCCGCCGAGCCGCCGCCGGGCCGCTGGAACGTCCACCAGCTCGAGAGCCTCGTCAATGAGCGGGGCCGGGAGTTCCCCGACCGCGCCGAGGAGTGGACGTCGTACCTCTACTCGTTACGTGCGTACGCGGGCGCCGACGGCAGCCTGCCGTCCAGCTTCGACGCACTCATCGCGGACACGTTCGGCGAGCTCGTCTGAACAGAATCTTGACCATCCGGAAACCGTCCGGCCCACTCGGTAGCGGCGTGGCAATGGGCTACGATGGGCAGACCTTCGACCGGTAGACCGAGGCGTCGATTTAGGGAAAGGGGAGTCGAGGGACCTTGTTCGAACGGTTCACCGAACGAGCCCGTCAGGTGGTCGTCCTCGCGCAGGACGAAGCCCGGGCGCTGAAGCACAACTACATCGGCACCGAGCACATCCTTCTCGGCCTGCTCCGCGAGGAGGAGGGCCTCGCCGCCCGCGTCCTCGAGTCGCTCGACATCACCGTCGAAGAGGTGCGCGCCCAGGTCGCCCGCATCGTCGGTCAGGGCGACGAGGTCACGACCGGCCAGATCCCGTTCACGCCGCGCGCGAAGAAGGTGCTCGAGCTCGCGCTGCGCGAGGCGCTCTCGCTGGGCCACAACTACATCGGCACCGAGCACATCCTCCTCGGCCTCGTGCGCGAGAACGAGGGCGTCGCCGCGCGCATCCTGCTCGACTTCGACGCCGACGCAGAGAAGATTCGCAACGAGATCATCCGCATGCTCTCCGGCCCGGGCCGCCGCCAGGGCCCCGGCGCGAGCGGCCCCGCGGGCGAGAAGTCGAAGAGCTCCAAGCTCCTCGACCAGTTCGGCCGCAACCTGACGAAGCAGTCGGCGGAGGGCAAGCTCGACCCGGTG
This sequence comes from uncultured Actinomycetes bacterium, assembly GCA_963753295.1. GTDB lineage: Bacteria > Actinomycetota > Thermoleophilia > Gaiellales > Gaiellaceae > Palsa-739. The sequence goes on along the minus strand of CAVWBZ010000021.1, from coordinate 5,569 downwards.
GTCGGCCGCCAGACGGAGATCGAGCGGCTCATGCAGATCCTGTCGCGCCGGACGAAGAACAATCCGGTGCTGATCGGCGAGCCGGGCGTCGGCAAGACAGCCGTCGTCGAAGGCCTCGCCTCCCGCATCGCCACGAACCAGGTGCCGGAGCTGCTGAAGAACAAGCAGATCTACACGCTCGACCTCGCTGCGCTCGTCGCGGGCTCGAAGTACCGCGGTGAGTTCGAGGAGCGCCTGAAGAAGGTCATGAAGGAGATCATGCAGCGGGGCGACATCATTCTCTTCATCGACGAGCTGCACAATCTCGTCGGCGCCGGCGCGGCCGAGGGCGCGATCGACGCGGCGTCGATCCTCAAGCCCGCGCTCGCCCGCGGCGAGCTGCAGACGATCGGCGCGACGACGCTCGACGAGTACCGGAAGTACCTCGAGCGCGACGCCGCGCTCGAGCGGCGCTTCCAGCAGGTGCGCGTCGACGAGCCGTCGGTGGACGACACCGTGCAGATCCTCCGGGGCCTGCGCGATCGCTACGAGGCGCACCACCGCGTCAAGATCACCGACGACGCGCTCCACGCCGCCTCCGAGCTCAGCGACCGCTACATCCAGGACCGCCATCTCCCGGACAAGGCGATCGACCTCATCGACGAGGCTGCTTCGCGCATCCGTATCCGCTCGATGAGCGCACCGCCGCGCTACCGCGAGCTCGAGGAGGAGATCGACCGCGTCCGCAAGGAGAAGGAGGCCTCGATCGAGGCCCAGGAGTTCGAGAAGGCCGCCTCGCTGCGCGACAAGGAGCGCAAGCTCACCCAGAAGAAGCGCGAGCTCGAGGAGCAGTGGCGGAGCGCCGAGAACCTCGAGGAGCAGCCCGAGGTCGGCGAGGAGGAGATCGCGGACATCGTCTCGATGTGGACGGGCATCCCGGTCTTCAAGCTCACCGAGGCCGAGTCGCAGCGCCTCATCCGCATGGAGGAGGAGCTGCACAAGCGCGTCATCAGCCAGGAGGAGGCGATCGTCGCCGTCTCGAAGTCGATCCGGCGCGCCCGCGCCGGCATCAAGGACCCGAAGCGGCCGACCGGCTCGTTCATCTTCCTCGGCCCGTCCGGCGTCGGCAAGACGGAGCTCGCCCGCACGCTCGCCGAGTTCCTGTTCGGCGACGAGGACGCGATGATCCAGGTCGACATGTCGGAGTACATGGAGAAGCACTCCGTGTCCCGGCTCGTCGGCTCGCCCCCGGGTTACATCGGCTACGACGAAGGCGGCCAGCTCACCGAGGCCGTGCGCCGCAAGCCGTACTCGGTCGTCCTCATGGACGAGATCGAGAAGGCGCACCCGGACGTGTTCAACATCCTGCTCCAGATCCTGGAGGAGGGGAAGCTGACCGACGCTCAGGGGCGCCGCGTCGACTTCCGGAACACGATCGTGATCATGACGTCGAACATCGGCGCCGGCTCGATCTCGAAGAACCAGTCGTTCGGGTTCTCCGTCGGCGACGAGGACGGTCTCTCCTACGAGGACATGAAGTCGCGCGTGATGGGCGAGCTCAAGAAGGTCTTCCGCCCCGAGCTGCTCAATCGCATCGACGAGATCATCGTCTTCCACAAGCTCGCGAAGGACGAGATCACGACGATCATCGACCTGTTGCTGAAGCGCCTGCGCGAGCAGATGGCGACGCACGAGGTGACGGTCGAGCTCACCGACGAGGCGAAGGAGCTGCTCGTCGACAAGGGCTACGACCCGGCGATGGGCGCCCGCCCGCTGCGGCGCGCGATCCAGCGCTACATCGAGGACCCGCTCGCCGACTACGTCCTCGGCCGCCAGCTCGAGCCCGGCTCGACCATCCTCGTCGGCCGCAAGGCCGGCGCGGAGGGAGACGCAGACGAGGTCGACATCACCGTGATCCCCGGCGACGTGACCCCCGAGAAGGTCACCGTGCCGCCGGAAGCGCCGGCGTCGCCGGCGGACTCGGAGGACTAGAACGCCGAAGGGCCCCGGCTCGCCGGGGCCCTTCGCAGTCGTTCGTGTTCTGCCCTACGCGCTGGCGATCGGCGTGGTCTTCGACGCCTTCGCCTTGGTGGCGCGGCGCTGCGTGAGCCACACGAAGAGCCAGCCGTCGGTCTTGATCCCGCCGAGGGCGAGGATCAGGAAGCCGATGCCGGAGAGCAGCAGTGCGACGCCGACGACGATCCCGAAGTTGCCGAGCTGGTCCGCCATGTACGACGTGTTCAGCGCGGTCGTGAGCGCCGTCTCGGTCACCCACACGTTGCGGGCGCCGTTCGAGACCGGCTGGTGCGTCTTCGGGTCGAGGACTGCGTACTGCGTGTTGTCCGTGGCGCCGTCGGGCGTCAGCTGCGCCTTGGGGGTGCCGGGCTTCGCCTGGTACTGGCCCATCTGGGCGTAGACGTAGCCGCCGGTCGCCTCGAGCGAGTGGATGCGCATGTACTCCGCGAAGCAGCGCGCGCGTCCGCCGCTGTTGACTGCCAGGCCGGCGACGCTGCAGGTCGGCAGGCTGATGTTCTTCAGGCCGGCGGCCTTCGCCTCGGCGGCGATGCCCTTCGGCGTCATGTCCGAGGTGCCGGTGATCTGCTCGGCCTTCAGGCTGGACACGACCGTGTTCTTGCCCTGGACGCCGAGGACGATCGCGGCGGCGCCGAACGCGATGAGGACGACCGCGGCAGCGACTCCGCCGAACTCGAGAAAGCGCTTCATTTCGACTCCTCCTCCGTGTTTCGTGCTTGCTGGCTGGCTTGCTTGCTGGGATCTGAGGCAATGGTGCGCGACTTCCGTCCGGCGGCCAGCAGGGCCGACGCTGAAATACGCTGCGGCTTTCCCCCCACACCGGATACGGGGAGATCTCGGTGAAGCGGGCCGCTGAACCACCCAAAAGGGGACGAATCAAGCGGAACCCGAAGAACATGATCCTGCGTAGGAAACGGGGCCCCGATGCGGCGGGGGCCCGGCTCTCCTCGGGCAATACGAAGCGGCTCCCCCTGCGGCGGGAGCCGCTTTTCTTTTGGCGCGAAGCCGTGACATCCGCGTCCGCTCCGCTCCGTAGGGTGGAGCCATGGCGAAGTCGAAGCCCGCCGTCCAGTACGCCTGCACCGAGTGCGGCACCACCTCGGCCCGCTGGTTCGGGAAATGCCCCGGCTGCGCCGCCTTCGGCACCCTCGTGGAAGAGGTGGTGGGTCAGGTCGCCGTGGCCAAGGCGCCTCCCAAGCCGCTCCTTCGTCTCGTGGACGTCTCCGCCGAAGAGGCCGCCCGCATCTCCACCGGCATCCCGGAGCTCGACCGCGTGCTCGGCGGCGGCCTCGTCCCGGCCTCCCTCGTCCTCGTCGGCGGCGAGCCCGGCGTCGGCAAGTCGACCCTGCTCCTCTCGGCCCTGCGGGCCATGGGGGCGGAGCGGCGCGTCATCCTCATCACGGGCGAGGAGTCGGTCGCCCAGGTGAAGCTCCGCGCCGACCGGCTGGGAGGCGCCGAGAACGTCGAGGTGCTCGCCGAGACCGAGCTCGACATCGTCTGCGAGACGCTCGAGGCGGAGCGGCCCGACGTGTGCGTCATCGACTCCGTCCAGACGCTCTACGCCGCGGAGCTCGGCTCCGTGCCCGGTTCGGTCGCGCAGGTGCGGGAGGCGGCGGCGCGGCTCCTCCGTGTGGCGAAGGAGTCCGGGATCGCGACGATCCTCGTCGGTCACGTCACGAAGGACGGCACCGTCGCCGGCCCGCGCGTCCTCGAGCATCTCGTCGACTGCGTCCTCCAGTTCGAGGGCGACCGGTACCACGCCCACCGCGTGCTCCGGGCGACGAAGAACCGCTTCGGCTCGACGAACGAGCTCGGCGTGTTCGAGATGACCGGCGCCGGCCTCGTCGGCGTCCCCGACGCCTCGGCGCTCTTCGGAGCCACCGTCGAGGGCGAGCCGGGCGCCGCCGTGGCCTGCGTCCTCGAGGGGACGCGGCCGATCCTCATCGAGATCCAGTCGCTCGTCTCCCAGAGCGAGCTCGCGATGCCGCGCCGGGTGGCGACGGGAATCGACCCGAAGCGGCTCGCGATGATCGTCGCCGTGCTCGCGCGCCATGCCGGCGTCGCGCTCGGTCAGGCCGACGTCTTCGTCAACGTCGCCGGCGGCGTCCGGATCGACGAGCCGGGCGCCGACCTCGCGGTGGCGCTCGCGATCGCCTCCGCCGCCCGCCGCGTGCCCGTCACGGGGGGCACCGCCGCGTTCGGCGAGATCGGGCTCACCGGCCGGCTACGGCCGGCCACGCAGGCCGACCGGCGGCTCGACGAGTGCGCGAAGCTCGGGCTGCGCCACGTCGTCGCCCCGGCCGGGACGCCCGCGCGTGGCACACTGGACGTCACGCAGGCCGAGACGCTGCGACAAGCGATCCGAGCGGGGCTCGATGGCGACCGATCCGAGGGAGACGAGCGAGCGTAGGGCCGAGCGGCTCGGCGAGCTCGGGTTCACGCGCACGCCCTCGGAAGACGATCCCCGCCGCGATGCGAAGCTGCTCGAGGCGATGGCGAAGATCGCGCCGGGCACGGCGCTCCGCCAGTCGGTCGACGACATCATCCGCTCCCACGAGGGCGCGCTCATCGTCATCGGCGACCCGCACGAGCTCGCATTTCTCTACTCCGGCGGGATTCGCCTCGACGCGCCGTTCCGGCCGCAGCTCCTGTACGAGCTCGCGAAGATGGACGGCGCGATCATCGTCGACCCGGCGCTCAAGCGGCTCGCCTGGGCGAACGTCCAGCTCATGCCGGATCCGACGATCCCCTCCGACGAGACGGGCACGCGGCACCGCACGGCCGAGCGCGTCGCGAAGCAGACCGGCGCGATGGTCATCTCGGTCTCGCAGCAGCGCGAGACGGTGACGCTGTTCGTCGGGCCGGCGCGCTACCAGCTCGACCCGGTGCCGGACGTCCTCGCGAAGACGAACCAGGCGCTCGGCACCCTCGAGACGTACGAGCAGCGGCTCGAGCAGGTGCTGACGCGGCTCACCGCGCTCGAGTTCCAGAACGCCGTCGTCCTGGACGACGTGCTCGTCGTCCTCCAGCGGGCCGAGATGACGGCGCGCATGGCCGAGCGGCTCGAGCGGGACTGCGTCGAGCTCGGCGGCGAAGGCCGGCTGATCCGCCTGCAGCTCGACGAGCTCATCGGCGACGTCCCGACCGAGCGCGACGCGATCGTCCGCGACTACCACGCCGCGGGCTCCGGCGCCGAGGCGACGGCGGCGCTCGAGCGGCTGCGGAGCTTCCGGTACGAGGATCTCATCCAGTTCGACCGTCTCGTCGAGCTGCTCGGCTACGACCGCGGCGTCAGCCCGCTCGACTTCTCGGTGTCGCCGCGCGGCTATCGCGTGCTCTCGCACATCCCGCGGATCCCCGACGGCGTCATCCGGCGGATCGTCGAGGGCTTCGGCTCGCTCGACACCGTCGTCAGGGCCTCCCAGCGCGATCTCGAGGGCGTCGAGGGGGTCGGAGCGGTGCGGGCCCGGGAGATCCGGGCCGGGCTCAGGCGGCTCCAGGAGCACAACCTCGTCGATCGGTATCTCCAGCTCTGAAAACCCCTGGAAAGGCCAAA
>CAVWBZ010000020.1:0-240110 GCA_963753295.1 uncultured Actinomycetes bacterium | reverse complement strand
ACAGCGGCCTTGCCGCCAACAGCCAGGTGCTTGCGAGCTTCTTGCCGGCGGACGAGCAGAGCCTGCTCGATCGGGCGGGCGCTGAAAGAGCCGGTCGCCGCCGGCGCACCGATCCCCGCCGCCGCGCTCGCCAACGCCCGCGGCGGCAACGACGCGATGACGCTCGCGGTCCCGGTCCAGCACGCGCTCGGCGGCGCGCTCGCACCAGGCGACCGCGTCACCGTCCTTGCCACCTACACGAACGCGACCGGGCAGGCGCAGACGCGCGCGGTCGCGCGCAACCTCGAAGTGCTCGCAGTCGGCACCGCCTCCGGCTTCAACGCCAGCGCCGAGACGATCCCCGTCACCGTCGCACTCCCCAATCCCTCGGTCGCGAGCGCGCTCGCGCTCGCCAACGAAGCCGGCAAGCTCGACCTCCTGCGCGAGACAGGCGGCGGTGCAGGAGCGCCGATCCCGAGTGCGAGCGCACCGTGAGCGCCGACGACACACCACGGCTGCTGCTCGGACTCACCCCGCTCAGCGAGCGGCAGGTCGAAGACGAGCTGTTCGCAGCCGACCAGCCGATCGCGATCCTCGGCAGCGCCGCCGACGCCAGCGAGCTGCTCGCGCTCAGCGAACGCCGTCACGCGAGCGCCGTTCTGCTCGCACCCGAGCTTCCCGCCCTCGACGCGGGCGCCTGTGCGCGGCTGCGCTCGCACGGTCTGCGGCTGATCGGGCTCGCACTCGACGATCACAACGCGCACACACTCGACGAGCTCGGCGTCGACGTCACCCTGCGGCCACCGCTCACGGCGAGCGATCTCGCCGCGGCATGCAGAGAAGAGGTAACGCTCGCGACTCCCGCGACTCCTGCACCGGGGAGCGCGCGCCAAGCCGTGGAGCGAAGCTCGCGCTCGCCGCGGACCGGCAGCGTGCTCGCCGTCGTTCCCGCGAGTGGGTCGCCGGGCGCGTCGGAGTGCGCGGCCTCGCTGGCCGCGCTTGCCGACCAGCGCTGGCCGACACTGCTGCTCGAGCTCGACCTCCTTGAGAACGCGCTCGCCTTGCGGCTCGGCGTCGACCCGCAGCATGGCTCGCTGCTCGGCCTCGTCCGCGCGCACGGAGCCGACGGCTCGCTGGGCGATCTGCTCGCACGCTGGACAAGCAGCGGCGAGCGCGGCTGGCCGCCGGTCCTGGTCGCACCGCCCGACCCGCACCTGCACATCGACGAGCTCGCCCAACCCGGAGTCATCCGCGCCGCCCTCGATGCCGCCGCCTCGATCTACCCGCTCGTCGTGGCCGACGTGGGCGCGCTGCTCTCCTTCCCGGGCGAGCTACCGAAGGCGGTGCGCGTCCACCGCGAGGCGCTGCTTGCCGCCGACGCGGTCCTGCTCGTGATCGGCACGCGCGAAGAGCAACTCCGCGCCGGCCGCAACCAGCTCACCCTGCTGCTCGAGGAGCTCGGGATCAAACGCGAGCAACTGCGGATCGCGATCAGCGGCCTCGGCGCGCCCGGCGCCGGCAGCAAGCACGAACTCCAAACAGCACTCAACCCAGAGCTCGCCGAGCTGCGGCTCACAGTCGACGCCTGGCTTCCCTACGACGCACGCGCCGCCACTCGCGCTCGCCGCAGCGGCTCGCCGCTCGCGCTCGCCCGCCCGCGCGGCCGCTACGCACGCGCCGTACGCGGACTGCTCGACGAACTCCTGCTCCCCACCCAGCCGGTACCACGCGAACGCAAGACACGGCTGCCGGTTCCCACCCCGGAAGCCTCGACGGCGCCGACCGGCGATGAAGAGGTGGCGCTGCCATGGCGGAGCTGACCGCAGCCTCCGAACGTGTCCGCGCCCAGGTCGAAGGCGCGCTCACCGCAAAGCAGGTCAACCTCGCCTCACCGACCGGCAGAGAACAGGCCGAGGCGCTGATCGAGGAGGCGCTCACCGCCTACCAGGCAGACGCGCTCGCAAGCAACGGCAACGGCTCCCGCGAACAGCTCGAGCAGATCCGCCGCGAGCTGCGCGACGACCTGCTCGGCCTCGGCCGGATCGCCGAACGAATGCTCGCCGACGAAGACGCACAAGAATGGATGGTCAACGGGCCGCGCCGGATCTTCAAAGACACCGGCGAGCGGATCGAGCGCGTCACCGACATCTCCTTACCCGACGACCGCGCCGCCCTGCGCATCCTCGAACGGCTGCTCGAGCACGTCGAAGGCAAACGCCTCGACCGGATCACGCCGCTGATCGAGGCCCGCCTCCCCGACGGCTCCCGCCTCACCGCCGCCATCCCGCCCGTCAGCTCCAACGGGCACGTCATCTTCACCATCCGCCGCTTCCGCCTCCGCGCGAACACGCTCAGCGAGCTCGTCCCGCTCGGGATGCTCAGCCTGCAGGCGGCCGACTTCCTCGCCGCCTGCGTGCGCGCCCGCAAGAACATCGTCGTCGCCGGCCCCGTCTCCTCCGGCAAGACCACGCTGCTGAACGCGCTCGGCGGCGCCATCCCCGGCTCCGAACGCGTCGTCGTCTGCGAAACCGGCGCCGAGCTACGGCTTCCCGACGTGCTGCACAACTGCGTCGCCTACGAATCAAGGCCGGACAGCCTCGACGGCCTCCCCGGCGTCAGCCTCGAGCAACTCGTCTCAAGCGCGCTCCGGCTCAACCCGAGCCGGATCATCGTCGGCGAGTGCCGCGGCCCGGAAACGATGGCGATGCTCTGGGCCTTCGCCACCGGCCACGCCGGCATGACCAGCGTCCACGGCGAAACAGCCGACCACGGCGTCCGTAACCTCGCCCGCTTCGCCCTCACCGCCGGCCCGCACATCACCACCGAGCAAGCGCTCGACTGGCTGCGTGAGATCGACATCGTCATCCACTGCACCCGCCCCTCCACCTACGAAAACGGCGAACAACGCTTCCTTCCCCGCCAGGTCGACGAGATCGTCGAAGTCCAAGGCGTCGAAGGAAACCGCCTCACCACCAACCCCCTCTTCGAAGGCAGCGGCGCCGACATGCAATGGCTCAGCGCCGGGCCACGCTTCCTCAACCAACTCGAATCCCTGGGGTTCGCAGCATGAAGACGACCGCGGCAATCGGATGCGCAGCGGTCGCCCTTGCTGCAGCCGGCTGCGGCGGGGGCCATAAGGCTGCGGGTACGACGGCTGCGACCACATCCACGGTGCGCGCGGATCCACAGAAGCGCCTTACCGCGGCTGTGCGGGACACGCTGCGTGCGAATCATCGGCTTGCCAAGCTCGTGCTCTGGCGAAACGCAGTTCCGGCCTCTGCCACTAGCTCGACACGCGGTCCGGCTCTTACTGCGCTCCGTACAGCGGCGGCGGGCCGGCGCCGCCGCGGTATTCACGTCAAGGTCGTTTCTGACGGCTTCAGGATCGACTCGGTCACACTCGATCCCTCCTTCACGAGGGCGACCGCGATCGTCGTTGATCCACAGCGTGTTCGACCGTACGGAAGCAACGGGAAGCCCCTCGGGCAACCAGTGTCGCTGTCGGAGAAGTCGCGCTTCGAGTTGCATCGTCTTGGCAGCTCTGAGCGGTTCGTCGTGTGGAGGGTCGCGCCTATCCAATGAAGACCAAAGCGCTGACCCTGTCGTTCGCCACGCTCCTGCTCTGGTTGATGTCCGCCGCGACGGCGCTGGCAGACGGCCAAGGGCCGATAAGAATCGGAATCAACTCGCAGCAGTACGGGCCGAGCCGCGCTCGCGTCGCTGCACACATTCACGAGTCATCCGCTCGGGCAGGTGAGGCGCGCGATCGAGGCCACTCGCCCGGAAGTACGCAGGCGGTTGTAGTCACGGTCAGGACGCGCGGTGCTGTGTCGAATCTGCCGCCGCCGTTCCCGCCGCTCTCGACGAACGCGCCGATCCTGCATGACCAGCATCCGTTCGGTCCCGGGAGCTTTTGGTACACGGACGCGGCGGGGCATGCGTGCCAGTACGTGCCGAACAGCGTCACGCCGTGCTTCACTCTTATCGGCCCAGGTGCGAACAACGGCGCGGGCGGCGTGTCGCCATCCGCGGTTGCGGAGTCGCTTGCGCGGCGTGTTGAGCTCGCGCCGGGTGAGATCAAGACGAGCCCGACGACTGCGGGTCTGACCGGTGCGCAGTCGTGGTTCTGGCTGGATCCGGCGCCGCGGCGGCAGTCGTTGTCGATCTCGCTCGCCGGCGAGACGGTGAACGTGATCGCCGACCCGACTATCGACTGGCGGTTCGGTGACGGTGCGACGCAGGACGGCGGGCCTGGCGTTCCGTACGGGGCGGACGCCGCGCCGGGCGACGCGATCACGCACGTGTACGACACGCGCTGTCTGCCCGGCGACCAGGGCCATGACCCGTACGTGCTCGCCAGCTGCGGCCAGAACGGTTACTCGCTCGAGGCGCTCGTCGTTTGGCGGATCACCTACAGCGCCGCAGGGCCGGTCGCCGGGAGTGGGGCGCTGCCGGCGCGAACGACGGAGACGTCGACGTCCTATCCGGTGAGCGAGTCGCGTGCCTTCCTGGTCAGTGGAGGCGGGCGGTGATCGGTGTGCTGCTCGCGCTCTGCTTTGCCGCCGGTGTCGGGCTGCTCGTCGTCGGCCTCGCACGCGAGCCGCAGAAGGTCGACTTCACTCGCTGGCGCGAGCGGCTGTTCGTTCGCCGGCCGAGCTTGCCGCTGGCACTGGCGCCGCTGGGCGGGCTCTCGGCTGTGCTCGCGGTGATCGCTGCGTTGCTGGTCTGGTCGCTCGTGGGGGTGCCGGCGCTTGCCTTGGCGGCGGCCGTCGCAGGCGCGTACGCACCGGTCGCATGGGCGCGGCGAGCAGCCGAGCGTGCGCGCCGCGAGCGCGAGCGAGCGTGGCCGGCGGCGCTCGCGCAGCTCGCGGATGCGCTCGAGGCGGGGATCGCGTTTCCGGCAGCGGTCGCGCTGCTCGGCGAGGCGGGACCGCCCGCGTTGCGGCCGGAGTTCACCGCGTTTCAAGCGCGTCTTCGCGCGGCCGGTCTGGAGGCCGCTTTGGACGGCCTTGCCCGCGCGGGGGAGAGGACATCGGACACGGTGGCGCTGCTACTGCGTGCGGGCCTGCTCGAGTTGCCGGCGGGACGGCTGGCACCGCTCCTGCGTGAGCTGTCGGAGATGCTGGGGGAGCGGTTCGAGGCGCGCGAGAAGGCGCGCACCCGCGCCTCCTCGCTGCAGGTCGAGGCGGCGGTGCTGGCGCTGAGCCCGATCGTGCTCTTGCTCCTGCTCGGAGCCGCTTCGCCCGGCTACCTGAACGCGTACCGGACGGCGGCAGGGACGATCGTCGCGACCGTCGGCGGCGCGCTGATCTTCGGCTGCTACCTGCTGATGCGCCGGCTCGGCCGCGTCCCCGAACCGCAGCGCACGAGGCCGCAGCGATGAACACGACGCTCTTTCTCTCGAGCGTCTCGTTCGTGATCGGTGGGCTGCTGCTTGTCGTCCATGTGCTCGCGGGTCGGCGGGAGCCGCTCGCCGTCCGGCTGGCTCGCGTTGAGGGACGGATCGGCGAGCTCGGCGCGCGCGGGTCGACGCTGCAACTCCCCGGCTGGCTAGTCGGCCTGCGCGCGAGCTACGAACGCGACCTCCGCCGCGCAGGCGGCGGGAAGACGCTGCGCCGCTTCGCCGCCGACAAAGCACTGCTCGCATTCGCGGCCCCGTTCGTGGTGCTCGCCCCGTACGCGGCCGCGACCGGGCGGCTGCCGAGCCTTGCGCTCGTGGTGCTACTCGCGATCGCCGGCTCGTTCGTGCCGGATCTGCTGCTGCGTCAGCAGGTCAAGCAGCGGCGGGAGGCGATCTTCCTCGACCTGCCAGAGATGATCGCGGTGCTCTCGCTCTCACTCGGCGCCGGCCAATCGCTGCGGCAGGCGCTCGAGCTCGCCGGCCGCGACTGCGCCGGCCCGCTCGGCGCCGAACTCGAACGGGCGCTGACCTTGGCGCGCAAGGAGCGCGGCCTCTCCGAGCGCGAGGCACTCGTGCGAGTCGCGCGCGAGGCGGGCGAGCCGACCTTCACCCGCTTCTGCGAGCTACTCGCGGTCAAGGAGAGCCCCTACCTCGACTTCCTGCGCCAGCAGGCACGCGAGGCCCGCGCCGAGCAGGCGCGCTACCTCGAGCGCGCCGCCGACCGCGCCTACCTGTCGATGCACGCACCGCTCGCGCCGCTGCTGGCGGTGCTCGTCTTGGTGCTCGCCTACGGCTTTCTCAGGTTCCTATCCCACACCGTCTAAAAAGGAGGACGGATCGATGATCGACGCACTCTGGTTCCGGCTTCTGGGCTGGGCCGAGCGCATCCGCCGCGAGGAACGCGGCGACAGCCTGGTCAACTGGGTCGTGCTCGCCGTCGGCCTCGCCGCCGCCGCCGCGGCCGTGGTCGCGATCCTGCGGCCCGCGCTCGAGAACGCAGCCCAGAGCATCGCCAACTTCATCAGCGGCGGATAGCCCCGATGCGGAGGCTTGCGCGCCGACTCGGAGAGGAGCGCGGGCAGGCCCTGATCGAGGGTCTGCTCGCGCTCGGCCTCGTCCTGCTCGTGGTCGCCTTCGCGGCCGAGGCGATCACCTACGCGCACGCACGCAACGTCGCACAAGCAGCCGCACAAGACGGAGCCCGCGCAGCAGCCGCAGGCGGGCCGCAAGCAGGCATCGACCGCGCCAACGCCATCCTCGCCGCCGCCGGCGGCGCTGGCTCAGCCATGCACGCGAACGCCAGCGTCAGCGGCAACTGAAGTCACGATCACCGTCAACGGCCAGGCACCGCACCTCTTCAACGTTCCACTCGTCCTGCCAGCGGTCGCGGCGAGCGCGAGCCTGCCGCTCGAGCAATACCCCGCCGACGAACAGGCAGCAGCACCATGAGCCTGCCGCGACAGCTCCGCCGCGAGGAAGGCGAACTCGGACTCGTCTCGGCGCTGCTGCTGCTCGCCGGGGTGCTGCTTCCGATCATGTTCATCGTCGTCGCCTTCGCTCGCATCGAGAACGGACGCCTCGCCGCCGCACAGGCGGCCCGCGACGCCGTCCGCGCCGCCGTCGAAGCACCAACTCCCACAGGCGCACAACAAGCAGCCGACGACGCGATCGCGCGCGCGCAGACGCAGACCGGCGTTCCGCTCCAACTTCAGCTTCAGGGAACGTTCGCCCGCGGAGCCGTCCTACAAGCCAAGACGAGCGCACAGATCGGGCTCGCCTCGCTGCCGTTCATCGGCCAGCTCGGAACGATCACGGTGCACGGAAACGCGGCCGCGCCCGTCGACACCTACCGCAGCCTGATCGGAGACAGCTCGCCATGACACGCGCAGCTCGGAAACGGCTCGGCGATGAACGCGGCTCGGTCCTGATCACCGGGCTGTTGCTGACGCTGGCGCTGCTGATGGTGCTCGGCGCCGCAGTCGACATCGGTCACGCCTTCATCGTCCGCCGCGACCTCACCTCGCTCGCCGACGATGCCGCCCTCGCCGGCGCCCAACAACTCGACCCGCAAGCGGTCCACCAGGGACAGCTCGCTCTCGACCCCTCGCAAGCACAAGCGGCAGCGCTCTCCACGCTTACTGGCGAGCCCGGCATCCAGGCGCACGCCGACGCCACCCCAGCCGAGGTGCACGTGCAGGTCACGCGGCGCTTCCCGACCATCCTGCTCCGCCTCGTCGGACTCAGCGATCTGACCGTCTCCGCCCAGGCGAACGCAGCCCCGCGCGCACCATGATCAGACGCGCCCCCATCGCCGCCGCAGTCGGCACCGCAACGTTCGTGAGCGCGGGTCTGATCGCGAACGCGGGCGTGCTCGATCCTGACGCGGCTCGCGGTCGTCGGCGGCGCGCTCGCCGCCTGCGCGCTCTACGATCTCGTCCAGCGGCGGATCCCGAACCGCATCGTCACTCCCGCAGCCGTGGCATGCGCCGCCCTCACACTTGCAGCCGGACGTCCGCTCACTCTCGTCGCGGGCCTCGCAACGGTCCTGCTGCTCCTCGTCGTCAGCCTGCGCTGGCCGGCGGCGCTCGGCATGGGCGACGTCAAGCTCGCGCTCCTGCTCGTTCTCGGTCTCGACGGCAGCGCCCTGCGCGCGCTCGCGCTCGGCCTCGCCTTCGCCGCGCTCGCCGGACTCCTGCGCGTAATCCGGAACGGCGGAACAGCCTGGCGAGCCTCGCTGCCGCTCGCCCCCTTCCTCGCCGCCGGCGCGCTCATCGCGGTGATCACATGAACACCAGAGCAAGCATCACCCACCGCCTTGCCGCGCTCCTCAGCGCGGCCGTGCTCGTCGCTGCGCTCGCGCTCGCCTGGGACCTACGGCCCTCGCTGCCGCCGCTACCGCACTCGTTCTCCGCGCCGCTCCCGACGAACATGATCAGCAGCACACTCGACCTCGCCGCCTGGGTTGTGTTCGTCCTCCTCGACCTCGTCCTCTTCACGAACGTGATGAAGCTGGCCATCCGACGAACGCCGAGACGGAGCGAACTCAGACTCCGACACGCGTTCGCAGCACGTCGAGAAGCCGACGGTCAAGGACGCAGACTGGCGCACGCACTCCGGACCGCTCGCGCCACCAGTCCTACGCATCCCGACAAGGCACGACGTCGAGCCACCGTCTGAGCAGGTGGAAGCAGAGCGCGAGGTTCTGGCGGAAGTCGCGCCCGCCCGTGCGACTGCCCGGGTCGAACGCACAGAAGACGATGTCGGCCTAAAGCTGCTGGGACCTTTCGAGCTCACCGGGTGCAAGAAGAAGCAACCGCGACGGCAAGCGACCGCCGAGCTCCTTGCCTACCTCGCGATCCAGCGGCGACCCGTCAGCCGCGACGAATTACTCGAGGCCCTATGGCCAGGCGACGACCCACGACGCAGCGCCGCCCGCTTCTACCAAGCAGCAAGCGAAGCGCGGAAACTCCTCGGCGACGCATTCGTACGCGCGCGCGACACCTACACCCTCGACCGCGAACAGCTGCAGATCGATCTCGACGAACTCGACCGGCGGCGAGAGCAAGCCCACGGCACCGGCACTGAACAGGAACCCGCGCTACTCGAACCAGCACTCGCGCTCTTCCGCGGTGAGCCGCTTGCCGGGATCGATGCGCTCTGGGCAGATAGCGAACAACGCCGACTGAGCTCGCTCCGCTTGAGTCTCCTCGAGCGGATTGGGCGCCTCCGGCTCGAGTCCGGTGACGCCGCCAGTGCACTCGAGGTGGCGGACGAGGCGGCCGCGCTCGATGGATCAAACGAGCACGTTGTTCAACTGGCGATGGAAGCTGAGGCTGCGCTCGGACGCCGGGAGGCGGTGGCCGAACGGTATGAACGCCTCGCGCGAGAACTCGACGAGCGGTTTGGACTCAAGCCGAGCCGTGAAACGCAGACGCTGTATCGACGTCTACTCAGCCAGGACGCTCTCGCCGCCGAGAGACACGGAAGCGCGCGAGAGCATCTAGTCAGCTAAAGGCGAAGACGTAGCTGCCAATCCGTATGCAGACGGTGGCGACACGAACGCCCGCCACAGAACGACAAACGGATCGTCGCCTAGCGCGAATAGCGACAGCTGATCGAGATTGACTTCGCTCGCCGCACGAAGCCAAGGCAGCGATGCGAGGTCGTCTGGACTGTTGCGATACCGCTCGCACTCACAGCCCGTAGCGAAGTTTCGGTCGCCGCAGTGTCCACAGATCACGACGTCGTCGACGCGGAGCACCCTCGATTGTCGCAGGTACGACGCGAGGTGCATGGCAATCGTGCGTCGCTCCGCGGGATCGGTGAACAACTTGAGCTGCTGCCACGACCGCTCGCGTACCCACCGACGCGGGAAGACACATTCGTGCGCGAACCAGTCGGCCCACTGCTCTTCGCGTCGGCGTGTTACCCACGGCATCGCTCCACGTTGAATCAGCACGTGCCCGAGCTCGTGCGCGAAGACGAACCGTCTGCGCCCCGCCGACGACAGGTGGTCGTGAAGGATGATGCGGCCGTCGACGGTGAGGGCCTCGGCGTGCGTTCCGAGGTCGGCTGCCCGGACCTCGACGTTGTGCTGTTTCGCGGTTGCCTCGACATCAAGACGCCCCAGACTGTCGGAAACCCTGGCACGGAGCGCAAGCTCCTCGATCCGGGGGTCCGCGGCCATCATCTTGGTGCCAAGTCTGCCGCTTGCAGCGGATGGCAGCGGGCGGAACCGCCAACGAGCCGGAGCTGGAGAGATCGTGCTGCTAGGCGCCACCTGATCCGTCGTCCTTGCCCTCTTTGCGGGCTGCGACGACGAGCCTGACAAACGCTTCGGCTTCCTCAAGGGTCCTTGGCTGTGGATTCTCGGCTCGGGCTCGGGCTGCCAGTGCGCCCCGCTCTTCCGCAAGCCAGTCGTTCTCGACAGCCATGCGATCGAAGACGAGTTCCAGGTATAGGTCACGCTGTTCGTCGACGTAGCGAGAGGGGACGCCGAGCTCGCGCTCAGCTGCCGCGCGCAGAAGCCGCTGCTGGCCTTCGTCGAGTTCGGGATGCCCGTAGACCGCGACTCGCCACAGACGTCGATGGGCGTTGTTGAGGGCGGCGACGCGGCCGCTGTGCATCTTGTCCCACTCCGAGAGCTTCACGATCGCCTCGTCCGTCGTCTGTACGAGGACGTCGGCTTGCTTTTCGGCCATCTTCGCCGGTGGTAGATGCACGAGCACCTTTCCTGGCTCCACGCCGGCGAGAGCGGCGAGAAGGTCTTCGAGTCGGGGCCTGTCCTCGGGCTTGCCCCACTTCGCCAGGATGTCCTCGCGGCGGACGCCGAAGTCGTCGGCGACGCCGAGGTAGGCGATCTTGTACAACGCTCGTCGTCGGAGCAGCAGGCCAAGTTCCTGCGCGAACGCCTTCTCGTGTTCCGACGGCGGATCCATCTCGACACCGAGGCTCCGGCCGAGGTCGGGACTTGCGAGAAGGGCGAGCAGCAGTTCGTCCGAAAGCCGGTCGAAGTTTTCGTCGCGCTTGTTCAAGCCGAGCGCCTGGACGGCGCGGCCGATCATCACAGAGGCTGCGTTCTTTGCGTGGTGGAAGTAGACGCGCTCGGCGAGTTCGTACCGGTAGCTCAAGAGCTTGACGACTTCGCTTTCGACATCAGGACGTGGCATGCGACGTTTCTCGAGGACGAGCGCCATCCGGTTGCGGTTCTCTGCGACAGGCACATCTGGGTCGGTGATGACGAAGTACTCGAGGAACCGCTCGCCGAGTTCGACCGGCATTCCGCATGCCTCCATGTCGCGCGGCACATAGTCGAGCGCGTCGGCGCAGACGGTGTTTGCGACGATATCGACGCAGAAGGCGTCCCGGCCAAGGTTGATGTAGTCCTGGGACTTCTTCGCCGTGATCATCTTGCGGAACGTCTCGAGCTCTTCGTCGTTGAGCGCGTCGCGCAGGATCGTCCCGATCTGGCTCTGCCACAGAAGCCGCTTGATCCGCTTCTTGTTCTCGTCGTGACGCTGCAGCAGGCCGAACTCGTCCTCGAGTGTGTGGCCGAAGGGCACGTGCGGCAGATCATGGAGCAGTGCGAACAGCCGAATCAGCCGACGCTGGCGCTCGTCGATGCGTGTCTGAGCGTACGGGTTCCGGTTGACGACGTCGATGATCCGCTGCGCCATGTGCACCGCGCCGAGCGCGTGCTCGAAGCGCGAGTGAACGGCGCCCCGGAAGACGAAGTAGCTCGTGCCGAGCTGCTTGATGGAAGCGAGGCGTTGGAACTCTTCTGTGTCGAGGATCTCCAGTTCTGGCCCGTACAAGTGCACCGAGCCACTCGTGCGCACCGTGAACACCTTGCGCTCGGCGTCGGCGGCGCCGCGGCGTGTGTACGGGTTCATCGGATCCTGGACAGCCACCCACCGCTCCTTGTCCTAGGTTGCTGCGGCCGCCAAGTGTATCGGCCGCTTCGCAGCCCTCCTACAAGCCGATAATGGCGACGCTTGATCTCAATGTCTCAGCTCTCGTGCTGGCAGGTCAACTCGAGCACACGCGACACCGGGTCCGCGCGCTTACGCAGCCCCACGCGCACCATGACCACGCGAGCCTTCATAGTCGCACTAGCGGGCGGTGCGACATTTGCGACCGCCGGACTTGTCGCTAGCACGATCGCCTCCGTGCCGAAGCGGAAGGGGTGACCGGAGAGCACCAGCAGACGCTGCTCGAGGCCGCTCTCGCACTGTTCCGCGGCCACCGAAGCAAAGCTCCTTTACCGGCGCCTGCTCCGCCAAGACGCCGCTCCATGCGACGCCGAAGCGAAAGAGCGCCGGCAAGCGGCGGGATAGGCCGACACCGGCGCAAAGGCACGCGGTGGAGGTTGTTCTCGGCCTCGGCCTCGAACTAGCCAGGGAACCGCTGCCGGCCCGTTCGGTCTTCGTCCTTGGCGGGTGCCCTGTTACTTGAGTACGGTCGTGTCCGTGGGCGTTGTGAGTGAGATCCCAGAGCAGGGCCAGCTCGTTCAGGTGCGCGAGCGTCGCTGGGTCGTCGCAAACGTGCAAGCCGACGAACTTCCGTCGAATCCCCTCCAGCCCGCCGGTCCCCGTCAGCACCTGCTGACACTGCGCTGCGTCGACGATGATGCGGAACCGGACGAGACGCTCGAGGTTGTCTGGGAGATCGAGCCGGGAGCGCGGGCATTCGAGCGCTCAGCGCTGCCACAGCCCGCGACGCTCGACGATCCGAAGCGTTTCGATGCCTTCCTCGACGCGGTGCGCTGGGGCGCGACCTCAAACGCTGACCCACGCCACTACCTCGCTCCGTTTCAGAGCGGGGTTGAGATCGATTGGTACCAGCTCGACCCGCTCGTCAGGGCGATCCGAATGCCCAGGGTTTCGCTGCTTATCGCTGACGATGTTGGTCTCGGCAAGACAATCGAGGCCGGCCTGGTGGCGCAGGAGCTGCTGCTTCGCTACCGCGCCCGCCGCATCCTGATTGTCACACCGGCCGACCTGCAGCTGCAGTGGCGTGACGAGATGCGTGACAAGTTCGGCCTTGAGTTCCGGGTCGTCGACCGCGAGCTCGTTCGGCAGCTGCGACGTGCGCGGGGGATCCACGTCAACCCGTGGACGCACTTCCCGCGACTGATCACCTCGATCGACTATCTGAAGACCGAAACACCGCTCCGCCGCTTTCGCGAGACGCTGCCGGGGCCGGACGAGCCGCGCTACCCGCGCCGCTACGACTTGCTGATCGTCGACGAGGCGCACAACGCGGCGCCCTCGGGACGCGGTCGCTATGCGACTGACTCGCAGCGCACACGTCTGCTGCGCGAGGTCGTGCCGCACTTCGAGCATCGGCTGTTCCTGACGGCTACTCCTCACAACGGCTACCTAGAGAGCTTCACCGCGCTGCTCGAACTCCTTGATGACCAGCGTTTCGCCAGGGGTGTGCGCCCCAGCCATGAGGCTCTCGGCGAGGTGATGGTGCGGCGCATGAAGCGCGAGCTGCCGCCGCGCTTTGACGGGACGCCTCGCTTCCCCGACCGCAAGTTGGACCCGATCACCGTTCACTACACCGACGAGGAGCGCGAAGCCCACGCCGCTCTCGTGCGCTACACGGAACTGCGAGTCACCAAGGCGTCCGACAACGCGGAGGCGTTCGCGGCCGAGTTCGTGCTCAAGCTGCTGAAGAAGCGGCTGTTCTCATCGCCGGCTGCGTTCGCGCGCACCCTCGCCAAGCACCGAGAGACGATCGCAAACGCCCGCCGCGCTCGGGGATCGAGCAAGGTCTCCGTCGGCGTGCTGCGCCTACAGGCCGACAAGGTCGACGAGTCGTTCGAGACCGAGGACGAATACGAGCAGGCCGAGGACGAAGCGCAGAGCTCAAGCGCTCGTCTCTTCCATCCGCTGAGCCCCGAGGAGGAGCAGCTCCTCGACACGCTCACCGCGTGGGCCGAGCGCGCCAGCACACGGCCCGACGCGAAGGCCCAGGCGCTGCTCGACCTGATCGAAGCGACCTGTCGGCCAAGTGGCGCCTGGAACGGCGAGCGGCTGATCGTCTTCACCGAGTACCGCGACACGCAGAAGTGGCTGCTCGACCTGCTCGCCGCCCGCGGCCTCACGGAAGCGGGTCGCACCCGTGTCATCTTCGGTGGCATGGACAGCGACGAGCGCGCCGAGATCAAGGCGGCGTTCCAGGCAGACCCGGCGCAGTCGCCGGTTCGCATCCTCGTCGCCACCGATGCCGCAAGCGAGGGGATCAACCTCCAGAACCACTGCCACCGCCTCGTCCACTACGAGATCCCGTGGAATCCCAACCGACTTGAGCAGCGCAACGGCCGTATCGATCGCCACGGGCAGCGCGCGTCCGAGGTGTTCGTCTATCACTTCGCGCCGGCCGGCTGGAGGGAGCTGAAGGACGTCGAAGCCGTGCCCGTGGGAAAGCTCGAAGGCGACCTCGAGTTCCTCCGCCGGGCGGTCGTGAAGGTCGAGGAGATCCGGGAAATGCTGGGCAAGGTCGGCCCGGTGATCGCTGACCAGGTCGCCGACGCGATGCTCGGCCGACGGCGCACCCTTGACACTCGGCTGTCCGAGCAGGAAGGGGAGGTCGTTCGTCGGCAGCTGCGCTTCGAACGCGAGCTCGAGAAGGAACTCCGTCGGCTTGAGGAGTCATACGACGAGACGCGCGCCGAGCAACATCTGACACCGGCCCACGTTCACGCCGCTGTCGAGACCGCGCTCTCGCTGGCGCGTCAGCCGGCGTTGATCCCGAACGGAGATGCCGTCTACCGTCTGCCTGCGCTCACGGGAACGTGGGCGCGCGCGAGCGAGGGACTCGCGCACCCCTATACCGGCGAGATCAGGCCGCTGACGTTCGATCCGGTGACAGCAACCGGCCGCGACGACGTTGTCCTTTGCCACCTCGGCCACCGACTCGTCCAAATGAGCCTCGGACTGCTTCGCGCCGAAATCTGGCAGCCGTCAGCCGCCCGCAGTCTCGAGCGGGTCACAGCGCGGCTTGTCGATGACCCTCGCCTGCGGGAGCCCGTCGCCATCGCCTACTCGCGCTTCGTGGTCACCGGCGCTGACGGCCACCGCTTGCACGAGGAGCTGATCCAAGCGGGCGGCGAGATCTCCGGCGGCAAGCTCGAGCGCCTCGGCGTCAATGCCCTCAAGGAGAAGCTCGACCTTCCGCGTGGCGGCCCAGTCTCAGCCGTCACCGAAGAGCGGCTGCTCGCCTTGTACGAGCAGATTGCTCCATCGCTAAGCCAGGCCGTCGATGCCCGCACGAAGGAGCGCGCGGAGAGTCTAAGCCGGCTTGTAGGTGAGCGCCGCGACGAGGAGGTCGCGAAGATCACAGCCGTCCTCGAGCAGTTGCGTGCGCAGATCCTCGCGGAGCTCGCCGAGCCCGCCGGCGAGCAGCTCGCCCTCTTCAGCGACGACGAGCGCGAACAGCTCCAACGGAACCGCGACTTCCTCCTCGCGCGTGCCGACGAGATCCCCGCCGAGATCGAACGAGAAGCCGAGTCGCTGCGCCGACGCTTCGCCGATCCCGAGCCGCGCGTGTTCCCAGTCGCGGTCGAGTTCCTCGTTCCAAGGGGAGTGGACGCCGAATGAGTCCACGCCCACGCCGAAGCTCCGCAGCAAGCCATCACGTCGAGTGGCTCCAACTCCTCGACATCAGCGGGCCATTCCTCAGCCTTTCCGTCCTTACCGAGGCATTCCCGCAAGGCCTGGACGGCGTTGATCCCGAGGTCGCCGAACGCCTCGGAACCGCGTACTCCGAATGGACAGCCAACCGCGAACTTCGCCACCCAGACATCGCGCTCCATACCGCCTTCCTGCGATTCGTGCTCACGGAGATCCTCGAGTACCCGGACGAGTTCATCGCGGACACGCAGGCGCTCGGTGATCAGTTCGTCGCGACGCTTCCGGAACACGGCGTCACCCTCCGACCGGACCTCGCGATCGGTCGGCCGGGAGAGCTGCCGAAGCTCCTTCTGGCGACCTACCCGGCGGAGGTGTCGCTGCAGAAGCCTTACGACGATCGCGGCTTTCACGCATCTCCGGGCGAGCGGATGCGGCTGCTCCTGCGCCAGACCGGTGTCCGCTCCGGGCTAGTGACGAGCGGCGGCGAGTGGCTCCTCGTCCACGTCCCCGCAGATCGCACGGCCACCTTTACCACCTGGTACACGAACCTGCTCGTCGAGGAGCGAATCACTCTACGCGCGCTCCGTTCGCTCCTAGGGGTACGGCGCCTTTTCGGCGTCGAGGACCCGGAGACTCTCGACGGTCTCTTCGAGCGGTCGCGCGACGACGAACGCGAAGTCACCGACCAGCTCGGACTCCAGACACGACGCGCCGTCGAACTGCTCGTCAGCGCCTTCGACCGTGCCGACCGCGACGCGGGCGGGAAGCTCCTCGAGCACGTCCCCGAATACCGGCTCTACGAGGCGGCGCTCGCCGTCGTCATGCGGATCATCTTTCTGCTCGCCGCCGAGGCGCGCGGCCTCTTTCCGGACGATGGCCCGTGGGCCGAGAGCTACGCGATCACGGCGCTTCGCGCCCAGCTGGAGGAACTCGCAGACCGGGGAACGCTTGAAGCGCTCGACCGCCGCTACGACGCATGGCCGCGACTGCTTGCCACCTTCCGCGCGGTCCACGACGGCGTCGAGCACAGCCGCGTACGCATGCCCGGGTACGGCGGCGGCCTCTTCGATCCCGGCCGCTACGCGTTCCTCGAGGGCGCCGACACGATCATCCCGCGCGTCTCTAACCGCGCGGTCCTCCACATCCTCGACGCCCTGCAGACGCTCGAGGTCGACGTCCCTGGCGGGCGCGAGCGTCGGCCTCTTAGCTTCCGCGCGCTCGGAGTCGAGCAGATCGGTCACGTCTACGAGGGCCTCCTCGACCACACTGCCATCCGCGCCGACGCCCCAGCACTCGGGCTCACCGGAACCGCGAAGCAGGAGCCTGAAATCCCGCTCGCTGACCTCGAGGAAGAGCGAGCACGGAACGAGGAGTCGTTGCTCAGCCTCCTGGTCGAGCGGACGGGTCGCAGCCGCTCTGCCCTCAAAAAGTGCCTCGAGGTGGTGGCCGACCCCCTTCGCGTTGCACATCTCCGAGAGTCATGTGATCACGACGAAAGCCTCGTCGCCCGCGTGATCCCGTTTCTCGGATTAGTGCGCGACGACGTGTTTGGGTTGCCGCTGGTGTTCCGCACCGACACGATCTACGTCACGGAGAGCCCGGGCCGACGCGCGACCGGCACGCATTACACCCCGCCCAGCTTGACAGAGCCGATCGTCCAGTACGCGCTCGAGCCGGTCGTCTACCGCGGCCCTGCCGAAGGAAAACAGCGCGAAGAGTGGGAGCTGAAGCGGCCGGCTGAGCTACTCGAGCTCAAGGTCGCCGACATCGCCATGGGATCGGGGGCGTTCCTCGTCGCCGTATGCAGGTACCTCGCGACTCGGTTAGTCGAGTCATGGGAGCAGTTCCCGGACGAGGCGCCTGTCGATGTGGGGGCCGATCTCGAGGAGCGCGAGCTGACAGCGCGCCGCCTCGTTGCCGAACGATGCCTCTACGGTGTCGATGTCAACCCGCTCGCCGTCGAGATTGCCAAGGTTTCGCTCTGGCTGACGACACTGAGGCGGGAGCGCCCGTTCACGTTCCTCGACCATGCGCTGCGTTGTGGCGATTCGCTCCTCGGGCTGACGACTGTCGACCAGCTTGAAGCGCTCACGCTGCGCCCAGACGAGAATGACTCGATCCTGCTCGAACCGATGCGAGAGGCGATCCGAGTCACCATCGGTGAGATTCACCAGGTGCGGGAACGCATAGAGGCAACCGACGCGGTCGATCTGCGGGAGGCCGAGGAGAAGGCCGTGGCGCTTGCGCTCGCGGACCGTCGAGGGGCGGCTTTGCGGATCGTTGGCGACCTTGTTGTCGGTGCGGCCCTCGAGGATCAGGACGGGGGTGCGAACGCGCGGACGACGACTGAGGGCAGCGCAGAACAGATCCGGCAGGCGCTGGCGGCGGTGGACTACGACCGACGTGATGCACTCCTTGCGCGCGTTGAAGCACGATCACGCGATGCACTCATAACAGGCCGGGCGCCAGGTGCACCCGATCCCCCTCGGCCCTTTCACTGGCTGCTCGAATTCCCGGAGGTGTTCCAGCGCGAAAGCCCAGGGTTCGACGCGATTGTCGGGAACCCGCCGTTCCTAGGCGGCAAGAAAGTAAGCGGCGTACTTGGTAGTCCCTACCGTGCCTATGTCGTAAGAAGCATCGCGCTCGATCGACCGGGAAGTGCTGACCTTGTCGCGTTCTTCTTCCTACGATCGAGCAGCCTCTTACGAGACGGCGGTTGCTTCGGGCTGGTCGCGACGAACACGATCGCTCAAGGCGATACGCGTGATGTCGGCCTTGCGTCGATGGCTTCGAACGGAAGAACTATCTATCGGGCAACATCTACGGTCGGGTGGCCGGGCGAGGCGGGTGTTCATGTATCACATGTTTGGGTGCGCGCCGGGTTGTGGCGCGGCATTCATCAGCTCGACGGCAAGTCGGTAACGGCGATAACGCCATCGCTAGCCCCGTCATCGAGAGTTGGCGGCGAGGCGTACCGCCTCGCAAGCAATGATGGGAAGAGCCACTATGGCTGCCTAATCAATGGAGATGGCTTTCTTCTCTCTGCGGAGGATGCGAATGCGCTTCGCACGCAGGAGCCTTCCAGCACGGACGTGCTCTTTCCGTTTCTCGTAGCCCAAGACCTGACCACCCGACCCGACCAAAGCGCCAGTCGTTGGGCAATCGATTTCCGCGATTGGTCAGAGGTAGAGGCGTCTAAGTACGAAGCCTGTTTCGAGATCGTGCGTGAACGCGTTCTCCCACACCGGCTGACGGTACGGCGGGCGTCATACCGTGAACGCTGGTGGCAGTTCGCCGAACGCCAGGAGTCGATGCGGGCCGCTATTGCTGGGTTCGATCGTGTCCTTATCGGACCCGCCGTCTCAAAGTACTGGTTTGTCGTTTGGCGTCCAAACGGTTGGATCTATTCGCACAGGACGTTCGTGTTCGCCTTCGAGGACGACGGCCATGCTGCGGTGCTCTCCTCAGTACTCCACGACTCGTGGGCGCGAAAGTACTCGAGCACGCTAGAAACTCGACTCAATTACAGCCCTACAGACTGCTTCCAAAACTTCCCATTCCCGAAGGACGTCGCCCCGCTGGACGAGATCGGCGATCGTTACCTGACTTACCGCAAGGAGACGTTGCTCGCGGAGGATCAAGGGCTGACGAAGGTGTACAACCGCGTTCACGAGCAGCCTGACGATAGGTCGGAGCGGATCGAGGAGCTGCGGCTACTACGCCGGGAACTTGATCGCGCAGTCGCCGACTCGTACGACTGGACTGACCTCGAACTCGATCACGACTTCCGCGAAACCCCGCTTGGCCTGCGCTACACGATCAGTGAGGGAGTGAGAACGGAGGTGCTCGACCGCTTGCTTGAGCTCAATCATCAGCGGCACGCCGAGGAGGTCACGCAGGGCTTGCATTCATCGGCCAAGCGCGTGAGTAAGGGCCGCCGCAAGTCCTCCGAGATGGTTGAGAGGCTGTTCGAGACGTGAGCGCACCTGTGCTCGCGCCTCCGTCGCAGTCTGAGCTTCGCCGTGAGTTAGTCGGGCTCGTTGAGCGTGATCTGCTCGGTCCGGCGGGCGGTGAGAACGAGGTCCTTCCACGCGACGAGCAGCCGCGTGATCGGTATCTCGTCGGTCTGCTGGCGCCGAGTGGGCTGCGCGTCGAGGCGGACGCCGATGAAGATCTCGCATCAGCCGATGAGAGCGAGGAGGACGGCAAGGCAGAACCGGAGGCTGCGCAGGAGTCACTCTTCCCATCCTCGTTTGGCCTGAGCTTCCGCGTCGATGGAGGGTGCGAGCGCTTGCGCCTGCAGGCGCATTGGGGACGTTACGAGCGGGTCGACAACCCCGACGGCGAGGGCCGAGTATGGCAGCGGGTGCCGAGCGGAGGGACACTTGAGCTGAAGCTTGTGGCGGGCCGTCAGGTGGTTGGGCCGCCTGACCCAGAAGTGCCAGACGTTCGAATCGAAACGGTCGTACGTCGCATCGATGACGAATGGTCGGTGACGGCGTTCTTACGGAACGAGCAGACCGAGCCGGACGAGAACCGGGACCAGGCCTGGCTCTTCCAGGCGAAGCTCGTGGTCGACGCGGCGGACGGTGGTGCAGTCTTCGTTGGCCGTCCGCATGGCCTCGAGCTTCCCGATCCAGAAGATCAACTGCTCGCGGTGTCCTACCGGCACCGTCTCGAGCATGCCGTCGGCCACAACGTCGCGGTCCATGTGGAGTTAGAGGAGGGGGATCCGACGCGTGCGGTGCGCTTGGAGACGACATCATTGCCGTTTAGCGAGCTTGCGCAGATGCGCCCGCCGACCCAGGAGGATGAGCCGCTTTTGGGCGGGCTCGAGCTTGACATGGAGGTGCTTGGTAACGCAGCGGACGGCGAGTTGCCCGTGCTGCTGGAGCCGCTCGTTGTTGCTTACGGGGACTGGCTCGATCGACAGCGGATGCGGCTTGAGCTAGGCGACGACGGGCTGGCCGTACACCGGGAGGCGGGAGCCGAACTGCTCGGTCGCGCTGAGGAGGCACGACGTCGCGTCGCCGAGGGCATTGACCTCTTGCGTGGGGACGAGTTGGCTCGCGACGCATTCCGGTTTGCGAATCGCGCGATGGCGCTGCAGCGTGCGCACAGTCTCTGGTCAGAGCATCGCCGACGGGGCGGTAACAAGGCGCTCGATGAATTTGCGGTGCCCGACGAGCGACGCTGGTACCCATTTCAGCTCGCCTTCGTGCTGCTCAACTTGCCGAGCGTCACTGACCCGACGCACAAGGATCGCTCTCACCCAACAGAGGCGATCGCCGACCTGCTCTGGTATCCGACCGGCGGCGGCAAGACCGAGGCGTATCTCGGCCTCGCTGCGTACGTCATGGGGCTTCGCCGGCTGCAGGGGCCGCTCGGGGGGCGCCGTGCCGATGCCGGCGTTGCCGTGCTGATGCGCTACACGCTACGAGTGTTGACGCTGCAACAGTTCCAGCGGGCGGCGGCGCTCGTTTGCGCGTGCGAGGTGCTGCGCCGTGAAGACGAGGAGCGGTGGGGGGCCGAGAAGTTTCGCATCGGCCTGTGGGTTGGGCAGGCGACAACGCCGAACCGAGTTGACGTTGCGGCGGATGCGCTCAAGAACCTTCACGGCGATACCTGGCGTCGGACGGGCAGCGGCCGGCCCGATCAGCTTGCGAACTGCCCTTGGTGTGGCAACGCGATCGATCCGGCGGTGCACATGAAGGTCGAGACTTACGAGCAGGGTCGGGCTCGCGTGCTCACTTATTGCGGCGACAGCCTTGGCACGTGCCCGTTCTCCCAGCGCAACGCCCCCGGCGAGGGCCTCCCGGTTCTGACGGTGGATGAGGAGATCTTCCGTCGGTTGCCCGCGCTAGTGGTTGCAACCGTCGACAAGTTCGCCCAGCTTCCTTGGAACGGCGCGACGCAGACGCTGTTCGGCCTCGTTGACGGCAGGTGCGAGCGGCACGGGTTCCGCTCGCCGACGCTCGAAGACACGGACAGCCATCCCAAGAAGGGTTCGCTGCCTCCGGCGAAGACGGTGGAGCGCGGCGTGCTCTTGCGCCCGCCTGACTTGGTGATTCAGGATGAGCTGCATCTGATCTCGGGTCCGCTCGGGACGATGGTTGGTCTGTATGAGACGGCGGTTGACCGTCTCGCCAGCTGGGAGCTGGACGGGGTCACAGTGCGACCGAAGGTGATCGCTTCGACCGCGACGGTTCGCAAGGCAGCCGACCAGGTGCACCGTCTATTCCTGCGGCAGGTCAGGGTGTTTCCGCCACCCGGACTCGACGTGGAGGACAACTTCTTTGCCCGAGAGCGCGAGGCTGGCGAAGAATATCCGGGGCGACTCTATCTTGGGGTTTGCGCGCCAGGGCGGCGGTTGAAGGCGGTGCTGATCCGCGTCTACGTCGCGTATCTCGCCGCGGCGCAGAAGCTGTACGAGGAGCACGGCCGCCACGCTGATCCCTGGATGACGCTTGTCGGCTATTTCAACGCGATGCAGGAGCTGGCCGGTATGCGGCGCCTATGCGAGGACGATATCCGCACGCGCCTTGGTAAGACCGATAGGCGTGGTCTTGCGCGCCGGCCGCTTGGGCCGGAGAGCATCCAAGAGCTCACGTCGCGGCTTGCGGGCACCGACATCCCGGAGAAGCTCGACGCGATGGAGCGCGTGTTTGACCCGGTCGAGGCAGAGCGTCGCCGCAAACGCGATCCGAAGGCTGCGCCACGCCCGATCGATGTTCTGCTCGCGACGAACATGATCTCCGTAGGAGTCGACGTACGGCGTCTCGGGCTGATGGTCGTCGCCGGGCAGCCGAAGACGACGGCCGAATACATCCAGGCGACAAGCAGAGTTGGCCGTTCAACGCCGGGCATTGTCTGCACCGTCTTCAACTGGGCGCGCCCCCGCGACCTCTCGCACTACGAGCGCTTCGAGCACTACCACTCGAGCTTCTACAAGCACGTGGAGGCGCTTTCGGTGACCCCGTTTTCGCCGCGAGCGCTCGACCGTGGCCTGAGCGCCCTACTTGTCTCGCTGGTCCGTGAGCAGGAGCTCGTCATGAACCCGAACGCTGCTGCCCAAGGTCTTGACCGCACGAGCGCCCTGGTGGCGGAGGCGGTTGCAGCGATCGCGTCCCGGGCCGGTGAGGTCGATAGCGACGTCGAGCTTGCTGAGCTCGTCGAGGACGAGCTTGCTCGCCGGCTCGACGGGTGGCTAGCGCGTGCTCAGCAGGCACTGAAGACCGGTGCCCGTCTCGGCTATCAGGAGGCGCGCGATTCGAACACGATCGGGTTGCTCGACCGCCCGACTCCCGAGGGGTGGCATCTGTTCACCGCGCTCAACTCGCTCCGTGATGTCGAGCCGACGGTCGGGCTGATCCTCCAAGATGGCGCTCTCTTCGTCGGTGACGACGCTGATGGCGGGGCAGGCGACGGAGGGGGAGGCGAGGGTGCCGCCTAGAAAACCGAAGCGGACACGGGTCGGTGAGCTCCGCCCGAGCGCGCTAATCCACACCTTCGGGATCGGAGCGGTCGTCGACTTGCCGCGCATGTCCGCGGTTGTGATGGGCCTCGATGACTGGCGACTCGACGATGCCCCCGTGATCGAAGAGGCCCGACTGCTCGCCAAGATTCGCGAGCAGGAGGGGCTGGAGCATGTCGAGCGGTTGCACGGGCCTCCGCAGACGGAGGACCGCGGTGGGCTCGCGAGCCGCATGCTCGACGCACGCAACCTGATCGGCGTGCCCGTCGCGCCGTTCCCACGTTGGCTTCTCTGCCCGGTCTGCCGCAAGCTTGCGCCGATCGAGTCCGGGTTGTTCGAGCTTCGCACGGACGCGGTGCGTAGCGACAGGAACCGGTACGTGCACCTCAATTGCGCGAAAGCGAAGACACCGCCAACGGCGCTCCCGGCCCGCTTCGTCGTTGCCTGCGAGGACGGTCACCTGGACGATTTCCCCTGGGTCGCGTTCGCGCATTACGCGCACTCAGCGGGCGAGGTGACCTGCGCCTGGAACCTCCGCTTGGACGAGATCGGCGCCTCCGGTGAGGTAGCCGACATTCAGGTTCAGTGCGTCACTTGCGACTCGAAGCGGCGGATGGCGCAGGCGTTCGGTGAGAAGAACCGCGCAGAGATGCCGTTCTGCACGGGCGGCCATCCGCATCTGCGCGAGCGCGAGACCTGCACGCTGCGGATGCGGGCAATGCTTCTCGGCGCGACGAACTCCTGGTTTGCGGTCAAGGAATCGGCGCTTTCGATACCTCGACACGAGGACGAGCTCGTCCAGCGCGTTCACGCGAACTGGCAGACACTCGAGGCGGTCGAACATGTCTCCGACCTCGAGTTCCTTCGCCGTCGCGGCGAGCTCGCCTCGTTCGCTGATCTCGACGACGAAGAGCTGTTCGCGGCGATCTCTACCCGGCGAGAACACAAGGACGAAGGCGACCGGGGCGACATTCGGCTGCCGGAGTGGGAGCTTCTCACCGGCGATCTGAAGCTCACCGGCGACAATTTCACTGCGCGCGATGTCGCCGTTCCCGCTGGCCTTTCAGAGCTGATTCAACGGGTCGTGCTCGTCGAGCGGTTGCGTGAGGTGCAGGCGCTGCTCGGCTTCACCCGCGTCGACTCGCCGTTCGACGAAGAAGCCGGCGACCGGCGGGTCCCCCTTGCGCGAGGCAGAGTGACCTTCCTGCCAGCCGCGGTAGTACACGGTGAGGGCGTCTTCATCCAGTTTCGAGAGGACGCCCTCTCGAACTGGGCCGACGCGAGTGGCGAACGCGACGATGCCTTCCGGATTGCTCACATGGCATGGCGGACTCGTCGCAGGATTCCCGACCCGGCAGCGGGCTATCCCGGCCTGCGCTACATCCTCGTGCACAGCTTCTCGCACGCGCTGATGCGCAGACTCGCTCTTGAATGCGGCTACGCGCAGGCCGCGATCAGGGAGCGCCTATACGCCCTCCCACCTGAGCATGAAGACGGCCCGATGGCCGGCGTATTGCTATACACCGCTGCGCCCGACTCCGAAGGCACTCTCGGTGGGCTCGTTCGCCTTGGTCAACCCGAAGAGCTCGGCCGGCACATCAGGGGTGCGCTGCGCGACGCCGCCCTCTGCGCATCCGACCCGCTCTGTGCAGAGCACGAGCCCGATCGCGAGGGTATCACCTTGCACGGCGCTGCCTGCCACGCCTGTCTCTTTGCCCCGGAGACCTCCTGCGAGCGCGGAAACCGTTACCTCGACCGAGCCGTCCTCTCTCGACTGATCACAGATCTCGACATCGCCTTCTTCCCGCAGGCATGAGTGATGATCCGCTCATCGCGGCGATCGGCAGAGCTTCCTCGTCGCTGCCGGAAGGAACCCTCGACCGACTGATCGACCTGTTACGCGCGGGCGCCAGCGACAGCCAGATTCGCGCCGCGGTTCCGACTCCGAACTACGAAGAGATCACCTCCGAGCTCCTCGCTGCACGGACAGTGTGGGATCCGGTGCCAGACAACGCCGCGCTCGCGCTTGCCCTTGCGGCAGCCCGAGAGCGCGAGCAGGCCGCACGCCAGCAGCGGGTGAGCATCGTCTGGACCGGACCGGAAACCGAAGCGGTTCCGGTAAGGCGTACAGACCAGGCGCTGCTCGAACTGGTCGCACGCGCGAATCGCAAACTGATCGTGGTCAGCTTTGCCGTCTACAAGGTGCGAGAAGTT
The DNA here is from genome assembly GCA_963753295.1 of uncultured Actinomycetes bacterium. Taxonomy (GTDB): domain Bacteria; phylum Actinomycetota; class Thermoleophilia; order Gaiellales; family Gaiellaceae; genus Palsa-739. The sequence goes on along the minus strand of CAVWBZ010000020.1, from coordinate 214,903 downwards.
GCCGCCGCATTGATCGCGGCAGCGGAGCGTGGATGCGACGTCGCAGTCGTGCTCGAATCCGAAGCTGAAAGCGGCGGCAAGGTCACGTACGAAATGGCCGCGGCCCTCGGCAGTCAGGTCGCCGCCCACGCAACGCTTTACACCTGGCCACACGACCTCCGCCCCGAGACAGGTGCTGGCAAGCGCGGATCTCTACACGCAAAGTGCGCTGTTGCCGACGGCGACCGGCTTCTGATCTCGAGCGCCAACCTGACCGAGTACGCGTTCACCAAGAACATGGAGCTCGGACTGCTCGTCGAGGGAGGCGACATCCCGACGCGGGTCGAAGCTCATCTCAGCGCTCTCATCGCTGCAGGCGTTCTTCGGCCCATCTCGACGTGAGCCCTGGACCCCAGCCTGCTCGTTAGCTCCCCTGTGCTTTGCCTGATCGTCACGCAGCTGATGTCACGAGCAACCAGCCGTCAGACAACTGGCGTCGAGCAGTCCGGCTGGGCGCGTGAAGGCGCCGCCCGATGCGACGCGCTTCGCGGTCTTGAGGGGGACGGCGTCGGCCGAAGTAACGTGTAGGTCGGGTCAGTGAACGCCGTGGGCTCGTGCTCACGCAGCCGGCGGCCGGTCCAAGGTATGGACACGGCGCCGCAGCGTTAGCCCAGCGAAATGAGATCCTCGGGTTCGCCGTCTAGAGAGATGTATGCCGGGATCGGCACTGTCTGCCGGCCATAGAATTGGTCCGCGGCTTCGGGCGGAAGCGGAGACGTAACATATCGCGCGGCGGATTGAGCCGGTGTCTTGCACCAGATGACGCCCGATGTCAAGTTCGGTTGATCGTCGAGCCAGTAGTGGTGGCGCTCATCATCTACGCGATATGGGGTGACGCCCCGCTCGACGAGCGCATCGAGAATCGACCGATGAACGTCATACGTCCATGCAGCTTTCCGGTCGTTCGCGGCGATGATGATCCCGCGACCCTCGGGACGTACTGCTGCGAGGCAGCGCTCGACGAACGCCATGACGCTCCTTCCGCCGTTGAACTCGCCGTAGGGTGGGTTGGTATGGAAGATGTCGAACGAGTTAACGAGCTTGGTTGGAAGCGGGTCGAACACGTTGTAGAGGTGTGCCGAGACCATGTGCTTGAGGCCGATCTGTAGCGTCGTCTCCGTCACGTAGTTGACTACGCGCCGGTCGAAGTCGCAGAACGTGACATGGCGCGGCGCAGCGGTGATGCCATGGCTACTTGCGGCAAGCAGACTGACAACTAAGCCGTCAGAGTCGCCCATTACTAGGAGATCGCGGCCCTCGATTGCCGGCGCGATAGCGCGAATGTGCGCTGCGAGATCAGCGGTGTGCATATGAATCTGGTCGTATGCGCGAAGCGGCCGAGGTCTGCCCGAAAGAAGCTTCTCCAGGAGCACGACTAGCTCATCCGGCGCGCTGGGGCGCCTCGTCGCGCCGCTTGCCCGGTCAGGCCTAACCGTCGCTGTCGACGTCTTCACGGTTCTGACCTCGCTTGTGCCAACGCCAGGAACGCGGATGTAGCAGCCTCACAGGGAGTGGGGCCGCGGGAAGGAACCGGGATACGGGAACCGCGAGATGCCATAAGTCGTCGAAAAACGCAGCGTAGTCCAGGACGCGGACGGCACTCGTAAGCGCCTCAGTCTCATAGTCGTCCGACGCCGCCACAGGCGATACGTTCCTGACGATGATTGCTTCGGAGCCGTCAGAAAGCAGCAGGTCCGGCGGCAGGGTTTCGTGCGACGCGAGGTATTCGGTCTTCCATAGGACGCGGACTTGGAAGCCAAGTCCACCTTTTCGACGCGGTTGGAGTTGACGGAGGCACACTCGGATCGCCCGCTCGCCCGTGATGTGCTTTCGGCCACCGATAAGCCCCACCATTCCCGGATCCTCGTCATCGAAGATCATGATGCGCCTGCCCGTGACTCGTCGTGGCAGCCGCTCATGGGCGTTGACGAACTCGCTGAACTCGCCGGTCTGCTTATCCCACCGCTTCAGCGATCGGTCCCCAAGCGCGAGATGGATTGCGTCGAGCGACTCATACGTGCGGGCGACCACTCCAACTTGATATGCGAGTCCTGGATCACCACGCATGATCCGTCGCCCCTCGGCCCACTCGCGCAGCTCGGCTCTTAGGCGATCGACTCTCAGACGCGCTGCCTCATGCCACTGCGGGTGTGCGATCTGCTCCAGCACTCGCCCAATGTCATCTCGAAGCAGATCGCGGATAGCGATCTTCAGGCTAAGCGTCATCCCCGCCAGCAGCAGAGAGATGACGACGATGATGACAAGCAGATCACGATTGTGAGTCAGCAGGCCTTGCGCCAGCGCCGCCACCGTGCCGGTAGCCAGGATGAAAATTTCGGCGTAGTGTCCGCGGAGGGGCTTGAACATCTTTCAGTCCGTCTACTTCGGCACTTCGATCACCGAAGCTCGGTTGCTGTGGGTGCGTTGAGGATTAAGAGAATTCATTTGCCGGCGCGCATCTCCTTACATTGGCATTCTTTATAGAAGATGTGCTTGGAGGAATCGTGAATCTTCGACACTCGACCAGCCGGCGGGCGGGCCGACGCGCTGCTGCGGAGCCGCATGTCTTCGCGCGTGTGCGCGGCGGTTGTGAGGATCTCCGGTGGCAGGGATCCTAAAGCCCGGATCTGGATTCGTATTCATGAAGGTCGGCACGCACGCTGGCGAGACGCTGGTGGACATCGTTGACCGCAAGCGGAAAGAGATCGAGGCGGCTGGGTTTGCCCTCTGGGGTTATGGCGGCCCTACCTGCCACCCGGTGAACGCGGTGCAGCCGTTCGCGCGCGACCACGAACAACGCGACGGCGTGATCTATCTCTGCATGCAGCCGATGGAATCGCACCACTTCAGAGCCAGCGAACGGGCGCGCGAATTCTCGCTCGACAACGAGCGGTGGGAGCCCATACCAGAGGCAATTGATGTGCATGGGTCGAAGTACGCGCTCGCCATCGCTGATCTCTACGCTGAAGAGTTTGATCTTCCTCTCTCGAGAACAGTCGTCGGAGTCGGGCCAAGCATGGGCGAGCGTGGCGACCAATACATTCGCCGGCGCGTAGACAAGGGGTGTTTAGAGCTCGTCGCTGACAGGCGCGCTGAAGCTGACGAAGCTGCCGAACCTGCGCGGATTGGGCTCGTGGCTCGACTGGTCGATCCGTACGCCGTGTTCGTGCGTTGAGTAGAACCCTCACGTCAGGCAGCGAGCACTCTAGGCGCATCCCTGCGAAGCTCGTTGATATAGCTCCACAACCCCTGGACGACTGACTCCTTTCCGGCCACTCCGCTGGAGTAGCAGCCAAAGCAAATGCTCATGGCGGTATCTACGCGGCGCTCTCTGCAGATGGCGTCCGCGACGCGGTCGAAGTCGGGATGGGTCTCGATGAGCTCCAGAACCAGTTGTTCGAACGCGTACAACTTTCCACAGATCTCCGAGAGACGCTTCACGCGATCTAGCAGCTGCTCGAGCCCAGCGATTGCGCGCTTGTCGCCCGTATGAACGGCTCTTATGGTGCGTGTGACAGTAATCGCCACCAGCTGGCTCTCGCCTGCGTCGACGGCTACTCCGTGGTCCTGTGCTGCACGTTCGATATCGGCGGCGAACACAACTTCCGCTTCGTTCGGTTCGATCTTCGTTGTCCTTGCGAGGAACGCAGTCAGATCAGCGAGGATTTCGCTCTTCGCCCGCACGAGCTCAGCATGGCGGTGGATCGCCCCGCGCACGACGTACTTCGCCGCACCCAGAGTCCCGATCCCGTGCTCGAACTGCTCATCTGACCAGAGCGTCAGTGCGATCCCGTAGCAGACGCTCTTCTTTATCACGTCATTGTCGACAACAATCTCGACGTTCGTCATGACGTACGATCATTCCTCAGGTTTGCCGAGAACAGCGTCGAGGAAATCGACCGCATCGGCGGGGATCGACTCTAGATCGAGCTGCGTTCGGGCGAAGCCGTTGACTTCTCGCCAAACGGGCAGCGTCTGCGCGTAGATGTGGCGTAGCGCACCGTTTGCCTTGTTCCACTCGCCCGTGGAGTAGCCGAAGAGTTGGGCAATCATCCCGGGTTCGATCCGGAGTGCGGCTGCACGCTCAAGCGCGCTCTGTGCAAGCCCGCGCGCAGTCGCTGGCGCCCCAGCGGCGCTGGCCACCACCTGGAGTTCCCGCGAGCCAGTCAGCACTTCCAGGGCAAAAGCATCCGCGGTTTGTTCCTCATCGTCGCCGCCCGCCGTAAGCGCCGCTTCTTCGAGATCAACGATGAGGTCGTCTGCGCGGAGGTGTCCGAGCGCGATGTGCGCGATCTCGTGGGCGACGTAGAAGGCGATAGAAGCGGGATAGGACGAGTCCTTGCCGAGCAGGACGACAGGTCTCTCGCCGACACGGACTGTCATCGCGGCCATCCGCTTCTGCCTCCATGGGAAGATGCGAAGGTGGACAACCGGGATGCCGACTCCCCATGCGAAAGCAAGCAGGTCCCGGAGTTCGACATACGGCCGAGTCGCCCCAAGGAGCGCCCGCCGAAGCTCGAGTGCCGAAAGGCCACTGATATCGACCATCTCCGCGCGCGTCGCAGCAAGCAGCAGAGTCGCCACCGCGCGGCCGAAGGACGTAATCCCGGCGCGCTCGAGGTCACCCTCCCCAGAGAGATGCTTGAACCGCGCCTGCTCCAGCGGTCGAAAACGAGGCGCGCCCTCATCGAACACAGACCGTGGATCAAGCCCGAGGCGACGTGCGACGCTGAACCAGAGTTCGGCGCGGGCGGACGAGGAGCTATCGGCCTCGTCGCTCCACCAAGCGGGCCATGCGGCGTCGATCGCCTGTTTGCTGAGCCCAAGCTCCCTCAGCTGTCTGCGAAGCTGGCGGGCGTTATCAGCAGACATCTTGGCTACTCCCGCCGGAGTTTCGGCCAGAGTTCCGCTGACGCGCGAACCAATGCAGCGAGGGCGGCGGCATGTGCGTGCGAACCATCCCAGATCTCCTGAATCGCGTGGAATGCCACGTCAGGTTCCGGGTCGGAAGGTTCGACGAATTGCTGAATTGCCGGCCCACTCGCCTCTTGAATGAACTTGAGCAGGCGCATCTGCGCCGGCGCATTCCGGCCGCCGACCGACCCATGGATCGCCCGGGAGACGGTCGGTTGCGTGACTCCAGCCATTTCGGCGAGCTGCTTCTGGGTCAAGCCCCTTTGTGCGAGGAACCAGCTGACGGCCTGCCGTCCGACATTCACTGTATTCAGTATGTCGGATGATAGGTGAATATGCTGAATACGCGAGGCTTCCCGACGCGTTCTGCTGGACTCGAGTCGGGACGGAGGCCGGGGAGTCGCTCGACGACATCCTCGGCCGAAAGGAGCACGAGAGGCGCGAAAACGGCGGTATCTTCTACTGGGGCATCGGCAATTCAGTACGGCCCGCAATCGCCGAGCTCACTCGGCGCGTAACCACCCCCGAGGTCATTTTCAGCCCGATAAAAAGCCGGCCCCGAGGGGGCGATGTCTCCCCTCCAAGCGTCGTCGCATGGCAACTCGCCGAGACGATGGATGGAAGGACATATCCGCTCCCAGCAGGCGTTCGTGTGACAAGCCGCGGTGATACGGCCGTTCGACATGGGCACTACGCCCTCGTCTGCTCAAGCGAACGGCCGCTGCTGCGAATGCGGAAAACGGTGTTAGACGGCACCCAGCTGCGCAACCTTCTAAGTGATAGGCCTGTCGGCGCGTCGCAGGTCACGGCGATCGTTCGTGCCGTCACGTCGGTCGACCCGACCTGTGCGGATTACGAAGTCGTGCTTCGCGTCCGCTTGGCCCAGCCGTATTTCGTGAGGCTGCGCAATCCTGTCGACGTCGCAGACTGCCACTCTCTCGCCGCTTGACACAAGGCCGTTTCCAGCGGCGGCCGGAGTCGGCGGGCACCTGGTGGGCTTGCACCGCGGAATGGCCGCTTTGGCGGAGAGGTGGGCTCCGCGTTCTGTGCCCACCCGACTACTGAGCGTGGCCCCAGCCCTAGGCAGCGCTCTCTGTTGCTGATCGCGGCTAGGCGGCTCGCCGTCGATCCGAACGGCGCCGACACGCGGGAGCGTTTGTTCAGATGCTAAGCAACTGAGCATTCGCCGGGGATCGCTCTACACTTCGACAATGCAACCCGCCAGAGGAGGTCGTAATCCACGTGCCCGCAGAGCTTTCAGAGTTACTTGCCCACCGACGCCGTGAGCTTGGCTTGAGTCTTCGAGATGTGGAGGAGGAGACGGGAATCAAGAACGCGCACCTCTCTCAGATCGAGACTGGTGCAATCGATCGACCCGCACCGAACCTCCTATACGAGCTTGCGGTTGCCTACGACCTGGACTTCAAGAAATTGATGCGCCTCGCTGGACTAACGAAGCGCAACGACGCAAACCGAGGCGCGATGCTCAATGCCGCGTTCCGCGTGTTAGACGAGCTCAGCCCGGCCAAGCAGGCTGAGGCTGTCGAATACCTGGAGAAGCTGCGCAACAAGGCGGCACACGGGAAGTAGTGGAGTGCTCGACGACGTCTCGAAGGATCTCGCACGCCGCCGTCAGATACCGCGGCTTGTTGAGCGTGCACTGCGGGATGCCGGAGTCGTCGACGTCTTCCCGACGCCGCTTACAGAGCTTCAGCGGGGCCTCGGAATCGAGCAGGTCGTCGACATCGCCGAGCTGCCTGACCCGCCGGAGGCGAAGAAGCCTTCGCGTTTGAAGAAGATCCTGGGAGCGCTCCTCTACCGCGAGAAGACGATCTTCGTCGACTTCTCGCAGGGTGAGGAGCGCTCCAACTTCACGGAAGCGCATGAGACGGCTCACCAGATGATCCCGTGGCACGAGGACTCGTTCATCCTCGATCACGAGGACACACTCTTCCGCGATGTCAAGGACGGGCTCGAACAGGAGGCGAACTATGGCGCTACGGCGCTGATCTTCCAGAACGGTCGCTTCCACCGGCGGGCGCTGGAGCACGAGCGGAGCATCTCGACCCCGATCCTGCTCGCGCCCGAATACCGAGCTTCCTGCCACGCGACCATCCGGCACTACGTGGAGATGCACCCGGAGGCGCTTGCGCTCCTGATCACGGGCCGATACACGAACGACGGGAGCCTGCCGATCTGGCACGCCGTGGAATCGGATTCGTTCCGAGAGAAGTTCGGGCAGCTCGGGCGGCTCTTCCCCGCCCAACGGCTTGACCATCCGCAGTCTCTGATCGAAATCGCGCAGGAGTCGATGCGGAGCACACTCCAACCGCCCTCGTGCGTGGTCAAAGTTGCCGACCGAGGCGGAAGTCACCGGCCGTTCAAGGCGGAGGCGTTCTTCAACCAATACTGCGTGTTCGTGATGTTCGCCCCGCACGCGCGCGTGCGCACCGGTCGGCGCGCCGTGGTCGCGACCCAGCACTCCTCACCCTGACGGACGGATGGAGAGCTCGGGTCCCGGAACGAGCGCCGAGCGCATGTGCGACGCCCGAGCGCTTGTCCTCCAAATCCGTGCGCCGCTAACCGCCTTAGCGCTCTGCTAATCTGGTTAGCGTCGCCGCGGGATGTCCCCGTCGGGGCACGAGAACGGAGGAAGCGAAATGGCAGCAGCCGAGAAGCACCACCAGCCCGTCGCGGTGACGCTCACCATCACCGACCCGGACGGCAACACGACGACCGAGGAGAAGACGATCCCCGACGGGCCGACGCCCGTGCCGACGCTGAAGCAGGAGCTCGGCGTCCCGGAGACGGAGTCGCTCTTCCTCGTCAGGGACGGCAAGCGCGACAAGCTGCTTGTCGACCACGAAGAGCACAACGTCATGGCCGGCGATCATTATGAGGTCGTCGGCAAGGGGGGCGTCTCCTGATGGAGACCGCCCTCCGCGAGGAGATCGTCGCAAAGCTGGGCGCCGCCTTCGGCGGCGCCCGCGACGTCACGCCGGCCGAGGGGCAGCCGCTGCACGTTCTGCTGGAGCCGGTAGAGCTGCCCTCGAACTGGACGCCGAGCTCGACGCGAGCGCTAACCGTGTGGAGCGACTGGCCGAACAGCAGGCCCGCGTTCTACATCGACCAGACAGTCCGCGGCCCCGATGGGCAGCCGCCGAAAAACCCCAGTGCGACCTATCTCATCGGAGAGACTTGGCACGCGTTCAGCTTCGGATTCGACTGGAAGGGCGACGACCCGGTGCTCGCCGTCCAGCGCTGGCTGACGCGCTTCGACAAGGAGCGGCCGTAGTGAGGGGGCTCCTGCGGATCGGGGAATGGGGCGGCCGGCTGATCGGCGGCCGTTCGCCTTCTCCCGGCTGCGCCGCGCCGGTTCTGCCCGCTGAGCCGCTGTCGGTGGACGTGCGGATCGAGGCCGACCTGCTCGCCATCGTCCGCGCGCACATCGAGGACTTCAGCCGCGGCGAGGAGGCCGGGTTCCTCGTCTGCTCCGTCAGCGCGCTGCCCAGCCACTTCGTCTTGCTGGCCCGCGACTGGTTGCCGGTGCCGGAGTCCGAGATCGAGCGCAACGCGCACGGCTCGGTGCTGTCGTGGTCGGCGAAGTTCAACGGCGAGGCATTGCAGCGAGCCTTCGACCTGGACGCGACCCTCGTGCTCGTGCACTCCCACGGGCGGGCGCATCCCCGCTTCTCCCCGGACGACCGCCGGAAAGAGCCGCCGGTGTTCGCCCCTGCGAGCCGTATGCTCGACCCGTTCCCGACCGGCTCGATGATCCTTGGCGACGGAGACGCCTTCGGGTCGTTCTGGCAGGCCGGGCAGAGGAACGTCGAGTTCCGCCGCATGGTGGTCCTCGACAACACGATCGTGGTCTGGCGTCCCGAACCTCTCGCGCCGCGCGCCCGCAATCGGCTCGCGCGCCTCTCGCCCGTGATCGGCCCCGAGGGCGACGCGAAGCTGGCCGACGCACGGGTCGCGGTCGTCGGCATCTCCGGCGGCGGCTCTCACGTCGTCCAGCAGCTCGCGCACCAGGGTGTCGGCACTCTCATCGCCGTCGACGACGACATCATCGACGAGACGAACCTCGGCAGGGTCGTCGGCTCGACGAGCGCGGACATCGACCGGACGCGGAAGACCGACCTCGCGGAACGCATCGCGAACGCGCTCGACCCGGACATCAACCTGGTCAAGATCGACAAGCGCTTCCCCTCGCCGGAGGCGATCGCGACGCTGAAGACAGCCGACATCATCGTCTCCTGCGTCGACACGTTCAGCGCGCGGGCGGCGATCAACCTCTTCGCCCGCCGCTACCTCATCCCGCTCGTCGACATTGGGATGACGATCGAGACCCGCGGCGAGCGGCTCGTGCTCGCCCACGGGCAGGTGATCGTGTCGATTCCCGGCCGTCCCTGCATCCGCTGCTGGTTCATCACCGATCCTGTGCTGGAGCGCGAGGAGCGCGAGCGCCCCGCTGGATACGACCGCAACCCAGACGCGCCCGGCGATCCACAGGTCGTCTCGATGAACGGCACGCTCGCTTCGGAAGCGTGCAACTGCGTCCTCGACCTCATCACCGGCTACAGCGGCGGCAAGCGCGGTGCGAAGTGGTGGTTCTATGACGGCCGGAGCGGCGAGCTCGAAGGCCACGACCTCCCCTCGCACCGGCCGGACTGCCCCGCCTGCGCTGAGCAGCGCCTCGGCGACCCCAGGAGGCCGTAGCGCAGCGCGTTCGCGGACCAGTCCGCGCGACGCCGTTCTGAACGCGAAAGCTCCATAAACGGCTCCATACCCACCGCACGCTGCCGAACCTGCAAGTCGGCCTGAACGCAAAAGCGGCGACGTGCTGGACTTTTGCAGAGCCCTCTGACGGACTCGAACCGTCGACCCCCTCCTTACCATGGAGGTGCTCTACCAACTGAGCTAAGAGGGCTGGTGGAGCGCATCGTATCCGCCTCCGCCGCCTCGGAGCGACCTAGCCCCCACTCCGTTGGCCATACTCCCGCGGTGAGCTGCACGCACCTCGACGAGATCCGGGTGACCGAGCTTCCGTCCCCGATCGCGGGATGCGAGGAGTGCCTGAAGATCGGCGGGACGTGGGTGCACCTGCGGATGTGCGAGACCTGCGGGAAGATCGGCTGCTGCGACGACTCGCCGAACAAGCACGCGACGGCGCATTTCCACGCGACGGCGCACCCGATCATCCGCTCGGCGGAGCCGGGCGAGGACTGGTCGTGGTGCTACGTCGACGAGATCGGCTTCGTCCTCGGCTGATGTCCTGGCCGCCGCTCCCGTACGCGGAGTGGAAGGACACGCGCGACACCCTGCACATGCAGCTGCAGGTGATCGGCAAGGTGCGCCTCGCGCTCTCGCCGTTCGAGCCGGAGTGGGCGAACGTCCCGCTCTACCTCACGGCGCGCGGTCTCACGACGTCGACGATCCCGCACCCGAGCGGCGAGGTATTCGACATCGACGTTGACTTCATCGAGCACTGCGTCTCCGTGCGCACCGGCTCCGGACGGGTCGAGCACGCCCCGTTGCAGCCGCCGGTGGCGACGTTCTACACGGAGTTGATGGCCGCGCTCGAGCGTGCGGGCGTGCCCACCGAGATCTCGACGCTGCCGTCCGAGGTCCCCGACCCGATCCCGTTCCCCGACGACACCGTGCACGCGACCTACGACCCCGCGGCCGTCACCCGGTACTGGCGCGTACTGCTCGAGGTCGAGGCGGTGCTGCGCGAGCGCCGCGCGCAGTTCCGCGGGAAGACGCCGCCGGTGCAGCTCTGGTGGGGATCGCTCGACCTCACGATGACCCTCTACACGGGCAGGCCCGTCGCGACGCCCCCGGAAGCGGACGTCATCACGCGGCTCGGCGGCGACGAGGCGTACTTCTCCGCCGGCTTCTGGCCCGGCAACGATCACGCGCCCTACGCGGCCTTCTTCGCGTACATGTATCCGAAGCCGGACGGGATCGAGAGCGCCCGGGGGTGGAACGACGACCTCGGCGAGCTCATCCTCCCGTACGACGACGTGCGCACGACGGACGATCCGCGGGAGACGCTCCGCGACTTCGTCGCGTATGCGTTCGATCGGTGCTGGGCGTAAGCTGCCGCCATGGACGACGACAGAGCACGCGAGCTTCTGGCCGCCGAGCGCGAGCGCATCGAGCGCGCACTCGGCCGCCTCACGCACGAGGACGACGCCGAGCCCACCGACGAGTTCGACCCGGCGAACCTCGCCTCCGATCTCTACCAGGACGAGCTCGACGAGGGACTGGCCGACGACCTCCGCGACCAGCTCGCCGCCGTCGAGCGGGCGGAACAGCGCCTCGCCGCCGGCACGTACGGCCTCTCGGTCGAGAGCGGAGAGCGGATTCCCGACGAGCGTCTCGAAGCGCTCCCGACGGCCGAGCTGACGGCCGACGAGGAGCGGGCCCGCGAACAAGCCTGAGCCGGGCTGCTCTCAGGCGGCGACGCGACGATACGCTCGCCGCGTGGATGTGTGGCAGGAGCCGCTCTCGAGACGCCGCGTGCTCGCCGCGGCCGCAGCGGCCGCCGCCGGCGCGGGGCCGCTCGCGCGGGTAGCCGCCGCGGCGCCGGCGAAGCTCCCGCACCCGGCGCGCTCCGGCCTCGACCACGTCGTCGTCGTGATGATGGAGAACCGCTCGTTCGACCACATCCTCGGGTGGCTTCCCGGCGCAGACGGGAAGCAGGCCGGGCTGACGTACCTCGACACCGCCGGCGCGCCGCACGCGACGTACCCGCTCGCGCCGGACTTCCAGGGGTGCGCGCACCCGGATCCCGATCACTCGTACGCCGGCGCGCGCGTCGAATGGAACAACGGCGCGTGCGACGGATGGCTGCGCGCGAACGACGAGTACTCGATCGGCTACTACCGGCAGCAGGACCTGCCGTTCCTCGGCAAGGCGGCGCCCGCCTTCACGAGCTGCGACCGGTACTTCGCCGCGTATCTCGGGCCGACGTTTCCGAACCGCTTCTACTCGCTGTCGGCGGCGACGGACCGCACGGACGACTCGGAGACGCGCGTCGACCTGCCGACGATCTTCGACCGGTTCGCCGCCAAGGGGATCCCGGCCGCGTACTACTACGGCACGTTCGCCTTCCTGCTGCTCTACCAGCGCTACCAGGCGATCTCGCATCCGTACAGCCGCTTCTTCGCGCAGTGCAAGACGGGGAAGCTCCCCGCGTTCTCGTACATCGACCCGAACTGGACGTTCCAGGACAGCGGCCCGGCGTCCGGCAGCGAGGGAAACGACGACCATCCGCACGCGGACATCCGCGCGGGCGAGTACTTCCTCTCCACGATCTACAACGCCGTGACGCGCAGCCCGGCGTGGGCGCGCACGCTCCTCGTCATCACGTTCGACGAGTGGGGCGGCTTCTTCGACCACGTGCCGCCGCCGGTCGCCGCCGGCGACGGCGTACAGCGGGGCTTCCGCGTGCCGTGCCTGCTCATCTCGCCGTTCGCCCGCCGCGGCCACGTCGCGCACGGCGTGTACGACCACACCTCGATCCTCAAGCTCGTGGAGTGGCGCTGGGGCCTCGCGCCGCTGACAGCGAGGGACGCGGCCGCGCCGAATCTCGCGACCGCGCTCGACTTCTCGCGACGGAACCTCACCGCGCCGCGGATCGCGGCGCCGCGCGTCGTCACCGGCGCGGCTTGCCCCGCCTAGCCGCACGGGAGGCGTCCGAAGGCATCGTCATGATCGCGGCGAACTCCAGGCCAGTGAACGATCCCGCGTTGATCGCGCTGCTCCTGTCCGCTGCCACCGGCGGTGCGCTTGCCGGCCGCGCGGTAGTGGCGTTCGACGCTCGCCTGAGCGGAGTCGTCGACGCGATTCCGCACGGTACGTGGACCGCCGCGCCGGCCGGCATGGCGCTCGTGGGGCTCGCGCTCGCAGACGCACCGCGAGGTCCGGGCTTCGCCGGCGCGCTGGCGCTCGCGGTCGCCGCCTTCGCCGTCGCATTCCTCCGCGGCGCCGTTCACATCGCCGGCGCGGACCTACGAGCGCGTCAGATCGACGGGCAGAGCTTCGAGCGCACCGTACGCCTCGGTCGATCGAGAAGCGATCGACACGGCGAGCGGAAGAGCGTCCGCCGCCGCGCGCGGCGCGAAGCCGCCGGCCGCTAGCGCAGCGACGAGCACGCCGGTGACCGCGTCGCCGGCGCCCGTCGTGTCGACGACGCGCGCGGGAACGCCGGGCACGTCGGCGCGGGCGTCGCCGCGCAGGAGCGCGCCCTCCGCGCCGAGGGTGACCGCGACGAGGCGCGCGCCGAGCGACGAGGCGAGCGCCTCGGCCGCGCGCGCCGGCGACGACTCGCCGGTCAGGAGACGTGCCTCCTCGCCGCTGACCTTCACGAGCGTCGCGTCCGTGCAGAAGCGGCGGACGACCTCGACTGCTTCCGCCGGGTCGGGCCACCGGTGCAGCCGCAGGTTCACGTCGACGACGACCGGCTTTCCCTGCCCGAGGGCGAGCTCGCGCGCGCGTTCGGAGACGGCGCGCTCGCGGAGGCCGATGAACGTGTTCGACCCGAGCGCGACCGCCGAGCACGCGGCGACCGCTTCCTCGAGCCGCGGCTCGAGCGCGACGAGCGCCGGCTCGATTCCCTCGCCGTAGATGAGGAAGTCGGGCACGGCGTCCTCGTCGACGACGACGAACGCGACCGCCGTCCGCACGCCGGGGAGACGCGACCACCAGCGCAGGTCGACGCGCTCGGCGAGGAGGTGCTCCTCGAGCCAGCGACCCCACTGGTCGTCGCCGACGCCGCCCGCGAGCGCCACCGCCGCGCCGCATCGCGACGCGACGAGGGACGCGTTCGTCGGGGCACCGCCGCAGTGCGGCACGAACGCGCCTGCATCGGCCCACGCGGAGACGGGCCGCTCGCAGATGACGTCCACGAGCGTCTCGCCGATGAAGAGGACAGGACTGGGCACGGAGACAAGAGCATGAAGTGGGGGCCCGACGACGGCCCCCACTTCGCCGCCGTTACGGCGTGTAGAGGAACTTCTTGATCTTCGCGGTGTCGACGTTCGCCTTTGTGACGACCGCCGAGCCGGTGCCGTAGTGCTTGAGGATGCCGGCCTTCTGGCCCGTGACGTACTTGTACGCGAGCTGGACGGCCTGCTGGCCGATCCCGTACGGGTACTGCGCGATGAGGGCGTCGATCGTGCCCTCCTTGAGGGCCTGCACCTGCGGCGGGCCCGCGTCGAACTCGACGAGCTTGACCTCGCCGGACTTGCCTGCCGCCTTGACGGCAGCCGTGACGCCGTTACCCGTGACGACGTTCATCGCGAAGACGCCCTTGAGATTCGGATGCCCCGAGAGGAGCGCCGACATCTCGTTGCTCGCCTTCGTCTGATCGTCGTTGGAGTACTGGATGCCGAGGTACTTGACCTTCGGGTACTTCTTCAGCTCCGCGATGAACCCGTCGCGGCGCTGGTCGGTCGTGCTGATCCCCGGGTTGACGCTGATCGCGGCAACCTCACCGGAGCCGCCGATCGCCTTGACGAGCGCGTCCGCCGCGGCCCTGCCGCCGGCGAGGTTGTCCGTCGAGACGTTCGTGAATGCGAGCGGCTTGCTGATGAACGTGTCCACCGTCGCCACCGGGATGCCGGCGCTGATCGCACGCTGGATCGGCGAGATCAGAGCCGTCTTGTCCGTCGGCGCGATGAGGATCGCGTCCGGATGGCGCGCGATCGCCCCGTTCAGGAACGGGATCTGCGTCGGCGGCGAGAACGCGGCGGGAGAGCCCGTGAAGACGATCTTCACGTTCCCGAGCGTCTTCGCTTCGGCCTGGGCGCCCTTGTTCATCGTGAGGTAGAAGGCGTCCGACGCGATGCCGGCGACGAGGTAGAACGTGTACTGCTTCTGCGCCTGCGTCTTGTTCGCGGGCGCTGCATTTCCGCGCTGTGCGGTGGCTGCGACGGCGGCGATTCCGATGGCTGCCGCGGCAAGCACTGCGAGCAAACGACGTGACATTCTCACTCCACTCCCTTCGGCTCCGCCTCGAGACGGAGCATCGACAGCTTCCAGAACCTCCACTCGTGCGTTCTTGGAGCCACCTCCCTGTTCATCGATTGATGCGCCGGCGGCGCAGCTGGTCGAGGTAGACGGCGACGACGATCGTCATCCCGACGACGACCTCCTGCCAGAACGGCGGCACGCTCTTGATGACGAGGCCGTTCTGCAGGACGGTCGGAATGAATGCACCCACCGCGCTCAAGAGGATCGTCCCGACCCCGCCGAACACGCTCGTCCCGCCGATGACGACGGCGCTGATGGCGCTCAGGTTGTCCCCCTGGTGCGCGACCGACGTCGTGTTCGTGAAGATCGCGAGGTCGATGACGGCCGCGGTGCCGGCGAGTAGGCCGCAGAGCGCGTACACCTTGACGATGTGCCGGTCGACGGCGATGCCGGTCCGGCGCGTTGCTTCTTCGTTCGACCCGATCGCCGACGTGTAGCGGCCGAAGCGCGTGTAGTGGTACACGAGGTGCGCGACGACGAGGACGACGAGCGCGAGCCAGATCGGGTAGTAGAGGCCGAGGAGCTTCCCCGAGCCGAATCCGTGCGTGAGCCCGGGGGGAACGGGCGCCGGCAGGTACGACCCACCGTCGATCAGGTCGCCGAAGCCGAACGTCATCGCCATCGTCCCGAGCGTCACGATGATCGCCGGCAGCTTCAGCCGCGTGATGATCAAGCCGTTGATGAGCCCCCACGTCCCGCCGGCGACGATGCAGACCGCGATGCCGACCGGAAGCGCGCGGGCGGCATGCGGGTAGCTCCCGGCGAGCGTCTGCGCGCTCGACCCGGACAGAGCGAGCATCACTTCGCCGCCGGCGACGCCGGAGAAGAAGAGGATGCCGCCGATGGAGAGGTCGATCCCCGCCGTCGTGATGACGAACGTCTCCCCGATCGCGAGCAGCACGACCTCGGACGTGTAGAGCGCGATCTGCGAGAGGTTCGACCAGGTGAGGAACGTCGCGGGCGGCGCCCACTGCCAGAAGAGGACGATCAGGCAGATGAGGAAGAGGAAGAGCCACGAACGGCTGAGGAGGTACAGCGCCTGCTGCCTGCGGCTCGACGTCGCCTCCGGCTCGGGCACGTAGCCGTTCCCGTTCCCGTTCTCGGCCTCGACCCGGGCGGGCTCGTGCTGCGTGACGGTCATCGCTCGCCCCCGCTCGGCGGTGCGCACCGGACGACGGTGAGCGGGCCGGATAGCTCGCCGGCGCCGGCGGCGTAGGGAACGAGCACGACCGAGCCGCGGCGAACCTCGAGCGTGCCGCCCTCGGTCTCGAGCCGGCCGGCGCCGCCCGTGACGACGATGACGGAGTAACCCTGTTCGAGCGGAACGACATGCTCCGACCGGAGCCACTCGGCCCGGAAGAACGCCGCCGCGGCGGGCGGCAGCGCGCTTCCGCCCATGCCCGCAAGCTCGTCCTCGCCGATCGCGCTGCGCCGTATGCACTCGAGCGCGGTGTCGAGGCCGAGCCCCATGTCCGCCTGCGCGGACTCGAGGCCGAAGCGGGACCACTCGAGCAGCACGCCGAGGTCGGACGGCTCCTGCACCTCGACGATGAGCACGCCGGGGCCGATCGAGTGCAACGTCCCCGCCGGCACGTAGATGCAGTCGCCGGCGGCGACCGGGATCGCGTGCAGCGCGTCGAGCATCGCGTCCGCGTCCTCGCCGCCGGCCCAGCCGGCAAGCGTCTCGCGGTCGACGTCGGTGCGGAAGCCGACGTGCACGTGCGCATCCGGCGCAGCGGCGACGACGAACCACGCCTCCGACTTGCCGTAGACGGAGCCGAGATGCTCGTGCGCGAAGGCGCGATCCGGATGCGCGTGCACCGGCAGGCGCTCGCCGGCGTCCAGCAGCTTCACGAGGACGGCCGGGTCGGCGCCGAAGCGGGCGACGTGCCGGGGGCCGAGGAACGCGGCCGCGTCGGTCGCGACGGCGTCGCGAAGCCGGCGTCCGTCCGGCAGCACCGTCAGGCCCCGGTCGCCGTCGCCGAACCGCGCAGTCGTGGACGCGAGCCAGTCCTCGGGCACGTGGTCCCCGTTCGGAGACAGGCCGCGGAAGCTCGCGATGGCGGCGCCGCCGCGGTAGAAGTGCGGCTGCTGGTTCGGCGGCAGGAGGATCGGCTTCATGCGCCCACCTCCAGCGGCAGGCGGTCGACGAGCGCCGTCGGCAGCACGATCCGCTGCGGTCGAGCGACGTCGCCGTCCAGCCGCCGGCAGAGGAGCCCGGCGGCGCGGCGGCCGAGGTCGGCCGGGTCGTAGGAGACGGCGCTCACCGGCACCGAGAGGACGTCGGCGAGCTCGAGATCGTCGAAGCTCACGAGCTCCGCGGACGCAGCGGTCTCGGCGAGCGCGCGCACGGCGCCGGCGGCGATCCGGTTGTTCCCCGCGAAGATGCCCGTCGGAGGATCCGCGAGCGCCAGCAGCTCGTGCACGACGCGCTCCGCGGTCGCGGAGTCGTGGATGCCGACGCGCACGAGCGTCTCGTCGACGGAGCAGCCCGCGTCGGCGAGCGCGTCGCAGAATCCGCGCCAGCGCTCCCGCGCCGTGAAGATCGCCATGTCGTCGCCGACCATCGCGACCCGCCGGTGCCCGCGGGCGACCAGGTGCTCGACCGCGCTGCGCGCGCCGCCGACGTTGTCGAGCAGCACGAGATCCGCCTCGATGTCGCCCGGCGGGCGGTCGATGAAGACCGCGTGCATGCCGACATCGAGCTCGGGCAGCAGGTAGCGGTGCGCTTCGCCGGTCGGCACGATCAAGAGGCCGTCGACGCGGCGCTCGCAGAGGAGCAGCGAGAGCTCCCGCTCGCGCCGGGGATCCTCGTCCGAGCTGCCGGCGATGACGAGCACGTTGCGCGTGCGCAACACCTCTTCGACGCCGCGCGCGATCGCAGAGTAGAAGGGGTTCGCGAGATCCTTGATGACGAGGCCGACCATGCGCGTGCGTTCCCGGCTGCGCAGCGTCCGCGCAGCCTCGTTGCGGCGGAAGCCGAGCGCGCGGATCGCCTCATGGACCGTCGCGGCCGTCTCGGGCCGCACGGGCTCGCCGTTCACGACGCGTGACACCGTCTTCAGGCTCACGCCTGCGGTGTGCGCGACGTCGCTCATCGTCGGCCGCGCATGCATCACGCCGCCACCGAGACTGCCCCGGTCATCATCCCGACGACCGACTCGAGGGTCGTCTCCTCGCGGACGAGCGTCGTGATCGTCCGGCCGAGGCGGAGCACGGTGATGCGGTCCGCGACCGCGAACACCTCGGGCAGGTTGTGGCTGATCATGATCACCGCGAGGCCCTGGTTGCGCACCTCGCGGATGAGCTCGAGCACCATGCCGGACTCGCGCACGCCGAGGGCGGCAGTCGGCTCGTCCATGATCACGATGCGCGTGCCCCACGCGATGGCGCGCGCGACGGCGACCGCCTGGCGCTGGCCGCCCGAGAGGCTCAGCACCGGCTCCTCGACCGACTGGATGCCGATCTTCAGGCGCTTCATCGCGTCCTCCGCCCCCTTGCGCATCGCCCGCCGGTCGAGGAAGCCGAACCAGCCGAGCGGCGGCGGCAGGTACTCCTCGCGGCCGAGGTAGAGGTTCGCGGCTGCGTCGAGATGGTCGGCGAGGGCGAGATCCTGGTAGGTCGTCTCGATCCCGAGCTGCCGCGCCGCGCGCGGGTTCGCGATCTCCACGGGCTCGCCCTCGAGCAGCAGCTCGCCGCCGTCCGGCCGGTGGACGCCGGAGATGACCTTGATGAACGTCGTCTTGCCGGCGCCGTTGTCGCCGACGATGGCGTGGACCTCGTTGTGGGCGAGCTGGAAGTTCGCCTCGCGGAGCGCGACGACGCGGCCGAAGCGCTTGTGGATCGCGCGCGCCTCGAGCAGCGCGGCGACGTCCGTAGACAACGTTGTCATCGGCCCTGGTTTTCCGCCCTCCGGCAGCCCGGCCCATCAGAATTTTCCACCTACGACAAGTGGCTAGAGTCCGGTCACAGCGAACGACGGAGGAAGCCCGATGTCCGTACTGATCGAAGGCGGCCGGATCATCACCGGCAGCGACGACTACGTCGCAGACGTGTATGTCGCCGACGAGACGATCACGATGATCGGCGAGTCGCTCGACGTCGACGCCGACCGGGTCATCGATGCGCGCGGGAAGTACGTCCTGCCGGGCTGCATCGACCCGCACACGCATTTCGACATGCCGTTCGGCGGCACGGTCACGGCCGACGACTTCCAGTCCGGCCAGACCTCGTGCGCGTTCGGGGGCACGACGTGCCACATCGACTTCGCGAACCAGGTCCGCGGCCACTCGTTCACGGAGGGCATCGAGACGTGGCACGCGAAGGCGAACGGCAAGGCCGTCATCGACTACGGCTTCCACATCATCGTCATCGACCTCGAGGAGGGCGGCTCGCTCGAGGAGCTCGCGACGCTTCCCGACATGGGCGTCACGTCCTACAAGATGCTGCTCGCCTACAAGAACGTCCTCATGGTCGACGACGCGACGATGTTCAAGGTCTTCCAGCTCGCGCGCGAGACGGGCGCGCTCGCGATGATCCACGGCGAAAACGGCGACGCGATCGACATCCTCGTCAAGCAGGCGGTCGCGGACGGGAACCTCGAGCCGCGCTGGCACGCGAAGACGCGCCCGCCGCAGCTCGAGGGCGAGGCGACGAACCGCGCCATCCAGCTCGCGCACGTCGCCGGCAGCCCGCTCTACGTCGTGCACGTGACGTGCAAGGAAGCGGTCGAGCCCATCGCCCGCGCGCGCGCCCTCGGCTGGCCCGTGTGGGGCGAGACGTGCACGCAGTACTTCTTCATCGACGACACGTACCTCGACAAGCCGGACTTCGAGGGCGCGAAGGCGGTCTTCTCGCCGCCCGTCCGGGACAAGTCGAACCAGCCGATCCTGTGGGACGCGGTCCGCACCGACCAGCTGTCGGCGATCTCGACCGACCACTGCTCGTTCCGGATGAGCGACCAGAAGACGCTCGGCAAGGACAACTTCGCGCTCATCCCGAACGGCGCGCCCGGCGTCGAGGACCGGCTGCTCATGATCCACCACTTCGGCGTGAACGAGGGCCGGATCTCGCTCAACCGGATGGTGGAGCTGCTCTCGACGAACGCCGCGAAGCTGTTCGGCCTCTATCCGCGCAAGGGCACGATCGCGCCGGGCGCCGACGCCGACATCGTGATCTTCGACCCGGAGAAGGAGCACACGATCTCGGCGAAGACGCACCATTCGAAGGCCGACTACAACCTCTACGAGGGCACGACGGTCACCGGCGCGCCGGAGATCGTCATGCTCCGCGGCAACGTCCTCGTCGAGAACGACGAGCTCGTCGCCGAGCCCGGGATCGGTCAGTTCGTGAAGCGGGCGCGCTTCGGCGAGGAGCTCAAACCAGTCCGTCGGTGACGACGCGGTCGAGCCGGACGTCGTGCGGCTCGACCGGCAGCCCCTCCTCGACGAGCGCCCACGCGTAGGCGACGCCGATCTTCAACGCCGCCGGCTGGGCGGCGAGGAAGCGGTCGTACCAGCCGCCGCCGAGTCCAAGGCGGTTGTTCTCCCGGTCGAAGCCGACGACCGGGACGACGACGAGGTCGAACGACGCCGACGGGATCGGCTGATCCTTCTCGGGGCCGGCCCGCTCGACGACGACCCGCGGCCAGCGCGCCTGCACGACGGAGACGATCGGATCGGTGTCGACCTCGCCCCACGCGGCGACGGGCGCATACACGTGCATCCGCCGGACCGCCGGCCAGTCGACGGCCGCGACGACGCGCTCGGCGATCGCGCGGCTCGACGACTCCACCTCGCCGGCCGGCAGCCCCCGGCGCCGGCCCACGAGCTCCGCCCGCAGCTCGGCTTTCGTCCTCACGCGCAGAACGTGTCGACGAGCTCGGCGAACACGGCGACCGCCCGGTCGAGCTGGTCGAGATCGGCCCATTCGACGAGCTCGTGCAGCCCGCCCCCGCCCGGTCCGAACACGACGCTCGGCACGCCGGCGGCGGCGAAGAGCGCGGCGTCCGTCCAGAACGGCATGCCGACGAGCTCCGTCCCCGCGGCGCGGTGCAGCGCCTCGACGAGCGGCTCGTCGGCGGCGGTCTCGAGCGGCTCGCGGACGAACGCGACGCGCACGCTGCCGCTCTCCGGCAGGAGAGCGCGGAGCTCGTCCGCGACGCCGTCGGGCGTCTCGCCGGGAAGCGTGCGGCGCTCGACGTCGAGGCGGCACCGATCGGGGTACGTCGACCACTCCCCGCCGCCCGCGATCGTCGACGCGTGCACGGAGGCGGTGCCGACGAGCGGATGCGCCGTCCCGTTCCGGAGGGCGAGGTCGAGCCGTCCGATCCCGGCCAGGACCGGCGCCATGGCGACGACGGCGTCCTCGCCGAGATCGGGGCGGGAGCCGTGCGCCGCGCGGCCGGCCGTCTCCGCCTCGAGCCACACGAAGCCGCGGTGCGCGACGCCGATCGCGAGATCCGTCGGCTCGGCGACGACGGCCCCGTCGGCCGCGATCGTCCCCGCCACCGCCTCGCTCCCGAGCGAGGTCAGCTCCTCGTCGACGACCGCTGCGACGACGACGTCGCCGGCGGGCCGCGTACGGGCGGCGTGCGCCCCGGCGAGCATGATGGCGGCGAGCCCCGCTTTCATGTCGCAGGCGCCGCGTCCGTACAGGCGCCCGCCCTCGACGCGCGGCACGAGCGGCTCGCTCATGCCGGCGTAGCCGACGGTGTCGACGTGGCCGTTGAGGAGCAGCGTCCTGCCGCCGCCCCGGCCCGGGGCCCTGGCGACGACGTTCGGGCGGCCCGGAGCCGCCTCCTCCACCCGCACCTCGAGCCCGGCGCGCTCGAGCCACCCGGCCACGAACGCCGCGATCGCGGCTTCTCCGGCGCCGCCCTCGCTATATCCGGGATTCACGGAGTCGATGGCGACCAGCTCGCCTAGTAGATCGATCGCGTCCCGGTTTATTGTCCTAGGCAGGATGACCTCGGTAGTTCGCCGCGCGGCGGTCAGTGACTCCAACGATGGCTCTCACGGCTGTGAAGCGGAGATTGAGGTGGCGGTAGGTCCGTGGTCGCTTCGGCCCTGGACGGAGGTACAGATGGCGACAACGTTATCCCCGACTGGCAGGCCGCGTGAAATCGCCGGTGGGACGTCGATCGCCTCCGGAAGACTGACTAGGAGGAACCAATGAGAAGGCGCAAGCTCGCGCTCGCGACACTGCTCCTGACGATCGGGGCCGTCGCGCTCGTGTTCGCCGGAGCAAGCTCGGGGCACACGAAGGCATCGTCGCCGTTCAAGGTGGCGTGGATCTACGTCGGCCCGCACAACGACGGCGGCTGGTCCCAGGCGCACGACGAGGGCAGGCTGTACGTGCAGAAGATGCTCGGCAGCAACGTCCAGACGACCTACAAGGAGAACATCGCAGTCGGGTCGCAGTTCAACCAGACCGTCGCGAGCCTCTCCGCCCAGGGCTACAAGATGATCTTCGCGACGTCGTACGGCTACATCACGCCGGCGATCGCGGCGAAGTATCCGAACATCCTGTTCGAGCAGGCGACGGGGACGCTCGTCTCCAAGAACGTCTCGGAGTACTTCGGCCGGGCCGAGGACACGATCTTCCTCTCCGGCATGGCCGCCGGTTATGCGAGCAAGACGGGCAAGATCGGCGACGTCCTCGCGTTCCCGATCCCCGAAGTGGTCCGGCACGCGAACGCGTTCGCGCTCGGCGCCCAGTACGCCCACCCCGGCGCGACCGTCCGGGTCGTGTGGACGCACTCCTGGTTCAGCCCGGCCGGTGAGAAGAAGGCGGCGCAGGGCCTCGTCTCGGCCGGCGTGGACGTCCTCGGACAGAACGTCGACTCCCCGGCAACCGGCCAGTACGCCGAGTCGCAGAACCTTCCGTGGGTCGGCTACGACAGCGACGCGTCGAAGTTCGCGCCCAAGTCGTGGCTGACAGGGTCGGTCTACAACTGGGGCCTCTACTACCTGAAGCGCGTCAAGGAAGCCATGGCGGGCACGTGGAAGCCGGGCTTCTACTACGGCACGATCAACGACGGCTTCACGAAGCTCGCCCCGTACGGGCCGGGCGTCACGGCGGCCGACAAGGCCAAGATCGCCGCGGTCGAGAAGAAGATCGAGAACGGCACGTTCTACGAGTTCACCGGCCCGCTCTACGACCAGAGCGGCAAGCTGCGCGTTGCGAAGGGCGTCAAGATGGACGTCCTCAAGGGCGGCGCGAACAGCCTGTACGGCATGAACTGGTTCGTGAAGGGCGTCATCGGGAGCCCGAAGGGCTAATGCATCGCGGGAGGGGCGCCGGCTTCGGCGCCCCTCCCCTCGTTGCCTCCGAGCGGGATGAGAGACGAGCGTGCGGATCAGCGTTGAGCAGCGGCTGCGGCGGCCGCGCTGGCTCATCGTCGCCGTCCCGATCGGGTCCGTCATCTTCGCGTTCCTCGTCGCCGCGCTCGTCCTGCTCGCGACGAGCCACAACCCGGTCTCGACATACCGCCTGCTGTTCGACGCGGCCTTCCTCCAGCAGGGATCGATCGACCAGACGCTGATCGTCGCGACGCCGCTCGCGTTCATGGGCCTCGCCGCGGCGGCCGCCTTCCGCATGAAGCTCTACAACATCGGCGCCGAGGGCCAGATGTACCTCGGTGGGATCTTCGGCGCGGCCGCCGGCCTCTACCTCGGCAGCCGCGGCGGCCCGTCCCCGTTCGTCATCGCGGCCATGGTCGTCGCCGGCTGCTTCGGCGGCTTCCTGTGGGCGCTCATCCCGGGGATCCTGCGCGCCTTCTTCAAGACGAACGAGATCCTCACCTCGCTGCTCCTCAACTACGTCGCCGGGCTCATCCTCACGTACCTCGTCTTCGAGAGCCAGTCGTACTGGCGGCAGACGAAGGGCTTCAACGCGAGCGTGTTCCCGACCGGGAAGCCGCTGCCGCACTCGGCCGTCTGGCCCGGCTGGACGCTCCACGTCCAGGGCGGGACGACGGTCCCGCTCGGCGCGTTCTTCGCCGTGCTCGCGGCGATCGTGCTCTGGGTGCTGTACAAGCGCACCCGCTTCGGCTTCGAGGCGCAGGTCCTCGGGGACTCGCCGCGCGCCGCACGCTATGCGGGCGTCCGCATGCGGCGGAAGATCCTCGCCGTCATGGGGATCTCCGGCGCGATCGCGGGCCTCGGCGGCGTCAGCCAGATCGGCGACTTCAGCCACGCGCTCGACGGCGACCCGAACGGCCTCCAGAAGATCGGGTACGGCTATACGGGCATCGTCGTCGCGGCCCTCGGCCGCTACAACCCCTTCGCCGTCGTCGTCATCGCCTTCCTTCTCGGCGGGCTCGAGAACGCCGGCAACACGCTGCAGGGCCCGAGCTTCCCGGCGGGCCTCGTCGGCGTCATCCAGGGGATCATCCTCTTCTCCGCGCTCGGCGGCGAGATCCTCACGCGCCATCGCATTCGCGTCACCCGCAAGCCGAAGGTCGTCGCGCCGACGGCCGCCCGCGCGGCGGAGCCCGCCGCATGAACAACTCGCTCCTCGTCGTCCTCATCGCGTCCGGCGTCGCCTACGGGACGCCGCTCCTCTTCGCAGCGCTCGGCGAGCTCCTCGCGGAGCGCTCCGGCGTGCTCAACCTCGGCGTCGAGGGGATGATGCTCGTCGGCGCCGTCATGGGCTTCTGGACCGTGCAGCGCGTGCACGCGAACACGGGGCTGACGCTCGCGCTCGCCGTTCTCGTCGCTGCGCTGGCGGGGACGCTCATGGCCGCGATCCATGCGTTCCTCGTCATCACGCTGCGCGCGAGCCAGATCGTCTCCGGCCTCGCGCTCACGATCTTCGCGGGCGCCGCCGGCCTGTCGTCGTATCTCGGCAACGACCTGAACCTCGCCGACCTGCCGGCGTCGCACAACTTCCACGCACCCCTGCCGGCCGGGATGCAGAAGCTCCCGGTCGTCGGCCCGATCCTCTTCGGGCAGAACATCCTCGTCTACGTCTCGTGGCTGTGCGTCATCGGCGTCGCCCTGTACCTGTCGCGGACACGACCCGGCCTGAACGTACGCGCCGTCGGGGAATCGCCGGCCGCCGCCGACACGATGGGCATCAACGTCACCGCGTACCGGTACGCGCACACGCTCGTCGGCGGCGCGTTCGCAGGCGTCGCCGGCGCCACGGTCACGCTCGCGATCACGCCGCAATGGGTGGACGGCATCACCGGCGGGGCGGGCTGGATCGCGATCGCACTCGTCATCTTCGCGTTCTGGCGGCCCGAGCTCTGCCTCGTGGGCGCGTACTTCTTCGGCGCCCTGCAGGCGCTCGCCCCGCAGCTCCAGGCACGCAACATCAGCCTCGGACCGACCGTGCTGTGGACGAACGCGCTGCCGTACGTCATGACCGTCCTCGTCCTCGTGGTCGTCTCGTCCGGGACGGCGCGGCGCCGGCTCGGTGCGCCCTCGGCGCTCGGCGTCGCGTACGTGCGCGAGGAGCACTGATGACGCAGCCGGCCGTGTCGATGCGCGGGATCACGAAGCGCTTCCCCGGCGTTCTCGCAAACGACCGGGTCGACTTCGAGGCCGCGCCCGGCGAGGTGCACGCCCTGCTCGGCGAGAACGGCGCCGGCAAGTCGACGCTCTCGCACGTCCTCACCGGGCTCTACCACCCCGACGAGGGCGAGATCGACCTGTTCGGCGAACGGGTCGCCTTCGCTTCTCCGCGCGACGCGATCGACGCCGGCGTGTGCATGGTGCACCAGCACTTCCGGCTCGTCGAGCGGTTCACCGTCGCCGAGAACCTCGTGCTCGGCGACAAGCGCGGTGCGGGCCGCCGCTTCCGCATCGACCCGCGCGCCGTCGAAAGCCAGGTGCGGGCGCTCGGCGAGCGCTACCACCTGCCGGTCGACCCGCACGCACACGTGTGGCAGCTCGGCGTCGGCGAGCAGCAGCGCGTCGAGATCCTCAACGCCCTCTACCAGGACGCGCGCGTGCTCATCCTCGACGAGCCCACCGCCGTGCTCACGCCCGACGAGGCAGACACGCTCTTCCTGACGTTGCGCGAGATCGCCGCCGAGGGCCGGACGGTCATCTTCATCTCGCACAAGCTGCACGAGGTGATGGCCGTCTCCGACCGTGTCACAGTGCTGAGAGCGGGAAAGTCGATCACCACCGTGCCGACGGCCGGCGCGACGCCGCAGTCGCTCGCGTCGCTCATGATCGGCCACGACGTCGAGACGGCGCAGCGCCCGGCGAACGGGCGCGACACGGGAGCCGACGTGCTCGAGCTCGACGGCCTCTGGGCGCAGGGCGACCGCGGCGCCGCCGCGGTGAAGGGCGTCGCGCTCACGCTCCGCGCCGGCGAGGTCGTCGCCGTCGCGGGTGTCGCCGGCAACGGACAGCGCGAGCTCGCGGAGACGATCGCGGGCGTGCGGCCGGCGACGAAGGGATCGATTCGCGTCGACGGGAAGTCCCTCAAGCTCGGTGACGTCCGCGCGTCCTTCGACGCGGGCATCCGCTACGTCCCCGAGGACCGGCTCGGCACGGGCGTCTCCCCCAGCCTCTCGCTCGCGATGAACCTCGAGCTGCGCTCGTACCGCGAGAGCTCGTTCGGGCCGTTCCTCCGGCTGCGGAAGATGCGCGAGAACGCGGAGAAGGCGATCGCCGACTTCGACATCAGGGCGCCCGGGCCGGACGTGCAGGCGGCGAACCTCTCCGGCGGGAACCTCCAGAAGGTCGTCATCGCGCGCGAGTTCGCCGGCGAGATGAAGGTGCTCATCGCCGCCTCGCCGACGCGCGGCCTCGACGTGTCCGCGGTCGCGACCGTGCACTCGTATCTGCTCGACGCCGCCGCGCGCGGAACGGCGGTGCTCCTCTTCAGCGAGGACCTCGACGAGATCCTCGCCCTCAACGACCGCGTCGTCGTCATGTACGAGGGGCAGCTCTCGGAGGTCGCCGACCGCGAGAGCATCGAGGAGATCGGCCTGCGCATGGCCGGCGGAACGCCGGACGCCGCCGCGCCCGCCGCCGCCGAGGCGACGTGAAGCTCTACTGGCGGCCGGGGAGCGCGGCGATGGCGCCGCACGCTGCCCTCGCTGAGATCGGCGTCCAGTACGAGCTCGTCGAGATCGACCGCGACACCGCGCAGTCCGACCCCGCGTACCGCGCGCTCAACCCGCTCGGCGTCGTGCCGACGCTCGTCGACGGCGACGTCGTCGTCACCGAGTCGGCGGCGATCCTCCTCTACCTCGCCGACCGGTATCCGGAGGCGCGGCTCGCGCCGGCCGACCGAGCCCAGCTCTACGCGCGGCTCGTGTTCATGACGAACACGCTGCAGACGACGATGCTGCGCTTCTTCTACCCGGAGCGGTACGGCGACGGGAGCGTCGGCGACGTCGCCCGCGCCGAAGCCGGCCGCATCTACGACCTGATGGACGGCGCGCTCGACGGCCGCGAGTGGCTCGTCGCCGAGCACCGGACGGCCGCCGATCTCTTCCTCTTCATGCTCACGCGCTGGGGCCGGCGACTCGAGCCCGCCGCGTGGGACCGGCCGCACCTGCGCGCACACTTCCTCCGCACGCTCGCGCTGCCCGGTGTCGCGCGCATGGTCGAGGAGCAGGGGCTCGACCTGCCCGACTGGGCCTGAGCCGATGACGTCCCCGCGAGGCGCCGGCGCGTTCGCGTCGCTTCGCATCCCCGCCTTCCGCTGGTGGTTCTTCGCGCAGACGCTCTCCGGGTCGGGCGCGATGGCCCAGGGCGTCGGGACGGCGTGGCTCGTCCTGCGGCTGACCGGAAGCGGCATCGACCTCGGGCTCGTCACGGCGGCGATGTTCACGCCGGTGCTCCTCGGAGGCGCGTGGGCGGGGTCGCTCCTCGACCGGCTCGACCATCGGCGCGCCCTCATCGGGACGAACGCGACGGCGGCCGCCCTCGCGCTCCTTCTCGCTTCGCTCACCGCATCCGGCGTCATCCGCGTCTGGATGGTGTTCGCGATCTCCGTCGCGAACGGCTTCGTCCTCGCCTTCGACCAGCCGGCGCGGCAGCTGTACGTCGTCGAGCTCGTCGGGCGAGAGCGCGTTCAGAGCGCCGTCGGGCTCTTCGAGGTAATCATGAACGCGTCGCGCGTGCTCGGTCCCGCGGTCGGCGGCGCCATGATCGCCACCCTCGGCGTCGCCGCCTGCTTCTACGCGAACGCGGTCGCGTACGCGCTGCCGCTGTTCGTCCTCCTGCGGTTCCGTCCGCAGAGCCACGCCGTCGTCCCGGTCACACGGGCGGCGATTCGGGAGGGGCTCCGGTACGTGCGTCGCTCGCCGGCGATCGTCGCCTGCCTCCTCATCGCCGGCGCATCCGGGATGGTCTTCAACCTCGGCGTCGCGCTCCCCGTTCTCGCCTCGCGGACGTTCGGTCTCGGCGGTGGCGGCTACGGCGCCCTGATGGCGGTCTTCGGCGCCGGCGCGCTGCCCGGCGGCTACGCCGCGGCGCGGTCGGGCGGCGAGCCGAGCGGGCGGCTCATCCGTCTCCTCTGCCTGCTCACGGCCGCGGCCGTGCTCGCCGTCGCATGCGCTCCGAACGTCGTGCTCGGGTTCCTGTTCATCGCCCTCGTCGGCTTCTTCTCCATCTGGCTCATCGCGCTCGCGAACGCGCTCGTGCAGCTGCAGCCGGAGCCGAACCTGCGCGGCCGTGTGATGGGTCTCTGGACGACGATCCTCCCCGGGCTGACCCCGGTGACCGGCCTCGTCGCCGGCGTGGTGACGCAGCTCGTCGGGCCGCGCGAGGGCTTCGGCCTCGCCGGGGTCGCTCTCGCCGCCGCCGCAGTGCTCAGCTGGCACGCCCTCGGCGCCCACGACGAAGGGAGCCGGCTTACGGGCCGCCCTGCTTGGTGAGCAGCGCGTGGATCTGCCTCGTCAGGTCGGCGACCTGTTCCGTGAGCTGCTTGTCCTGCGCCGTGAGCTCGGTGTTCGACTGGAGGAGCTCGAGGATCTTGTCGGTCTCGGACTTCGCGGCGCGCTCGAGCCGGCTGTGGCCCTTCTCGATTCGGTCGGAGTGCAGCTTGTCGCGGTCCGCCTGCCGCGTCTGGGCGAGGAGGATCAGCGGCGCCGCATAGGCGGCCTGGAGCGAGAAGAGCAGGTTGAGGGCGATGAACGGGTAGACGTCCCACGCCCAGCCGAAATGGAGCTGCGTGGAGTTCACCACCACCCAGGCGAGAACGGCGACGGTCTGCCCGAGGATGTACTGCGGCGTGCCGAAGAACCGCGCGGCCTTCTCGGCCAGGCGCCCGAACGCGTCGTTGCCGAACGCACCGTGCAGCTGCGCGCGACGATGCTCCAGATCCGCTGTCTGGCCGGTGGACACTCCGGTCGGTTGTTCTCCAGCTCGCGCCGCGTTCCTCTAGCGCACGATCGTCGTTCCGCCCTCTCCCTTCAGCGCGCGCTCGACGCTTTCCGGGTCGGTGATGATCGCCGTCGACCCGCCGCGCTCGAGGAACTGCACGACCGCTTCGATCTTCGGCTTCATGCTTCCGGCCGCGAAGTGGCGCCCCTCGGCGAGGTGCTCCTTCACCTCCGCGAGCGTCATGCGGTCGATCCACGTCTCGTGCGGCGTACCGAAGTCGAGCGCGACCTTGTCGACCGCGGTCGTGATGACGAGGAGCTCCGCACCGATGGTGTTCGCGAGCAGGGCGCTCGCGAGGTCCTTGTCGATCACCGCGGCGACGCCGTTGAGGTTCCCGTCGGCGTCGGCGACGACGGGGATGCCCCCGCCGCCGACCGACACGACGACGAACCGGTTCTCGATGAGCGTCCGGATCGCGTCCTCCTCGACGATCCGCAGCGGCATCGGCGACGCGACGACGCGGCGCCAGCCGCGGTTCGCATCTTCGACGACGTCCCAGCCGTCCTGCTCGCGACGGCGCTTGGCGGCGTCCTCGTCCATGAAGGAGCCGATCGGCTTCGTCGGGTGCGAGAACGCGGGATCGTCGGCCGCCACCTCGGTCTGCGTGATGACGGCAACCGAGTGCCGGTCCATCCCGAGCCGGTGGAAGTCGTTCTCGAGGTTCTGCGCGAGCGCGTAGCCGATCGCACCCTGGCTGTCGGCGCCGCACACGTCGAGCGGGATCTCGTGCAGCTCGTGCGCGGCGATCTCCGACCGGCGGAGGATGAACCCGACCTGCGGGCCGTTGCCGTGGCTGATCGCCACGTCCCAGCCCGAGGTGATCATCGACGCGACGTGCACGCAGGTCTCGCCCGCCGCGATGTACTGGTCGCGGACGGACTGGTGCTGCCGGTCCTTGATGAGCGAGTTGCCGCCGATTGCGACGACGGCCCGCTTACGGGCAGGCATCAGACGGTCCCGTAACCGCCCATCGTCAAGGCCATGAGCGCCTTGCCGATGTGCATGCGGTTCTCCGCCTCGTCCCAGACGACGGAATGGGGGCCGTCCATGACGGCGTCGGTGACCTCACGGCCGCGGTCGGCCGGCAGGCAGTGGAGATAGAGGACGTCGTCCGAAGCGAGGCCGATCTTCCGCTCGTCGGCGATCCAGTCGGAGAACGCGCCGGACTCGGCGAGCGCCTTCGACTCGTCGGAGAACGCGTCGAGGCGCCCCCACGACTTCGGATAGACGACGTCGGCGTCTTCGAACGCCTCGTCCATGCTGTCCGCGAACGTGATCGTCGTTCCCGCCTCGGCGGCGGCGGCCTGCGCCTTCTCGAGCACCTCGGGCATCAGGTCGAAGCCCGGCGGGTGCGCGATGACGACGTCCATGCCGAAGCGCGGGAAGAGCGTCGCGACGCCCTGCGGCACCGACAGCGGCCGCGCGTACGACGGTGCGTACGCCCACGTCATCGCGACCTTGAGGCCGCTGAGGTTCTCGCCGCGATGCTCGCGGAGCGTCATGAGGTCAGCGAGCGTCTGCGTCGGATGGTCGACGTCGCACTGGAGGTTGATGAGCGGGATGTCCGCCCACTTCGCGATCTCGCGCATCCAGAGGTTGCCCTCGTAGGGAGCGAGGTCGTGGCGGATGGCGATCCCCTCGCCGTAGCGGGAGAGCGTCAACGCCGTGTCCTTGGGGCTCTCGCCGTGCGAGACCTGTGTCTTGTCGGCGTCGAGGAAGATCGCGTGCCCGCCGAGCTGCGTCATGCCGGTCTCGAAGGCGTTGCGCGTGCGCGTCGACTTGTCGAGGAAGAGCATGTACAGCGTCTTCGCGTCGAGGAGCTTCGTCGGCTTCCCTGCCTTGCGGGCGGCCTTCAGCTCGGCGGCGACGGCGAGCGTCTCCTCGAGCTCGGGGACGGTCCAGTCGATCGTCTCGATGTAATCGCGGCCGGCCAGCGTCCGGCGGTCGACTCCCACTGTTGCGTTCATTTCTCACTCGCTTTCATGAGCATTGACTGGCCGAGGCCGAGCCCGAGGTACTCGGGGATCGACTTCTGGCCGGGAACGTCGGGCACCGGCGCTGGCCCCGAGGTCGTCGCCTCGGACCGGATTCCGACGAGGTCGTCGGGATGGACTGGGACACGGTTCAGCCCGCGGCCCGTCGCGTCGCGGAGGGCGGCGACGACCGCGGCGGTCGACACGACCGTCGCGAGCTCGCCGATTCCCTTCACGCCGTACGGCGCGTCGAGCTCGGGCACCTCGACGAACTCCGTCACCACGGGAGCGACGTCGAGGATGGTCGGGATGAGGTAGTCGGTGAAGGAGGCGTTGCGGATCGCGCCGTCTACGAGCTGGATCTCCTCGGTGAGCGCGAGCCCGAGGCCCTGGGCGGTGCCGCCTTCGACCTGGCCGGTGGCGCCCTGCGGGTTCAGCACCCGGCCGGCGTCCTGCGCCGTCGCCACCTGGACGACGCGGACGAGACCGAGCTCTTCGTCGACTTCCGCTACGACGCGCTGCGCGACGAAGGCGAAGCTCACGTGCGGGCTCCCCTGTCCGTGCTCGTCGAGCGGGGTCGTCGACCGGTGGTGGTACGTGCACGTGCGCGTGATCGGCTGGGTGAGCTCCTCGTCGCCGAGCGCGGCGCGGATCTCCCGGCACGCCATCAGGACGGCGCCGCCGGTCATCGTCGTCTGCCGCGAGGCGGACGTCGAGCCGGCCGAGCCGACCCCGCTCGTCGACGGCTCGAGCAGCACCTGCTCGACCCCGAGCTCGGTGCGGGCGATCTGCGCGAGGATCGTGTACAGCCCCTGGCCGTAGTCGACCGCGGCGGTGCGGATGCTCGCGACCGGCCCGGCCGGCGAGGGGCGCAGCGAGACGGTCGCCTCGGACGCATCGTCGTAGCCCTCGCTGTACATGATGTTCTTGAAGCCGACCGCGAAGCCGACGCCGCGCTTGAGCGACTCGCCGCGGCTGACGTTGCCGGCGCCGCCGGGATACGCGATGGCGTCGCGGCCGGCGACGGGCGCCTCCTCGGGCAGCGGGATCGCACGGCAGCGCTCGATCACCTCGCGCAGCGGCGCCGAGCCGTCGAGCACCTGCCCCGTCGGCAGGACCGAGCCGGTCTTCACCGCATTCCGCAGGCGCAGGTCGATCGGATCGATGTCGAGCCGAGCGGCGAGCTCGTCCATCGCCGCCTCGTACGCGAAGCAGACCTGCGGCGCGCCGAAGCCGCGCATCGCACCGCACGGCGGGTTGTTCGTGTAGACGACCGTCCCCTCGACGCGCACGTGCTCGACCTCGTACGGTCCGACGGCGAACGTCGACGCGTTGCTGATGACGGCCGGCGACGACGACGCATACGCGCCCCCGTCCATGAGGAGCCGGGCCTCGCCGGCGACGAGCTTCCCGTCGCGGGTCGCTCCGAGGCGAAGCCACGTGCGCGACGGATGCCGGTGCACGTGCCCGTGGAACGACTCCTCGCGGCCGTAGACCATCTTCACGGCGCGGTGCGTGCGCAGCGCGAGCAGGCAGGCGTGGATCTGCATCGTGATGTCTTCGCGCGATCCGAACGCGCCGCCGACTCCGGCGAGCGTGATCCGCACCTTCTCCTCGGGCAGCCCGAGGCACGGCGCGATCTGCTGCCGGTCGATGTGGATCCACTGCGTCACCGCGTACAGGTCGATGCCGCCGTCGGCGGCCGGGACGGCGAGGCCGCCCTCCGGGCCGAGCGCGGCCTGGTCCTGCATCGCGGTCTCGTAGTAACCCTCGACCCATACGTCGGCGACCGCGTTCTCGGGGTCGCCGTGGTCGATGTGCACGTGGCGGAGGACGTTGCCGAAGTGATGGACGCGCGGCGCGTCCGGCCGGAGCGCCTGCTCCATGTCGGTCACCGCCGGCAGCGGCTCGTAGTCGACGACGAGCGAGGCGGCCGCATGGCGTGCCTGCTCGTACGTCTCCGCAGCGACGACCGCGACCGCCTCGCCGCGGTAGCGGACGACGTCCTCGGCAAGGACGGGCTGGTCGCAGAACTCGAGGCCGAACGTCTTCGCGTGCTCGAGGTCCGCCCCGGTGAGCACGCAGGCGACGCCGTCCATGTGCCTCACGGGCTCGGCGTGGATCGCCACGATGCGCGCGGACGCGTGCGGCGCCCGCACGGTCGCGCCCCAGAGCATGTTCTCGGTGCGCAGGTCGCTGCCGTATGCGTACTCGCCGGTGACCTTCGGCTCGCCGTCGACCCGCCGGGCGCTCTCGCCGACGCCGCCGCGCTCCTTGACGCTCACGCGATCGCCTCCTCGGCGAGCCGGACCGCGTCGATGATCTTCTGGTAGCCGGTGCAACGGCAGAGGTTCCCGGCGAGAGCCTCGCGGATCGCCTCGTCGGTCGGATGCGGGTCGCGCGCGAGCAGGTCGGCCGTGGCGACGACGAGCCCCGGCGTACAGAAGCCGCACTGCACTGCCCCCGCGGCGAGAAACGCGTCCTGCACGGGATGGAGGTCGCCGTTCGTCGCGAGCGATTCGACCGTGCGCACGTCGCTGCCGTGCGCCTGCATGGCGGGAACGAGGCACGAGCAGACGAGCTCGCCGTCGAGCCAGACGCTGCACGAGCCGCACTCGCCCTGCTCGCAGGCGTTCTTCGAGCCGGTGAGCTCGAGCTCGTCGCGGAGGAGCGTGAGCAGGCTCATCGCGGGCGAGACGTCGAGCGCGCGCTCGGCGCCGTTGACGGTCGTGCGGATCAGCATGCCGTCCGCCAGTCCTCGACGACCCAGTGGAGCTCGCGCCGCGCGAGCACCTCGACGGCATGACGGCGATACGAGGCCGAGCCGCGGACGTCGTCGATCGGCGCCGCCGCGGCGGCGGCGAGACGGCCGAACTCGGCGATTGCCGGCTCCGCGAGCGGCCGGTCGGGCTCGTCCCACGAGATCGCGCCGGCTGCGAACGCCTCCGCCTCGGGTGCGCGCACGACCGTCGGCGCGACCGAGCCGAGCGCGACGCGCACGGAGCGGCCGGCCGGGTCGAGCTGCACGCACACGCCGGCGATGGCGATCACCATGGCGTTGCGCGTCCCGACCTTCGCGAACGATCCCGGCGCGTCGAGCGCCGACCACTCGACGCCGAGGATGAGCTCGTCGGGCTCGAGCGCACTGCGCTTCGGACCGACGAAGAACTCGTGCCACGGCAGCAGCCGCTCGCGCTTGCGCGACGCCACGAGCACGTTCGCGCCGTACGCGGCGAGCACCGGAATGCTGTCGCCGGCGGGGGAGGCGGTACCGAGGTTGCCCCCGATCGTCGCCCGGTTGCGGATCTGCGGCGAGCCGACGGAGCGCGACGCCTCGACGAGCGGCCGGAACTCCCGCAGCTCGTGCGCGATGCGCGCGAACGTCATCCCCGCACCGACGAACGCGGTGCCGTTCTCGCGCCGCCACTGCTTGAGCTCCTGCACGTGCGACAGGTCGAGCAGCGCCGGCGGACGCAGACGGCCGAAGTTGACCGCCACCATGAGATCGGTGCCGCCGGCGATGGGCACCGCCTCGGGATGCGCGGCGCGTTCCTCGAGTGCCTCCTCGAGCGTGCTCGGGGACAGTGCGATCAACGGACTCCCACGGTCGCGAACGCGTCGATCATCGCGGCGACGTCGTCGCCGAGCGGATAGAGCACCGGACACGTGCAGCCGGCGTCGACATACTCCTGCACCTTGGCGCGGCAGTCGTCCGCAGTGCCGGACGCAGTGATCAGCTGGACCACCTCGTCCGGAACGAGCGCCATCGCTCGTTCGATCTGCTCGGGTGTCGCGGGCCAGGTGAGAACAGCGCCGATCTCCTCGAGCAGCGCCTCGTCGACGCCGCTCGCCTTCATGATATGCGGCTGCTGTCCGAGGTACTGCGCGACGAGCTCGCGCGCACGATCGAGCGCGACGGAGCGGTCGGCGTCGAGCGAGCAGACGACGAGCTGCGGGCGGTCGATGTCGGCGACGGTCCGTCCGGCCCGCTCCGCGCCGGCGGCGAGATGCTCCATCGCCTCACGGTTGTACGCGGGGCCGACGAGGTAGTTGAGGAGGACGCCGTCGCCGATCTCGCCTGCGACCTCCATCATCTTCATGGCGGTCGCGCCGATGTAGATCGGAACGTCCTTCGGCGAGCGGTCGCCGTGGACGATGTCGATCTCGACGTCGTCGAGGTGCACGAACTCGCCGTGGAACGTGACGCGCTCCATCGCCAGGAGCCGGCGCACCGCCTCCACCGTCTCGCGCATGCACGTCAGCGGCTTCGTGCGGTGGATCCCGACCTTCGCTGCGAGCGGGTCCCACCACGCGCCGACGCCGAGCTTGACGCGGCCGGGTGCGAGGTCGTCGAGCGTCGAGAACGTCGCCGCGAGCAGGCCGACGTTGCGCGTCCACGTGTTGACGACGCCGCTGCCGATCGCGATGCGGTCGGTCACGGCCGCGAACGCGGCCATCGGCACCGTCGCCTCGCGCACGAGGCGGCTCTCCGCCTGCCACACCGCTTCGAAGCCCGCCCCCTCGGCGAGCTGGGCGTAGTGCATGCCCTCGCGAATCGGATGCTTGTCCTGGAGGTAGAGAGCTACGCGATCCATGTGCGCTCCTTGGGGGCGAAGGGGTGTGGCGGGATGCCGTCCAGGCGATTCCACAGCCGCTGCGCCTGCTCGCAGGCGCGGGCGGCGAGCTCGTCCTGATCGACGAGGGCGAGCCGGCGATCGCGGACGACCCACTCGCCTGCGACCATCACGTCGCGGACGTGCCGCGACGACAACGCGAAGATCCAGTGGCCGGCGAAGCTCGCATCGGTGACGGGAGCGGGCGCCGGGTAGTCGAGGACGACGAGGTCCGCCGGCGCGCCCGGCTCGAGGGCGCCGAGCTGCGGCTCGTCGTAGACGCGGCCCGCGAGACGGGCGGACTCGCCGACGCGCGCGAGCGACCAGTCGGGCGAGGCGGAGAGGTCGTCCTCGCGCAGGCGGAAGTACGCCGCATGCGATTCCTCGAACATGTCGGAGCCGATCCCGTCCGTTCCGAGCGCGAGCCGCGGCCCGAGCTCGCCGACCGGCGTGCGGCCGACGCCGTTGTTCATGTTCGACCGCGGGTTGTGGGCGACGGTGGCGTTCGCGTCACGGACGGTCTCGAGCTCCGCTTCGCCGAGATGGACGCCGTGAGCGAGCAGCGTGTGCTCGTCGAGGATGCCGAGCCGCGACAGGCGCTCGACCGCCCCGCGGTCGACGGCGTCCTCGGCAGCGTGGACGTGGAGCGGCCCCACCTCGGCGCACGCGAGCAGCGTCTCGTCGGAGAGCGTGAACGACGCGTGCGCGCCGACCATCCCGCGCGCGAGCGGTCGCGGCGCCGCGAGGAAGCGCCGGTTCTCCTCGATCCCGGCGAGCGCCCGCTCGGGGCCGTCGCGGTCGCTCGTCTCGTAGCAGAGCACGGAGCGGACGCCGAGCGAGCCGAGCGCGTCTGCGATGACGTCGAGCGAGCCGTCGATCGCATTCGGCGACGCATGGTGGTCGACGAGCGTCGTCGTCCCGGAGAGCAGCGCCTCCATTCCGCCGGCGAGCGCGGATGCGCGCACCGATTCCTCGTCGAGGGCGCGGTCGAGTCGCCACCACACCCGCTGGAGGATCTGGAGGAAGTTCGCCGGCGCGTCGAGCGCGTACGGCATGCCGCGCGCGAGCGCGGAGTACAGGTGCGTGTGCGCGCAGACGTTGCCGGGGACGACGAGGACGCCGTCGCAGTCGACGCGCGTTCCCTCGCCCGGCGCCGCGATGCGCCCCGCCTCCACCCAGAGGTCGCCGTCGACGACCCGGACGGGGTCGAGCGACGTGACGATCACGCGTGCGCCTTGACGAGGTGCGGGACGGCGGCGATCGCCGCGGGCGAGTCCTTCATCGGGAGCTGCGTGCGGTGGACGCCGTCGAACGCCTCGAGCGCGGCACGCACGGCGGCGGCGGTCGGGACGAGCGGGGCCTCGCCGATGCCCTTGGCGCCGTACGGCCCCTCGGGCTGCGGCTCCTCGACGAGGACGACCTCGACGTCGGGCATGCCGGTCGGCGGGATGATGTGCAGCGACTTCAGCGTCTGCGTCTGCGGAACGCCGCCCTCGACGACGAACTCCTCCGACAGCGCCTGGCCGAGGCCCATGTGCACGCCGCCCTCGATCTGGCCCTCGAGCAGCGTCGGGTTGATCGCCCGGCCGACGTCGTGGGCCGCGATCACCTTGCGCAGATGCCCGTCGCCGTCGAGGAGGACGACCTGCGTCGCCCAGCCGTAGGCGAGATGCGTCACGGGCTGGTCGGCGTCGTTCGGCGTCGTCCAGTCGACCGTGAACTCGCCGACGAACTCCTGGCCGGCGAGATCTTCGAGCGTGCGCCCGTCGAGAGCGGCCCCGAGCTTTCGTGCTGCGGCAACGGCGGCATTGCCGCCGAGCACCGTCGCGCGCGACGCCGTCGTCTGTCCCTCACCGAGCTCGCGTTCGGTGTCGACGAGAACGCGGACGCGCTCGCAAGGAAGCCCGAGCTCCTCGCAGACCATCTGGCGCAGGACCGTGTGCACGCCCTGCCCCATCTCCGTCCACGAGTGGTAGAGCGTCAACGTGCCGTCGTCCTCCACGCGGATGACCGCGCGGCCGTGCTCCGGCACGCCGTTGCCGATGCCGACGTTCTTCAGCCCGCAGGCGATGCCGGCGAACTCGGCTTCGCGGTACGCATCGCGGACGGCGAGCAGGGTCTTCTTCAGGCCGACACCGGGCCCGAGCTTCTGGCCCGTCGTCGTGCGGTCGCCGACGTCGAGCGCGTTCCGCCACCGCATCTCCCAGCCGTCGATGCCGATCTCGCGCGCGAGCAGGTCGAGCACGCCCTCCATCGCGAAGTTCGACTGGTTGACGCCGAAGCCGCGCATCGCGCCGCAGGGCGGATTGTTCGTGTAGACGGCGGTGGCCTCGACGTCGACGTTCGGCACCGAGTAGGCGCTGCAGGCGTGGCCGGCGGCGCGCTCGAGCACCTTGTCGCCGACGCTCGCATACGCGCCGGAGTCGCCGACGATCCGTGCGCGCACCGCGGTCAGCTTCCCGTCGGCGTCGCAGCCGGCCGTGTAGTCGAGCCACATCGCGTGGCGCTTGGCGTGGAAGCACATGCTCTCCTTGCGCGTGAGCGTGATCCGAACCGGGCGGCCGGTCCGCGTCGCGAGCAGCGCCGCGTGCGCCTGGACGTTGAGGTCCTCCTTCGCACCGAACGCTCCGCCGGCGGACACCTGGGTCACGCGCACGCTCGCCTCCGGCACGCCGAGGAAGCTCGCGATCTGGCGGCGGTCGTCCCACACTCCCTGGCCCTGCGAGTAGACGTGCATCCCGCCGTCCTCGGGGACGGCGAGCGCGGACTCCGGCTCGAGAAACGCATGCTCGATGAACTGCGTCTTGTAGACCTTGCTGACGACGTGGGCGGACGATGCGAGCGCCGCGTCGACGTCGCCGCGCTTCACTTCCGACTTCGAGAGGATGCGCGCCTCGAACGCGTACGGTGAGGTGACGGGCTCGAGCACCTCGTACTCGACCTCGACGAGCGCGGCAGCCTCGCGCGCCGCATGGCGGGTCTCGGCGGCGATTGCAGCAAGCACGTCGCCGACGTACGCGGTCTCCTCGCCCTCGGCGACGAACTGCCGCCAGTCGGGCGTGAGCGAGCCCTGCCTGCGCTGCCCGGGCACGTCCGTCGCGACGGCGACCCCGACGACGCCGGGATGCGCCTCCGCCTTCGTCGTGTCGATCCGGAGGATGCGCGCGCGAGGATGGTCGGAGAACCGGAGTGCCCCGTGGAGCATCCCCGGAACGACCATGTCGCCGACGAACGGCTTGTCGCCGAGCGCGAGCTCCCTGCCGAGATAGCGCGGGCTGCGGGCTCCGACGTGGCCGTTCTCGGCGACGGGGAGCGGCTCGCCGCGGCGAACGGCGGCGGCGAGCAGCACCGCGTCGATGATCTTCACGTATCCGGTGCACCGGCAGAGGTTGCCGAGCAGCGCGTGCTTGACCTCGTCGCGGGTCGGCTCGGGATGCTTGGCGAGGAATGCGTGCGTCTTCATGAGAACGCCCGGCGTGCAGTAGCCGCACTGCGAGGCGCCGGCCATGAGGAGGCAGTCCCCCCACAGCCGGCGGTCCTCGTCCGACAACCCTTCCTGCGTCATGACCGACTTCCCCTCGACGCGAGCCGCCTTCTGCGCGCAGGCGACGACCGCATGCTCGTCGACGATGACGGTGCACGCGCCGCATGAGCCTTCGGGTGCGCACCCGTCCTTGACCGAGCACAGCCCGAAGTCCTCGCGCAGCACCTCGAGCAGGCTCTCGCCGTCGCGAGGCTCGACGGAGACCAGCTCGCCGTTGAGGGTGAAGTCCACGACTACTCCGTCTCTCCGAGCACGAGCGCGAGCAGCGCCATCCGGAGCACGACGCCGTTGAACGCCTCCTGCCAGTACCGAGCGTGGCGCGTCTCGTCGACGTCGCTCGGCAGCTCGTCCATGCGCGGCAGGCTGTGGAGGATGATCGAGCGGGTCTTCGCCTTCTCGCGAAGCAGCTCGCGGGTCACCTGGTACGTCTTCGGCGTCGTCGCGATCGAGCCGCCGCCGTCGCGCTCGTCGCGCGACTTCGTGTAGTCGGCCTGCACGACCGGCTCCATGTAGATGACGTCGCAGTCGGCGATGACGTCCTCCGTCGACTCCGCCTCCTCGTAGAGGACGTTGCGGGCGTCGAGCTCGAGCTTGAACTCGGGCAGGAGCGCCATGTCGGGCGGGCCCACGACGTACGCCTTCGCGTCGAACTGAGACAGCGCGTACAGGATCGAGTGCATCGTCCGCATGCGCATGTCGCCGACGAGCAGATACGTGAGGCCGTCGAGCGTGCCGAGCTCGTTCTTGATCGTGTACAGATCGGTGAGGACCTGGGTCGGGTGCTCGCCCCAGCCGTCGCCGCAGTTGATGACCGGGATCGACGCCCAGTGGGCGGCCTCGGCGGGCGCACCCTGCTCGAAGTGCCGCATCGCGATGACGTCGGCGTAGAACTCGAGCATGTGGATGGTGTCCTTCATCGACTCCTTGTAGAAGTCGCCGGCGCGCGTGTTCTTCACGTCCGAGAAGCCGAGGACGTGACCGCCGAGCCGGTGCATCGCGGCCTCGGTGGCCATGCGCGTGCGCGTGGACGGCTGGTAGAAGGCCGTCAGCAGCGTCTTGTGCTTGAGGATGTCCGTGTTGCGCCGCGTGCGGGCGATCGGCGCCAGCTCGTCGCAGATCTCGAAGACGCGCTCGAAATCAGCGCGCTCGAAGTCCTTGAGCGACAGGATGTCGCGTCCGGTGAAGCTTCGCATCGTTCTCTCCTTTTGCTTGTTCTCCGGTGCCAGGCACCAGGGGTTCACCCTTTGCTTCCATCGCGCCGAGCTCGGGTGCCTGGCTCCGGCGTACGTCGATGTCCCGTTCCAGGCCGGTGAAGAGCAGCGCGACGCGTTCGTCGTCGTCGACGGCGCCGAGCTCGCGTAGCGCGATCAATCCGGCCAAGCCCGCCGATCCGGTCGGGTCGACCGGGATACCTGTCGAGCCGCGGGCGAGCGCGTTCGCTCCGAGGAGCACGCGCTCGTCGACGACGAGCGGGGATCCGTGACTGCGCAGCATCCCCTCGACGACGGCGAGCCAGTCGTAGGTCTCGTCGTCGAGGATGCCGTGCGCAATGCTGTGCGGCTCCTGCTCCCAGGGCCACATGAACTCGTGCCTGTGCCGCGCCGCGTAGGCGAGCGCCGTGTCGCCGCCGCGGGCGACGACTGCGGTAAAGGCGCGGCGCAGCGGCCACGCGCCCTCCGTCTGCACGGTGTCGAGCCGCGGCGTGAGGCCGCCCTCGCGCAGCCCGGCGGCGACCGCGCTCGCGAGCGCTCCGCCTCCGACCTGCACGACGACGCGGTCGATGTCGACGCCGGCGGAGGCGAGCTCCCAGCCGAGGGTGTACCCGCCCTCCACCGCAAGCCCGTTGAGGTTGCCCTGGCACGTGAACGGAAGCGCGCCGCCGGCGATCGCCTCCATGAGGCGGTGGACGGTCGGATCGCCGGGAACGCCTTCGACGCGGGGGCAGGCGGTGACGTGCGCGCCCAGCTCCTCGAGCCGCGCGAGCACGATCGGGTCGGCGTCGACCGGGACGAAGACCTGCAACCGCCGCCGGCCTGCGGCGGCGACGACGGCGGCTGCGAGCGCGGCGTTGCCGCAACTTGCGATGGCGAGATCGGGGCGTGCGCCGTGCCCGCCGAGCCGCTCCAGCACCTCGAGATACACGAGGACGCCGAACAGGTGGCGGGCCTTGTGCGAGCCGGAGACGTTGCCGGTCTCGTCCTTGACCCATACACCGCCACCGGTCGAGAAGCCGAGCTTGTCGCTGAGCAGGTCCGCCCGCTCGAACGGCGTGTCGACGAAGCCGCGGCCGTCCACCGCGGCGACGCGTTCGTCGAATGCGCGGACGAAGCCGCAGAACGCGTCGTCGCTCATGCCGCCCGCGATCGCCGCGTGGTACGCGTGCAGCAGCGTTCGGTAGCGGATGAACGGGTTCGGCTCGGAGACGTCCGCGGGGAAGCGGACGTGTCCGAGGTCGAGCTCGCGCCGGAGGACGTGGTCGACGTCGTCGCCCGCGTCCGCGTTCGGACAGCGGAACGGGAGTGCGTCCGCAGCGGGCTCCGCGCCGCAGCCGGCGCAGACGAACCGGCTGTGCGGATGGGTCACAGGCTCTCCAGCACGCCTGTGCGGGCGTTGAACTCGTCGATGGCCTCGTCCCAGCCCGCGACCTTCGCCTGCGTGTCCGTCCAGAACGAAGGATCGCGCCTCGCCTGGAAGTCCTCGATCGAGACGCCCTGCTGCTCGACCCACGTGTAGTAGCCGAGGTTGAAGATCCGCGTGCGCTCCTCGTGCGTCAGCTCGCGCAGGTTGTCCGTCGTCGCGCCGAGGAGGTGCTCGCCGAAGACCTCGCCCGCTCCGACCTCGTCGAAGCCGTCCGGGAAGAACTTCGCGGCCGCGATGTCCCGCTCGCTGTGGTACATCGCCGCGCCGTCGGTGGCGACGGTGACGACGACGT
Source organism: uncultured Actinomycetes bacterium (assembly GCA_963753295.1). Lineage (GTDB taxonomy): Bacteria > Actinomycetota > Thermoleophilia > Gaiellales > Gaiellaceae > Palsa-739. The sequence continues at coordinate 172,490 of CAVWBZ010000020.1, read as the reverse complement.
CGTCGGAACCGAGCCCGTAGTACTTCGCGGTCTTGATCGCGCCGAGGACGTTGCAGATGCTCGAGAGGCCGAGCGAGGGCAGCTGCGCGAGCACGTCGGCGGCCACGTGCCTGCGCCGCGCCAGATGCTCGCGACCGAGGTCGGTGCCGAAGAGGAGCCCGAGCCGGTCGGTCGCACGATCCGAGATCGCAACCGCAACGTCGGTGTTCATGACGTTGTGGATCAGCGGGATGTGCTTGTCGCCGATCCCCTGGATGTTGTGCTCGCCGAAGCCGTTGTAGAGCATCGTCGGGCACTCGAGCGCTTCGGCGGCGACGATCTTCGCGCCGTAGTGCTCCTTGAGGTAGTCGCCGGCGGCGATCGTGCCGGCAGAGCCGGTCGCCGAGACGAACGAGTGGAGCCGCAGCGACGGCGATGCGTCCTGCAGCGCCTCGAAGAGCCGCCCGAGCGCGCTGCCGGTGGCGAGGTAGTGCGCGAGGTAGTTCCCGAACTCGGCGAACTGGTTGAAGATGACGTTCTCGGGATCCTCCGCCAGGATGTGGCAACGGTCGTAGATCTCCTTGACGTTGCTCTCGACGCCCGGCGTGCGGATGATGTCGTCCGGCGCGACGACCCAGTCCTCGAGCCACGCGAACCGCTCGCGGCTCATGCCTTCGGGGAGGACGGCGACGCCGTGGCAGCCCATGAGGCGCGAGATGGCGACGCCGCCGCGGCAGTAGTTGCCGGTCGAAGGCCAGATCGCCTTGTTCACGGTCGGGTCGAACTCGCCGGTGATGACGCGCGGCGCGAGGCAGCCGTAGGCGGCGAGCACCTTGTGCGCGGCGATCATCGGGAAGCGGTCGCCGAGCGCGACGACGATGCGCGCCTCGACGCCCGTCAGCTCGGGCGGGAGCACGACGTGCTCCGGCACGGCGACGATGCCCGTACGCGCCGCGTCGTTGTACCAGTGGACGCGGAACAGGTTGAGCGGGTCCCGGTCGTCCGGCCCGACGGCGGCGAGGCGCTCGCGCACGCGTTCCGGCACGAGGCCGGGGTCGGCGAGCTGCGCGAAGCGCGGGAGGGCGATTCCCGCCTCCCGAAAACGAGTGACCGTCCGCTCGAGGACTTCCGAATCGACGACGCCGGACTGCTCGATCAGCATTTCGTGCCTCCTGGAGAGGGATCCCAGGCAGACGGTAGAAGGCCTCGGGGAGCCGTCCGTCGGGGCCAAGTCGCAATCGCTATCAGTGGAATCCCGCCGTTTCGGCGGCGGCGCTCTAGACGGCGAGCGGGACGAGCTCGAAGCGGTCGACGTCCACGAGGCCGCGGTCGGTGATCTTCAGCGACGGGATGACGGAGAGGGCCAGGAAGGCGAGCACCTGGAACGGATGCGGGAAGTGGACGCCGAGCGCCTCCGCGGCCTCGTTCAGGGCGGCGCTGGCGGTCAGGACCTCGTCGAGCGGCCGGTCGGAGAGCAGCCCGGCAACCGGGAGAGGCAGCTCGGCCGTCACCTCGCCGCCGTCGACGACGACCATGCCGCCGCCGATCTCGACGAGCCGGGCGACCGCCCGCTCCATCGCGGCGTCGTCCACCCCGACCACGACGAGGTTGTGGGCGTCGTGGGCGACCGTGCCCGCGAAGGCGCCTCGCTCCAGCCCGAACCCGCGGACGAAGCCGCGCCCGATGCGGCCGGTGCCGTGGTGGCGCTCGAGGACGGCGATCTTCGCGAGGTCGCGCCCGGGGTCGGCGACGGCGAAGCCGTCCTCCACCGTCGGCGCCTCCACGAGCGACTCGGTCACGAGCTGGCCGGGCACGAGGCCGATGACCCGGGCGGAGCCGCCGGCCCACGGGATCCGGAAGCCGTCGGGCTGCAGAGGCTCGATGCGGACCGTGTGACGCACCCAGACGGGGACCGGCGCGGCGGGGACCTCCTCCACCGGCCGGCCGCGCTTGAGGACGAGCTCGGGCACGAACGACTCGAGATCGGGGAGGACGAGGATGTCGGCGCTGTACCCCGGCGCGATCGCGCCCAGCCGGTCGAGGCCGTGGTAGGTGGCGGGGTTGAGCGTCGCCATCACGAGCGCGTCCTCGGGCGGGGTCCCGAGCGCGACGGCGTCGCGGACGAGGGAGTTGATGTGACCGTCGGCGGCGATGTGCTCGGGCTCGCGATCGTCGGTGCAGAACGCGATCCGCGACGGGCCGTACTCCCGCGCGAGCGGGATGAGCGCACGGAGGTTGCGCGCCGCCGACGCCTCGCGGATGAGCAGCCACATCCCCGCGCGCAGCCGTTCACGACCCTCCTCCACCGTCGCCGCCTCGTGGTCGGAGCGAATTCCCGCAGCGGCGTAGGCGTTGAGACTCGCACCGAGCAGACCCGGCGCATGGCCGTCGACGTGCTTCGCGAGCCGCGCCTTCGCCAGCTCGTGCTCGTCGCCGGCGACGACGCCGGGGAAGTTCATCATCTCGGCCACGCCGAGCACGCGGCTGCGCCGTAGCAGACCTTCCAGGTCGCCGGTCGTGAGCTCGCGGCGCGGCGACTCGAACACCGACGCCGGCACGCACGACGGCGCCATGAAGTAGACGTCGAGCGGGACCTCGTCGCACAGATCGAGCAGCCAGTGCACGCCGTCGGTGCCGAGGACGTTCGCGATCTCATGCGGGTCGGCGACGATCGCAGTCGTCCCGAACGGGAGGACGAGCCGCGCGAACTCGTCCACCATGAGCTTCGACGACTCGATGTGCACGTGCGCGTCGATGAAGCCCGGCACGACGTACTTGCCGGAGACGTCGAGCACGCGATCGGCCTCGTAGCTGCCGATGCCGGCAACCGCGCCGTCGACGACGGCGACGTCACCGTCGAGCCATTCGCGCGTGAAGACCGAGAGCACGCGGCCGCCGCGGAGGATCAGGTCGGCCGGCTCGTCGCCGCGCGCCACCGCGAGCCGCTTGCGAAGGTCGCCTTCGGACGCGCTCATGCCTCGAGCCTACGCGCCTGCACCCGGTGCTCGCGGGCGATCTCGGCCTCGTCGGCGCGGACGAGCCGTCCGTCGCGCACGACGTCCTCGCCGCCGACGACGAGACGCTCGACACGGTGCGGGCCGGAGAAGACGATCCCCGCGACCGGATCGGCGGCGCCGCCGAGCTCGAGCCCGTCCGTCCGCCAGACGGCGAAGTCGGCGCGCTTGCCCGGCTCGAGCGAGCCGAGGTCCGGCCGGCGCAGCAGGTCGGCCCCGCCGCGCGTGCCGAGGCGGAGCGCTTCCCGAACCGTCATCGCCGCCGGCCCGCCGCGGCCGCGCGCGACGAGAAGCGCCTGCTTCACCTCGAAGAAGAGGTCGCTGCGCTCGTTCGACGCCGAGCCGTCGGCGCCGAGCCCGACGCGCACGCCCGCGTCGAGCAGGTCGCGGACCGGAGCCACGCCGCTGCCGAGACGGAGATTCGACGTCGGGCAGTGCGAGACGCCTGCGTCGGCCTCCGCGAAACGCGCGATGTCGCCGTCCGAGAAATGGACGCAGTGCGCGCAGAACACGTCTCGGTCGATCCAGCCGAGCGAGTCGAGGTACTCGACCGGCCGGCAGCCGTACAGCCGGCGGCAGTACTCCTCCTCGTCGAGCGTCTCGGCGAGGTGCGTGTGCAGGATGAATCCCTTCGCGCGGGCAAGATCCGCCGACTCGGTCATCAGCCGGCCCGTGACCGAGAACGGCGAGCACGGCGCGACGGCGATCTGCACCCACTCGCCGTCGTGCAGCGCGGCGAGGCGCTCGGTGTCGGCGAGGATCTCGTCGATCTCCTCGACGAGCGCGTCGGGCGGCAGGCCGCCGTCGGAGACACCGAGATCCATCGAGCCGCGCGAGGCGACGATGCGCACGCCGAGCTCGCGCGCAGCCTGCACCTCGGCCTCGACGAGCCCCTGCTTGCCGCGCGGAAAGACGTAGTGGTGGTCGAAGACCGTCGAGCAGCCGGAGAGCGCGAGCTCCGCGAGCCCCGTCCTCGCGGCGGCGTACTCGGCCTCCGCGTCGATCCCGGCCCACACCGGATAGAGCTCCGTCAGCCACTCGAAGAGCGTCGCCTCCTGCGCCCGGGCGCGGGTGAGCGTCTGGTACAGGTGGTGGTGCGTGTTCACGAGCCCCGGCGTGACGACGGCACCGTGCAGGTCGACGACCGTCTCCGCCTCGGGCGCCGCTCCGCCGCCGACCGCCTCGACGGCGCTGCCGGCGACGAGCAGCCAGCCGCCTTCGTGCTCGGAGCCGGCGTCGTCCATCGTCACGACGTGCGCGTTCGCGTAGAGCGTGCGGCGATCCATGCTGCCAATCCTCGTCCGTAGTTCACGCCGCAGCAACCGGGACATACGCGGATGCTCACTTCGGGCCGCCATAGGACGCTGGGCCGATGAATGTGCAGTGGCGTCGCCTGCTGCTGAGCTGGTTCGCGCTGCCCGCGTCGGCCGTAGCAGCGCTGCTCGTCGGCGCCGTGATGATCGCCGCGCTCGGCGCGAGCCCCGTCGGGGGCTACCACGCGCTCGTCTCCGGAGCCTTCGGCGGCAGCTACGCGCTCGGCAGCACCGCGGTCAAGGCCGTCCCGCTGCTGCTCGTCGGCGTCGGCATCTGCATCGCCTTCCGCGCGAACGCGTTCAACATCGGCGGCGAGGGCCAGATCGCGATGGGCGGGCTCGCGGCCGCGGCGGTCGCGCTCGCCCTGCCGGGCCTGCCGGCAGCGGTGCTGATCCCGCTGACGCTCCTCGCGGGCGCGGTCGGCGGCGGTGCGTGGGGCGCGATCCCGGGCGCGTTCAAAGCGTACTTCAACGTCAACGAGATCCTCAGCACGATCATGCTCAACCTCGTCGCCGTCCAGCTCATGAACTACCTGCTGGCCGGCCCGATGATCGACCACTCGGCGGGAGAGGTCGGCGGCCTCATCCCGCAGACCCGGCTGCTGCCGAAGAGCTCCTGGCTTCCGATCATCGTCCCGAACACGCAGCTGCACCTCGGAGTCGTGATCGCGGTCGCGATCGCGATCGGGGCGTACGTCCTGCTGTGGCGCACCGGGTTCGGCTTCCGGGTGCGCGCGGTCGGGCTCTCGCGCGACGCGGCGACATACGCAGGCATGCCGGTCAAGCGGACGATCACGCTCGCGATGACCCTGAGCGGAGCGATGTGCGGCGTCGCGGGCGCGATGCTCGTGTTCGGGAGCATCTCGCACCGGATGGTCACGGACGGGAGCCTCACCGGCTTCACGGGGTCTGCGGGCTTCAACGGGATCGTCGTCGCCCTGTTCGGCGGGTTGAACCCGCTCTGGACGATTCTCTCCGCCTTCATCTTCGCCGGGCTCCTCGTCGGCGGGGACGCGATGCAGGTGGCGACGAACGTCCCGTCCGACCTCATCGTCTCGCTCAACGGCCTCGTGGTCGTGTTCGTCGTCTCGCTCGAGTACGTCCGCCGCCGCGCGCGGGCCACGCAGACCGCAGAGGGCCGCCCGGCAGAGCCGCCGCTGCGGCCTCCCGCTCTCCGCGCACCGGTCGGAGCCGACGGATGAGCCAGTTCTTCACCGAGGCGATCCTGACGGCGACGGTTGCGTCCGGCATCCAGCTCGCCGCGCCGTTCCTCATCGCCGCGCTCGGGGAGACGATCGGCCAGCGCAGCGGCGTCATCAACCTCGGCGTCGACGGGATCATGCTGCTCGGCGCCTTCGGCGGCTACTGGACTGCGCTCAAGACGGGCAATCTCGGGCTCGCGGTGCTCGTCGGGATGGGCGTCGGCGCGGTGCTCGGGCTCGTCACCGCCGTCGTCAGCGTCACCCTCAAGGCCGAGCAGGGGATCAGCGGGATCGGCGTGTACCTGTTCGCGCTCGGATTCAGCGACCTGCTGTTCCTGAAGCTCGTCGGCACGCCTCGGCCGATCAACCAGCTCAAGAACATCGGCATCCCGCTCCTCGACCGGATCCCGACGGTCGGCGGAATGCTCTTCAAGCAGAACATCCTCGTCTACGTCGCGTTCCTGCTCGTACCCGCGGTCGCGTTCCTCCTCAACCGCACGACGTACGGCCTCAACATCCGGGCCGCCGGCGAGAACCCGGCCGCCGCCGACAGCCTCGGCGTGAGCATCCCGCGTATCCGCTACTCGACGGTGATCCTCGGCAGCATGCTCGCAGGCCTCGCGGGCGTGACGCTCCTCATCCAGGACGGCATCTTCCAGGAGAACCTGACGCAGTCGCAGGGCTTCATCGCGGTTGCGCTCGTCTACTTCGGCGCGTGGCGCGCGTACGGCGTCATGGCCGGCGCACTCCTGTTCGGGCTGACCGAGGCGGTCGTCCTCACGTGGAAGGGCCTCGGGATCATCCCGCTCAGCATCTCCGACCTCGCGGGGACCGCGCCCGCGGTCATCACGGTGCTCGCGCTGCTCACGGTCGCACGGCGCTTCCGCCAGCCGGCCGCGCTCGGCCGTCCGTACGAGCGAGGCGCGTGATGCCAACTTCCCGCACCTCGGATCCGGCGGTCCGCGGATTGAACGCCGTTTCCGGGGTCGCACGATGCATCAACCCCGACCTTCGGGTCCAACCAAGGAGAAACCGCATGCACACTCCACGGAGAGTGACGCTGCCGGTGGCGCTCGCTGCGCTCGTCCTCGGCGCAGCAGCCGTCATGGCGGTGCCGGCGGCGGCAGCGCCCGCCTCGCCGAGCACCACCACGCTGAAGGTGGCGCTCATCGCGCCGAGCGCGCACAACGACCTCGCATTCACGCAGTCGATGTACGCGGCACTACAACAGCTGAAGACGAAGTACCACTACACGCTGTCCGTGTCGGAGAACCAGTTCGTCGTCGCGGACGCGGCGAACATCATGCGCCAGTACGCATCCGAGGGTTACAACCTCATCATCGCCCACGGCTCGCAGTACGGCGGGACGATCCAGCAGCTCGCGCCGAAGTACCCCAAGGTGTCGTTCGCCTGGGGCACGGCGAGCTCGACGTTCAAGCTGCCGAACGTGTATGCGTACCAGGCCAACTCGAACGAGGGCGGCTACGTCCAGGGCTACATGGCCGCGCTGCTCAGCAAGACCAAGACGGTCGGCGAGATCGGCCCGATCGCAGTCGGTGACGCGAAGCTCTACGTCGACGGCTTCAAGGCCGGCGCACTCGCCGCCATCCCGAAGACGAAGGTGCTCGTGAGCTACACGGGCTCGTTCAGCGACGTCGGCCTCATGTCGAAGCAGGCCACGAACTACCTCGCTGCGAACGCGGACGTCCTCACCGGCAGCTCGCAGTCCGTCGTCGGTGCGATCACGGTCGCGAAGGCCCAGAACATCCCCTGGTTCGGCACGCAGTGGACGCAGGCGTCCCTCGCTCCGAAGCAGGTCGTGTCGTCGCAGGTGTACGACTGGAACGGCGTCCTGAGCGACATCTTCACCGGCCTCAAGGCCGGGAAGCTCGGCGGCAGCACCTACACGCTGACGCTGAAGAACGGCGGCGAGAAGATCGCGTTCAACCCGCAGTTCGAGCTTCCGTCCGCTGTCAAGGCGGCGGGGATGAAGGAGATCGCGGGCATCCAGAAGGGCTCGATCAAGGTCCCGAAGTAGGACCGGTGCAGCAATGGCGACCGCTTCGGTAGAAGCGCCGAGCGAGGGCGTCGGCCCCACCAGGCCGACGCCTCTGCTCGAGATGCGCGGCATCGGCAAGCGCTTCCCCGGAGTGGTCGCCAACGACGGCGTCGACTTCGACGTCATGCCGGGCGAGGTGCACACGCTGTTCGGCGAGAACGGCGCCGGCAAGAGCACGCTCATGCGCGTGCTCTACGGCATCTACACGCCGGACGCCGGCGAGATCCTCATGCACGGCGAGCCGGTGACGATCGCGTCTCCGGCCCAGGCGATCGCGCTGGGCATCGGGATGATCCACCAGCACTTCATGCTCGTGAACACGCTGACGGTGGCGGAGAACGTCGCCCTCGGCCTCCGCTCGACGAGGGGGCCGCTCACCGATCTCGGCAAGGTGGCCCAGCGGATCAGCGAGCTCTCCGCCCGGCACGGGCTCGACGTCGACCCGACAGCAGTCGTCTGGCAGCTCTCCGTCGGCGAGCGCCAGCGCGTCGAGATCCTCAAGGCCCTCTACCGCGACGCATCCCTCCTCATCCTCGACGAGCCGACCGCGGTGTTGACGCCGGGCGAGGTCGACGACCTGTTCCGCGTCCTGCACCGGATGGTGGAGGACGGGCGAGGCCTCGTCTTCATCTCGCACAAGATCCGTGAGGTTCTCGAGCTCTCCGATCGGATCACCGTGCTGCGTGCCGGGCGAAAGATCGGCACGGTGCTGCCGGCGAACGTCACCCGCGACGAGCTGGCCGAGATGATGGTCGGGCACGAGCTCCCGTCGCAGGAGCCGTCACCGGCGCCGGCAGTGGCGGAGGTGCGACTCGCGCTGCGCGACGTGCATGTTCGCGGCGACCGCGGGACCGAGGCCGTGCGTGGGCTCGATCTCGAGGTTCGCGCCGGCGAGATCGTCGGCATCGCCGGGGTCTCCGGCAACGGGCAGCGCGAGCTCGCCGAGGCGATCGCAGGTCTGCGCGCACCGGCCTCCGGCTCGATCGGGCTCGAGGAGACCGAGCTCACCGGCCGGAGCCCGGCGGACGTTCGCCGCGCCGGCCTCGGCTACGTCCCCGAGGAGCGGATGCGCGACGGCGTCGTTCCCGACTTCTCCGTCGCGGAGAACCTCATGCTCGTCGACAGCGACAGCCCCGAGTTCACCCGCATCGGGTTCCTGCGCGATCGCGCCATCCGCAAGCGCTGCGCGCAGCTCGTCGACGACTACGACGTGAAGACGCCGAAGCTCGAGACACCCGTGCACAACCTCTCCGGCGGCAACATCCAGAAGCTGATCCTCGCGCGCGAGCTCTCGCGCAAGCCGCGAGTCCTCCTCGCCGCACAGCCGACGCGCGGCGTCGACGTGGGTGCGGCCGCCTACATCCACGACCGCTTGCGAGAGCAGCGAGACGAAGGAACGGCGATCCTCGTCGTGTCCGAGGATCTCGACGAGGTGCTGTCGCTCTCCGATCGGATCCTCGTCATGTACGAAGGCACGATCATCGCCGAGGCAGATCCGCGTACGAGCACGCGCGAAGCGCTCGGCCTGATGATGGCCGGGTCGCGGTGACGGTCGTCGTCGGGATCGACGGCTCGGAAGCGGCCGCGGCAGCGCTTCGGCTCGCCCTGCGCGAGGCGAAGCTGCGTGGGACGAGCCTGCGCGCCGTCTACGTCTGGCACGGGGACGAGGGCGAAGCGCGCCGTCTACTGGCGGACGCGATCGACGCCGCCGGGGACGAAGCCGCCGGCGTCGACGTCGAGCAGGTCCTCTGCCGGAACGACTCTCCGGCCGCGGCGCTCGCCGCGGAGGCCGAGAGCGCCGACCTGCTCGTCCTGGGGACGCGCGGGCGCGGCGGCCTGCACGAGCTGCTCGACGGCTCCGTCAGCTTCGACTGCCGCCGGCATGCCGCCTGCCCCGTGATGGTCGTCACGGCGCCGCACGTCAGCGCCTCGGCCTGAGCCTCGTTCAACCGCTGGAGCCGCGAACCACCAGCTCGACCGGGAGAATGGTCGTCCGGCCGGGCGTACCGGGGCTCTCGAGCAGCTCGATCGCGCACGAGGCCGCGATCTCGCCGAGCTCCTCGCGCGACTGGCGGATCGTCGTCAGCGGCGGATGGGCGAGCGCCGCCGCCTCGATGTCGTCGAAGCCCACGACCGCGACGTCGCGGCCCGGACGGCGGCCGGTCTCCCAGATCGCCTGCAGCGCCGCGAGCGCCATCAGGTCGGAGCCCGCGACGACCGCCGTGGGCGGCTCCGCGAGGGCGAGGAGGTCGACGACCTCGCGATAACCGGAGGCGGACGAGAAGTCGCCGAAGCGCACGTACTCCTCGGGCACGTCGAGCCCGAGCAGCTCCGCCTCGCGCCTGAACGCGCCGAGCCGCTCTGCGCCGGCGAGCGTGTTCAACGCCCCCGCGATGTGCGCGACACGGCGGTGGCCGAGTGCGTGCAGGTGCGCGAGCGCGAGGCGGACGCCGCCGGCGTGGTCGGACCCGACGAAGGCGGTGCGCGCGCCCGCGCAGCGCACGTCGACGCCGACGAGCGGAAGCCCGCGCGCGGCGAGGTCGAGAACGCGCCGGTCGTCCTCGTCCACGCCGATGAGGATGGCCGCGTCGAACCGGTGCTCGATCGGCGGCGCGCCGCCGGCCGCGTCGTGGAGGAGCAGCGGGTCGTACCCGGACTGCGCCAGCCGGCGCGTGACCGCCGAGAGGACCTTGCCGAAGAAGATGAGCGAGAGGTCGCGGTGACCGGCGTTGTCGCCGACGAGCACTCCGACGAGCTGCGTCCGCTGCGAGACGAGCGCGCGGGCGACCGAGTCGGCGGTGTAGCCGAGCGATGCGGCCGCGTCCTGCACGCGTACGCGCGTGGCGGCGCTGACGTCGTCCTTCGCATTGAGCACGCGCGAGACGGTCGCGATCGACACGCCTGCCCGACGCGCGACGTCGTGGATCGTCGCCCGAGCGCTCATCGCGGCGTAATCGCGCCGAGCGAGCCTCCCACGCCCGCCTCGGATGCGCCGTGCCAGCGATGCGGGCCGGCCGCGAAGAAGAGGGACGTGCGTGGCCCGGCGAGCCCGCCGGTGCCGAACGCGATCCCCCACACGCCCTGGACGCGCACCGGCAGTACCCCGCGCATCGTCCAGCGTCGGCCGCTGCGCCCGTACGCGACGATGCGGCCGCTGCCGAAGTTCGCAACGAGCAGATCGCCGCCGAACCGGCCGAACCCCGCCGGCGCGAGCGCGAGGCCCCACGGCTCGTCGAGATCCTTCGCCGAGCCGACGTGGGCGACGAGGCGGCCGCGCAGGTCGAACTCGTCGACGTAGCCGCCGGTCGGCGCGTCGTTGCCGTCCACGGGCGCCTGCCCTGCGTACGTCACGAACAGGTGACCGGCGAGCGCGGCGATGTCGAACGGCGCGTAGCCGTCGGGCACCGAGGGATCGACGAACGCACCCGGCTCGCGGACGCGCCGCCAATGCGAGTCGTAGACGATCACCCGCGCGCCGTGGAAGTCCGCCGCGTACAGACGTCCGCCGGCGAGCGCGATTCCGCGAAGCACCGCTCCGGTGCCCGACAGGTCGACGGCGACGACCGACTGCCTCGACCACCCGTGCGGGACGGCGGGCGCCCACGCCCGGATCTGCCCGTCCTCGCACGCGTACAGGAACCGTGCGGGCCCGGCCGCGCCGCCGCCGTGCACGACGAAGCCGTTGCCGGCGTTGAACACGACGCCGGTCGGCCCGCCGGGGACGGTGATGGTCAGCGCCTGCTTGCGCCCGTCTCCCGCGTAGACCGTGCTCGTCCCGCGGGCCTCGTTCGACACCCACCACGGCCCGCCGGGGCTCGCGGCGAGGCCCCACGCGTTCACGAGCTGCGGATCGGTGCGGTCGGAGACGAGCCGGTGCACGGCGAACGGCGCGTCCGCCCTGACGGGAAGGAGCGACAGCGCGGCAAGGAGTGCCGCGATGACCATGTCAGCCGGTGACGAGCGGGGCCGGATGCGGCGCGGCGCGGCAGCCGGCGATGAGGTCGCGGTACCAGTAGAAGCTGTCCTTCGGCACGCGCTCGAGCGTCGGATAGTCGACGTAGACGATTCCGAACCGCTTCGAGTAGCCGCGCGCCCATTCGAAGTTGTCGAACAGGCTCCACACGAAGTAGCCCTTCACCGGAGCGCCTTCTGCGATCGCGCGGCCGACCGCGCCGATGTACGTGGCGAGGTACTCGGTCCGCTCCGGATCGTGCACGCGGCCGTCGTGGACGCGGACGTCCTCGTAGGCGGCGCCGTTCTCCGTGACGTAGATCTCGCGCGGCGCGTAATCCCCGGCGAGGCGCACGAGGAGCTCGTAGAGCCCGTCGGGGTACACCTCCCAGCCCATCTCGGTGTGCTGTGCGGCCGGGTCCGCGACCATGCGCGGACCGTCGGCACCGGCACCGACGACGTGACGGAAGTAGTTGTTGACGCCGACGAAGTCGAGCGGCGCGGCGATCGCGGCCATATCGCCGTCCTGCACGAACGGCGCGACGACGACGTTGCGGTCGAGCAGGTCGGCGGGATACGACCCGCGGAAGATCGGGTCGAGGAACCAGCGGTTGACTTCGCCGTCGACCTGCCACGCTGCCGCCTCGTCTTCGGGTGCCGGCGACGCGGGATACGCGTGCGAGAGGTTGAGCACGATGCCGACTTCCGCGTCCGGGACGGCGCGCCGGATCGCCCCGACCGCCCAGCCGTGCGCGAGCAGCAGGTGATGGGCGACCGCGACCGCGTCCCTCTCGCTCGTCCGGCCCGGTGCGTGCTCGCCCCAGGAGTGGCCGATCCACGCGTACACCCAGGGCTCGTTGTGCGTCGTCCAGTGCTTGATCCGGTCGCCGAGGCGATCGAGGACGGCCTCGGTGTACTCGACGAACGCTTCGGCGGTCGAGCGGACCGACCAGCCGCCCTCGTCCTCGAGCGCCTGCGGCGTGTCCCAGTGGAAGAGCGTCGGGAACGGCTCGATGCCCTGTTCGAGCAGCGCGTCGACGAGACGGTCGTAGAAGTCGAGACCTGCCTTGTTGACGGCGCCGCGGCCCTGCGGCAGCACGCGCGGCCACGCGATCGAGAACCGGAACGCGTCGAGGCCGAGCTCCTTCATGAGCAGGACGTCCTCGCGGTAGCGGTGGTAGAAGTCGCAGGCGATCTCGCCGGTGTCGCCGCCTCGGACCTTGCCGGGCGTCGCCGAGAAGCGGTCCCACACGCTCTCACCACGGCCGTCCTCTCGCACGGCGCCCTCGATCTGGTACGACGCCGTCGCGGCGCCCCAGACGAAGTCGGCGGGGAAGGAGCTGAAGGCGTCGGCTGGCATCCGGGTTGTCCTCTCGATTCAGGTTGAGGTCGGGGAAGGCGCGGTGACGAAACAGCGGGCGGCATGGCCCGCCGCGGTCTCGACGAGCTCCGGCGTCGTCGCGGAGCACGTGGGGACTGCAAGCGGGCACCGGTCGACGAAGCGGCAGCCGGGGCCGGGATCGACCGCCGCCGCCCCTCCTCCGACACCGCGGTCGACGATGCGCTCCCCGTGCACGGCGGCGAGCAGCAGCCGCGTGTACGGGTGGAGCGGCTCGGCGAGCACCTGCTCGACCGGCCCGCGCTCGACGATCTGGCCGGCGTACATGACGAGGATGTCGTCCGCGAGGTAGCGCGCGCTCGCGAGGTCGTGCGTCACGTAGAGGAACGCGATGCCGCGCTCCTCCTTGAGCTTGATCATGAGGTTCAGGATCCCGACGCGGATCGAGACGTCGAGCATGCTCGTCGGCTCGTCCGCGAGCACCACCTTCGGCTCGACCGCGAGCGCACGGGCGATGGCGACACGCTGCCGCTGCCCGCCCGAGAGCTCGTGCGGGTACTTCGCCGCGACCTCGTCCGGCGGCACGAGGCCGACGGTGCTCAAGAGGTCGTAGACGCGCTCCTCGACCTGCGCCGGAGGCACGATGTGGTGGATCCGCAGCGGCCGCTCGATGTGGTGGCGGACCGTCTTCACGGGGTTGAGCGACCCGAACGGGTCCTGGAAGATGAGCTGTACCTGCGAGCGGTAGCCGAGGATGTCCTTGCGCCGCTTCACCTGCGCGACGTCGCCGCCGTCGAAGAGGACGGAGCCCGAGGTCGGGTCGTACAGGCGGGCGATCAGCCGGGCGACGGTGCTCTTGCCGCTGCCGCTCTCGCCGACGAGGGCGGTGATCGTGCCGGGCTGGAGCGAGAACGAGACGTCCTCGACCGCGTGGACGTGCTGTGGCCGGAACGCGCTGCCGATCGCGAAGCGCTTCGAGAGGTCGCGAACCTCGAGCGCGCTCACGCCGCACCGCCCTCGACGAGGTGACACGCGACCTGGTGCCCCGGCGCGACCTCGCGCAGCCGCGGCCGCTCCGTCGTCTGACGCAGGTACAGCTCGGCGTTCTCCGGCAGGCAGTGCGGACAGCGTGGGTGGAACCGGCACCCGCTCGGCGGATCGCGGAGGTCGGGCGGCGACCCGGGAATGCCGGTGAGGCGCGTCCGTGCGCCGGTCAGCGGCGGGAACGAGCTGATGAGCCCCTGCGTGTACGGGTGGAGCGGGTCGGAGGCGAGCTTCGCGGCCGGGCCGCTCTCGACGATCTCGCCGGCGTACATGATCGCGATCCGGTCGGCGAACTCGAGCAGAAGGGAGAGGTCGTGCGTGATGAAGAGGACGGCGAAGCCGAAGTCGCGCTTGAGCGCCTCGACCTCCTGGAGGATCTCGCGCTGCACGACGACGTCGAGCGCCGTCGTCGGCTCGTCGAGGATGATCAGCTCCGGGCTGAGCGCGAGCGCCATCGCGATGATCACGCGCTGGCGCATGCCGCCGGACAGCTCGTGCGGATACGCGCGCACCCGGCGCTTGTCGATGCCGACGAGCTCGAGCAGCTCGCCCGCACGGACGATCGCGCGGTGCTTCGAGATCCGCTCGTGGGCCTGCATCATGTCGACGAACTGGTTGCCGACGCGCATGACCGGATTGAGCGCGTTCATCGCGCTCTGGAAGACCATCGAGACGTTCCGCCAGCGATAGCGGCGCAGCTCTTCGCGGTTCTTCAGGACGAGGTCGTCGTCCCGGAACAGGATGCTGCCGCTGACGATGCGCGCCGGCGGCCGCAGGATCTGCATGATCGCGTTCGCGACGGTGCTCTTCCCGCAGCCCGACTCGCCGGCGAGGCCGAGGATCTCGCCGCTGTGAACCTGGAGATCGACGCCGTCGACGGCGCGGACGCGCCCGTATTCGACGACGAGCTGCCGGACGTCGATCAGCGTCTCCGCCCCGGTCGCGTTCGTCGTCGGCTCCTCGGCGAGCGCCGTCATGCGCGAGCCCTCGGGCGTGCGAGCAGCCGGCCGCCGAGCAGCAGGGCGAGACGGCTCTGCTTCTCGACCTTCTCCGTGCGCAGGCGCGGGTTGCTGATCTCGTCGATGCCGGCGAGGATGAGCACGAGGCCGAGGACCGTGCAACCGAGGGCGAGGCTCGGGAAGATGAACGGCCACCACTCGCCCTGGAGCACGGTCGAGTTCACCTGCGCCCAGTAGACGGTGACGCCCCAGCTCGTCGCCGACATGTCGCCGAGGCCGAGGAACTCGAGGCCGGCGTCGACGAGGAGCGCGATGTAGAAGACGAGGACGAACGCCGCCGCGATACGGCTGATCATGTTCGGCATCAGCTCGCCGAAGACGATCCGCCGCGTCGACTCGCCCGCCGTCTTCGCCGCCAGGACGAAGTCGCGGCTCTTGAGGGACAGAGCCTGCCCGCGGAGGATGCGCGCCTCGAACGCCCAGAGGACGACCGCGAGGACGACCGCCATCGCCGTCATTCCGCGCGCCTTGAGGTAGACCGAGACGACGATGAGGAGCGGGATCGGCGGGATGGTGAGGAAGACGTTGGTGAGCAGGTTGACGAGCTCGTCGACCAGGCCGCCGGCGTACGCGGCGGTGATGCCGAGGACCGCCGCGACGAGCGTCGCGAGCGCTCCGGCCATCGCGCCGAGCAGGAGCGACCGCCGTGCGCCGACGACGACCTGCGAGAACACGTCGCTGCCCTGGTCGGTCGTCCCGAACAGGTGATGCCAGGACGGTGCCTGCCGCGCCGCGAGGAGGTTGAAGTCGTTCGGATGGGCGACGGAGATGAGCGGCGAGATGAGCGCGATGACGACGATGAAGGCGACCATGAGGAAGCCGATGCGCGACTTCGGGTTGCGGAGGAGGAGCGCGAGCCAGCCCGGCACGCGGATGCGGCCTTTGGCGACGCTGCGTGCGCGTCCACCGGTGACGCGGATGTCGAAGACGGTCGGATCGATCTGCGCCATCAGCTGGACCGGAGACGCGGGTCGAGGACGAAGTTCATGAGATCCATCACGAGGTTGGCGACGATGACGCAGATCGAGAGCACGACGAGGATCGCCTGCGCGAGCGGGTAGTCGCTCCCGAGGACGGCCTGCTGCAGCGTGTACCCCACCCCGGGGTAGCTGAAGATGTACTCGACGAACACGAGCCCGCCGACGGCGCTCGCGAACTGCGCCGCGAAACCGTTGAGAGGAGGCAGGATCGCGTTCCGCCCGGCGTAGCGCGTCATCACGCGGCGGTCCTTGAGGCCCTTCGCCTGCGCCATCGCGACGTAGTCCTCGCTGATCGTGTTGATCATCACCGTGCGCATATTGAGCACCCAGCCGCTCGCATACGCCAGGATGATCGTGATGATCGGGAGCTGCGAGTGCCTGAAGGCGCTCGAGAGGAACGTCCAGTTGAAGCCGGGGATCACGTCGTTGTCGTAGGCGTGCTGGATGGGGAACCACCCCGCCTTCAGCCCGAGGAAGTAGAGCCCGAGCAGCGCGATGAAGAAGGCCGGGAAGGCGCCGACCGTCATGAAGACCGGCACGACGATGTTGTCGACGAAGCCGCCGCGGCGCCATGCGGCGACCATGCCGACGGTGATGCCGATGACGAACGAGAGGATGAAGGCGACGCCGACGAGGAAGATCGAGTACGGCAGCGTGCGTCCGACGACCTCGGAGACCTTCGTCGGATAGTTCGACGTGGAGATGCCGAAGTTGAAGTGCGAGACCCGCCCGAGGTACGTGACGTAGTCCTGCCAGATCGAGTGGTGGCCGCCGCCGAGGAGCGCCTGGTACGTCGCGATGATGCCGGGGTTCGAGGAGATCTGCGACGAGCTCAGATGCTGCATCACGCCGGCGATCGGATCGCCGGGCACGAGCCGCGGGAGCAGGAAGTTGATCGTCAGCGCGACCCAGATCGCGAAGACGTAGAAACAAAGGCGGCGGGCGAACCAGCGCATGCGTCCTCCGGAGGGTAGACCGGCGGGCGACGCGAGGTCGCCCGCCGGTGGAGGGTCTCTACCCTAGGGCTATGCCCCAGCCTTCCCGCCTGGCTCGATGCGCGTGAAGGAGAGGATGTTGTCGGGGAACGTCGTGAAGATCGGGTCGCCCCAGAAGTTCTTGGGGGTCACGAAGTTGTGGAAGTACTTCGTGCTGTAGGTCGACCACCGCGGCCCGATGAACAGCGGGATGATCGGGAGATCCTGCAGCCAGACCTTCTCCAGCTGCGTCGCGATCGCCTGCTGCTTCTTCGCGTCGAGCGTCACCTTCCACTGATCGAGAAGGTTCGTGGCGCTCTGGTCGTAGTAGTGCTCCCAGTTGCCGGTCGCGGTGCCGTCCTGGCCCGGATCGGTATACGCGTTCTTCGAGAGGTTCGCGTAGAAATACCCGAACGGTGAGCCCTGCGAGCCGTTCTGCCAGAGCAGAGTCGGCGTCTTCGCGGTGGACGCGTTCGGATACCAGGAGCCCCAGTCGGGCTGAAGCGAGACCTGCGAGTCGATCCCGATGTCGCGCAGGTTCTTCGTGATGATCTGGTTCGAGGCGACCCAGTCAGACCAGCCCGAGATCACGGAGATGTCGAGCTTGACCGGATTGCCCTTCGGGTCGATGAGCTGGCTGCCCTTGTACGTGAAGCCGTTGCTCGTGAGCATCGCCTTCGCGGCAGTCGGGTTGTACGTGGCCATCTGCTTGGCCTGCGCCTTCACCGACGCGTCGGTGATCCACTTCGGGAACAGCCCTTCGAACCCGAGAGCGCTGACCGGCGGCGCGTAGCCGTACTCACCGAGCTTCGACACGCTGTTCCGGTCGATCGCGAGGCTCAGCGCCTTGCGGAACGCGACCAGGCTGTACGGATACTGCGACGTGTCGAGCACGAGCGAGACCGGATACGCGGTCGTCGCGTAGAACGCGTGGAAGTGCGCCGGATCCTTCGCCTCGTATGCGCTTTCGACGTTCGGCACGAAGTTGTGCGTCCAGTCGACCTGACCGCTCTGGATCAGCGCGAGGGCGCTGTCGTTCGAGGCGGCCTGGACATACTCGAGGCAGGGGACCTTCGGCAGCCCGGGCTGCCAGTAGTGCGGGTTCTTGCCGAACACGTAGTCCTGGCCCGTGAAGCGGCTGATGACGTCGAACGGGCCCGAGCCGACCGGGTTCGGGTTCGTGAACGTCGCCGGATCGGCCACCTTCGACCAGATGTGCTGCGGGACGACGAACTGCTTGTTGAGGATCGCCGAGATGAACTGGGAGTCCGGCGTCTTCAGGGTGATCATCACCTGCGAGCCCTTGGCGTGGATCGAGGCGACGTTGTTGCCCGGAGCAACCAGGCCGATGCGGTCCATGACCGGGTTCTGCTGACCGGCGGTGAGGCTGTAGACGACGTCCTTCGCCGTCAACGGCTTGCCGTCGGACCACTTCACGCCCTTCGCGATCTGCAGCGTGAGGGTCTTGTTGCCGTTGCTCCACTTCCAGGAGGTCGCGAGCCACGGCACGGGCTTGAGGCCGCCCTCGCCGGTGATGATGAGCGGTTCGTAGAACGACCCCTGCACGAACGATCCGCTCGGCAGGCCGGTGGCGGTGTACGGGTTGAAGTTCTTCACGAAGGTCGGGTCACCGGACCCCGTCATGACGAGGCACTTGTGAGCGGCCGTGAGGGAGGCCACGCTCGTGGTAGCGGCCGGAGCCGAGGTCGCGACGATCGTCGCGAGAACGGCGAGGCCTGCCGTCACCAGAACGGCTGTGCGCCGTCGGGATGAGCCGAAACTGCGTCGCATCGACTGTCCTTTCTCGCCCACCGTCGGGCGACAGGGCGTGTGCGGGCGGAGCGCCCGTAAACGTTTCCGGAACTCTTGCACCGTTCAGGTGTAGAAGTCAAGACTTTTGTGTGAAGCAAGGGGAAAAGTGCCCGTAAATGTTCCGGAAGTGCTTAGATGAACCGGATGGCGGAGCTTGCATCCGGCCGGGTGACCATCCGCGAGGTTGCGGAGGAGGCCGGGGTGTCCATCGCCACCGTCTCCCGCGTCCTCAACGGCCGGGACGACGTCGCCCCCGAGACGCGCGAGCTCGTCTCCCGGATCATCCGCGACCGCGGCTACATCGCGAACCGCAGCGCCCGGGGCCTGTCGGCCGGGCGGACGGGGCTCATCGGCGTCCTCGTGCCGCTCGTCTACCCCGTCTACTTCTCCGCGATCCTCGCGGGCGCGTCCGAGGCGCTGCACGAGCGCGACCTCCGGGCGGTGCTCTCGCACACCGGCCACGAGCACGACCGGGAGCAGGTCCAGATCGACCGGATGATGCACGGCCTCACCGACGGCGCGCTCATCGTCCTGCCGGAGGAGTCGAGCGACGAGCTGTCGCGCCTCCTCGACGCCGGCTACCACTTCGTCGTCGTCGATCCCCGGCTCCGGCTCGACGACCGCATCCCGTCGGTGTCGGCCGCGCACTCGTCGGGCGCCGGCCAGGCGATGCAGCACCTGCTCTCGCTCGGCCACCGGCGCATCGCGGCCGTCACCGGCCCGCGCGGCTGGGTCGCGACCGACGACCGTCTTCGCGGCTACCACGCCGCCCTCGCCGGGGCGGGGATCATGCCCGACCCCGAGATCGAGGTCGAGTCGAACTTCGAGATCGGCGGCGGCGAGGCGGCGACGCGGAAGCTTCTCGATCTCGCCGATCCGCCGACGGCGATCTTCGCCTTCAACGACAACCTCGCGATCGGCGCCGCCAGAGCCGCGCAGATCCGCGGCCTCCGCGTGCCCGGCGATCTCTCCATCGTCGGCTTCGACGACACCGAGCACGCGACGATCGTCACCCCGACGCTCACGACGGTCCGCCAGCCGCTGGCCGAGATGGGCCGCACCGCCGTGAGCCTGCTGACCCGGCTCCTCGACCGCCAGCGGTTCGAGACGCTCCACGTCGAGCTCGCGACGCGCCTCGTCGTCAGAGAGTCGACGGGGCCGGCGCCTTCGTAGCCGCCGACCCCGCCCGCATTCGACCCTCCTGCGCTGCCCGCGCCCGCTGATGCAGGCGGGCGCGGGACTTCGGAGGGAACCGAAGAGCTACTTCCAGTGCCAGTTCTCGATGTTCCAGAACGGGCCGAGAAGGCTCGGGTTGTTGACGACGCCGAGCAGGTTGGACTTGTAGATCAGCGGGGCCGGCCGCTGGAACAACGGCAGGACCGGGACGGTGTCCGCGAGGATCGCGTCCGCCTGCTGGAAGTCCTTCGCCCGCTTCGCGGGATCGAGCTCGCCGTTGCCGGCCTTGATGAGATCGTCCACCTTCGTGCTGCAGTAGCCGGTCCAGTTGTTGTCGGCCTTGCAGCTGTACAGCGCGGTGAAGTCACCCGGGTCGCCGGACGTGATCTCCGCGAACTCGGCGATGTCGAAGTTGCCGGACGGGAGGCCCGTCGAGCCGAAGACGACGTTCGCCGCGAGCGGCTTGTCGTTGACCTGGATGCCGACCGACTTGAGCTGCGCCTTGGCGATCGCCTCGGACGTGGCGCGCGGGGCGTTACCCGCCGTCCAGGTCCAGTTGACGCTCGCGGGCAGGCCGGAGCACTGCCAGACCTTCGAGTTGCCCGGGTCGGGCGACGACGGACCGCCCGTGCAGTGCGCCTTCATGAGCGCCAGCGACTTCGCCGGGTTGTAGTTCCACTTCCCGAAGTCGGGCGTGTACGCACCCTCGGTCTGGTAGTACAGCGCGTTGTCGAGCGGCTTGAGGCCGCCGGCGAGCGAGCCGTAGACCGTGTTGATGATCGACTGGCGGTCGATGCCCAGGGCGATCGCCTCGCGGAACCACGGAGCACGCAGCAGCTTGTTCGACGAGCCGGCGTTCACGCTCGACGCTGCGGGCGCGTTGCCCTCGCGCATCTCGAGGTGCTCGTAGTAGTAGCCGGGGATCTGGTTGAACGTGATCCCGGGCGTGCTCTTCAACGGCTGGAGATACAGGCCGAACGTCGGCTGGATCGCGTCGACCTCGCCGCCGCGCATGGCCTGCTCTTCGCTGTTCGTGTCGGTGATGAGCTTGAAGTCGACCTCGTTGATCTTCGGCTTCGCGCCGGCCCAGTACGGGTTCGCCTTCAGGACCGAGCCCTGACCCTTCGTGTAGTTCGAGAGGTAGTACGGGCCGTCCGACACCGGCTTGCCGTCGCTACCGCAGATGCAGTTCGTCCAGATCTTGTTGAAGTCCATCCCCTGGAGGGCGAAGGACGGATACAGGCCGTCGAAGATGCTCTCCCAGTTCGCGTACGGACCGCAGGGCGCATCGGTCGTGCACTTCGTCGTCTTCCAGTAGAACGTGATCTGCTTCAGACCCTTGTGGGTGAAATGGGTCGTGTTGATCTGGTTGTAGCCCGTCGTGCCGACGACGTTGCTGTTCGGGTCGTCGATCTTCTGGAGCGTGTAGACGAAGTCCTTGTACGTGACCGGGACCTTCTTGCCGCCCCAGTACCAGTTCGCATTCGGCTTGATCGTGTACGACAGCGTCGTCTTCGTCGCGGATGCGCTCGAGACGAGGTCCTTGAAGTACTTGCCCTGCTGGTTCTCGTTGAAGGCTCCGTGGAGCGCCTCGGTGGCGCCCATGTTCCCCGCCCACAGCTCGTTGCAGCAGCTGAGGTTGGTGTTGAACCCGTCGATGTCCTGCTCTGCGCCGAACACGACGACATTCGCGGCCTTGCGGCCCGCCGTCGTCCTCGGCACCTGCGCCCACGCTTGCGCGAACGGCGCAGCAGCCGGCGTGCCGAGAGACACGCGGGCCGCGCTGGTCTTCGCCGTCGCGGACGACACCACCACCAAGAGCGCGGCGGCGACGCCTGCGAGCAGCAAGAGACGCTTGTGCATCAACTCCCCTTTCTCAAAGTGAAAAGCGCGCTTCTGCTGGATGAGACGAAGGCGGTGGTGGAAATGGGGAGACCAGAACGCGCGACGAACGCGGAACCAGTGGCGATGCGGCCGACATCCTCTCGACACCGAGAGGGAAGTGGACCGACAACGAGGACGTTTTCGTCGTCATAGAGAGAACAGGTCTCTCTTCTCTCTTTCGCATGCCACGCCAGCTACAAGCCCGGAACATCCTCATCGGCGTCGACCGGACGCACGGCCGGCCCGTGGGGCGGCAGCTCGAGGACCAGCTGCGAAGCGCGATCCGCTCCGGCACGCTCTCCGGCGGGAGCGACCTGCCCTCGACGCGCGCGCTCGCGGAGGATCTCGGCGTCTCCCGGGGCGTCGTCGTGCGCGCATATGCCCAGCTCGCCGCCGCGGGCTACCTCGACCTGCGGCAGGGAGCGAACCCCCGCGTTCGCGACATCCCGCGGGCGGAGCCCACAGCGGAGCGCGCGCACCCACCGAACGGCCTGGCCAAGGTTCGCTACGACCTCCGCGCGCACCAGCCCGACGTCGCCACCTTCCCGCGGCAGGTGTGGCTCCGCTCCGTGCGGGAGGCCCTCGCGTCGGCGACGAACGCCGATCTCGGCTACGTCGACGAGCGCGGCATCCGGCAGCTCCGCACGGAGATCTCGGACTACCTCGGCCGTGCGCGCGGCGTCGTCGCCGACCCGGACCGAATCGTCGTCACCGCCGGCGCGACGCACGGGCTGAGCCTCATCAGCCGGGCGCTCGCCCGCCGCGGCGCCGGCCGCATGGCCTTCGAGAACCCGAGCCATCGCGTCCTCCACGCCGCCGCCGAACGTGCGGGGCAGAGCCCCGTCGGCATCCCCGTCGACGGAAAGGGACTGCGCTCCGACATGCTCGCCGACGTCGACGCGGCCCTCGTTTCGCCGGCCCATCAGTTCCCGCTCGGCGTCGCCATGTCGGCCGACCGGCGGGCGGCGCTCGTCGGCTGGGCCCGGAGTACGGGCGGCCTCGTCATCGAGGACGACTACGACGCCGAGTTCCGCTACGACCAGGCGCCGGTCGGCGCGGTGCAGGGCCTGGCGCCCGAGCATGTCGCGTACATCGGCTCGACGGGGAAGACGCTCGCGCCGGCGATCCGGCTCGGCTGGGCCGTGCTCCCCTCCGACCTCCACGACGAGGTCGCCGAGGAGCTGTCGGGGAGCATGCTCCACGTCTCGGGCATCGACCAGCTCGCGTTCGCCGAGTTCCTCCGCCGCGGCGAGTTCGACCGGCACCTCCGCCGGATGCGCGGCATCTACCGAAGCCGGCGCGACGCCCTCGTCGACGCCCTCGCGACGCACCTCCCCGACCTGCCGGTGAGCGGGATCGCGGCCGGCCTCCACGTCGTCGTCGGGCTCCCGTCGCGCGAGCTCGAGGCCGCGGTCGTCGCGCATGCGCGCGCCGCGGGCGTTCTCGTCCAGACGGTCTCGCAGCACGCGCTCCCGGGCTACGACGGCCCGCCCGCGCTCCTCGTCGGGTACGGGTGCGTGCCGGTGCCGACGCTTGCGCACGCGGTCGAGCGGCTCGCGGGGGCCGTCCGGGCGTCGGAGCGAAGAGCGGCCTAGCGGGAGCAGCTCGCGCAGACGCCGCGCAGGACGACGTCGTGCGCGACCGAGTAACCCGTCTGATCCTCGACCTTGTGCAGCGCCTGCTCGAGCTCGTCGTCGACGAACGCCTCGACCTTGCCGCAGTCCGCGCAGACGAGGTGGTGGTGATGCTCTCCGCCGGCGTGCACGGGCTCGAAGCGGGAGATGCCGGCGCCGAGGTCGACGCGCTGGACGAATCCGTCGCGCGTCAGCTGCTCGAGCGTGCGGTAGACGGTGGCGATGCCGACCCGCCGGCCGCCGGCCCGCAGGCGGTCGAAGATCTCCTGCGCGGTCAGGCAGCACCGCTGGCCGCCGAGCAGCTCGATGACCGCGGTGCGGCTGCCGCTTCGCCGGTGCCCTCGCTGCCGCAGCGATTCGATCGTCTCCTCGACCCAGTCGGTCATGAACCGAAGAATAGCGCAGATAAAGAGAATGAGTATCGCTATAGTGCCGACCATGCGCCGATACCTCCTCGCCGTTCCCGTGCTCCTCGCGGCCCTCGTCGCCGCCTCCCCCGCCCGCACCCAGCCCGCCGGCGGCCCGATCCAGGTCGTCGCGGCCGAGAACTTCTGGGGCAGCATCGCCGCCCAGCTCGGCGGCGACCGCGTCCACGTCGTGAGCGTCATCACGAACCCCGCCACCGATCCGCACGACTACGAGCCGACCGCAGCCGACGCACGGACGGTCGCCGAGGCCCGGATGGTGGTCGAGAACGGCGTCGGCTACGACCCGTGGGCGGCGCGGCTCGTGGCCGCGAGCCCTCTGAGCGGACGCGTCGTGCTCGACGTCGGCAAGCTCGTCGGCGTGCCCGACGGCGGCAACCCGCACCGCTGGTACTCGCCGGCGAACGTCCAGCAGGTGATCGCCGCGATCGTGCGCGGCTACTCGCAGCTCGACCCGAAGGACGCGGGCTACTTCCGCCGGCAGCGAACGGCCTTCGAGACGCACGGCCTCGCCCAGTACGAGAGCCTCATCGCGACGATCAAGCGCCGCTTCGGCGGCACGCCCGTCGGCGCGTCCGAGAGCATCTTCGCGCCGCTCGCACAGGCGCTCGGCCTGAAGCTCGTCACCCCGTACTCGTTCCTGAAGGCGATCAGCGAGGGAACCGAGCCGACCGCGGCCGACAAGACGACCATCGACCGGCAGATCGCGCACAGGCAGATCAGGGTCTGGGTCTACAACAGCCAGAACAGCACGCCCGACGTCGCCCGGCTCACCGCTGCGGCGCGCAAGAAGGGCATCCCGGTGACGACCATCACCGAGACGCTCTCACCCGCGTCTGCGACCTTCCAGGCCTGGCAGTCACGGCAGCTGCACGCCCTCCTGCTCGCGCTCGCGAAGGGCGTTCGGTGACCGAATCGGACGTCGCGGTCGAGCTCGACCGTGCCGCCGTGGAGGTGGACGGACGCACGATCTGGCAGGACGTCTCGCTCGCCGCGCACGACGGCGACTTCGTCGCAGTGCTCGGCCCGAACGGCTCCGGCAAGTCGACGCTCGTCAAGGCCGTCCTCGGACTGCTGCCGCTCACGGCCGGCCGCGCCACGGTGCTCGGCGAGAGCCCCGGCGGCGCCAACGCCGCAATCGGCTACCTGCCGCAGCGAAGGAACTTCGACGAGACGACGCACATCCGCGGCATCGACCTCGTGCGCCTCGGCCTCGACGGCGCCCGCTGGGGCATTCCGCTGCCGGGACGGGCGAGCCGCGAGGCGTCGGCGCGCGTGCACGAGGTGATCGAGCTCGTCGGCGCAAGCGCGTACGCGGAGAAGCCGATCGGCGAGCTCTCCGGCGGCGAGCAGCAGCGGCTGCTCATCGCGCAGGCGCTCGCGCGGCGGCCGCGGCTGCTCCTGCTCGACGAGCCGCTCGACAGCCTCGACCTGCCGAACCAGACCGCCGTCGCGGCTCTCGTGCGCCGCATCTGCCGGGACGAGCACGTCGCAGTCCTCCTCGTCGCGCACGACATCAACCCGATCATCGGGTACCTCGACCGCGTCGTGTACCTCGCCGGCGGCACCGCCGTCGAGGGGCGGCCGGAGGACGTCATCACGAGCGAGACGCTCAGCCGGCTGTACGGCGTCCCGATCGAGGTGCTGCGCTGCTCCGACGGCCGCCTCGTCGTCGTCGGGCAGCCGGAGGCGCCGTTCGTGCACGGCGACCGGCACGTTCACTCCCATGGTTGAGACGTCCGTCTTCACGGGGTTGTCGTGGAACCCGGTGAACGACGTGCAGCAGATGCTCGCCTACCCGTTCATGGTGAACGCGCTCGAAGCCGGGACGATCGTCGCCGTCATGGCCGGCGTCACCGGGTGGTTCATGGTGCTGCGCCGGCAGACGTTCGCCGGGCACGCCCTGTCGGTCACCGCCTTCACCGGCGCGTCCGCGGCCGCGCTCGCGGGCGTGCCGCTCGCGCTCGGATACTTCGGCTTCTGCGGCGCGGGGGCGATCGCGTTCGCGGGCGCGACGGGGCCAAAGCGCAGCTACAGCTCCGAGTCGGCGGCCATCGGCTCGTTCCAGTCGCTCGCGCTCGGGCTCGGCTTCCTCTTCGTGAGCCTCTACCACGGGATCCTGAACGGGCTCGACTCGCTCCTCTTCGGAACGTTCCTCGGGATCACGAGCGCGCAAGTCGTCGTGCTGCTCGTCGTCGCCGCGGCCGCGATCGCACTCGTCGGCCTCGCCGCCCGGCCGCTCCTGTTCGCGTCCGTCGATCCCGACGTCGCGCGCGCCCGCGGCGTCCCGGTCGGCCTGCTCGGATTCGCGTTCCTCCTCGTCCTCGGCATGTCGGTGGCGGAGACGAGCCAGATCACCGGCGCGCTGCTCGTCTTCGCGCTGCTCGTCACCCCGGCGGCGACCGCCCACCGGCTCACCGCGCGCCCGCTCGCGGGCGTCGCTGTCTCGGTCGCGCTCGCGCTCGCCGTGACGTGGATCGGCTTGACGCTCGCGTTCTTCTCGACCTACCCCGTCGGCTTCTTCGTCACCTCGATCTCCTTCGCGCTGTATCTGATCGCGCGCCTCGTCCGCTGATGTTCGCGCAGGAGTTCATGCGCAACGCGCTGATCGCCGGGACCTTCGTCGGGCTCGCGTGCGGCGTCGTCGGCTACTTCGTCGTCCTGCGCGCGCAGGTGTTCGCCGGCGACGCGCTCAGCCACGTCGCCTTCACGGGCGCGCTCGCCGCGGCAGCGTTCGGCGCGGACGTACGCGTCGGCCTGTTCACGGCGACGATCCTCGGCGGGCTCGTCATGGGCGCGCTCGGCGACCGCGCCCGCGCCGACGACGTCGTCATCGGGACGCTCTTCGCGTGGTCGCTCGGCCTCGGCGTGCTCTTCCTGTCCATCTTCACGACGCGCAACAGCGCGGGGAACGGGACGGCCGGCGTCCGCGTCCTCTTCGGCTCGATCTTCGGGCTCAGCGCGTCCGACGTGCGGACGTCGGCCGTGCTCGCGCTCGTGGCCGTCGCCCTTCTCGTCGCCGTCGCCCGGCCGCTCCTCTTCGCGACGCTCGACGCCGCGGTGGCGGCTGCGCAGGGCGTGCCCGTACGCGCGCTCGGCCTGCTCTTCCTCGGACTCGTCGGGCTCGTGGCCGCGCAGGCGACGCAGGCCGTCGGCGCGCTCCTCCTCCTCGGCTTGCTGGCCGCGCCCGCCGGCGCCGCCCACCGGCTCACCGCCCGGCCGTACCGCGGCCTCGCCCTCTCGACGGCGTTCGCGGTCGGGTCGGTGTGGCTCGGCCTCGGGCTCGCCTACGCGTTCCCGACGCTGCCGCCGAGCACGATGATCGTCTCGGCCGCCGCAGGGGTCTACGTGCTCGCCCTGCTCGCGTCGAGCCGTCCGGCGTGGCCGGCCCGGATCCTCGCCGCCGACCGATGAGTCTTGCGTGGAGGGGGAGTCTGAATGCAAGACTCACGTCGACCACACGCGGAGGAGACGACACATGCCGAAGACCCTGCTTCTCGTCGGGACCCGGAAGGGCGCCTTCCTGCTGGAGAGCGACGCAGCCCGGCGCGACTGGAACGTCCGCGGGCCGTTCTGCGAATCCTGGCCCGTGTACCACGCGATTCACGACGGCTCGACGGGGACGATCTACGCCGCGGCGGCGAGCGAGTGGCACGGCTCCGCGGTCTGGCGGAGCAAGGACCTGGGCGAGACGTGGACGCTCTCGAGCGAGGGCATCGGCTACCCCGAGGACAGCGGGAAGAAGGTGTCGAAGGTCTCGACGCTCGCCGCCCGCAACGGGCGCGTGCTCGTCGGCGTCGAGGCGCCCGGCATCTTCGAGAGCAAGGACGGCGGCGAGACGTTCTCGCTGCTGACGACGCTCGCGGGGCAACCGGGGAGCGAGGCGTGGGACGATCCCAACAACCAGCCTCCCGGTCATCTCGGCATCTCGGCGATCGCGCTCGACAAGGCGGACGACTCGCGCTTCTGGGCGATCGTGCAGGGCATCGGCCTGTTCGAGACGACCGACGACGGGAGCTCGTGGACGCCGCGCAACCGCGGGCTGCGCGCCGACTGGCCGCGGCCGCACGAAGAGGTCGGCTTCTGCGTGCACAAGGTCGTGCGCGCCGACGACAAGCGCCTGTACCAGCAGAACCACGTCGGCATGCACCGGAGCGACGACGACGGCCACACGTGGACGGAGATCACCGAGGGCCTTCCGACGGAGTTCGGCTTCGCCGCCGCGGCGCATCCGCACGACCGGGACACGTTCTACGTCGTCCCGCTCGACGGAGGTCACGGCCGGACGATGCCCGACGGCCGCGCCACCGTCTGGCAGACGCAGGATGCCGGCTCGAGCTGGAAGCCGCTGCGCAACGGCCTGCCGCAAGAGGATGCGTGGCTCGGCGTGCTCCGCGAGGCGATGGCGATCGACACGTACGACTCGCCGGGTCTCTACTTCGGCACGAGCACGGGCCAGGTGTTCGCGAGCAACGACGAGGGCGGCAGCTGGAGCGAGATCGCGGGCTACCTGCCGCCGATCTCGTCCGTCGAGGTGGCAGTGATCGACTGATGGCGGACGTGCATCTCCCGGGGACGCTGATCCCGCTCTTCGCGGGGCTGACCCGCCGTCTCGACATCGACGCAGGCACGGTCGACGAGGCGATCGCGGAGCTCGAGCGGCAGTGGCCGGGACTGCGCGACCGCCTGTGCGGGGCGGGCGAGCTGCGCACGCACATCCACGTCTACGTCGACCGGGAGCGCGCGGCGCTCGATACGCGGCTCGAGCCGCGCTCCCGCGTCGACGTCATCGCCGCGATCAGCGGGGGCTGAGCAGCCGGAGCATCTTCGGCGTCGCGACCCAGCGGAGCACGGCCGCGTCGCCGGTGAGATCGAGGCGCACGACCGCGCCCTTCTTCAGGTCGAGCGCAACCGCGGCCGCGTTCCCGGCGAGCAGGAGCGACACGAGCCCGGAGAGGTGCGGCTCGTGCCCGACGACGGCGACGGCGTCCCGCTCCGACAGCGCGCGGATCGGATCGAGCGCATCCGCCGGGGAGCGCTCGGCCTCGAGCTGCTCGCACGCCTCGGGCTTCGGCCACCGGGCCTCCTCCCGGAGGATCTCCGCCGTCCGCCACGCGCGGACGTACGGGCTCGACAGCACGACGTCGACATTCGGCACGATCGCGCGGAGGCCGCGCGCCGCGCGCCGGAAGCTCGTCTCGCCGTCCGGCGCGAGCGGCCGCTGCGCGTCGTCCGGCCAGCGCTCGGCGTCACGGTCCTCCGCGATCGCGTGCCGGACGACGTAGAGCGCAGTCACGTCAGCACCCGGGCGAGGAGCTCGTGCGCCTGGAGCATCCACATGTGACCGCCCGCGAGCGTCAGCTCGCGGTACTCCGCTCCGAGCGCGTCCGCGATCGCCCGCGCGTGGCCGCCCGTGACGAGCGTGTCCGTCGAGCAGCCGACGACGAGCACCGGGATTCCGGCGGCGCGCACACGCGCGCACTCACGGCGAAGATCGAGGCCGCGAACCTCGCCGGCGAGCGCGAGCGCGGCCCGCGGCGCCCGCGCCACGGCCGCGAGGGCGCGCGCCGCCGCACCGCGCGGATACGCGCCGCGGCCGACCTGGCGGACGAAGTCACCGAGGCTCGCTCCGATCGGCTTCTGCAACGGCAGGCCCGCCGGCGCGACGAGCACGAGGCGCTCGACGAGCTCCGGCAGCTCCGCCGCAGCGAGGATCGCGAGCGCCGCGCCCATCGAGTGCCCGCCGAGCGGCGAGCGGCCGCGGCGGCGCAGCTCGGCGCGCAGCCAGCGGCGGTACTCCGCGAGCGAGCCGCCGGAGGCGGCGAAGCTCGGCGGCTCGAGCCCGCGCCAGCCCGCCGGAAGGCCGGGCTCGTACAACTGGACGGGCGCGCCCCAGCCGGGAAGGAACAGCGCGGACATCCGCGCATCGTAGAACCGGGGTCAAGCGGCGGCGCGCTCCACGACGGCCTCCAGACCGAGCACGCGCCGGTAGACGGCCGCCAGCTGTGCGATCGCGGCCTCCCACGTGCGGGCCCGCGCGGCCGCCAGGCCCGCGGCGCCGAGGGCGGCGCGGCGGGCGGGGCTCTCCGCGAGCTCGAGCAGCGCCGCCGCGAGCGCGCCGGGCTCGTCCGGCGGCACGAGCAGACCGCTGCGGCCGTCGGCGACGAGCTCGCGTGCGCCGCCGGCGGCAGCGGCGACGACCGGCAGGCCGGACGCCCCGGCCTCGAGGATCACCTGGCCGAACGTGTCGGTCGTGCTCGGGAAGCAGAACAGGTCGGCGCTCGCGTAGAGCGTGGCGAGCGTCTCTCCGCGGGCTTCTCCGACGAAGACGGTGCCGGCGGGCGAGGTGCGCTCCAGCTCCCGCCGCGCCGGCCCGTCGCCGACGACGACGAGCCGCGCGTCGGGTCGTATGCGGGACACGCGCGCGAACGCGTCGAGGAGCACGCCGAGCCGCTTCTCGTGCGACAACCGGCCGACGGAAAGCACGAGCAGACGGCCGTCCCCGTCGAGCAGCCGCATGCGCAGCTCTTCGTCGCGCCGGTCGGGCGAGAACAGCCCCGTGTCGACGCCGCGCCCCCACACGCCGACGTCCGCGAGCCCGCGCGCCTCGAGCGCATCCGCCACGCCCAGTGTGGGCGCGAGCACGGTCGCGCACCTGCCGTAGAACCAGTCGACGTAGACCTCGATCGCCTCCGCGACGAGAAGGTCGCGGGTCAGGTGCAGCGCGTACGGCCCGAGCTCGGTGTGGTAGGAGCCCACCACCGGGACCCCGAGCAGCCGGGCCACCGCCAGTCCCAAGAAGCCGACAGGCCCCGGCGTGGCGACGTGGATGACGTCGGGCTGCTGCTCCTCGATGCAGGCGAGCACGTCGGTCGGCAGCGGGAAGCGCAGGTCGAGGGACTCGTACGTCGGCAGCGGCAGCGACCAGTCGGGCGGCAGCGCCACCGTGCCCGGTCCCGCCCCGTCGTGCGACGCGACGACGACCGCCCCGGGGTACGTCCCCTCCGCCGCGGCGTCGGCGAGGCGCCGCATCGTGCCGGCGACGCCGTTCGCCTCGGAGAACGTGTCGGTGAAAAGGAGCGCGCGCGGCGCCCGGGGAATGGCCCCGCGGCCGGCGAAGAACGCCGCCTCGATCACGCCGAGCCCGCTGCGCGACTCCGCGTGGTGGCGGGCGGTGGCGAGATACGGGAGCTGCAGTCCGGCCGCGAACGCGAGCGCGCCGAGCCGGCGCCCGGCCCCGGGAAGCTCCGCGAGGGAGACGCCGCCCGCGCGTGCGCGCTCGCCGAGCAGGCGCACGAAGCGCGCACTCTGGTCGGCGATCTCGCGGTGACGCTCCGCCGCGTCGTCGGCGTCGCGGTCGAAGAGCTGCTCGACCTGCGCGCCGATCGTGTCCGGCAGCTCGGCGCCGGCGATGCGGTAGGCGTTGGCAAAGAGCGCGGCGACGGCGTGCGCGAGCTTCGCCGTCGAACCGTGCGCGCCCCCGACGGACCCCTCGCCGCGTGCGATGCCGGCGAGGAGGTCCTCGATCGTCCCGGCGCTGCATGCGGTCCAGGTCGTCGCGATGTCGAGCGCTCCGTGGTCGTCCGATCCGCCGCTGAGTGCGATGCGCCCGCCGTGCGACGGCTCGAGCTCGTGCTTGTCGGCGAGCGCGGCGAGGAGCGCCGGCGTCACCGCTGCCGCGAGCCGGCACGCGAGCTCGTTCGACTCGCGCGAGCGGGCGCCGTTCCGTCCCTCCCACACGGCGAACAGGAGCATCATCCGCTCGACGTGCGAGGCCGTGAGCGGCGGCCCCATCCGGTACAGCGGGTGCGCGAGCGCGTGCGCGAGGTTGCGCTCGCGGAGAAACGCGACGAGCTCGTACACGGAGGGCCGGTACGGCTGGAGGTCGCGGTGATCCTCCTCGCGGAGGTTCCAGACGAGCACGTGGAGCGGCACGTCGTCCTCGGGAAACCGCGTCGTCACCTCGACCGACAGGAACGTGTCGGGCTCGTGCGCGATCCTGAGCGCGCCCTCGAGCGTGTTGTGGTCGCTGATCGTGACGTACGACATCCCCCGCGCCTTGCACACGCGGTACACGCGCTCCGGCTGGGTGTACGACTCGCCGAGCCGCGCGCGCCGGAGCGCGTAGTTCCCGCTGTCCGTCGAGTGGATCGAATGGACGTGCAGGTCGCAACGAGTCACTACCCGTGGTGTAGACCGCCGCGCGCGCAGTTCCTTCGTGCGACACCACCCTGCAACCGGGCGGTCACCGCATAGTCGCGCGTCAGCCTCCCGCGAGCAGCAGCAGCGTATGCGCCGAGAACGGCGCGCTCGAGACGGCGATCGACCCCGAGTACGGATAGTCGAGCACGAGCGCGACGAGGAGCGCAGTGCCGACGAACGCGGAGGCGGCGCCGATCATCGCCACCTGGACGCCCTCGCCGAAGGGCTTGAAGTAGAACGTCGTCGAGAGAGCGAGAACCGATCCGAGCAGCAGAAGCACCTGGAAGACGACGGGGAGCGAGACGTTCGCGTCGTCGAGCCGAGTCCGCCGGGCGGCGACGAGGCTGTTGAGCTCCGAGAGCGTCTGCCCGTAGAACGCGTTCGACGACGCGGTCGCGCGTGCGGACTCGAGTGTCGCGTACACGCGGTCGACGTCGTGCCAGGCCCGCACGCTCGATCCGCCGTGCTCCATGTCGCGCCACTCGTGGCGCTGCACCTCGCCGGCGTAGGCGAGCGTCTCCGCTCGGACGCGCCGCGCGAGCGACGGCGGCAGGCCGGCGCTTGTCCGGAGAACCTGAGCGAGTACCGTCGCCTCCTGCTTCGCGTTGTCGTTCGCACGCTCGAAGTTGACGTAGAGCTGGCCGATCGTGAAGGCGAGGACGAAGCTGAAGAGCCCGGAGGAGAGCGAGAACGCGCTCGACAGGCTCCTGCTCTCCGCGTGCCGGCCGAGCGATGGGACGAAGCGACGCATGGCGAGGAAGCCGCCGAGCCCGACGCAGGCGAAGCCGCCGACGACGAGAAGGGCGAGCGCCCAGGTCGGCAGCGTATTCAGAAGCCAGCGATCCACGGTGCGCCGATGGTACGCCGGGCGTCCGACGACGCCCGGCGCACCGCAGCCGCGTCGTTGCTAGCGAATGCCCTCCTGCACGAGCCTGCGCGTGGAGACGCCCGCGAGGAGGCTGTCGCCCGGCTTGCGCGCGCGGACGAACATGACGAGGTCACCGCGGCGAAGGGGCATGTTCCGGGTGGGCCGGAAGACGAGGGACACCCAACCGTTCGCAGCCGTCGCCTGCTCGGCGGCGTTGTACGTCCACCCGTACGGAAGGCCGACCGCGTACACGAGCGCGCCCTGCACGGACAGACCCTTGGAGTCGGACACGTGGAAGCGGGCCGTGATCTGCGTCGAGCGCGACATCACCGGGTTCGGCGAGAACGAGACCTGATCGATCACGAGCCGGTTCGGAAGCGAGACGTCCTTCACCGCGATGACGGTGGCGCTCTGGCTCGTCATCGGCGGAGCGACGACGGCCGTCGGGTCGCTGTAGAGGTAGTCGGAACCGTGGGAGTTCGTCGCCGTGACCTCGACGCGGAGCGTGTGCCCGACGTCGGCGCCGGTGAGCGTGTAGCTCGTCACGCTCGAGTGGGCGATGAACGTCGAGCAGTTGCTTCCGTGCGCGTCGCAGCGCTGCCAGGTGTAGTCGTACCGGATCGGGGCGGTGCCCGACCAGCTGCCGGTGTCCGCCTTCAGCGCGACGCCTTGCTGTGCCGTGCCGGAAAGCGACGGCCGCTTCGTGTTCACGGGCGCACTGCCGGTGGCGACCACGGTGGCGGTCGGCTGGGACGTCGCCGATCCACTGCCGCCGGCGTTCGTGGCGGTGACCTCGACGCGCAGACGGTGGCCGATGTCGGCCGACGCGACCGTGTATTGCCTGCCGGTCGCGCCGGCGATGGCGGCACACGCGCCGCCCGCGCTGTCACAGCGCTCCCACCGGTACGCGTACGAGGTCGGCGAGCCCGACCATTGCCCGACGCCCGCGGTGAGGACGTCCCCGTCGCGGGCGGTGCCCGAGCTGGTGGGAAGGCTCGTGTTCGACGGGGCGGCCGTCGCCGTGGTCGTCGTCGCAGTCGTCGACGTCGTCGCGGCCGGTGAAGCCGACCCGGCGGCGACCGACACTGCGAGCCCGGCGCCGACGGCGAGCGCCAGGCCGAACGCCTGTAGAAGTCGTGTACGGAAGCGCCGCATCGCGTGTACCTCCAGATAGAGAACGACATGGAGGTACCCGCGGCCGAGAGGGCGTAATACATCATACCGTGAACATTTACGGACCCTTTACCGAGGTGCATCCTCGAAATCGAGGATCGCGGCGCGACGAGGAGGCGCCGATGCCCCTCAGATGCGGCCTTCCACCTGGAGGTGGTATCTCGCCGCGGCGGGAGCCGCGGCAGCGGCTGCGGGCGTCGCGCACGGGGGAGCCGCCGACGCGATCCTCGTCGCAGTCATCGCGTCCGCACTCGCCGCCGGCGCGACGGGGGTGCGCGCCTTCCGCCCGAAGCGGCTGCGGCTGTGGCTGCTGCTCGGGTCGACCTTCGCCTCCTGGGGCGCCGCCGCCGCGGCCGGCGCGTTCGCGGGCGCGCCCGGGTCATCGACGAGCGACCTCGTTGCGATCGAGTTCCTTCCGGCATACGTCTTCCTCGTCGCCGCGGCAGTCGGCCTCCTCCGCGCGACGGGGCACGTGCCGCTCGGCCGGGCAGATGCGACCATCGCGCTGCTCGCCCTCACCACGGTCGTCTGGCCGCTCGCGCTCGAGCCGAACATCCAGCATCTCGGGAGCCTCGACCGCCTCGGGGCCGCCGCCACCGTGGCGGCCGACCTCGTCGTGCTGGCCCTGCTGCTCCGGATCTCGTTCACCCCGACGATACGCCTCACCTCGTTCCGCCTCGTGCTCGTCGCAATGGCAGTCACGACGGTCGGCGACGTCGTCAACGGAAGCCCCGCGCTCGCGGGGCCGGTCGCCCTCCATGCGGTCCACGCGATCTACGCGCTCGCGTTCGCACTCGGAGGAGCTGCCGCGCTTCACCGATCGATGCGCGACATCCCGATCGCGGCGGCTCCCGCCTTCGACCCGTCGCACCGGCGGAGTGTCGCCATCCTCTCGGTTGCGCTCATGTCACCGTTCGTGGGGACGGCGCTCAACCTGTCCGTCGAGCACGAGTCCGACCTGAAGCTCTTCGTCACGTTCGGGACCGTGGTCGCAGTCGTCGCAATTGCGAAGATGAGCTGGCTCTTCCGTCGGCTCGACGCGTTGCGGGCGGAGGCGGAATCCGCCGAGCAGAGGTTCCGGATGGTCTTCGACTCGGCCGGCATGGGGATGTCGATCGGCGCGAACGGGATGTTGACGGAGACGAACGAGGCCTATCAGCGCATGCTCGGCTACACGGCCGACGAGATGAAGGCGATGCACTACACGCAGGTCACGCATCCCGACGACGTCGACATCGACACCGCCGTCGCCGCGGAGGTCGCGGCCGGAATCCGGCCGAGCTACAACGTCGAGAAGCGCTACGTACGAAGGGACGGCGAGACCGTGTGGGTGAACGTCACCGTCACGAGCGCGAAGGACGGCAGCTTCGGGATCGGGATGATCGAGGACATCTCCGCGCGCCGGCGGCTCGAGCAGGAACGCAAGGCGCTCCTGGCACGGACGGTCGAGGTCGCCGAAGCCGAGCGGATGGCGCTCGCGGCCGACCTGCACGACGGCCCGATCCAGCATCTCACCGCGGTGACGCTCACGCTCGACCTGTTGGCGAAGAAGCTCGCACGCGGGGAGACCGCGGGCACGGCCGCCCTCGCGCAGCGCCTCCGCGAGTCGGTCGCCGCCGAGATGCGCTCTCTGCGGCGGCTCATGACCGAGCTCCGTCCGCCCATCCTCGACGAGCGCGGGCTCGAGGCGGCGGTGCGCGACTGCGCGGACGCCGCTCTCGACGGCGCGGACGTCGGGTTCACGCTCGAGTCGAACCTCGACGGCTACCGGCTCGCGCCCGAGATCGAGACGTCGATCTACCGCGTCGTGCGCGAAGCCCTCACGAATGTCCGCAAGCACGCCGGTACGTGCGACGCGAAAGTCGCGGTCGCCGTCGGGGACCGGACGATCGTGCTGACGGTGGCCGACGACGGCGTCGGCTTCACCGGAAACGGCAGCCGCGGCCACTACGGCCTCCTGACGATGCGCGAGCGCATCGAGAGCATCGACGGCACGTGGCGGCTCGACTCCGCGCCGGGGAGGGGAACGACGATCCGCGCCGTGCTGCCGCGGAAGCTCCGGGCCGGCGACTAGGCCCGGCGGCGCTCGGCGAGCGCGTCCACTTCCCCCTCGGAGAGCGGGAAGTGGCAGGCGGCCACGTCTTCCGGGCCCTTCGGCTCCAGCAGCGGCTCGACCTCGCGGCAGATCTGCTCCGCCTTCCAGCAGCGCGTGTGGAAACGGCACGCCGGCGGCGGCGCGACCGGGCTCGGCACGTCTCCCTCGAGGACGACGCGGCGTCTGCGCCGGTCCGTCGTCGCCCTCGGCACCGGCACGGCCGACAGCAGCGCCCCCGTGTACGGGTGGCGCGGATGCGCGTAGAGGCGATCTCCCGACGCGAGCTCGACGATCTTGCCGAGGTACATGACGGCGATCCGATCGCACATGTGGCGGACGACGGAGAGGTCGTGCGCGATGAAGACGAGTGTCAGCCCCATCTCGTCGCGCAGCTCCTGGAGCAGATTGAGCACCTGCGCCTGGATCGAGACGTCGAGCGCCGACACCGGCTCATCGGCGACGATGAGCTTCGGCCGCAGGACGATGGAGCGCGCGATACCGATCCTCTGCCGCTGGCCGCCGGAGAACTCGAACGGATAGCGGTTGTAGTGCTCGGGGTTGAGCCCGACACGCTCCATCACCTCGCGCACGCGTGCCCGCCGCGCATTGCCGTCGCCCATCTTCAGCAGTCGCAGCGGCTCGCCGATGATGGTCCCGACCGAGCGCCGCGGATTGAGCGACGCGTACGGGTCCTGGAAGATCATCTGCACGTCGCGGCGCAGCGGGCGCATGCGGCGCTCCGGCCAGTCGCTGATGTCCTGGCCGTCGTACACGATCGAACCGGACGTCGGCGCGAGCAGCCGGGTGAGCAGGCGGGCGGTCGTCGACTTGCCGCAGCCGCTCTCGCCGACCAGTCCGAACGTCTCGCCGCGGCGGACGTCGAACGAGATCCCGTCCACCGCGTGCACACGCGCGACCTCGCGCTGGAGCAGGCCTTTGCGGATCGGGAAATGCTTCACGAGGTCCTTGACGACGAGCATCTGCTCGCCGGCGGGCACGTCGACCTCGGCGTGAACGACCGTCTCCGTGCTCACGACTGCAGCACCGGGTGCTCTTTCTGGAGCTCGGCCCAGAGGCGCCGCCGCTCCTCGACGGGCAGATGGCACCGCACGAGGTGGCCGGGGCTCGACTCCGCCAGCGGCGGCTCCGTCTCGAGCGCGGGCGGCGGCGTGTACGGACAGCGGGGATGGAACGTGCACCCGCGCGGCACGCGGATGAGACTCGGCGGCGAGCCGGCAATCGGGCTCAGGCGTTCCGTGCGCGGAGCGTCGAGCCGCGGGATCGACTGGAGCAGGCCCCACGTGTACGGATGCTCGGGAGCCGTGAAGAGCGTCTCGCGCGGGGCGTACTCGAGCACGCGGCCCGCGTACATCACGGCGACGTCGTCGGCCATCTGCGCGACGACACCGAGGTCGTGCGTGATGAGGATGACGGCCGTGCCGAAGTCGTCCCGCAGCGCCTCGATGAGCTCGAGCACCTGCGCCTGGACGGTGACGTCG
This sequence comes from uncultured Actinomycetes bacterium, assembly GCA_963753295.1. Lineage (GTDB taxonomy): Bacteria > Actinomycetota > Thermoleophilia > Gaiellales > Gaiellaceae > Palsa-739. The sequence continues at coordinate 134,848 of CAVWBZ010000020.1, read as the reverse complement.
AGCGCCGTCGTCGGCTCGTCCGCGATGAGGATGTCGGGGCGCAGCGCGAGCGCCATCGCGATCATCGCCCGCTGGCGCATGCCGCCGGACATCTCGTGTGGGAAGCTCGAGAAGCGCTCCTCCGGGCTCGGGATGCCGACGGAGCGGAGCGCCTCGATCGTCCTCTTGCGGGCGAGGTCGCGCGATACGTCCTCATGGACGCGGATCGCCTCGACGATCTGGTGGCCCACCCGGTAGAAGGGATGGAGCGACGAGAGCGGGTCCTGGAAGATCATCGCGATCCGCGCGCCGCGTATCTCGCGCAGCGCATCGGCCGGCATGGAGACGAGATCGCGGCCGTCGAACCGGATCTGCCCGCTGATGGTGGCGTTCGGGAAGCGCGTCAGGCCGATGATCGTCTGCGCGGTGACGCTCTTCCCGGATCCCGACTCGCCGACGATGCCGAGGGTCTGCCGGCTGTCGAGCGACAGCGACACGCCCTCGACCGCGCGCACGACGCCGTCGATCGTCTGGAACGACACGCGCAGGTCGTCGATCTCGAGGAGCGGCACTAGCCGTAGCTCACTCTCGGGTCGAGGAACGCGTAGAGGACGTCGACGACGAGGTTCGCGAAGACGATGAAGAACGCGCCGAAGAGCACCGTCCCCTGGATCGCCGGCAGGTCGGAGTTGACGATCGCCTGCCACGCGTAGCGGCCGACGCCGGGGATGTTGAACACGACCTCGGTGAGGATCGCGCCGCCGAGGAGGAGTCCGATGTCCATTCCCGCCATCGTCACGATCGGCGTCAGCGCGGCGCGCAGACCGTGCTTGGAGATCACCTTCAGCTCGGGCAGGCCCTTCGCGCGCGCGGTGCGGATGTAGTCCTCGCCCATCGTCTCGATGAGGTTGCCGCGGGTCATCCGCGCGTAGAACGCGGCGAACGCCGCTGCGAGCGTGAACCAGGGCAGAACGAGGGCGTTGAACCATTGCCCGATGTTCTGGCTGATCGGCACGTAGCTGCCGGCCGCGCCGAACCACTGCAGCTGGCCGGTGCCCTTCGCGAACAGGAACAGCGACACGAGCCCGAGGAAGTAGACCGGCGCCGAGATGGCGATGAGCGAGCCGCCCATGAGGAAGCGGTCGAGGATGCTGCGCGGCTTGATCGCCGAGACGATCCCGACGGGTATGCCGATGAGCATCCAGACGATGAAGCCGCCGACCGTGAGGGAGATCGTCGCCGGCAGACGGGAGAAGATCTCCCCTCGGACCGACTCGCTGTTGTAGTACGAGTAGCCGAGGTCGAAGTGCTCGACCAGGCCCTTCAGATAGATCCAGTACTGGGTGTAGAACGGCTTGTTGAGGCCGAGGTTGCGCCGGATCTGCTCGACGAGCGCCGGCGTGGCGTTGCGGCCTGCCCGCAGAGCGGCCGGGTCCGCGGACGGGAAGACGTCGAAGATCACGAACGTCAAGAAGCTGACGACGAGCAGGAGCAGGATCGCCCAGAGCACACGTCTCACGATGTACGCGCCCATCTAGGTCCTCCTGCTCCCGCTCACGGCCTGTCAGCCTCCTACTTGACCGACATGAACGACACGTCCGGCTCGCCGCCGTTCCACAGCTCGGTCGCCGGCGTCACCTTGCTCGAGTAGAGCGTCGGCGACGTCTCCCAGATCCACGGGATCGCGGCCGCGCTCTCGGTCACGAGCTTGTCGACCTGGCCCCATTCCGCCCAGCGCTTCTCGGCGTTGAGCTCGACCTCGGCCTTGTCCATCAGCTTGTTGATGGCCGGGTCGTTGAACTGCGACCAGTTGTCGTTGTTCGCCGGCACGATGCTCTTGCCGTTGAAGTTCACGTCCAGGTCGGCCTGCGGCTCGTGGAAGTCCGCGATCCAGCCGACGTTCGGGCAGATGTTCGGCTCGTTCTTCGGAACTCCGCAGAACCGCGTGTACATCGCCGAGTGCTGCACGGAGATCGTCTTCACGTTCATCCCGATCTTCGCCAGGCTGTTGGCGACCACCGCGGCCGTGTTCGAGCCAGGCGGCGAGTTGTCGGCGACCTGGGTCACCTGCGGGCCGGTGTACTTGCCGCTCTTGTAGCCGGCCTTCTTCAGCATCGCCTCGGCCTTGGCCACGTCCCCGGAGTCGTTGTTCGCGCTCTTGAACGGGTCGAAGCCGTAGCCCCCCGCCTGATCGAAGCCGTGATTCTCGAAGTCAGGCGAGAGGAAGTGCGTCGCGATCTTGCCGTCGATCGGGCCGCCGCGGGTCAGCCGCATCGCGTTCCGGTCGAGGACGTATGCAACCGCCATCCGGACGTACTTGTTGTTGAACGGCGGCTTCTGCGTGTTCAGCGCGACGAAACGGCTTCCAGGAGTCGGAGTGAAGGTGAGCCGGCTCTTCTCGCTCGAGTTGGACTCGATCGACTTCAGGTCGGCCGCCGGCGGCGGGAAGTCGCCGTTGGCGTCGCCTTGGCCGCTGAGGATCTGCTTCGTCGCGACGTCCGGGTCGAAGCCCTCCTTGAAGACGATCTTGTCGGCGTACGCCGGCCGCCAGCTCGTCTTCGGGTTCCAGTTCGGATTCCGGACGAGGACGATCTGCCGCCCCGGCGAGTAGCCGGTGATCTTGCCCGCAGCGTTGTTCTGGACCATGTACGGCCCGGTCGCCACTTCGTGGTCTCCGTACGAGGAGCTCGTGCCCTTGTCGTACTTCCGCGCGTAGTCCGCGGGGACGGGAGCCGTGAGCGGCTCCTGCAGAGCGGCGACGAAGATGCCGCTCGGCTGCGACAGCTTGAAGACGATCGTGTACTTGTCAGGCGTCTGGATGCCGGAGATGTTCGGCACCGTGTTGCCGATCTTCTTCGGGACACCGACGATGTTCCCGAAGTACGCGGTCGCATAGCCGTTGCCGACGGCGGCGTCGAAGCCGCGCTCGATGGCGTACTTCACGTCGGCGGACGTCACCTCGCGGTTCACCGGCGGGCTGAACTTGATGCCCTTCCGAATGTGCACCGTGACCGTCTTCCCGTCCTTCGAGACCGTCGGCATGCTCGCCGCCAGGTCCGGGACCGGCTGGATGCTGTTCGGCTTGTACGCGAGCAGCGGCCGCTGCGTCACGTACGTGATCGCATAGGTGAACTGGTAGTACGCCGCACCCGGGTCGAGGTGATCGATGTCACCGACCGACAGGACGGTGATCGTCCCGCCCTTCTTGCCGTTCACGATCGTGTGGCTTGCACCCTGCACGCCACCTTTGCTCCCCCCACCGCCGCAACCCGCGGCGACGAGGGCGAGCGCACCGGCCGCAAGGCCGGCGGCGACAGCTCTCTGTCGTCTCATTGCCCCCTCCTTCATGTCGTTGATCGTGGATCGAGCGCGTCGCGGACCCCGTCGCCGAGCAGGTTGAACGCGAGCACCGTCAGGAGCAGCGCACCACCCGGGAAGGCGAAGTACCACCACGCCGTGCTGTAGATCGGAGTTGCGTCCGCGAGCATCTGGCCCCAGCTCGCACGCGGAGGCTGGATCCCGACGCCGAGGTACGACAGCGCCGCTTCGAGCAGGATGTTCTGTGGAATGACCAATGTCGAATAGACGACGATCGGCGCCACGAGGTTAGGGAGCAGCTCGCGGAAGATGATCGTGCTGGCGCGCGCGCCTCCCGCGCGCGCCGCCTCGACGAACTCCTTTTCGCGGAGCGAGAGAACCTGGCCGCGGATGATGCGGCCGATGTAGGTCCAGTTGATGATCACGATGGCGACGATCACCGTCCCGAGCCCCGGATGGACGAGTCCGGCGACGCAGCCGTTTCCGAGCGAGCACGCGGAGGCGATCCCGAGGGCGAGCAGGAGGATCGGGAACGCGAGGGTGATGTCGATGAGGCGCGAGATGGCGGTGTCGACCCAGCCGCGGAAGTAGCCGGCGACCATGCCGAGCACGACCCCGATGCCGACCGACAGCGCAGTCGCGATGAACGCCACCTCCAGCGAGACGCGCGCGCCGTAGAGGACGCGCGAGAAGACGTCGCGGCCGATCTGGTCGACGCCGAAGAGGAACTTCGACGACGGGCCGGTCGGCGTCCCGAACAGCGGGTCGAGGGCGTCCGGGTACTGCGCATTCGGCGGGTGCGCGAATGCCGAGGAGATCGGCCCCGCGAATGCCGCGAGGAGGAGCAGCAAGACGATGAAGGCAAGGGCGAGAAACGCGATGCGATCGCGCCTGAACCTGACCCAGAAGAGCTGCCACGGCGTCCGGCCGACGATCTCGTCGGCAGTGAACGCCTCGGCGCCTTCGCGTCGAAGCTCCTCCTCTTCCCGGACCGCGCTCATGTGCCCCTCACGTCATTTCCGCCCCGATACTAGGCAGAAACGCGGCGTGTAACTCGGAGAACGATATTTACGGATTGCCCATCGGCAGTCCGCGGGAGAGGCGGCGCCTGAGCTGCGGGGTCACGCGCTCGAACCGGATCCGGCTCGTTCCCCGCGCGCGCCGGGCCGAGGCGGTGATCCCCGTCGGCAGCGCGGTCTTCGCATCGAGCGCGAGGCCGATCCGCGTGCCTTTCAGCGCGAATCCCAGGGTTCCGTTCGACAGCGTGAGGCCGCGGCGCTGCTGCGCGAGCGTCTCGATCCGCCGCTCGAGGAAGCGCGTGCAGCCGCCGAGCTCGAGGAGCACGAGGGGCGCGACCGCACGCTCGGCCGCCGTGCCTCCCGACACCGCGAGCGTGTGCGGCGGAACGTCGAGCACGACGAGGCCGTCGTCCAGCCGGAGCACCGCGCCGCGGCGCCGGCGGCCGGCGGTGACGAACCAGTCCTGCAGGCACTGCCCGTGGACGGTTGCCCCGCCGTTCACCGAGAAGGTGCTGTCGACGAGCCGGTAGCGGCCGAGCCACGTCGCCGCGCGGAGCGCCGAGAACGTCGCGGAGTCGGGCTCGCTCAGCGCGACGCGCTGGACGAGCAGGCCGACCGCGAGCGCGGCCGCGGCGACCGACAACGCCACCCCGAGCGTCACCCAAACGGGGCCTAGAAGCCGCCGGCGGGGAGTACTAGGTTCGGCCGGTGAGGCCGACTGCGGCTGTGGCCTTCTCAGCGTGCGCATTGTTGGTCGGGCTCGTCCCGCCGGCCGCGGCGGCGGGCGGTGGGAACGCGGACCGTGCCGTCGCGAGCTACGTCGCGATGGAGCAGTACCTCTTCGATCCGGCGACGAAGAGCTATCGCGACGCACCCGCGGGCATCCCGGGGGCCGTGGCCTGGCCGGTCTCGCAGGCGGTGGCGGCGACGATCGCCGTGGCGCGCATCCCCGGCGCCGCCACCGACGCCGGCTCCGCCGCGCGTCGCGGCTTCCGCGAGCTCTCGACGCTGCGCGTCGGCTCCGTCTACCACGCCGCCGCGGGCGGCGCCGTCTACTACGACGACAACGAGTGGATCGCGCAGGATCTCCTCGACTGGAACGAGGCGCATCCGACCGCGGCCGCCGTCGAGGCAGCCTCCGCGATCTTCAGCGCGGTCGTGCGCGCGTGGGACGGAGACGCGTCGACGCCGTGCGCCGGGGGCGTCTACTGGACGACCGCTGTAGACGAGCGCGACCGCAACACCGTGTCGACCGCGAACGGCGCCGTCGTCGGCCTGCGTCTGTATGCGCTCACGAAGCGACCGGTGTTCCTGTACTGGTCGCGGCGCATGCTCGACTGGATGAACGCGTGCATGCTCGCGCCCGACGGCCTGTACTGGGATCACGTGACGGCGGCCGGCACCGTCGACCGGCGCGAGTGGAGCTACAACCAGGGAAGCCCGCTCGCCGCCTACCTCCTCCTGTACGAGACGACGGGCGACGCGACCGCGCTCGCGCGCGCCGAGCACCTCGCCGACGGCACGCTCCGTGCGTTCTCCGGGCGCTGGCTGTCGGAGCCGCCGCAGTTCGCCGCGATCTTCTTCCAGCATCTGCTCGAGCTCGCGGCCGTCGCCGGGCGGGCGGACTACGTCGCCGCGGCCGAGGAGTACGCCGAGGACGCGTGGAACGGGCTGCGCGATCCGCAGACGGGCCTCTTCGGATCCGCGGAGACGGCGACGCTTCTCGGCCAGGCGGCGTTCGTGCAGCTCTACGCGCATCTCGCGGTCACGGATAGCGGAGCGGCAACGTCACAATCGCCGCCGCCAGCAGCGGGATAGACAGACCGAGGATCAGACGGTGGGCTCGCGGATCGCGGCCGAGGGCGCCCAGACCCCAGAACACGGCCGGGGCGAGCAGGCCGAAGCGCCCGACCGAGTCGAACGAGCCGCTGAAGATCGGCAGGACGACGATCGCGGCTCCGGAGACGAGCCACGGCCAGGGCACGCGGGCGCGCCACGCTGCGGCGAGCAGCCCGAGGTAGAGGAAGACGGCGACGACGTCTCGCGTCACCCAGGCGTCGTGGGCGAACGAGCCGCCCAGCCCCTCGATCGCCGTGAGGACGCCAAGCGGCGAGAAGTGCCTCCCCCATGCCTGCTGCGCCTTGCTCCACACCATCGGGTCGCCGAGGACGGTCCAGAGGTAGAGCGAGAAGGAGCCGATCGCAGCGGCGGGCGCGAGGATCGCCCCGAGCGCGAGGCCGCGGCGCACGGGCGACAGGGTCGCCCGCTGCCGCCAGGCGATCGCGAGCAGCGGGAGCGCGACGAACAGCCCTTCCGGCCGGGCGAGCGCCGCGGCGCCGGCGCACACGGCCGCTATCCCCCAGCGCCGGCGCATCGCGGCGAGCGCGGCGACGGCGATGAGCGCGAGGACGATGCTCTCCGGATACTCCATCGAGAACGCGTATCCGAACGGGAACACCGCCAGGTACGCGGTCGAACGGCGCGCGATGGACTCGCCGAGCAGGTCGTGTGTCAGCGCGTGGAAGGCGACGAGCGCGGCGAAGAAGCCGAGGTTCGCGATGAGGAGCCCCGACGCCGAGTACCCGAGCCCGAGCGCGTGGCCTCCGCGCATGAGCGCCGGGAACAGCGGAAAGAACGCCGGGTCGCTCTGGCGGCCGGGGACGAGGAGGTATCCGCTCGACGCGACCATGCGGTACCAGCGCCCGTCCCACGCCTCGAGCGGCCCGAGCGCATGCGCGTGCTCGACGTTCCGGATCCAGCCGGCCGGCCCGAAACGGTGGACGACGACTGCGGTGGCGAGGATGACGGCGCGGCCCGCGACCCACCAGCCGGCGATCCACGCGAGCAGGCCGAGACGGCTCGCCGAATATGGGCGCGCGGCTGCAACGGGGAGATGCTCGGCGTGCTCGAGCGTCGCCAACGCTTCTCATCCTTGTCAAGCGACCGCTCCGCGAAACGTTTTCTTACGGGACTTTTACGTTGCCCGATGTGTCGGCGCAGGCTCGCGCTGGTACTGCTTGGGTCATGCGACGGCTGGCCATCGGTGCGTCCTTCCTCGCTGCCCTCGTAGCCGCGACGCTCACATTCCTCGCCGCGAGGGCGCCGGCGAGCGCGCCGAGGCAGGGGTCACCCGCCTACCTCCAGACGGCCGAGCAGGGCCTCGCGCTCGTGCGCAAGCACTGGTGGAACGCGGCTGCCGGCTGGTACAACGACACGTACAACGGTGCGCCGCCGTCGATGCCGCTGGCCCGCCTCTGGAGCGCGTATCCGCTGTTCGAGACGTACGTCGCGGTGGCCATGGCCGACCCGACCGCGGCCAACAAGTCGGCGCTGGCGGGATTCGCCGACAAGGCCGCCAGCCTGTACTGGAACCCGGACATCAAGCCGTACGGCGGGTACGGCTACTACCCGAACATGCGCGGCCAGGCGAACGTCTACTACGACGACTCGGGCTGGTGGGGTCTCTCGTTCATCGACGCGTACCAGGTGACGCACGACAAGGCGTACCTGACGGACGCGCGCCGCGCGCTCCAGTTCATCGTCGGCTCGGGCTGGGACTCGAAGCTCGGCGGCGGCACCTGGTGGGACACGTATCACCACCACAAGACGATCGAGCCGCTCGCCGCCGCCGTGATGATCGGGACACGGCTGTACGAGGCCAACAAGGACACCTGGGCGCTCGGCTGGGCGAAGAAGCTCCTCACCTGGGCGAATGCCCACTCGTTCAACACCGCGCGCGGCCTGTACCAGCGCAGCGCGACCGACAACACCGTCATGGACTACGTGCAGGGCCTGATGGCCACCGCCAACTGGGAGCTCTGCAAGACGCTGAACCAGCAGGCGATGTGCACGAAGGCGCGGCAGCTCGCCACCGCGTCGCTGCAGGCGTTCGGGCAGAACCTCAACTGGTCGCCCGTCTACGACGTCGTCTACCTGCAATGGATGCTCGAGTACTACAAGGACAGCGGCGACGGGCGCATGCTCGACCTCGCCCAGCACAACGCCGCGCGTGCCGCGGCGGCGGTCAACGAGAGCGGCTACTACCTCAACCGCTGGGACGGCACACCGCTCGCCGACGGTCTCGGCGAGGAGTCCGCGAACCTCGACCTGTTCGCCTGGGTCGCCGCCTCGTCGTCGTCGTAGAGATCTGAACGATCCGTGAATTCGCGGGGCGCGAGGCCCGCGTGGGCCACAATGCGCCCGTGCCCACCGTCCTCGTGGTCGACGACGAGCCGATCGTCCGCGACGTCGTCGTCCGGTATCTCCGCCGCGACGGGTTCGAGACGCTCGTCGCCGGCGACGGCGACACGGCACGCGAGCTGATCGAGCGGAGCGAGCCGCAGCTCGTCGTCCTCGACGTGATGCTGCCGGGCACCGACGGCCTCGCGCTCTGTCGCTGGATCCGCGCGCGGGGCGACCTGCCGGTGATCATGCTCACCGCCCGCGGCGACGAGGCCGACCGGATCGTCGGGCTCGAGCTCGGCGCCGACGACTACGTCACGAAGCCGTTCTCGCCCCGCGAGCTCGCGGTGCGCGTACAGACGGTGCTACGGCGCACCGCGCCGGCGCCGCCCTCGGCCGAGCGGCTCGTGTTCGACGGGCTGACGATCGACCCGCGGACGCGCGAGGTCGAGCGCGAGGGCGCGCTTCTCCGGCTCACCGCGAAGGAGTTCGACCTCCTCTTCTTCCTCGCGTCGAACCCGCGGCAGGTGTTCTCGCGCGACCAGCTGATGGGCCGCGTGTGGGGGTACGAGGCCGCCGTCGACACCGGGACCGTGACCGTCCACGTCCGCCGCCTGCGGTCGAAGATCGAGCGCGATCCGTCCGCGCCGCATCACCTCGAGACGGTCTGGGGCGTCGGCTACCGGTTCGTGCCGTGACGTCGTTCGCCGTCGCGGTCGTGGCGATCACGCTCGCGGCCGGGCTCGCGGCCACGGTCGGCCTGACCCGCCTGCCGACCGCGCGCATGCAGCTCATCGCATTCGCGCTGCTCGCGGTGCTGCTGCCGCTGTGGATCGTCTTCTTCTCCGGGTGGGCGATGTTCCACATGGGAGACGACGTGAAGATCCTCGCGGTCGCGAGCGCGGCGGCGTCGGCGGCCGTCGGCGTCGCCCTCGTCATCGGGACGTCGATCGCCCGCCGCATCGAGCGCCTGCGCGCCGCCTCCGCGCGGCTCGCCTCCGGCGATCTCGCCGCCCGGGCGCCGGAGACCGGGCCGCGCGAGCTCGCCGACCTCGGACGCGCGTTCAACGAGATGGCGGCGAGCATCGAGGGGCTCTTCGACGCGCGGCGCGAGCTCGTCGCCGCCGCGAGCCACGACCTGCGCACGCCCATCGCCTCGATCACCGCCATGCTCGAGGCGATCGAGGACGGGCTCGCCGACAGCTCGGAGTACCTCGGGCCGCTCCGCGACCAGGCGCGCCGGCTCGCGTCGCTCGTCGAGGATCTGTTCGAGCTGGCGCGAATCGACGCGGGCTCGCTCGCGCAGGAGCTGCACGAGATCGCTCTCGGCCCGCTCGTCGAGTCGTGCGTGCGGGGCTTCGAGGCTGAGGCACGCTCGCGGAACGTCCGGCTCGAGCGCCGCATCGAGGACGCGCCGCCCGCGCTGTGCGCGCCCGAGCAGGTCGAGCGCGTGCTCCTCAACCTCCTCACGAACGCGCTGCGGCACACGCCGGGAGACGGCACCGTCGCGGTCACGCTCGCACCGGCCGCGGACGAGGTCCGGGTCTCGGTCGAGGACACGGGCGAGGGGATCACACCGGAGACGGCGAGCCGGATGTTCGACCGGTTCTGGCGCGGCGACTCGGCCCGCGTCGCCGACGGCAGCGGCGCCGGCCTCGGGCTCGCGATCGCGCGCGGGCTCGTCGAGGCCCAGGGCGGGCGGATCTGGGCGGAGACGCGCGAGAGCGGCGGCGCCCGCGTCTCGTTCACCCTCCCGACTAGCTGAAGAGCGCCGAGAGCTCGCCGCGCTGCGCCGCGGACAGGGGCTGCTTTTTTCTTCCTCTGGTGTTCACTCTTGAGGAGTGTGTTGTCGGCGGCGTTCGTTGAGTGCGTGAGGAAGGGGGTTGATCGTCAGCGTGTCGTCGATCGTCTCACTGACGTGAAGAGTGATATTCGGTTTCGGTCGACTATTGCTCGTGTGGTCTTGATCGTCGAGCGTCGTATCTGATCTTTCGTCGTATGTCGGATCGGCGTACGACGGAGCTGGGTGTCTCTGATGACGTGAGTCTGATGTCGGTCTTGTGTTGAACTTGATCGACTTCCTGAGTGCGTGTCGTTGATGATCACTTTCTGCTGCGCCTGGCGCTGCTCTGTCGTCTGTCGCGTGAAGCTCGTGATCGTCGGCGCGCGTGGTGAGACGAGCTACTGCGCTCATCACGTTGTTGCCGGTTCTGGATCTCTATCTTGTACGAGTCGCGTAAGCGACAGCGCACTTGTCGTATCTTCGTGTCGGAGATCACCGTGTACGTCGTCTACGTTCCCGAGCTCGCCGAACTTCACTAAGTCTGTGCCGATCTTGCCGGTACCGAGAAGTCGGTGCCTTTGATCGTCACTATCTTTCTCGTCTTGCCGCTGCCCGCGAGAAGGACTAGATCGTCGGTGCTTTGATGACGTGAAGACTCTCCGTCGTCGTCGACTTCTCTCCCGCTTGGTCGGATATGTGATCTTCCCGCTCGTCTCAACGGCAGACACCGTCGCCGTCACGAGGTGGCGGTACGCACCGGACACCGAGAGCGACGATATCCCGTTGAACGACACACCGTGACGTTGGACATGTTCGTCCCGTTGATCGTCACTGACGTACTTATCCTTTCCCTTCTGCGGCGTGAACGTCGTCTCATGCGGCGGAGGATCTACCGTGAACTTCGTCACTCTCGTGAGAACCCTGCCGGCGTCGTGACCTTGATCTGCCCCGTCGTCTCACTTGTCTCGGCGTCATCGCCTTGATCTGGGTGTCGGAGTCGACGCTGACGAGACTCCAACTTGCCGTTGAACATCACACTCTTGGCTCCACGAAATTCGTACCCGTGATCACTACCGTCGTGTGTCCCTGCACGCTCGCTGCACCGTGCAACGGCGTGAAGCTCGTGATCGTCGGCGCACCGTCGATATATGAAGTCGACCAGACTCGTCGCCGTGCTGCGGCGTTCTTGACCGAGATCAGGCCTGTGTGCACCCAGCTATATCCTTCACGTGATCTTCGTATCCGAGTTGACCGTGAACGTCGTCGCGCGTGCCGTTGAAACTCTACGAAGTCACCAACTGTCTTCCCTTTTCTGAGGAACCTGGTACCGTTGATCGTCACCATCGTCGTGTTCGCCTTGCCGCTGCCTGGCGTGAACACATGATCGCAGGCGTCTGATGACGAGGAAGCTCCCCGTCGTCGTCGACGTCTCACTCGCTAGCATCTGAACGTGATCTACTCTCTCGTCGCACTCACAGACACCGTCACCATCACCGAGTAGCGTGACACACTACACCACAGCACACTTACCCGTTGAACGACACACCTGTCACGTTAGACAGATACATCCCGTGATCGTCACCGACACTTCACAACACCCTGAGCCGCGAGAACGTCGTCACATGCGCGTCGCGTCTATCATTCGCCGACGACTCAGCACACATCATTGAAGCCAACAATTGATAACCTAGATCTACCCTATCGTCGCACCCATCACGCGTCACCGCCGTGATCTGCGATGTCGGAATCACACTGACAACACACCACTTGCCGTTGAACATCACACTCGTACCCCGTGAAGTTCTTACTCGCTATCACACCGTCTTGTATGCCTTGCACACTCGCCGCCCGTGCAACTCGCTAACACTCGTGATCATCTCACATCTTCGTATCACAAGCTCGAACGCTCTATCGCCGTGTTGCTCTTTCGTGACATATATCTTTTGACCCAATCGCCAACACACCGCACTTCGCCGTGATCTACTTATCTGAGTTGAGACATACACGTGCGTACGTCACCCCGAACTTCACCGAGTCACCCCATCTACCCATCCCAAAACCCAACCGTGATCGTCACCACACCACACACCCTGCTTACCGCTGCCAACATGAACACGTATCGCAACCCGCATACAAAGCTCCCTGTCTCTCACATCTCACTCGCTGCATCGAACGTGATCTACCCACTCGTCGCACTCCAACACCTCCCGTCACCAATGCGTGAAACAACACCACAGCACACGTACCCGTTGAACACACACCCGTCACGTTAACAATACATCCCGTGATCGTCACCACACCCACGCACCCTGACCGCAGAACTCGTCACATGCGCTCGCTCACCGTGAACCTACTTTGCGTCTGTCGTCGCAACACTTGACACTAGATCTACCTCGTCGCACCCTCACGCGTCACCCCGTGATCTGATGTCATCACGTCATAACCCGCTTACGTTGAACATCACACTCGTACCCGTGAAGTCGTACTCGCATCACACTCGTGTGCCCTGCACACTCGCGCATCGTGCTCGCGTAGCTCGTGATCACCACACACCCCGTATCACAGCTCTACGCTCGCGCCGTACCGCGCGTTCGTACATAGATCGTGTACACCCCCTCTAGACTCCCGCACTTCGCCGTGATCTTTGTATCCGAGTTGACACATAACGTGCGTCCGTCCCTCGAACTTCACCAGTCACCCCGTCTTCCCTGTCCCAAAACCCAACCGTGATCGTCACCACACCACACACCCTGCTTACCGCTGCCAACGTGAACACGTGATCGCAACCCTCATGACCTGTAACTCTTCGTCGTCGTGTCGACCACTCGTCGTACCGTCAGCTTGACGTTATTCTGGCGACGCGCACGTCGCATCGTGCGTAAACGTGCCGAGTACACGAACGAGCAACCCCAAGTCACTCTCGTGTGGAGAATTCGTGCCGTGATCGTCACCACAACCCCGCCCAGCACGCGAGAGTCGTCCGTCAACTCTCCCATCGTGAAACATCGATGCTGACGCCGAGCTCCCGCGTTCGTATCGTGATCGCACCATCTTCGCCGCCGGCACTCGCCGTGAATGCGTGTCGAGTCTACGTGAAGGACGCATCGCCGTCCGAACTTCAGCGGACGGCCGGTGAAGCCGGCCGTGATCGTGACTCTGCCGTGCCTCGAAGGTCACGGAACGAGTGATCCGCGACATGACGCTGAAGTCAGCACGCTGTCGTGCTACCGCGCCGTTCACACTATCCCTGCCCCAACACCTTCTCATCTTCGTGTCATCAACGTAATCGCACCTCCGTTGAAGAGCACGCGTCGGCCGTGAGTAACGCTGATCGTCACGCGTCCACTGCCGCTCTCGCGAAGTAGTCCCCGCACACACCGCACACGACATCGGCTACGCAGCCCCGTCTCACCGTGATCTACCAGGCGCCTCGTGCACCCCGTGATCTGCGTGTCAGTCAAGAAGCTCCCGCCCCGCTGTGCCGAACTTACACTCACCCGTGAAGTGCTACCCGTGATAGTCACACTCGTGCCATCTCGAACGTCGGCTGAACACGTGATGGGGTTGGATAATCGTGAATTCCGGCGCTCGTGACGTCTCACTCGAGTTCGACGAGATGTCCCGGTAGTCGCACCTGCCGGCAACGTCGCCGTGATCACATCCCAGTTACCTGAACTGTAGCGAGACTCTTTGAGTAATCATCACCAATCCACACCATCGTACAACCCACAACCTATCACTAACCTATCTCACCCACACTCTACACTACACGCACCTACTCACACACTCTAAAATATACCATTAGGCAACCTCCAACCCCCAAACCACACACCACACCAACAAAACACCCAACACCAACACCACCTAACAACACATATCCCTTAAAACACACAATACACACCTTATTTCAAAAGCACAATCTACATTCTCACCAGCTCACCCCCTACCTCCAATAACTACAACCCTAAACCTACAACCTACACCATCCACAAATCTCTATCTCTACAAAAACACTCTAAGCTAACCATAATAGCAGCACACTCAACAACCAACACTTCACACACACTTACCTCTACTGAGTGGCTCAACACTCCTACACAAACACATATCCCAACTACTAACACCATACTCTCTCTAACTCACATCTTAACTCTAACTTACTCTCCCACACACTCTCTTATTTATTTTACATGGATCAACTCTTCACAATAATAAATATAAAACAAACAATCTCTCAATCTAAACTCTCTTTTCTCATAATTCTCATTTTTCTTTCTTTGGCACGCTAAAACACCTCAAACCACATGACCCTCAACCACTTCATCATATTCTCAAACTCTTCACATCCTACTCTCTCTCAAAATCTCTATACCTATTATATTTCACATACTTTATCTCTGTGGCGAATCAAATCTTAAAACTCTAACCTCTCTACTCCAACTCACCAAACTTATCCAACCACTCACAACTCCATATATTCCACTCACTCATCACATCTTTTTTTTTTTTTTTTTTTTTTTTTTTTTTTTTTTTTTTTTTTTTTTTTTTTTTTTTTTTTTTTTTTTTTTTTTTTTTTTTTTTTTTTTTTTTTTTTTTTTTTTTTTTTTTTTTTTTTTTTTTTTTTTTTTTTTTTTTTTTTTTTTTTTTTTTTTTTTTTTTTTTTTTTTTTTTTTTTTTTTTTTTTTTTTTTTTTTTTTTTTTTTTTTTTTTTTTTTTTTTTTTTTTTTTTTTTTTTTTTTTTTTTTTTTTTTTTTTTTTTTTTTTTTTTTTTTTTTTTTTTTTTTTTTTTTTTTTTTTTTTTTTTTTTTTTTTTTTTTTTTTTTTTTTTTTTTTTTTTTTTTTTTTTTTTTTTTTTTTTTTTTTTTTTTTTTTTTTTTTTTTTTTTTTTTTTTTTTTTTTTTTTTTTTTTTTTTTTTTTTTTTTTTTTTTTTTTTTTTTTTTTTTTTTTTTTTTTTTTTTTTTTTTTTTTTTTTTTTTTTTTTTTTTTTTTTTTTTTTTTTTTTTTTTTTTTTTTTTTTTTTTTTTTTTTTTTTTTTTTTTTTTTTTTTTTTTTTTTTTTTTTTTTTTTTTTTTTTTTTTTTTTTTTTTTTTTTTTTTTTTTTTTTTTTTTTTTTTTTTTTTTTTTTTTTTTTTTTTTTTTTTTTTTTTTTTTTTTTTTTTTTTTTTTTTTTTTTTTTTTTTTTTTTTTTTTTTTTTTTTTTTTTTTTTTTTTTTTTTTTTTTTTTTTTTTTTTTTTTTTTTTTTTTTTTTTTTCACCTCACAACTACAATCACACATGCGTAATACCACTCACATCTAAAACCTACACCCACTCTACACCATCACCCATAAAATCACCATAACACACTCATCCTCAACTCACCATCATCACTACATCACTATAACCTCTCTCATTCAACTCTCTCACTCAACTCACCCAACCACCACATACATCACTAACAATACGACACATACACACTCAAATACATAACTCATCATACATATCACTCCCCACTCTATCATCTCACCTATATCGCTTCAACTCCACACATCAATACTCCCAAACTCATACTACCCATACATCTCACAAACAACATCTCCAAATCTATCAAATTCATCATATCAAACTCTCTAATTGACACATCCAACAATCCCATCAACCTCTCAATCAAAACAAACCTAACACATAACACTACACACCAACCACTACAACTCATCATCACGCGCCGAACAACTCAACACCAACATCACATCACGAATACACAATCAAAAACTCACCATCACAACACCAAACAATCAAATACAACCTATACACTACAACAACACTCACAAACTCACACTACACACATCATCTTACAAAACTCTAACACAACCAACATCTACTAACTCAACAACTACAAAAACTTCATCAAATACAACCTCAAAATCAAACACAACAACATCCTAAACAACAACATCAACATACAACTCTTCAACTTCAACTCTATCTACAACTCAACAATCACCAACAAAACTAACACCAAAATCATCTTCACCAACATAAACACTTCTATAAATAACAACACAATCAAACCAACGCAACAAAAATCTCAACAAACTACTATAACAACAACATCCAAATAATCAACACTATCTTGCAAACACGAGAACAACTCAACAAACACTAACTAAAAACAACCAACTAACTCTAAATAAAACAACCTACTCTAAAACTCCACTACAGCTACCCCAAACACACAAACCAACATCATCATCTCTAACATCCCAATACCAACAATCACCAACAACAACAACCCAACACCATCTATCATAACACCCTCCAACTCTCAAAAAACCAATACAACACCATACAACCTAAACAACACCAACCAACAAAAATAACTCACCTCCAACAACTCATAACATCAGTAACATGCAGCAGAGCGCTAACCGCACTCCTAACTTGAGCTCTCCAGCTGTCTCTCTCTGCTTCATCTACACTTTAGTCTTCTCTCCTACCACTTCCTTCTTATAGAGCATCTGCTGCTACATCTTCTGCGTTTCCGGCGTCTCGATCTCCGGCGCCGGCTGTAGAATCGTGAGCTACGTTGCACTTACTCCCTTCTGACTCCCTTTTCTAACTTCTTCTGCCATTCTGAGTCTCTGTCACTCCCACTCTTTACTTCTTTTTTTACTTTACTCTCACCTTCCACTCTACCTCTTTAACCTAACACTTCTCTCTCACTTCTCATCTTTGACTCTCTCATCCTTTCAGTACTATGCATACTACTTCCCATCCTCTTCTCTCTACATCACCTCTCCTCTCTTTCTCTCAAACTACCATACCTTCACCACTTTCTACTATTTCTTTACTCAGCCTAGCAACTATACATTTACAATCCCTATCTCCTACTTTCTTTCACTTACACTCCTAACTTCATCTTCATCTGCTACTACTCTTTCCAGTACACTTTCATATTCAACTCTCTCTACTATAGTCACCCTTCACTGTGACTCTCCACTTTCTCTTCTTCTCTCTCTCTCTCTACTCCGCTTCTTACTCGAGCACTCCTATCTTAACCTTCTCTATCCAATCTACCTTACTCCTCTCCTTAGCTTCACTATCTACTTCTGCCTCTACCTCTCAACACTAACTTATCTACTTTCCTTCTTCTTTGTCACCCTTCAGCTTCTACCCTACTTTCAGCTCCTTCTTCTATCTACTTCTTCCTCTCACACTTCTTTCTCTACTTAACTAACCCTTCTATCTTCTATCTGCCTTTGAACTTCTCCTCTTATTCCTCTCCCTTCCTCCAACCTCTCTAATTTATCTCTATCTTCTCTTCTTCTCCCTCCTTCTTCTCTCCCTTCTTCTTTACTCTGCTCATCACGGATGCCCGTCTATCACCTACTTCCATCCTTCTGTCTGCTGCTCCTTAACTACTTGTCTATCTACTTATCTTATCTCACTTTCTCTACAGCCTTCACTTTCTGCTACACTTCTTCTTCTATCTTCACCTTCTACTCCTACAGCTATATCACCTCTGTCTTCTTTCGGGCTCTACCTTTACTATCTCCTTGACTACTCCTCTCTGCACTTTCACTAGCAGCTATACTTTCACTTTCTTCTCTCCTCCTACTATCACTTTCTTTCACTCCTTGTAGCTTTTTTACCATGCTACTGTGACTCTCACCTTAACTAACCTCTCTCTGACTACTCATATGCAGCTCTACTACACTATCTACCCTTTTACAACTTCCTCTACTAGCTTACCTTCACCGTCCCGGCTGGCGCCACCAGCGGCACGATCCAGGTGACCACACCGGGCGGCAGCGCCACGAGCACCGGCAGCTTCACCGTGCTCGCCGCCGCCGACGATCACGAGCATCAGCCCCGAGATCGTGTCCGTACGCATGATCTCACCATCACCGGCACGAACCTCAGCATCACCGTCAGCGTCATGCTCTGCAGCATCCTCACCGTGCCTACTAGCTTCAGCTACATAATCTTCACCTTCACCTTCCCTCCCATCTCACCTACCCTCACCTTCAAAGTTCTCGAACACGAGCAACTCCGCCACCAGCTTCTACATCCTCACAGTGACCTATTATAAATATATCCATTATCAATCTATCTCTCTCTCTCTCCTCTTTATCAACCTCCTCCTCTTCCATAATATCTCCCTCCACCCTCCTTTCTATCGACTTCTAACCTAAAAACCTTACTTTCTCCTCCATACACCACCTCTACACTCTCATCTTCTCACCCTCTCTCTTCACCTTTCCTCTTCCCTTCAACTCCTTCATCTTCCTCTTACTTCTCTCTCATCCTTTCTACGCTACACCGCTCTACACCTTCTGCCCTATTCTCTTTCTCTTCCCTCAATAATCTCACTTCTTCTTAACCTTTCTTATATTTCACTTTAACTCATATCTCTACCTCTTTCACTTCTTCTTCTACCTCTTTTACCTCTTTTAAGCTATCTTCCCCTATCCTACTCTCTTCTTCCTCTCTCCTCCTCCCTTTATCCCACCTTTCTTTGCTATCACCACCTTCACCCCTCCCTACTTTCCTCCTCCTACTCTCACTACTATTACCCCTACCATCTTCCCCTTCTTCACATTCTTAACCTTCACCTTTACTTATCACACCTATACCATCTTTTTCCATCTTTTCCTCTTCCTCACTTCTCTCACTATCACCTCCTACACTTATTTCGTGTTCACCTTACCTCCCTTCTCCACCACCATCTCCTTCAATTTCTTTATCCTTTACTTTCTTCCACTAGCTTCTTCACTTTCACCTTCACCTTCTTACTAACCTAACTTCCTATTGATACCCCTGTCATTTAGAGACAATATCTAAAGCCTCTCTACAACATCTCACTCTATATTCTGAAAATATCAATAACATTCTGCTTAACTTACAGTTGAGACTATTTCTCTCTTCTTCTTTCTTCTTCTCCTCATTCTTCTTCACTTCAATCTCTATCTCCTCCCTAACTTTCATTTCTCCTTTCTTATTCCCTCTCTACACATCTCATCCTTAAATCTTTTTTCTCTTCTTTCTCCTTCTTCCATGGCTATCCATTCTCACACTGCTACTCTTTCTCTCTCTCAAACATCCTATATCCTCCTCTTTCTCCTTTCTTTCTCATCTATTTCTTATCTCTTTATCTACTTTTCTCCTAAATTCATCTTTTCATCTAATTTCTTCTATTCTATTTTCCTTAACTACCTCTTCTTCTCATAGGACTACCTTTCACTACTTCTATTTCTTAGTCTCAATTATTCTCTATTTTCTACTCTTATTACTATCCCTTCTTCAAGAACGACCTCTATACTTATTACTCCTACTATCTTTCTCTTTTTTCTTAGTTACCCTACCTTTCTACCTGCTCCACTCCTTCTTCTATCTCTTTCTTCTTTTAATTCTATCATATCAAGCTCTAAAGCTTCCCTATCTAGTCCTACTCTATTTATTCTTTCGAGATCATTCTTTACTTCTATACCTTTCATACTCTCTTCCATTACTGCAATATCATCCTCTTCTAATCTTACAGCTTCTTCTCTTAACTACCTCTCCACATCTGAGAACTAAGCAGTCTCTCTCTGCTCGACTATCATCACTAACAGCTACTGCTCTCCCTAGGATCAACCGTCGACGAGCGGCGAGCGATTTCGCCACGTTCTCTCCCGTACCGACATAACGGAGTCATCATTCTCGCCTCCACAGTTGACGACGCATTCGCAATCGGTACTCAGTTCCCCGCCTACGTCAACTATGTCGTATCTGTCTGAGGTACTACTCTCTCTACCAACTCGAGCACTCTCGCGTGGCAGTCGAGACAGCGTGGTTCACGCCTGCGTCTAGCGGTTACTCCGAGCGTCCGGCGCAGGAAGCGGCTGCAGCATCTTCGACACTCCGCAGACTGGCAGATCTGCCGCTATCAGTCTGAGCAGCTACCAGTTGCGGCATCTATCGCGCTGTCTCTGACGTCTCCGCCGACGCTGATCCCACTCAGAGCTCTGTGTCTGGAGCACGTACTAGCGCTCGCGTATTGCGCGTGCTCCGCGAGCGCCTACCCAGCTATCGATTTTGCTGGTACGTCATAGGCGGCACGAGTCTCGCCTCGCCGCTCATCGCAGCAGTTTACGTTCTCTCCTCTTATCCAAGGAATCATCACCAACCCCTGTCGATCCCGTACGTTCATTTCACGCGAGCCTTCACGACGTTACGTCCGGCTCTACCGGTTCATGCAGCACTTTCTACTATCTGTAGGGCTGCTATCGGCTACGACAGTCCGACCTGCATAGGCACGCCTAACGGTCTCGCTCAGCTTCTCTATCGGCTCTCCGATTTATGACTGAGCTTCACTCCCGTCTTGCAGCCCTACTGGCACGACGGTGACGATCAACGGAACCAGCTTCACCGAGACGTCGTCCGTCTACGTTCGGAGGTACGCGGCCAGAGCTTCACCGTCGTCTCCGACGTCAGAGATCACCGCGGTCGGCGGAGCCGGGAGAGCGGAACGGTCAGCGTGACGACACCGAGCGGTACTTTTACGAGTAGCTAACAGTTCCGTTCATTCCGGCGATCAGCTCCTTCACTCCGAACAACGGCCCGGCTATAGACTATGCGTGACTATCATCGTCTCGGGCTTCATCGGCGTAAGCGCGGTGAAGTTCGGCGGCACATTAACGCCTATCGTCTATCACGTCGACTCAGCTACGCAGATCACCGCGACTGTCTCAGCTGTTACTACGACCATCCCGTGAGCGTCACCGTCGCCGTTTGTCACTATCTACGAACGCTTTCTCTACTACATGTCGCCGATCGATCACGAGCTTCACGCCAGACATCTCGGCGGCGTGCACTCTACCGTGACGCTCACCGGCGTGAACTTGACCGGAGCTACACACGTGAAGCTGAACGGTGTGTACGCAGCCTTCAGAGTCGCTCTCCAACACGTCGCTCACTTTCACCATCCCGAGCGGCGCGACGACTCGGCACGGTCCAGGTGACGACTCCGGGCGGCATCGACACGAGCGCCGACACGCTCACCGTCTCGCCTCCGCCGACGATCTCTTAGTCTCGATCCCTCTAGTGGCCCTATCGGCACGCTCGGTCACCATCACCGGCACGCACCTCATCTCGGGACGATCGGCGTTCGATGATCGGCAAGCATCCTCACCGTGCCGACGAGCGTGTACGCGCACTCACTTCGTGTTCGCGATCCCGCCCGGCGCCTCCTACCCCGTCACATCCGCTGTTCACCCCGCTCGGCTTCGGCCACGAGCCCACACGTTCACCCTCACCGACTAGCTGAAGAGCGCCGAGAGCTCGCCCCGCTCCGCCTCGCACAGGGGCTCGCGAGCGCGTCGAGTGCGGGCCGGAGCTGCTCGGGCCGGCGCGGGCCGACGACGACCGCCGTCACGCGCGGATCGCCGAGCAGCCACCCGAGCGCGAGCGTCGCCGGGTCGCCGAGCTCCGCGAGCCGCTCGAGCCGGTCGTACACGGCGTCCGCGCGGAGGTGCTCGTACGGCCCCGGGCGGAGCGTCATCCGCGAGCCGGGGGGCGCGTCCTCGCCGCGCCGGTACTTCCCGGTCAGCCAGCCGCCCGCGAGCGGGCTGAACGGCGTGAAGCCGAGGCCGTGCTCGGCGCACAGCGGCAGCACGTCGACCTCGACGTCGCGGTCGAGGAGCGAGTACGAGTTCTGCACCCAGCGGAACGCGCCCACGCCGACCGCCTCGGCGAGCTGCGCGGCGTCGACGTTGGACAGCCCGTACGCGCCGACCTTCCCGTCGGCGACGAGCTCGTCGAGCGCGCCGGCCGTCTCGGCGATCGGCACGTCGGGGTCCCAGGCGTGCGTGAGGAAGAGGTCGACGCGCTCGACGCCGAGGCGCGCCAGGCTGCTCTCGACCTGCCTCTTCACGCGCGCCGGCGCGAGGCCGTGGTCGGCGCCCTCGTCCATCGGGGCGAACGTCTTCGTCGAGAGGACGACCCCGTCCGGCTTGCGGGAGCGCAGCCAGTCGCCGATGGTGCTCTCGCTGCGGCCGCCGCCGTACGCGTCGGCCGTGTCGAAGGTCGTGATCCCCGCCTCCCACGCCGCGTCCATGAGCGCGAACGCGGCCTCGAGGCCCTCGCCCTGCCCGAAGAGCTCCGGCGCAGAGCCGATGCCGCCGAAGTTCCCGCAGCCGAGGACGACCCGCGAGACGGCGGTGCCGCCCAGGTAGGCTCGCTCCATGGGTGCGACCGTACTCGACGTCGAGGCAGTCCGACAACGGTTCTCCTCTCTGCGCGGAGGCTTCGCGTTCCTCGACGCGCCCGGCGGATCGCAGGTGCCGGACGAGGTCGGCGCGGCGATCGCCGCCGCGCTGCGCGACGCGAGCGGCAACCTCGGCGCGCCGTACGAGACCGGCCGCCGGGTCGAGGAGATCGTCGACCGCGCGCGCGCCGACGCCGGACGCTTCCTCGGCTGCTCGGCCGACGACGTCGTCTTCGGGACGAACATGACGGTGCTCGACTTCACGCTGTCGCGCACCGCCTCGCGCGACTGGAAGGAGGGCGACCGCATCCTCGTCAGCCGCCTCGACCACGACGGCGGCGTCGCGCCGTGGCTCGAGCTCGCCGCCGACCGCGGCTTCGAGCTGGACTGGATCGACGTGAACGACGACCTGCGCCTCGACCTCGACGACCTGGAGCGGAAGCTCGACGAGCGCACGCGCGTCGTCGCGACCGTCGCCTCGTCGAACGCGCTCGGGACGATCGTCGACATGAAACGGGTGAGCGAGCTCGCACACTCGGTCGGCGCGCTCTCCTGGTTCGACGCGGTGCAGTACGCCGCGCACGAGCCGGTGGACGTGCAGGCGATCGACTGCGACGTGTTCATCGCCTCCGCGTACAAGTTCTGCGGCCCGCACCTCGGGGTCGCATACGGCCGCCACGAGCTGCTCGAGTCGTGGCGGCCGTACAAGGCGCGACCGGCGTCGAACGCTCCGGTCGGCCGCCGCTTCGAGCCCGGCACAGCGCCGTACGAGCTCTTCGCCGGCTTCTCGGCGACGATCGCGTACCTCGAGTCGCTCGGCGGCATGGAGGTCCTGCGCGCGTACGAGCACGAGCTCGGCCGCCGCTTCCTCGAGACGCTGCCCGACTCGGTGACGGTGTACGGGGAGCAGACGATGGACGGCCGCCTGCCGACGTTCCTGCTCAACGTCGAGGGCGTGCCGGCCGCGCGCATCGCGGAGACGATGGCGGCGCGCGGGTACGGCGTCTGGGCGCACGACAGCTGGTACTCGCTCGGCCTGCGCGAGCGCCTCCCGTATCCCGAGGACGCGCTCCGCGTCGGCCTCATCCACTACAACACCGCCGACGAGATCGACGGCTTCGTCGCCGAGCTCGGCCGCCTCTAGACCGGCGGCGCCGGGTCGTACTGGATGTAGCGGCGCACCTCGGCGGCACGCTCGCGCGAGTGGAGCCGCGCGACGAGGTGGAGCGCCATGTCGATGCCGGCCGACACGCCGGCGGCGGTGACGACGTCGCCGTCGTCGACGAAGCGCGCGCCCGCGTCGACCTCGATGCCGGAGCCGAGCTCGGCGAGCTGCTCGAGCGAGCCCCAGTGCGTCGTCGCGGGACGGCCGTCGAGCAGCCCGGCGTCCGCGTAGACGAGCGCGCCCGTGCAGACGCTCGTCATGAGCGCGCCGGCGGCGGCGAGCCCGCGCACGCGCTCGCGTACCGCGTCGTCGCCGAGCATCGGACGCGTGCCGCGGCCGCCCGGCCAGAGCACGACGTCGGGCGCGGGCGCCGTCTCCCACGTGTGGTCGGCGAGCACGCGCGCTCCCTTCGCGCAGGCGATCGGCTCGGTCGTCCAGCCGACGGTGAACACGGTGGCGCCGTCGTCGGGCCAGTTGTGCATCCACGCGGAGAACACCTCCCACGGGCCGACCCAGTCGAGCTCCTCGACGCCGTCGAAGAGGACGATCGCGATCTTCACTCGGGCGTCTCCCCCGCGAGGACGCGCGACAGGACGGCGGCGTCGACGTTGCCGCCGCTCACGATGCACACGCAGCGGTCCTCGCGGCGGCGCGCGGCCGCGAGCGCGAGCGCGCCGGCGCCCTCGGCGACGACGCGGGCGCGGGCCGCGAGCTCGCGCATCGCCTCGGCGACGTCGTCGAGCGGGACGGCCACCGCCTCGTCGACGGCGCCGCGCGCGCGATCCCACATCGTCGGCAGCAGCGCCCGCCCGCCGGCGCCGTCGACGAACGAGGGCCGGTAGTCGATGTCCACCGGACGCCCGGCGGCGAGCGCGGCCGCGAGCGGCGCGGCGGTCTCCGGCTCGGCGGTGACGATCTTCACGTCCGGACGCAACGCCTTCACGGCGCTCGCGATCCCCGTCGTCAGCCCGCCGCCGCCCCAGGGGACGACGACGGCGTCGAAGGCGGCGAGATCCTCGACGAGCTCGAGGCCGATCGTCCCGTTGCCCGCCATCACCGCCTCGTCCTCGACGGGATGGACGAAGAGCCCGTCGACGCCCTCGTAGCGCCGGTCGACCATCGCCTGCCACCACGCCTCGTGCGAGACGCGGATCACCTCGCCCCCGAGCCGCTCGACCGCATCGAGCTTCGCGCGCGGCGCGTTCTCCGGCGCGACGACGCGCGCGCGCACTCCGGCCTCGCGGGCCGCCCACGCGACGCCCTGCGCCATGTTGCCCGCGCTCGCGGTGACGACGCCGCCCGCGAGCTCGGCGCTCGACGCCGCCCGCACCGCGGAGAGCGCGCCGCGGAGCTTGAACGAGCCGATCGGCTGGAGGCACTCGAGCTTCAGCCAGATGCGGTCGTCGAGCCGGACGAGCGGCGTGCGGAGCACGTCGTCGCCGAGACGCTCGCGCGCGCGGCGGATCTCGTCGAGCGGGATCAGTCCGATTCCTTGGCGAGCTCGGTGAGCTCGGTGCGCACGCGCCAGAGCTCGGGGAACATCTTGTGCTTGATGAGGCCGGCGAGCAGCTCCACCGGCGTGCCCTGCGTGCCGACGACGTCCTCGCCGATGACGCGCCCGACCATCTTCACGTGCCGGAAGCGCCAGATGCCGATCTGCTCGTCCCAGTCGGTGAGCGCCTCGGCGAGCTGGTACAGGTCCTCGTGCTCGCGTCCGCGCGTGTACACCTCGAGCAGCGAGAGCCCGCGTTCCCTCCGCAACCCGTCGAAGGCGGCATACAGCGGCGTCGACACGCGGCGGATCTCGCGGAAGCCGGGCGAGTCGAAGCCGGAGCCGTGCCCGAGCACGCGCCGTACCTCCTGGTACTCCCACGGCGACATGAGCTCGAGGTGCTCGAGGAAGCCGACGACGTACCGGACGGCTCCGTTCGCGCGCCGGAGCAGGCGCAGCGCCGCCGCCACGTCGCGCGCCTCGACGAGCCGCGTCGCCTCCTCGACCTCGTTCCACGCGTGCTTGAGCCAGAGCTCCGACGACTGGTGCACGGTCTGGAAGAGGAGCTCGTCCCGGTGGACCCACTCGTCCGCCGTCTTCTGGAGCGCGAGGAGCTCGTCCGTGCGCAGGTAGCGCTCGTAGTCGCTCTCGCCGGGGCCGGGGAGGATCGGGGCGAACTCGTCCGTCACGGGTAGATCCTCAGCGGAAGGCCGGCGAGCGGAACGCCGCCGCCGTCGGTCACGAGCCACGTGTCCTGCATGTAGAGGCATTCTCGACCGTCGGCGGCGATCGCGTGCGGATGCATGGAGAACACCATGTTCGCGGCGAGCTCCGTCTCGACGCCCTCGCCGATCTTCGGATGCTCGATCATCGTCATCCCGATCGAGTGGCCGGTGACGTGGCCGAGGTGGTAGCCGCGCTCGGTGAAGCCCTTCGACACGGCGCGGTGCACGTCGTGCGCCGTCGCGCCCGGCTTCAGCGCGCCGCTCGCCGTCTCGAAGTACTCCTCGTACGCCTCGAGCATCGTCGATACCTCGGGCGTCGGCGTCCCGAGCGCGCGCGACACCTCCACCCAGTGCCCGCCGGGGCCGGCCACCTCGAGCGACGGGACGCAGAAGTCCCCGAGGATGGTGTCCTTGCGCGCGATCGCGAACTCGGCGCCGACGAGGACCATGTTCATCGTCAGCCGGCCGCAGCCCTGCTCGACGAACAGCTTCTCCGCCGGCGCGAGCACCTCGGCGGCGGTCTTCCCCGGCGCGTACGCGTCGCAGAACGCGTGGAAGCCCTCCGTGTTGATGCGCACGCTCTCGCGGACGGAGTCGACCTCGGCATCGGACTTCACGGCGCGCGCGAGGTCGAACTCGACGTCCCACGGCACGAGCTCGGCGACGCCCTGAAGGGCCGCGAAGTCGCGGACGGTCATGATGTAGTCGAGGCCGTACACGCCGACGCGCTTGCCGCGCAGGCGGCCGGCGAGCCACTGTCCGGGCCGGTCGACGAAGTGCTGATCTTCGATCCACGAGTCTCCGTGCTCGCCGACGTATCGCGCCTCGCTCGGGAACACGATCGTCGGCTCGCCCTCGAGCGGCAGGACGACGTACGCGTAGCGGTGCACGATCGTGAAGCCGCTCATGTACGTCACGGCCCCCTCGAAGCCCGTGTACTCCGAGCCGCAGACGAGGGCGGCGTCGAGGCCGCTGCGCTCGAGCGCCGCGCGGACGTTCGCGTACCGCCGGGTCATTTCGTCCACGACTGCTCCACCCCTTTCACGAGTGCCCAGATCGCCTGGTTCAACGGCGTCGGCACCCCGTGCTCGCGCCCGAAGCGGACGATACCGCCGTTGAGGAAGTCGATCTCCGTCGTGCGCCGCGCCTCCACGTCCTGGAGCATCGACGCCTTGTGGTCGTACGCGACCTCGGGCTTCGCCGCGTGGTCGATGAGATCTTCCGGGTCGGCGTCGAGCTCGATGCCCTGCGCGGCCGCAACCGCCTTGCCCTCGTCGACGAGGCCGGAGACGAGGCGCCGCAGGTCGGGTCGCTCGCACACGCGCCCGTGCGTCAGGCCGGTGAGCGCGCCGACGGGGTTCGTAGACGCGTTGAAGATCACCTTGCGCCACTGCGGGCCTCGCGCGTCGGCCACCGCCGCCGTCGGCATCCCCGCGCGCGTGCACGCATCGGCGAGGCGCTCGACCTCGGTGAACGG
The DNA here is from genome assembly GCA_963753295.1 of uncultured Actinomycetes bacterium. Lineage (GTDB taxonomy): Bacteria > Actinomycetota > Thermoleophilia > Gaiellales > Gaiellaceae > Palsa-739. Next base: position 107,481 of record CAVWBZ010000020.1, on the reverse strand, counting down.
CGCCGGCGACGGCTCGAACGGCCCGAGCGTCGTGTCGCCCTTGACGTCCCATTGCACGTGACCGGGGGCGAGGAGCCTGCCGGCGGGGAACGTCGTCCCGCGAACGACGCGCGCCACATGCTCGGCGATCGCCTCTTCGTTGCCGATGCCGTTCTGCACCGTCGCGACACAGCCGTTCGCGAAGGCGTGCGCCGTCGCCGCGATCGCGGCGCTCGTGTGCATCGCCTTCGTGGCGACGATGCCGAAGTCGCACGCGGGCAGCTCGGCGGGATCGGCGGTCGCTCGCAGCCTCCCGACGACCTCTCCCGCACCCGACAGCCGCAGCCCGTTCGCGTTGATCGCATCCACGTGCTCGCGGTACGCGTCGTAGGCCCAGACCTCGACCTCGTCGAGCCGGGCGAGATTGGCGGCGAACAGCGATCCCACTGCGCCGCATCCGACGATGCAGACCCTCACGAGTAGCCGGCCTCCTTTGCCTTGACGAGCTCGTAGAGCGCGGTGTGCAGCGGGACGGGAACGCCCAACTGCCCGGCCGTGCGCACGAGCGATCCGGTGATGAGCTCGATCTCGGTCGGACGGTGCGCGGTCACGTCCTCGAGCATCGAGGGGTAGTGCGCATGCCCGCGCTCGGTCGCGTGCACGTTCATCTCCCACGGGTCCTCGCGCAGCTCGACACGAGCCGCGAGGGCGACGGCCTTGCCCTCGTCCACGAGTGCGTGCACGAGGGATCCGAGCTCGCCCTCCGCGAAGTGGAAGTCGTGCGGCAGCCCGGTGAGCGCGGCGACGGCGTTCACCGTCGCGTTGAAGATGAGCTTCGACCACTGGGCCGGCCGGAGGTCGGCGAACGCCTCCGCCTTCAGCCCGGACGAGCGGATGAGCTCGGCGACCGCCTCCGCCTCCGCCGCACCCGTGCCGCGGTACGGGCCGATCCACGTGGCCGTGTCGAGCACGTACTCGACGTGGTCGTCGGCGTGCCGCGTCCCGCTCATGAACGTGACCGCGGACAGGATCGGCCAGCTCCCGCGGGCCGCGACGACGTCCTCCGCGCCGAGACCGTTCTGCACGGTCATGAACGTCGAGCCGGCGAAGCGGCCGGCAAGATCGTCCGACAGCGGCTCGAGGTCGCCGCCCTTGCACGCGATGACGACGAGGTCGGCCGGGCCGAGCTCCTCCGGATCGGTCGACGCGCGTACGCGCGCGGTGAAGTGGGACCGGCCGGAGACGCACAGGCCGCGCTCGTTGAGGAGGCGTGCGTGCTCCGGCCGCCGCGTGAGCACCCCGACGTCGGCGACCCGCGCGAGGTGGGCCGCGAGAAGGCTGCCGATCGTGCCGGCGCCGGCGACGACGATCCTCATCGGCGCACCCACTTGAGCGAGAGCTCGCGCCCGCCGGTGAGCCCGCTCGGCCGGGCGATGAGGACGAGCGCCATGAGCACGCCCACGGCGAGGGCGGAGGTGTCCGTGGGAAGGTTCAGGTGCCAACCGAACAGGTCGACCCCGTTCTCCGCCGCGGAGAGGAACGAGTCGAGCCCGCCGATGGCGAGCGCGCCCACGACGGCCCCGAGCAGGCTGCCGGAGCCGCCGACGACGAGCATCGCGAGCGTGAGGAACGTCAAGTCGAGATAGAGCGAGTCGATCTCGACCGGCAGCAGGTGGACGTAGAGGCCGCCGGCGAGCCCGGCGAGCGCTCCCGAGACCGCGAACGCGAGCAGGCGCTGGCGGTAGATGGAGATCCCCGCTGCGGAGGCCGCGGCCGGATCCTCGCGCGTCGCGCGCAGCTGCCGCCCGAAGCGGCTGCGCTGGTATGCGAACGCGACGACGACGCAGATCAGCGCTCCGATCGCCGCCTGCCAGATGCCCGTCGTCTCCGGCACGGAGGAGAAGGCGTTGAGGCCCGGCCCGATCTTGTCGTAATAGCGAAGCATGTTGTTCGCGATCTCGAGCACGCCGAACGTCGCGATGCCGGCGGCGAGACCGGAGAGCCGCATGAGCGGCAGGCCGACGGCGAACGCGAACACGAGCCCGGCGAGCGCTGCGAGCATGAGCGAGGGCACGTTGCCGACGCTTGCCGTCCGGAGGAAGCCGGCGAGGCCCGGCATGATCGCCGCGCGCTCCGCCGCCGGGACGGTCAGCACGCCGGCCGTCCAGACGCCGAGCGCGACGAAGGAGATGTGCCCGAACGAGAGCACGCCCGAGTTGCCGATGAACACGTAGAGGGCGACGACGATCGCGACCTTGACGAGCGTGTCGAGGAAGTACGTCTGGAGCGCGCTCGAGACGGCGAGGCCGAGCAGCGCGGTGCCGAGCACCAGCGCCGCGGGCGCGGCGAGCTCGAGCAGCTTCCTCACAGCCGCTCCGCCGCCCCGTCGGCGCGCGCGAACAGCCCGTTCGGGCGGACGAGGAGGACGAGGATCACCGCGGCGAACAGGAACGTGGGCAGGTACTGGCTCTGGTTCGTCGGGAGCACGCCGCCGAGGAATCCGCTCGCGAAGCCGATCGTGAACCCGCCGAGCGTCGCCGGGACCGGCCGGGTGAGGCCGCCGAGGACGACGCCGGCGAGGACGACGATCGTGTCGTCGAGGGCGAAGATGGGCGTCACCTGCGGATTGCGGGCGGTGAGCATCACGGCGGAGACGGCGGCGAGGAGGCCCGAGATCAGCACCGCTCCGCCGATGACGCGGTTCGCGCGGACGCCGAGCAGCCGCGCCGTCCGGAAGTCCATGGCCGCGGCGCGCATGTGCAGCCCGAGCGAGGTGCGCGTCAACAACAGCTGGAGCAGCGCGAGACAGACGGCCGCGACGGCGACGGAGACGATGGCGATCTTCCGGATCTGGACGCCGCCGACGTCCCACGGCTGGTTGAGCGGCCCCATCGAGGATGCGATCGTGCCGAGCTGCCCGAACGCGAGCACCGCGATGCTCTGCATGAGAAAGGCGACGGCGAACGTCGCGACGAGCATCACCGCCGGCGAGTGTGTCCGCAGCGGGCGGAAGACGAGCCTGTCCATGACCATCGTCAGCGCGAGCACGACCGCGAAGCAGAGCAGGATCCCCGCCCACGACGGCCATCCCCACACGGACGCGTACGCGACCGCGTATGCGCCGGCCATGACGAGCTGCCCGTAGGCGAAGTTCACGAGGCGGAGCACGCCGAAGACGAGGCCGATCCCGACGGCCATGAGGGCGTAGATGCCGCCGAGCGAGAGCGCATCCGCGAGCGTCTGCCACGACACGTTGAGAAACGCGAGCGTCATGCGAGGTACGCCGCGATGAGCCGGTCGATGTCGGATGCGTCCTGCGGGCCGAGCGTGAGCCGCAGCTCGCCGTTCGCGAGCACGTGGCTGCGGTCGGCGAGCGCGACCGTTCGCTGCGCGCGCTGTTCGACGAGCAGCACGGCGATCCCGCGGTCGCGAATCGCGGCGAGGGTCTCGAAGACGACGTCGACGATGCGCGGGGCGAGTCCGAGCGACGGCTCGTCGAGCAGGAGGACGTCGGGCTCGGCGACGAGCGCCCGCGCGATCGCGAGCTGCTGCTGCTGCCCGCCCGAGATGGCGCCGGCGGGCCGCCGGCGGAAGTCGCGCAGCATGGGAAAGAGCTCGAACGCCGACTCGAGAGCGGAGCCGTTCGCACCGCCCCGTCTCGCCGCCAGCCCAAGCCGCAGGTTCTCCTCGACCGTGAGCTCGCCGAGGATCCGGCGCCCTTCGGGCACGAGCGCGACACCGGCGCGCGCGACGTCCTCCGGACGGCGGCCGACGAGCGATGCGCCCGCGAGGCGGACGTCGCCGCCGGCGACGGGAGCCACGCCCATGATCGCGTGCAGGGTCGACGACTTCCCGGCGCCGTTCGGGCCGATCAGGCCGACGATCTCGCCCCGCTCGACCTCGAGCGACAGGCCGCGCACAGCCTCGACGGGGCCGTAGCGCACGCGGAGCCCGTCGACGACGAGCGTCACGATTCCTCCGCGACGGCGCTCTCGCCGAGGTACGCGGCCGTGACGTCGAGGTTCGCGCGAATCTCCGCGGGCGTCCCTTCCGCGAGCGTCTCGCCCTGGTCGAGGACCTGGATGCGGTCGCAGACGTCCATGATCAGCGCCATGTTGTGGTCGATGAGCAGCACGCCGGCGCCGTGATCGTCGCGCAGAGAGCGCACGACCGCGGCGAACTCGGGGACCTCCGCCTCGGGGAGGCCGGCGGCAGGCTCGTCGAGCAGGACGTAGCGCGGTTCCGTGGCGAGCGCGCGGGCGACGCCGAGCCGCCTCTCGTCGCCGTGCGCGAGCGCGGCCGCCGGGACGTCCGCATGGGCGTCGAGGCCGAGCAGCGTGAGCAGCTCCCCCGCGCGGAGAGCGGCACTCCGCGGCGACGCTCCCGCGCCGAGGGCCGATACCTCGACGTTCTCCCGCACGGTCAGGCCGCGGAAGGCGTGGCTGTGCTGGAACGTGCGTGCGAGGCCGTTCCGGCCGCGCCTGCTCGCCCGCCAGCGCGTCACGTCGCGGCCCTCGAACAGCACCTGCCCCTCCGTCGGGCGGTCGAAGCCGCTGAGGACGTTCACGAGCGTCGACTTCCCCGCCCCGTTCGGCCCGATGAGCCCGAGCACCTCGCCGCGGCGAAGCTCGAGCGTCACCTCCCGGAGCGCCTGGACGCCTGCGAAGGAACGAGAGACGGAGGAGGCCCGGAGCGAGTCTCCGGGCCTCCCGTCCGACACAGCCGCTGCCGTCACTAGATCTTCGGAACGACCTTCGCGACGACCTGGGCGACAAGCCGCGGCACGTTGTTGTTGATCTCGATGACGCGGTACTGCCGGTGGAACACGCTGTGCAGCTGCGCGGAGAAGCTCACGAGACCCGACAGCGTCGGGACGTTGTGGAACTTCACCATCTTCGCTGCGAGCGCCGCCCCGTTCGTCGACCCGCCGGCCTCGCGGATCGCCGTGGCGAGCCCGTCGATCGCCGCGGGACCGGTGACGAAGCCGCCGGTCGCCGCATGGATCTTCTTCGCGAGCGCGTTGATCGCGGAGTTCGGGTCGCCGCCGAACGCGTCCGCGTACGTCACGAAGTAGTAGTTCGTCACCTTCGGGCTCTTCGGCAGCCAGTAGACGCCGTCACCCGCCCACGAGTTGAGCACCGGCGTGTTGTTGCCGAGCGTGCGGAGACCCGTGATGAGCGGGGCGAGCGCGCCGTACGCACCGGCGGTCGCCGTCACGATCACGTCGGCCTGGTGCGAGTTGATGCGGCTGACGGCGTTGTTGACGTTGTTGCCGTGGAACGCCGGATCCTGGTAGCTCTCCTGGTCGACGACCTTGCCGCCGAGCTGCTTCCAGCGCGCCGCGAACGCCTGAACGACGTTCTTGAAGTAGACGATGACCGTGTCGGTCGCGAGGTCGGCGGTCCGCCACCCCTTGGCCCAGGCGAACTGCGCCATCGCCGAGCCCTCGTCCTGTGCGACGTTGCCGAAGCTGAACGCGAGTGCACCCTTCGCACCGAACCGCGACGGCCCCATCTGATCGGTGCCGATGCACGGAGCGATCGTCAGCAGGCCCTTGTTGAGCGCCTCCTGCACGGCGGGTGCCGCCAGGTCGACGTCGCAGGTCGTGAAGATGACGTTCGCACCGCCGGCGATCAGCTTGTCGGCGCACGTCTTCGACACGGCCGGGTTGTCGCCTTGGGTGTCACATGTCTTGATCACGAGCGGGTGCCCGTCGACGCCGCCCTTCGCGTTGATCTGCGCGACGCGAATCTGCGCCGCGGCGAGCGCAGGCCCGTCGAACGGGGCCATCGGGCCCGTCGAATCGTGGGCCCAGCCGATGACGATCGGCGTGCCCGCGGACGTGCGCGCCGCCGCCGTTGCCGCGACCACGAGAGCCGCAGCAGCGATGGCGAGAAGTGCAATCCGTCTCACTCCATCTCCTCTCCGGGCGCGGCTGATGCCGCGACCCTCCGTTCCACCCAGCACTCCACCAGTTGCTTCCTGCCTCGCCTGACGAGCTCGCCGCCGTCGAGATCCCAGAGCGAGTCCGGGTAGGCGGCGCCGAACGTTCCGTTGTCGGAGAAGACCTCGATGTCGTACAGGCCGTCCCAGCCGGCGCGCTCGAGGGCGCCGAGGATCGCGGGGACGCCGGCGACGCCGTCGCCGGGGAGGACGCGGTCGGCCCAGCCGCGCGTCGGCTCCCGCCAGTCGTTCACGTGCACGCCGGCGATGAGATGCCCGTGCCGCTCGATCTCCTCGAAGAGATCCGGGGTGTTCCACAGGTGGCAGACGTCGAACTGGATGCCGAGCGCGGGCGACCCGATCTCCTCGACGACCGCCGCCGCGTCGCCGAGCGTGTTGAGGATCGACCAGCTCTCGATGCCTTGGGCCTGGAATGGCTCGATTGCCATCCGCAGGCCGAGCCGCTCGGCCTCGGCCACGACCTCGCGGAGGCCGGCGAGCGCGGTCGCGCGGTCGCCCGGCCCGGTGATGCAGACGACGGCGGCCGGCGCGAAGGGCGCGAGCCGGTGGAGCGAGCGCAGGATCGCGTCGATGCGCTCGCGCGGCGTCTCCGGCCCGGGCAGGAAGGGCAGCGGCAGGATCGACGGCACCGCCGGCACCGCGGTGGCCGAGTCGAGGCCGCTCTCGCGGAAGAGCGCGAGCGCCTCGTCGTCGGGGCCGTCGCCGAGCTTGTTCTCCCAGATGCCGATGCCGTCGAGGCCCGCAGCGGCGTACGCGCGGACGTCGTCCGCGAAGCTCGCGGTGAGCGTGCTCACCTGCGAGACCGAGATTCGGGGCAGCCGGTCTGGTTCCCTCGTCACGCCGATGGGTGATCGTGTCATGCGTTTGACATCTGATCAAGTGTGGTTCACGCTCCGCCTCCGTGGAGTCGTCGCTCCCCGCCGCAGCCGTCCGGCACCGCACCATGGCCGAGGCCGCCCTCGAGCGGCTGCGCGAGGCGATCATCCTCGGCGAGCTGACGCCGGGCGCGCCGCTCCGGCTCGAGGATCTCGCCCGCTCGCTCGGCATGAGCATCTCCCCCATCCGCGAAGCCGTCCGGCAGCTCGAGGCGCTCGGCCTCGCCGAGCACGTCCCCCATCACGGGGCGAAGGTGATGGGGCTCGACGTCGAGGAGCTGCGCGAGCTGTTCTCGATCCGGCTCGCCCTCGAGACGATGGCGCTCCGGCAGGCGGCCGACCGGTTCACGGCCGAGGGGGAGGAGCGGGCGCGCGCGCATCTCGCCGCCTTCGACGACGCCCGCCATCGCGGCGACACGCTGACGGCGATGCGCGAGCACTCGGGCTTCCACTTCACGCTGTACGAGGCGGCGGGCTCGGGCTGGCTCCTGCGTCTCATTCGCCCGTGCTGGGACAGCTGCGAGCGCTACCGGCCCGTGCTCCTCGCAGAGTCGGGGGCGCTGCAGGACCGGCACGAGGAGCTCGACGGCGAGCTCCTCGCCGCCTGCATCGCCCGTGACGCGGACCGCGCGGCCGCCGCGCTGCACGCGCATCTCGAGCTCGCGACCGACATCTACGCGGTCGAGCTCAAGGGCCGAAGCATCTTCGCCTTTTAGCGCGAAACGCCGGCGCGTTTCCCGCTATGTGGGTTCGCCGCTTCGCGGGAAACGGTCGGCGGCCAAGCCGCCGACCTCTTGTGAGTGCCCGCTGGGCGAAGGGATGTTCCGCGCGTGCGGGTCGCCCGTCCCCGCACGCTGCGCGGCCTCCGCTAACGCTCCGCGTTAGCTCCGGCCCGAAACCATCCCGCCAACGAAGGGTTGAAACCCTCTCCTATCTCTTCACCTCGGGGCGGCGCTAACGCGCAGCGTTAGCGCCGCCCGAACCAGCGGGCGGTCATGCCGCAGGCACGACCGCCCGCGCAGAACAACCGTTCCGCCTGCACGCCGTCCAAGAGCGAAGCGGGACCCTAGACCGGTTGAAAGTGCGCAGCACTTTCAACCGATGCGAGGGATTACATCCCTCGCAAAGAGCTCCTGCGCCTTGATCGCCTTCCAGTGCTCGACGCCGCCCGGGTTCGCGGTGATCGCGATCTCCGTCAGCCCCTCGCAGACGTCGATCGTCTCGCGGATGCGCTCGACGACGTCGTCGGGCGTGCCCACCCACACGATGTCGCCGGCGATCATCTCCTGGTACGGCGTCGCGGCGAGCTTCTCCATGATCCCGGAGGCGTAGAAGCCGTACCCGGCGGCGTTCAGCCGGTCGGTCGGCGGTGGCGTGTGCTCGGTCAGCGGCGAGGCGTTCCCCTCGAGGAACCCGCGCATGTGCCGCTCGGCCTCGCGCTGAGCGAGCTCGCGGTCCTCGTCGATGTAGCAGGCATGGATCCACACGATGTCGGGTGAGGTCCCGTAGTCGGCGCACTTCCCGCGGTAGAGGTCGAGCTGGTCCTTGAGCGCGGCGTACGGGAGCAGCGGCGGGACGGCGACGCCCCACCCGTGCTTCGCGGCGAGGTCGTACGTCCGGTCGGACGTGCCGCCGAGGATGACGCGGAACTTCTCGCCGCTGAACGGGATGATGAGGCTCTCGTCGACGTTCCAGTACTTGCCGTGGAACGTCACCGTGTCTTCGTGCAGCGCCTCGATGAAGAGGTCGAGCGCCTCCTCGTAGCGCTCACGCGACGTCTCGTCGAGCGGCAGGCCGGCGGCGGTGGGGATCCAGCCGTGCCCGCGGCCGACACCGAACTCGTAGCGGCCGTTCGTGAGGAGCGAGAACTCGTGGATCATCGCCGCGAGGACGAGCGGGTTGTGGTACGGGAGGATGTGCAGCATCGTCCGGAACTTGATGTTCTTCGTGCGCGCGGCGGCCATCCCGAACAGGCCGAAAACGTTCGCCGACGCGGAGAACTTCGGGAAGAACAGATGCTCGATCGCGGCGTACGCGTCGTAGCCGAGGCGGTCGGCGTTCTCGATCTGCTCGAGCACCTCGCCGTACAGCTGCGAGTACGACTTCCCGGGCCAGCTCTGCAGCTCGCTGTAGATGCTGAACTTCATGTGCCCTCGCTTTCGTCGAGTGGGGGGCCGAGCCGGTGGAACGAGCGATTGAAGTACAGGAGCGGCTCGCCGGCGCCGACGATCGCGTGCTCGACGAGCCCGATCACGAGCGTGTGGTCGCTCACCTCGAAGGTCTCCCGCACGGAACAGTCGAGATGCGCGAGCGCGCCCGCGATCGTCGCCGGCACCTCCGTGCCCGGGTGCTCGCTGAACGCGTCGATGTACTTCGGCCCGCCGGGCACCGCTCCGAGCTCGGCGAGGTCGCGCTGGCCGGAGGCGAGCACCGAGAGGCCGAAGCGGCGCGTGCGCAGGAGCGGCTCGCGGCAGCTCGCCGCGTGCGCGAGCGAGATGAGCACCTGCGGCGGGCTCGCCGAGATCGAGCAGCATGCGTTGATCGTCAGTCCCCAGATGCGGCCGTCGACCTCGACGGTGACGATCACGACGCCGGTCGCGAACGCGCGCATCGCGGTCTTGAACCGCTCCGCGTCGACGAACGCCGCGTCCGCCTCGATGAGGCCGCGGACGAGGACCGTCTCCGGCGAGACCTCGAGATCCGAGTAGTCGCTCACCGGCGGACGATGTCCTTCGCCTTCGCGAGCGCGCGCTCCGGCAGGGGCGGGCGGAGCAGCGCCTGCGCGACGAGCGTCCCCGAGCCCGCGCCGAGGCCGGGACCGGGCCACGTGCTCGCGCCGATGTGCCACAGGCGCTCGACCGGGGTGGTGTGCCCGGGGCTGCGCGGGAACGGCCGCCAGAGGAAGTTCTGGTCGAGCGTGAGCGCGCCGCCGTACGGGTCGCCGTGGCGAAGGTTCACGTTCATCCGCTCGAGGTCGTGCGGGGCGAGCGCGACGCGCTTCACGATCGACGACTCGAGGTTCGGGATGTGCCGCGCGAGCCGCGCCTGGATGCGGTCGGCGTACCGCTCGCGCTCGCCGTCCGTCCACTCCTTGCCGCGCGGGAGCTCCTGCAGCTGGATCCACAGGAGGCCCTTGCCGTCGGGCGCGCGGGAGGGATCCATCGTGAGCGGCTGGCCGACGACGATCGTCGCCTCCTCCGGCAGGAGGCCGCGCTCGGCCTCGTTCACCGCGCGCGAGACGCCGTTCAGGCCCGGCGTGACGTGGACGACCGCGGTGCGGTTCAGGCGCTCGTCCCCGTCCCAGCGGGCGGGCTCGGAGAGCGCATAGTGGATCTGCATCTCGCCGCGCCCGTAGCGGAAGCGCCGTGCGCCCTCGGCGACGGGCGCCGGCACGTCGGCATCGGCGAGCAGCGTCTCGTAGAGCTGCGTCGGCGTGACGTTGGCGACGACGGCGCGCGTCGCCGCGACCGTCTCGCCGTCCGCGAGCCGGACGCCGGCCGCGCGGCCCGAGCGGACGACGATGCGCTCGACGTCGCGCCCGGTCTCGCAGACGCCGCCCCGGTCGCGGATCAGGCGGACGAGCGCGTCGGCGAGCTTCGCGCCGCCGCCGCGCGGGATCGGCATCCCGCCCTCCTGCACCGCGACGGCGATCACCTGCGTCATGAATCCCGACGCGGCCGCGTCGGGGCCGAGCCCCGTGTGCAGGACCCACGGCGCGAGCACACCGTGCGCGCGCTCGGACGCGAACGTCTGCTCGAGCCAGTCGCGGCTCGTCTGCAGCATCTCGCCCGCGAACGCGGCGGCGCCCGCGCGGCCGAGCCGGCGCACCGCCTTCGCCCCGAGCGCGAGGCCGGCCGCGCTCCACAGCTCCGTCCCGAGCAGGCCGAAGGCGAGGTCCGCGTTCGGGAGGAAGCGGTCGAGCACGCCGGGCCACTCGGGGCCGAGCTCGCGTGCATTCCCCTCCGCGTCGCGGAGGAGGAACGCGGCCTCGCCGTCCGGGAACGCGGTCGCGGTAGGCAGGTCGGTGTTGAGGTACTCGAGACCGCGTGCCGCGAGCTCGTCGCCGAGCAGCGCGTGCGCGGCGCCGCCGACCCAGAGCGGGTGCCACGCGCTGAAGACGTCGTGGTGGTATCCCGGCTCGGTCAGCTCGGCGGTGTGGATCGCGCCGCCGAGCCAATCGTTCCGTTCGAGAACGCACACGCTCCAGCCCGCGCGCGCGAGCAGTGCGCCGCAGGCGAGCGAGTTGACGCCGCTGCCGACGACGACCGCGTCGTACTCAGCCACGCGTCATACCGGGCCCCGACGTGCCTCCCCACTCCTCGGGCGCGAGGTCGGCGATCGACTGCGAGAACGTCCAGCGATGGCCGCCCGGGTCCTCGACCGTGTACTGCCGCTCACCGTACGGATAGTCGGCCGGCGGGCTGAGGATGCGCGCGCCCCAGAGGAGCGCGACGGCGTGGTGCGCGTCGACGTTGTCGACCCGGACCATCATCGAGTGCGCCCCGCACGCGCCCGTCGCGTCCCCGTCGACGACGACGACGGCGCCTCCGCCGACGAGGAGCTGCGCGCGGTGCCCCCTCGCCTCCCAGCGCTCGACGAATCCGAACGCGTTGCAGAGCCAGTCCACCGCCTGGCGCACCTCGGGGTAGACGAGCACCGGCATGACGGTGCACGGCGGCATCGTGCGGTTGTTCATCTCGTTCATGCACCTCCTTCGACGAGCTGCCTGAACTCGTCGTCGCTGACGAGGCCGCGCTTCCGCATCCCGAGCTCCTTCACCTGCGCGAGCAGCTGCGCGCGCCGCTCGTCGGAGACGTCGAGTCCGAGCTCCGCCGCCTTGATGCGGATCGAGTCGATGCCGCTCTTCTTCCCGAGCACGAGCCCGCGCTCGGCGGCGACGAGCTCGGAGGAGTACGGCTCGATCGACGGCGGATCGTGGAACTGCGACGCGACCGCGCCCGACTCCCGCCGGAAGAGCGTCGTGCCGGTCACCGGCTTCCACGGCTCGAGCGCATAGCCGGAAAGCTCCTGCACCCGCGCGGAGACGTCGCGGATGCGGGCGAGGTCGAGGCTGGACTCGACGCCGTAGAGCGCGCGCAGCGTCAACGCGACCTCGCCGAGGTTCGCATTGCCGGCGCGCTCGCCCATGCCGTTGATCGTCCCGTGCACCCAGTCGGCGCCCGCGCGCACGGCCGCGACGGCGGCGGCGGTCGCGAGCCCGAAGTCGTTGTGGCCGTGGAAGTGCACCGGCACGCCGGGGCCGACTAGCTCGCGCGTCCGGCCGACGAGCTGCGCCACTGCCTCGGGCGACGCGATGCCGAGCGTGTCGACGACGACCACCTCGCGCGCGCCCGCCTCGACGGCGGCCGCGTACACACGGTCGTAGAAGTCCGGCTCCGCACGCGTCGAGTCGACACCGAAGAAGGCCGCGTGGATGCCGTTTCCGGCCGCGAACCGCATCGCGTTCGTGATCCGGCCGAGCATCGTGTCCCGGTCGACCCCGATCGCGTCGAGCTTCAGGTCGGAGATCGGCGACTCGATGACCGACGCCGGCACGCCGAGCTCGACGAGCGCCTCGAGGTCGGCCGGAACGGCCCGGGAGAAGCCCCAGACCTGCGCGCGCAGGCCGGCGCCGGCGACGAGCTTCACCGCGTCCCAGTCGTCCTGCGACACGCGCGGGAAGCCGGCCTCGATGCGGTCGACGCCGAGCTCGTCGAGGAGCCGCGCGATCTCGAGCTTCTGCTCCGGGTCGAGGACGACCCCGACCGTCTGCTCGCCGTCGCGCAGCGTCGTGTCGTACAGTCCGACGCGGCCGCCGATCGCGTACGCGTCGTTCAGCGCGCCGGTCCAGACGCCGTTCAGCACCGCACGACCCCGTCCGGGAAGGCGGAGAGCTTCTCGACCCCGTCCACGGTGACGAGGAAGTTGTCCTCGACGCGCAGGCCGCCGCCCCCGTCCCAGTACACGCCGGGCTCCACGGCCAGGACCATGCCTTCTGCGAAGGCGCCGGCGGCGGCCTGGTGCGGGTAGGGCGGCTCGTGCGCGCGCGCGCCGACGCCGTGACAGATCGGATGCGACGGCTCGTACGCGAGCCGGGCGCGCACGAGGACGTCGAGCTCGGCCATCGAGGCGCCGGGACGGATGTGGTCGAGCGCGGCCTCGTAGACACCCATGAGGTGCTCCTCCAGCTCCGCGTACTCGGGCTTCAGGTCGCCGAGCACGAGGTTCTTCGTGTGGTCTGCCCAGTAGCCGTCGGCGCACACCCAGATCTCGAAGAGCACGGGCTCGCCCTCGACGACGGGGCGGTCGCCCGTGGCCGTGAACGTCTTGATGCCCTTGCCCGCCCAGACGAGCGAGAACGGGAGCGCGAGCTCGACGTCGTCGCGGGCCGTGCCCTCGCCGTGGACGTGGCTCTGCCAGAGCGCGGCCGCCTGCGATTCCTTCATCCCGGGCTCGAGCCGGCGCCGGACGTGCTGCATCGCGTCGCAGGCGATCTCGTTCGCGATGCGGACGCGCGCCACCTCCTGCTCGGTCTTGATCGAGCGGGCGCGCACGAGGACCGGCGTTCCGTCGGCGGCGTCCGGGAACGCGTCGAACCACGCGCGCGTGAACGTCGTCGGCTCGCCGACCATCCGGTCGGACGCCTGCGTGCCGAGCGAGAGCTCGAGGCCGACCCGGCCGTAGCCGCGCGCCGCTTCGACGGCGGCCTCGAGCGTGCGTGCCGGCACCGGGCGCGGGTCGTCGGCGGCGTAGCCGCGGACGAGGCGGACGTCCGGCGTCCACGCCGTCCGCGCGGCGTCCTCGGCGGAGGCCTCGAGGCAGATCAGCACGGGATCGCCCTCGCGCGGGAAGACGCACGCGTCGTAGCCCTTCATGCCCCAGAAGTTCGTGAGGTAGAGGACGTCGTCCGGCGCCCGGACGACGAGCGCGTCGAGACCCTCCTCCGCCATGAGCGCGCGCACGCGGTCGAGCTTCGCCGAGTCGAGCGGCCAGGGCACGTCAGACGTAGTGCTCTTCGCTTCGTTCGCGCTCGCGGTCGTGGTCGACCATCATGCGCACGAGCTCGTCGAAACGCACCGTCGGCTCCCAGGCGAGCTTCTCCTTCGCCTTCGAGTAGTCGCCGATCAGGAGGTCGACCTCGGCGGGGCGGAAGTAGCGCTCGTCGATCTTCACGTAGTCGTGCCAGTCCAGCCCGGCGTGGCCGAAGGCGGCGTCGAGGAACTCCTGGACAGAGTGCGTCTCCCCCGTGGCGAGGACGTAGTCGTCGGGCTCGTCCGCCTGGAGCATCCGCCACGCGCCCTCCATGTAGTCGCGCGCGTAGCCCCAGTCGCGCTTCGCGTCGAGGTTGCCGAGCCGCAGCTCGTCCTGCTCGCCGCGGAGGATCGCGCCGACGGCGCGCGTGATCTTCCGGGTCACGAACGTCGGGCCACGCCGCGGCGACTCGTGGTTGAAGAGGATCCCGTTGCACGCGTACATGCCGTACGCCTCGCGGTAGTTCCGCGTGATCCAGTAGCCGAACACCTTGCTCACGCCGTACGGGCTGCGTGGATGGAACGGCGTCTCCTCGTTCTGCGGGACCTCGCGCGCCTGCCCGAACATCTCGCTCGACGACGCCTGGTAGAAGCGGCACCGGACTCCCTCCTCGCGGATCGCGTCGAGGAGGCGGAGCGTGCCCATCGCGTCGCTGTCTGCGGTGTACTCGGGCACGTCGAAGCTCACGCGAACGTGGCTCTGCGCGCCGAGGTTGTACACCTCGTCGGGACGGATGGTCCGCACGAGCTGGTTGAGGACGGACCCGTCCGTGAGGTCGCCGAAGACGAGCTCGATGTCGCCGAAGATGTGGTCGACGCGCGCGGTGTTGAAGGAGCTCGAGCGCCGGATCATGCCGAAGACCTCGTAGCCCTTCTCGAGGAGGATCTCGGCGAGATACGAGCCGTCCTGGCCCGTGATGCCGGTGATGAACGCCTTCTTGCTCACTCCGGGTGACCCTCCGCCCACGAGATGACCGGGTTGCGGAGCACGCCGATGCGCTCGATCTCGGCCTCGATGACGTCGCCCGGCCGCAGGTAGAGCGACGCCGGATCCTCGCTGAAGCCCGCCACGCCGCTCACCGTACCGAGCGACAGGACGTCGCCCGCCGAGAAGCCGAGCGCCGAGTAGTGCGCGAGCACCTCCGGCACGGTCGGCGTCATGTGGTTCATGTTCGAGACTTGTCTGGCCTCACCGTTGACGCGCAGCTCCATGCCGAGCTCGTGCGGGTCTCCGACCTCGTCGGGTGTGACGATCCACGGCCCGAGCGGGCAGAACGTGTCGATTGCCTTGCAGAACGAGAACACGCCGCTCCGCATCTCGTCGCGCTGGATGTCGCGGGCGGTGATGTCGTTGAAGATCGTGTACCCGGCGACGAGGTCCATCGCCTCGTCCGGCCCGAACCACTTCGCATCCTTGCCGATGACGACCGCGAGCTCGAGCTCGTAGTCGAGCTCGCTCGTGAGCTGCTCGGGGTACACGACCGCCTCGTCGGGGCCGACGATCGCGTCGACGTTCTGGAAGAAGACGATCCACGGCGCGATCTCGTGCGACCAGTCGACCCGCTTCGACTCGTCCTCGTGCTCGCGGAAGTTGCCGGAGGTGTGGAAGAACTTCTTCGGCACGATCGGCGCGCGCAGCCTGACGTCGGCGACAGCGACGCGCTCCTCCGTGTCGTCCGCTCCGCCGCGCTCGAAGTACGCGCGCATCGTCGGCACGTCGAGCCGGACGATCTCGTCGCCCTCGATCCGCCCGACCTTTCCGTCGTCGTACGTGACGAGCTTCATCGCGCGCGCAGCCAGGCCAGCACGTCGCCGGCGTTCGCGTCGGGGGGGAAGACGGGATAGAAGACCTTCACGATCCGCGCATCTTCGGCGACGAGCGTGATCCGCTTGTAAAGGGTCAGTCCGGCGATCTCGAACGTCGGCAGGCGGAGCGCCGCGCCGAGCTTCCGCTCGGGATCCGCGATGACGGGGAACGGCATGTGGTTCCGCTCGGCGAACTCGCGCTGGTCGTCGAGCGTCTGCGCCGACAGCCCGGCGACGGGCACGCCGAGATCGGGGTAGAGGTCGCGGAACGCGCAGGACTGGGGCGTGCACCCGCGCGCGCCCGGAGTCTCGTCCCAGCCCGGGAGGAGCGGCACGTCGGGACGGCCGCTGCGCGGGTAGACGTAGACGACCTCGAAGTCGCGGACGTTCACCGGCCCCTGCGACGACTCGAGCACGAGGTCGGGCAGCTCGAGACCGGTCAGGTGGTCGGCGCCGCCGTCGTCCTCGGGAACGGGAAGATCCGGAGGAAGCGAGTACACGTCAAGCGACACCGCAGACCTCCTCCGCAACGCGCGCGTACACCTCTGCGGTCTGCACGAGCCCGTCGATCTCGAGGTTCTCGCCCAGCTCGACGTCCATGAGGCCGGTCGAGGTGCCGTAGTTCAGGGTCGGGATGCCGTAGCGCGAGAGCGCGGACGCGTCGCTGAACCATCGCGTCACGTCGCGCTCCGGCTTCGCGCCGAACACGGCCTCGTGCGCCGCGTCGACCGCGGCGACGAGCTCGTGCGCCTCGTCGATCTCGGCCCCCGGCGCGGTGACGTAGATCTCCGCCTCGACGTCGTGCGGAAGGCTGCGCGCCATGTCGAGCACCTCGCGTCGCGCGACCGCCATCGGCTTCGTCGGCGGCACGCGCACGTCGAGGAACAGGTCGGTGTGATGGGGCGTGCGCGAGACGCGCCAGCCGAAGCCGCCGTCGATCGCGCCGACGTTCACGATCGCCTTCGCGCCGCGGTAGGCGTTCGACGGGTCGTTCTCCCAGACGGGGATCCACTCCTTCACCGCCGCGAGCACGTCGTGCATGCGGAGGATCGAGTTGCGGTCGGCACGGCCCTCGCTGAAGGCGGTGTGGATGAAGTCGCCGTGCACCCGGAGGCGCACCCACAGCGCGCCGTAGTGGCCGAGCACCACCTTGCCCTCCGTCGGCTCTCCGAGCAGGCACATGTCGGCGACGCCGCCGTGGGTGACGAGGTAGCGCGAGCCGGCGGCGTAGCCGCGGTACTGCGCACCCTGCGCGTCCCCCTGTTGCGTCTTCTCGATCTCGCCGCAGACGGCCGCGATCATGACGTCGCCGCGCAGCCGCACGCCCTCGTCGGAGAGTGCGCGCAACGCCTCGACGTAGCACGCGAGCGCGCCCTTCATGTTCGAGATGCCGAGCCCGTACAGGCGCCCGCCGCGCTCGAAGGCCGACGGCTGGAACCCCGGCACGGCGCGCAGCCACGGCTCGCGGCCGGAGTACGACGTGTCCATGTGCCCGTTGAACATGAGGCTCGGACCGCCGCCCGCTCCCGCCCTCGTGCCCAGGACGTTCGCGCGGCCGTCCTCCACCTGCTGCCACTGCACGTGCAGGCCGATGTCGTCGAGCGTCTGCGCCATCAGCTCGGCCATCGCCTGCTCGTCGCCCGTGAAGCTGTGGACGCCGATCATCCGCGAGGCGGTGTCGACGAGGCGTTCGCGGTCGATCTTCATCAGCGGAAGTGCGGCAGGACCTTCTCGCCGAACAGCCGGATCTGCTCGTGCCGGTCGGCGCCCCACAGCTCGAGCATGACATGCGTGCAGCCGGCGTCCCTGTACTCCTCGATCGCCTCGATGCAGTCCGACGGCGTCCCGGCGATGGGCCGGCACTTGTCGAGCAGCGCGTCCGAGACCTTCGCCTTCGCGGCGAGGCGGCCGCCCTGCTCCATCGCCTCGGCGACGGGGCGGATCTCGTCCTGCTGGATGCCGGCGAGGTCGAGGAGCGTGTCGGCGGAGCCCTGGATGTTCTGCACCTTGTTGGCGAGGTACATCCCGGCGATCTCGCGCGCGCCGTCGCGGCCGGCGTCGCGGTCGGTCGCGTGGATCGAGGCGACGACGGTGCAGCCGATGTCGATGTCGGCGGCGACGTTCCCGCGCGTGTAGCGGACGAAGGGAGGCGTCGTGATCGACGGCGTCAGGCACCCGTCCGCGATCTCGCCCGCGAGCGCCTGCATCTTCGGCGCGGTCGCGGCGACGTACACGGGCGGGACGTCGCGGGGGGCGTGCGCTTCCGCCTGCATCGCCGGGACGGAGGCGCTCCATGTCGAGCCCTCGTACTCGAACGCGCCGCCGCCGAGGACGCCGCGCACGATCTCGACCGCGTCGCGCATCGGGCCGAGCGTCTTCGCCGTCTGCATTCTCGCGTTGTTGAGGAAGATCTTCGAGGTTCCGAAGCCGAGGATGAACCGGCCCGGCCCGGCCGCCTCCTGCACGACGCGCGCGTCCATCGCCACCTGCACGGGATGGCGGGTGAAGGGCGAGATGATCCCCCAGCCGACCGTCAACCGCTGCGTCTCGCGCGCCATGAGCGCGGAGACGACCGTCGACGAGCGCGCCTCCATCCCGTGCTTGCGCCACCACGGGTACGCCTCCGCGAGCCAGACGGTGTCCATGCCCGCCTCGTCCATGGCGCGCGCCGACGCGAGCATCTCGTCGAGCGGCTCCATCGTCAGTTGCATGACGCCGATGCGGAACGGGACCGCCATCAGCCGCTCGCCTTCAACGCCTCCTGCACCTGCACCTCGAGCGCGTTCAGCACGTGCTCGACCTGCTGGTTGACGATCGGCTGCAGCACACGCTGGCCCATCGAGCCGACCGGGCCGGCGATCTTCACCTCGGCCGCCCACTTCATCGCGGTGCTCTCGCCGTCCTCCTGGAGGTCGAACGACGTCACCATGTTCAGCATCGCGCCGACGCCGCTGCCCTTGATCGCGAGCTTCGCGAACTCCGGCTCGCGCTCTTCGGTCTTCTCCATGTCGACCTTCATCTTCAGGCCGCCGAGGCCGAGCGGGATCTTCACGTTCGCGGTCCAGCGCCGGTCGTCGTGGACGTCGAAGCTCTCGACGCCGGGCATGACCTGCGCCATCGACGCGGGGTCGTTCAGCACCCGCCAGACGACGGGGCGCGGCGCCGCGAACGTGCGCTCGCCGGAGACGTTCACTGCAGGAGCTCCCACACGCGCTGATACGGGTTGTGGCTGTCGGTCACGATCTTCCCGGTCGCGTCCTGCACCGCCGCGCAGATGGCATGGATGCCGGCGCCGCCGCCCTCACCCATCCCTTTCGTCCCGAGCGGGGTGAACGGGGACGGGCTCTCGAGGAAGCCGGTGCGCAGCGGCGGCATGTCGAGCGCGTGCGGCACGTGGTAGTCGTAGAAGTTCGGCGTCAGCAGGTTTCCGTCTTCGTCGTACTCGAAGATCTCGTGCATGGCGGCGCCGATCGCCTGCGCGGTCGCGCCCATCACCTGCCCCTCGACGATCTGCGGGTTGATCCGCTTCCCGCAGTCGTCGACGGCGGCGTAGTCGACGACGTCGTAGTAGCCGGTCTCGGGATCGATCTCGATGACCGCGACGTGGATCTGCGCGGCATACGTCAGCGTGAGGTTGCCGAACTTGCGCTCGATGTCCGGCACCTCGAACGGCGGCCGGTAGACGTAGCGGCAGTTGAGCGTGACGTCGAGGTCCTCGGGGAGGCCCGCGTTGTTCGCGTTGATGATCGCGCCGCACGCCATGAACGGCAGGAACGCCTCCGGGTTGTCCTTGATCCGTACGCCCCCCTCGGCCAGCTCGAGCGCCTCGACGGGCACGCCGCCGAAGATCACCGACGCGAGCTTCTTGATCTCCGCCGCGAGCATCTCGGTCGCGCCCTTGACCGCGGAGAGGCCGGTGACCGCGAACTGGCTCGCGTACGTGCCCGAGAAGCCGGCGTGCGAGTTCCAGTAGCTGTCGTGCCCGGCGCGCACGTGGACGTCGTCCATGGAGCAGCCGAGGATGTCGGCGACCACCTGCGCGGCCGTCGTCTCGTGGCCTTGCCCCTGCGGCGTCGTGCCGAGCGTGACGACGATCTCGCCGAAGATGTCGAGCTTCACCGTCGCCACCTCGTTGTTCCCGGAGAACTGCAGCTCGGGGTTGATCATCCGCGACTGGCCGAAGTTGTTCGTGCCGGAGTCGAGCGTGGAGCCGATGCCGACGCCGAGCAGCTTCCCGCGGGCCTTCGCGTCGGCCCGGCGCTCCTCGACAGGCCCGATGAGCTCGAGCGCAATGTCGAGCATCTGCGCGTAGTCGCCGGAGTCGTAGATGCAGCCGTTCGGCGTCTCGTACGGCATGTCCTCGGCGCGGATGTAGTTCCGCTTCCGCACCTCCACGGGGTCGAGCCCGAGCTCGAGCGCGACGATGTCGATGACGCGCTCGGTGAACCACAGGTGCTGCATGCGCGAGTAGCCGCGGTTCGGCGAGACCGGCGCCTTGTTCGTCGCCACCTGCGTGAAGTCGACGCGGATGTGCCGCCAGCGGTACATCCCCGGCGTCACCTGCGCCCAGATGACGCCGCCGAGCGGCTCGTACCGCAACCAGGCGCCGGCGTCGTCGAGCGCCTTCGTGCGGAAGCCCAGGAGCGTGCCGTCCGCCTTCACCGCCACCTCGGTCTCGTGGAACCAGCGCTCGTTGCCGTGCGACATCGACATGTGGAAGTCGGTCCGCCACTCCGTCCACTGCACCGGACGGTTGAGCTTGCGCGCAAGCAGACAGCAGACGACGAGCTGCGGATGCGACGTGATCTTGTTGCCGAAGCCGCCCCCGATGTCCTGCGTGACGAAGCGCAGCTTGTCGAGGCCGCAGCGCATGGCCGGGCCCATCATGATCGCGGCGAAGCCGGGGAACTGGTTGTTCGTGTGGATCGTCCACTGCGTCGTGCCGCGGTTGAACTCGACGAGCGCGCCGTCGCATTCGAGCGGGGTGGAGTTGAAGCGGTGGAAGTGGAGCTCCTCGATCTTCACGACGCGGTCCGCCTCGGCGAACGCGGCGTCGAGGTCGCCCCACTCGTACGTCCCCTGCCACATGAGGTTCCCGCCCGCGTCGTCGTGGAGCAGCGGAGCGTCGCTCTTCAGCGCCTCCCGCGCGTCGACGAGCGCGGGGAGCGGCTCGTACTCGACCTCGACGAGCTCCGACGCGTCGCGCGCGAGCTCGCGCGTCTCGGCGACGACGGCGACGACGGGCTCGCCGACGTAGCGCACCTTGCCGACCGCGAGCGAGTAGTCCTTGATCTGGCCGCCCGGCTCGCTCGCGATCTGGAAGAACGGATCGGTGAGCGCCGCCACCTCCTCGCCGGTGAGCGTCCCGTAGACGCCCTTGATCTCCTCCGCCTTCGAGACGTCGATCGAGGCGATGTGCGCGTGCGCGTACGGCGAGCGGACGAAGTGGAGGTAGCCCATCCCGTGCCGCTTGACGTCGTCGACGAAGACGCCCTGGCCCTGCGTGAGCCGCTTGTCCTCCTTGCGCGGGACGCTCTGCCCCTGCCACTGCTTCTGCGGCGCGATGACCTGCTCGGGAGCGATCGTCGTCATCGCCCGGCCGCCTTCACCGCTTCGAAGATGTTCCAGTAGCCCGTGCAGCGGCAGATGTTGCCCTGCAGGGCCTTGCGGATCTCGTCGTCGCTCGGGCTCGGGTTCGCGCGCAGCAGCGCCGTCGCGCTCATGAGCATCCCCGGCGTGCAGTAGCCGCACTGGAGCGCGTGATGGTCGCTGAAGGACTGCTGCAGCGCGGTCATCTCGTCGCCGTCGGAGAGGCCCTCGACCGTCTCCACGCTCGAGCCGTTCGCCTGGACCGCGAGGAGCATGCAGCTCTTCACGAGCTTGCCGTCGAGGATGACAGAGCACGCGCCGCAGTTGCCCGTGTCGCAGCCGATGTGGCTGCCCGTGAGGTCGAGGTCGTCGCGGAGGAAGTGGATGAGGAGCTTCCGCGGCTCGACGTCGCGCTCGTACAGCGTGCCGTTGACGGTGACCGCGACGTCCATCAGCGCTTCTCCACCGCCTGCCGCGCGGCGCGCTCGGCGAGCACCTCGGCGAGGTGCGCGCGATACGCGCTCGACGCGTGCACGTCGGAGGGGGGATCGATGCCTGCGGCGCGGACGGCCGCGCGCACGCCGTCGGGCGACTCCGCCTCGACGACGATTGGGACGGCGTCGACGCAGCCGAGCGCGATGCGGAGCGAGCCGTTGGCGCTGGCGGCGGCGTTGACGATGCACGTGCCGTCGACGCCGAGCGTGACTGCGGCGAATCCGTCGTGCTTGCCGGCGGGGATGGTGATGCGCGTCAGCAGCTCGCCGGGGCCGACGGCGGTCATGTAGACGCCGAGGAAGAACTCGTCGGCGCTCACCGTGCGCTCGCCGTCGCCGCCGCGGATCGTCATGCGCGCGCCGATCGCGGCCATGAGCGGCGGCAGGTGGTTCGTCGGGTCGTTCGAGCAGAGATTGCCGCCGATCGTGCCGCGGTTCCGGACCTGGACGTCGGCGATCTGCCCGCAGACCTCGCCGAGGATCGGGCGCGCCCGGGCCTCCACGGAGTCCATGAGCTCGGTGTACGTCGTCATCGGCCCGATCGAGAGCGTCCCGTCGCCCGCGAGCTCGACGCCCTTGAGCTCCTCGAGCCCGTTCAGGTCGACGAGCTTGTCGGGCGAGGCCGCGCGCGCCTTCATGACGTTGACGAGGGTCTGGCCGCCCGCGAGGGCGCGCGCCCCGTCGTCGGCCGCCAGGAGCGCAAGCGCCTCGGCGACGGACGCCGGCTTCGCGTATTCCACCTCCCGCAGCAGCACGGGGCGATCCTACGGGGCGCCCGAAGCGCTTTGCAAGCGGGATTTTATTTTTTGTTCGCCGAGACGGGCTCGGCGTGGATCCGGTGCGCCGACGTCTTGAGCGCGCCGCCCGAGCGGCCGGCGCGCGAGGCGAGGATCTCGCCGAGGATCGACACGGCGGTCTCGGCCGGCGACTCGGCCCCGACGTCGAGCCCGCACGGCCCCGAGATCCGCTCGAGCTCCTCCTCCGTCACCCCGTCCTCGAGCAGCAGCGCCCGCCGGCGCTCCTGGTTGCGGCGCGAGCCGAGCAGGCCGATGTAGAAGGCGTCGGTCGCGAGCGTCCCGCGGAGCATCGGGAAGTCGAACTTGTCGTCGTGGGTGAGCAGGACGACGGCCGTTCCGAGGTCGGGACGCACCTGCTCGAGCGTCTCCTCCGGCCACGCCACGAGGATCTCGTCTGCATTGGGGAGCCGCTCGGGCGTCGCGAAGCGGGGGCGTGCGTCGGCGACGATCGTCCGCCAGCCGAGCAGCTTCGCCGCCCGGCAGAGCGCGTCCGCCGTGTCGACGGCGCCGTAGACGAGGAGCCGCGGCGGCGGCGCGGAGACGTCCGCGAAGACCTTGCGCTCGCCCAGGTCGACGAGGTGGCTGCGGCCACGGCGGCGGGCGGCGCGCTCGAGCTCCTCGTCGTGGATCTTCTCGCCCACCCCGTCGCCGGCGACGACGGTGAGGACGACGTCGGACTGCGCCTGCTCCGCGCCTGCCGGCTCGACGAAGACGTCGATCTCGCCGCCGCACGGCAGGCCGATGCCGAAGGCCATGTCGTCGGTGATGCCGTAGGTCAGGAGCCGCGCCGGGCCGCCGGCGATGACCTCCTGGGCGGCGAGGACGACGTCGCTCTCGACGCAGCCACCGGAGACCGAGCCCTCCATGCTGCCGTCCTCTCGCACGAGCAGCTTCGAGCCGATCGGCCTGGGCGCCGACTTCCGGGTCGCGACCACGGTTGCGACGACATCCGTCATCGACCTAAATATGCCTTACGGAGGTCCTCGTCCTCGCGGAGCGACGCGGCCGGGCCTTCGAGCACGAGCCTCCCCGTCGAGAGGACGTAGCCGCGGTCCGCGATCGAGAGCGAGACGTTCGCGTTCTGCTCGACGACGAGCATCGCGACGCCCGACTCGTGCACCTGCTGGATGATCTCGAAGCTCCGCTCGACGAGGATCGGCGCGAGACCCATCGACGGCTCGTCCATGAGCAGAAGCTTCGGCTTCGACATGAGCGCACGGCCCATCGCCACCATCTGCTGCTCGCCGCCCGAGAGCGTGCCGGCGAGCTGCGTCCGCCGCTCGTGCAGGAGCGGGAAGAGCTCGTAGACGCGGTCGAAGTCCTCCTTCGTGCCGCCGCCGTGGAGGTACGCGCCCATCTGGAGGTTCTCGAGCACCGTCATCGGCGCGAACAGGCGCCGGTTCTCGGGGACGATCGCCATCCCCTTCCGGATGCGGTAGCTCGTCGACCGCCGCGTGACGTCTTCGCCGTCGAAGGCGACCGAGCCGTTGCGCGGCGGCACGATGCCGAGGATCGTCTTCAGCGTCGTCGACTTGCCCGACGCGTTCCCGCCGAGCAGGCACACGAGCTCGCCGGCCGCGACCCGGAGCGTGAGCCCCTGGAGGATGTGGATGGGGCCGTAGAACGTGTCGACGCCGTCGAGCTCGAGGAGCGTCGTGCTCACTTCGTCGCCGCCGCCTTCGTGCCGAGGTACGCCTCGACGACGCGCGGATCGGTGGCGACCGCCTCGAACGACCCCTCCGCGATCTTCTCGCCGTGGTCGAGCGCGACGACGCGGTCGGAGATGCCCTCCACCACGTGCATGTCGTGCTCGATGACGAGGATCGTGTACCCACCCTCCGTCCGCAGCCGGCCGATCAGCTCGGCGATCTCGTGCGTCTCCACCGGGTTCATGCCGGCGGCGGGCTCGTCGAGCAGGAGGAGCCGCGCGTTCGTCGCCGTCGCGCGCGCGATCTCGAGCCGCCGCCGGTTCGCGTACGACAGGCTGAAGGCGGGCTGGTTCCAGCGGTACCCCATGAGCCGCTGCCCGAAGAAGGCGAGGCGCTCCTCCGCCAGCCGTGCGATCTCGCGCTCCTCGCGGCGCATGCCCGGCGTGCGCAGGACGGAGCGGAGGATGCCCGCGTGCGTATGCGAGTACGCGGCGGCCATGACGTTCTCCTTGACCGTCATGTTGAGGAACAGGCGGAGCGTCTGGAACGTGCGCGCGATCCCGCGTGCCGTGATCTCGTGCGGCTCGAGCCCGAGCAGGCTCTCGCCCGCGAAGAGGATGTCGCCGTCGTCGGGCGCGTACAGGCCGGTGACGAGGTTGAAGAGCGTCGTCTTGCCGGCGCCGTTCGGGCCGATGACGCTCACGATCTCGCCCTCGTCGACGTGCAGGTCGAGCTCCTGGATCGAGCGCAGGCCGCCGAAGCTCTTCGACAGCTTGCGCAGCTCGAGCAGCGCGGCCACTACACGATCTCCACGCGGGACGTGCCGAGTAGGCCCTGCGGGCGCGCGTTCATCAGCACGATGAGGATCACGCCGACGAGGATGAGCCGCGTGATGCTCGGCTCGACGGCGAGCCGGTTCTCCCACACGAATGCGGCGAGGTAGAGCGTCGGGATCAGGGCGGCCTTCTGCACCCAGCCGTGCAGGAGCGTCACCCCGAGGACGGCGAGCACGAGCAGCACGAAGGCGACGTTCCCGATCGTGAGCGGGTTGGCGGGGAGCACGACCCAGTGGCGCAGGCCGCTGCCGAGGATTCCGCCGACGACGGGCTGCCCGTGCACGCCGCGCGGCCAGGCAGCGGAGACGATTGCGTGCACCGCGAAGCCGAAGGCGGCCGTGCCGGCGACGACGACGGCGAGCCAGCGCCAGGGCCGCATCCGCGCGACGAGCGTCGCCAGGATCAGGACGTAGAAGACCCACGTCGCATGCCCCGGCGTGCGCAGCACCTCGAGCGAGACGTTGACGACGACCGCGCCGATGATGACGCCGCCGATGCTTCCCGCCCCGCCGAGGATGAGCATCGCGTAGACGATGATGAGCGTCGGCACGTCGAAGTCGGCGGAGAACACGGCGGTGTTGAGGGCCGCGAACATCGTCCCGGCGAGCCCCGCGATGCCGGCGCCGCATGCAAATGCGATGAGCTTGAGGCGGTTGACCGGGATGCCCATCAGCTCCGCGGCGAGCGGATCCTCCCGCAGCGACCTCCAGGCACGGCCGGTGCGCGACCGGTCGACGAGGTAGACGGCGGCCAGCACCGCCAGGAAGGCGACGAGCGCGACGTAGTAGTAGGCCTGGAGCGAGGCGATGTGGAAGCCGAAGGCGTGGAAGTTGTCGATGTTCGGTATGCCGTTCGGACCGTTCGTGACGTTGTACTTCCTCGTGAAGCCGAGCACCGACATCGCCTCGCCGTTCTGGTAGACGGTGACGAAGAGCTGCCCGAAGAAGAGCGTCACGATGGCGAGGTAGTCGCCGAGGAGCCGGCGCGACGGCAGCGCGACGAGGAGCCCGAGAAGCGCGGTGGCGACGACGACGACCGGGATGACGGCGAGCGTGTCCCAGTGGATCCCGAACTGGGGGGAGGCGAGCATCGCGTACCCGTACGCGCCGAAGCCGTAGAACGCGACGTAGCCGAGATCGAGGAGGCCCGCGTACCCGACCGTGATGTTGAGGCCGAGCGCGAGCAGCATGTACAGCAACGTGTCGAAGCCGACGCGGATGTTGTAGCCGTTGCTCGTCACCACCGGAATGAGCGCCGCGATGATCCCGAAGCCGAGGTAGAACGCCGGCGACGGGACGCGCTCGAGCTCGCGCTGGACGACGCCGAAGATCCCGCCGCGACGCGAGCGCCGCTGCTCGTGGGAGGCGACCCACTCGTCGACGCCGACGCGCGGCGTGTTCGGATCGATCGGTTCCGTCATGCCCTCATACCTTCTGCACCGCCGCCTGCCCCAGCAGGCCGCTCGGCCGCGCGATCATGACCGCGATGAGGATCGCGAACACGATCGCGTCGGAGAACGTGGACGAGAGATAGCCGATCGAGAACGCCTGGGCGAGCCCGATGACGAGGCCGCCGAGCACCGCGCCCGGCAGGTTCCCGATGCCGCCGACGACGGCGGCGATGAACGCGTACAGCCCCGCCTGGAAGCCCATGTACGGCCAGACCTGCTGGTAGGCGATGCCGTTGAAGACGCCGGCGGCACCCGCGAGGGCCGAGCCGATGAAGAACGTCGCGACGATGACGCTGTCGACGTCTATCCCCATCATCGCCGCGGCTTCCCGGTCGAACGACGTCGCGCGCATGGCCTTGCCGAGCTGCGTCCGCTGCACGAAGAGCGTGAGGAAGATCATGAGCACGACGGTGCCGACGATGACGATCACCTGCGCATAGCTGATGACCGCGTGCGCCGGTAGGCCGAAGTGCTCGAGCGCGATCGCGGAGTTCGTCCAGCTGAACGCGTTGTAGCTCTGGTACTGCGCGCCGAGGACGAGCTGCGCGGCGTTCTCGAGGAAGAACGACACCCCGAGCGCGGTGATGAGCGGTGCGATGCGGGGCGCGTTGCGCAGCCGCCGGTAGGCGAAGCGCTCGATCATGACGCCGAGCAGCCCGCCTCCGAGCATCGCGCAGAAGAACATGAGGAAGAGCATCAGCCACACGTTCACGTGGAGGTTCGTCGGCCCGCCGAAGACCGTGATGATCCCGAAGCCGACGAACGAGCCCACCATGTAGATGTCGCCGTGGGCGAAGTTCAGGAGCTTCAGGATCCCGTACACCATCGAATAGCCGAGGGCGATCAGCGCGTACACGCTGCCGTGCGAAACCCCGGCAACCAGCTCGGTGACGAAGAGGTTCCAGTTCATCTCGTGAGAAGAGGGCGCGGCCGGTGACCCGGCCGCGCCCTGCCCGTGACTACGCGATCGTTACGTACTTGCCGTTTTCGATCTTGAAGATGTGGAACTTGGCGCCCGCGACGTCGCCGTTGGCGGTCAACTTCATCGGACCGCCGAGGATCGTCGACTTGAGGGACACCTTGAGGACGTCCTTGCGGACCTCCGCCCTGCTGATGCTGCCGTCCTTGCACGCCGCCGTGATCGCGTTCGCGTACATCTGCGCGAGCACGTAGTTCGGCGCGCCGAACGGGCTGGTCGCACCCGGGTACTGCTTGTGGAAGTTCGCCACGAGGGCCGCGTCGGTCGCGATCGTGGTGACGTCGGGAGCGAAGAACGAGATGTAGCTCCCGTTCTGGGTGAACTTCGACGAGTCGAAGTCGCCGTCGCTGCCGAACACGACCGCCGACTTGCCCTGCGCCTGGAGCTGCTGCGCGAAGAGCTGGGCCTCGGAGGCGACCTGGAACGGGAGGAAGACGACCTTCGTGCTCGAGTCGACCTTCGCGATCAGCGACGAGAAGTCGGTCGACTTCTGGCTGACCGACTCGCGGTCGACGTTGACGC
Organism: uncultured Actinomycetes bacterium; assembly: GCA_963753295.1. Lineage (GTDB taxonomy): Bacteria > Actinomycetota > Thermoleophilia > Gaiellales > Gaiellaceae > Palsa-739. The sequence goes on along the minus strand of CAVWBZ010000020.1, from coordinate 79,510 downwards.
CCTTGCCGGACAGCGCCTTCTGGACGATGTCCGCGAGGCCGGTCGAGTACGACTCCTGGTCGTCGACGACCATGACCTTCGACCCCGACGTGACGCCGAGGTGCGTCATCATGTAGTCCGCGTCGGTCGGGCCCTGGACGCCGTCGTTCGGAACGTCGCGGAAGAAGTAGCCCTTCCATGCGCCGCTCGTGAGCGACACGCGCGTGGCCGAGCCCGACGCGAAGGCCAGACCGGCCTTCTTGAAGATCGGCGCGACCGCCTGCACCTCGTCGCTACCGGCCGGGCCGATGACACCCATGACCGACGCGTTCGAGGCGAGAGCCTGCGCGGTCGTCGACGCCTTCGACGGGTCGAGCTGCGTGTCCTCCTGGACGAGGTGGATCTTCAGCTTGTGCTGCTTGTTCCACTGGGTGAAGAAGAACTCCGCCCAGTGGAGCTGGTCGGCGCCGATCGAGCCGGCAGGACCCGTGATCGGTGCCTGCATGCCGATCGAGACGCCGTTCGAGCACGACGCAGTTGCCGCTGCCTGCGCTGACGGACGCGCTGCCGCGGCGGAGACGATCGCGAGCACCGCAGCGAAAGCGGCGATCGCAACCCATCCAACCCTCCTCAACATCAACTTCCCTCCTTTGGGATTACGCCCGCTTAGACGCGCCGACGCACGCACGGTTTGCCGCAACGCCCTCCGCGGGCCCCGGACTGTAGCCGCTTTTACCAGGTTTTCCCATGTACCCTGAGTGAAGGATGCGTTTTTCCCTCCACTCGGACGAGGAGTCGCAGCTGTTCGGGCCTGCGCGCGGATGCGAGGAGTTCGAGCAGCGCCTGCTCCGACCCGTAGCGGGTGACACGAACGTCAACACCGGCGACGACGAGGTGCTCTACGTCCTCGCCGGAGACGGCGCGGCAACGATCGGCGGATCGGCGGCCGAGCTCCGGCCGGGCACCGCGGCATACGTCGCCGCGGGGACGCCGTGGAGCGTCGAGCGCGCCGACGCGCTCGAGATCCTGTCGGTGCTCGTCCGCGATCCGATGCCTGCGAACGGCAAGACGCACGCCGTCGTCGCACTCGACGAGGTGCAGGACGGCGTCGCCACCGCGGGCCGCATGTTCCGCCTGCTCGCTCCGTGCGCGAGCGCGACGCAGTTCGTCGGATTCATCCCGCCCGGCCGCGCGCCCGACCATTTCCACCGCTACGACGAGGTCGTCTACGTCCTCGAGGGAACCGGAGCGCTCCACGTGGACGGCGAGTCGGCGCCGCTCCGTCGCGGCACGTGCGTTCATCTTCCCGCGCGGCTCGTGCACTCGCTCGAGAACGCCGGCCCGGGCGAGATGCAGGTGCTCGGCGTCTTCCGCCCGGCCGGCTCGCCGGCGGAGGCGTACTACCCCGACGGCTCCGCCGCGACCGTACCGCCGGCCTGATGCCGCGGATCGAGCGAGACGCGACGATCGTCTGGGAGGGGAACGTCGCCCGCGGCGCGGGCGCGATCTCCGCCGGCACGGGCGCCTTCGCCGATCTCGGCTTCTCGCTCCCGACGCGCATCGGCCGGGCCGAGGGCAAGACGAGCCCCGAAGAGCTGCTCGCCGCCGCACACGGCGGCTGCATCACGATGTCGCTCGCGAGCGAGCTGACGCAGGCGGGGACGCCGCCCGGGCGGCTCGACGTCACGTGCCGGATCGTCATGGACGAGGTCGAGGGACAGGGGCACCAGATCGTCGCGTCGCACGTCGACGCGGTCGTCGCCGCCGACGGCGTCGACGACGAGGCGCTGCAGGCGCTCTTCGCGAAGGCCGACGAGGGCTGCCCGTTCTCGCAGCTGCTGCGGCGCGCCGGCGTCGAGCTCCACGTCGCCGCCCGGCTGGCGTGAGCCTCGCCGACCTGGCGGCGGCGCGCCGCACGCACAAGGCCTTCGGCCCGGAGCCCGTGCCCCGCGACGTCGTTCTCGAGCTGCTCGACGTCGCCCGGCTCGCGCCGAACCACCACCTCACGCAGCCGTGGCGCTTCCGCGTCCTCGGCCCGGACGCGCTCGCGCGCCTGAAGGAGGCGGCCGGCCCGAGCGAGGCGGCGAAGCTCGACCGGGCGCCGACGCTCGTCGTCGCCTCCGCCGCGCTCGGCGGCGACCTCGTTCAGGACGAGGAGGACGTCTGCGCAACCGCCGCCGCGGTCATGCTCGTCCTGCTCGCGGCGACCGAGCGCGGCCTCGCCTCGTACTGGCGGACGCCCGGCGTGCTACGCACCGCGCGGGGCCGCGAGGCGCTCGAGATCCCGCGCGGCGAGCGCGTGCTCGGCCTCGTCCATCTCGGCAGCCCGGAGCGGGAACCGGCGCCGCGCGAGCGCGCGCCCGCCGAGACGTACGTCGAGTTCCTCGCGTAACCCGAGCAGGTACCCTCGTCGCCGTGGGGGAGTCGTTCGAGGTGGAGTGCCCGCATTGCCGCAAGTCGTTCGCGGCGCCGCTCCTCGAGGGCGCGGCGGCGCGCTACCGCGGCTTCAAGTGCCCGCACTGCCGGCTCTTCGTGCCGGCCGAGCGCGTCGATCCGAAGCCCGAAGACGCTGACGCGTAGGAAAGGATTTCAACCCTCCACCCGGCCAGCCGTTCCGGGCTGCAGCTAACGCGCAGCGTTAGCGGAAGCCGCACCAGCGCGCGGGGACGGGCGTAGCCCGCCACCGCGCGCGCGGAACAAGACCGTCGCCTACGGCTGCCCTGTAAGAGCTCGCGGGCTTCGCCCGCGAGCGCTCCCGCGAAGCGGGAACATCTCCCGGTTGAAAGTGCCCAGCACGTTCAACCGCACTAGCTGACGGCGTCCCTCAGCGCCTGCGCCTCCGGCAGGTGCTCGAGCTTCTTCAGCGTGTTGTTCTCGATCTGGCGGATGCGCTCCCGCGTGACCCCGAAGGCGCGGCCGACCTCCTCGAGCGTCCGGGGCGGGCCGCCCAGGAGGCCGAAGCGGAGCTCGATCACCTGGCGCTCGCGCTCGGGAAGCGCGCCGAGCGCGCAGTCGATGTCTTCGCGCCGGAGCGAGAGCTGCGCCGTGTCGAACGGCGACTCCGCGGTCTCGTCCTGGACGAAGTCGCCGAGCGCCGACTCCTCCTCCTCGCCGATCGGCTTCTCGAGGCTGACGGGCAGCTGCGCCATCCGCAGGATCTCGCGCACCTCCTCCGGGGTCATCTCGAGCTCCTCCGCGATCTCCTCCGCGTTCGGCTCGCGGCCGAGCCGTTGCACGAGCTGCCGCTCGATGTGGACGACCTTGTTCAGCTTCTCGACCATGTGCACGGGGATGCGGATCGTGCGGGCCTTGTCGGCGATCGCGCGCGTGACGGCCTGCCGGATCCACCACGTCGCGTACGTCGAGAACTTGTAGCCCTTGCGGTAGTCGAACTTCTCCACCGCGCGGATCAGGCCGAGCGAGCCCTCCTGGATGAGGTCGAGGAACGAGAGCCCGCGGCCGAGGTAGCCCTTCGCGATCGAGACGACGAGGCGGAGGTTCGCCTCGGTCATCTGCGTCTTCGCGCCCATGTCGCCGCGCTCGATGCGCTTCGCGAGCGACACCTCCTGGTCGGCGGTGAGCAGCGGCACCTTGCCGATCTCGCGGAGATAGAGGCGGAGCGAGTCGAGCGACGGCTCGACGGTGAGATCGAGCTTCGGCGCGGGGACCTTGTCGTCCTCCGGCTGTGGCTGCTCGTGGGGCGGCGTCTTGTGCTGCTCGCCCTCCATCAGCTCGATGCTGTGGTCTACGAGGTACGTGTAGAAGTCCTCGATCTGCTCCTTCGTGAGCTCGACGTCCTCGAGCGCGTTGACGATCTCGTCATAGGTGAGAAACCCTTTCTCCTGTCCCTCGGCGACGAGCTTCTGGAGCTCTTCGACCTCGGGAAGTGAGATGTCAACGGTGAGCACGTTGGCGACCTCCGGCTGCTAGTCGTTGATACGGAAACACGACGATCGACGAACGACTACAAGCGGCCGGCGTCCCTGCTTCCTCCCGGCCTCCTCCTCGAAGTGGTCGGATCTTAGTGAGCAGTTACAGATTCGTAAAGAAAACTTGTCGATCCGGCCTCAGGCGACCGCGCACTCGCCCACGAGGTCGCCGCGCGAATTGCGGATCGGGGTGACCGCGAGGTCGTCGACGGGGAGCCCGAGCGGGCCGAGAAACGCCGCAAGTGCAGGCTCGAGTGGACGCGAGGCACCGTCCTCGCACTTGAGCGCCACGCCGGTGCCGTCGGGGCCGGCGGCGCAGAGAAGACCTTCGGCGCCGCCCTTCGCGAACCAGCCGGGCACCGCCCGCATGAGGTGGAGGTCGGCGCCGCTCGGGCCGCCGACGAGCTCCGGGTACGCGCGCATCGCCGACGCGATGCGCCCGCCCTCGGGCAACGACTCGAGGCGCGCGAATGCGTGCGCCATCCGGTGGAGCGGGAGCGCAAACGTGACGACGGAGCATCCGTCGGTGCCGGTGGGGAGCCCGGCGGGGTCGAGCTCGGCCGCCTCTCCGTGCGCGTCCGCGCACGCGCGCTGCACGGGGTGGTCGGGGAGGCGGTAGCCCTCCAGCGGCCAGCCCCGCGCCCGGCAGAGGGCGAGCATGCCGGCGTGCTTGCCCGAGCAGTTGTGGAACACCTTGTGCGGCGGGCGGCCCTCCTGGAGACCGAGCTCGAGGTCGTCCTCGACGGCGGGGGCGGCCGCGAGGAGCGCTCGCACGGCTGCGATCTGATCCTCCGTCGCCTTGTGCGACGCGCACGCGATCGCGAGCAGGCGGTCGTCCAGGTCGGCGCGGGCGCGGGCGAGCGGCAGCGCCTGGATCGGCTTCGAGGAAGAGCGCATGAAGCACGTGAGCCCCGGGTCGCCCGCCTCGGCCACGACGGCACCGCCACGGACGGCGACCGCGTGCACGCGGTGCCTCGCCTCCACGGTCCCGTTCCGGCGCACCTCGACGACGATGGTGTCCATCGGGACTCAGCCTAGAGCCGATCGAGCGCCGCGAGGAGCATGTCCGCGTGCTCGTCGCCGAAGACGAGCGGCGGCCGGATCTTCAGCACGGTGTCGCGCCTCCCCGTGCGGCCGATGAGGATGCCGGCTCCCCGGAGCCGCTCGACGGCGCGGGCGGCGAGCTCGGGCGCCGCGAGCTCGACCCCGATCATGAGCCCGCTGCCGCGAACGTCGACGACCTCCGGCCGGGCGCCGGCGCGCAGCTCGGCGAGCAGGCGCGTCCCGACGCTCCTCGCCCGCTCCACGAGGCGCTCGTCGTCGATCACGTCGAGCACCGCGAGCGCGGCCGCAGCCGCCACCGGGTTGCCGCCGAACGTGCTGAACACCGTGCCCGCGAACGGGAAGCGGTCGAGGATCTCCGCGCGCGTGACGACCGCCGCGACCGGATAGCCGTTGCCCATCGGCTTCCCGAGCGTGACGACGTCGGGCGTCAGCCCGTGCTGGGCGAACGACCACAGGTGCTCGCCCAGCCGCCCGTGGCCCGCCTGCACCTCGTCGGCGACGACCAGCCCTCCCGCCGCGTGCGTATGGCGCACGACCGTCGCCATCTCCTCCGCCGCGGGGATCCAGATGCCGTCGCTCGTGAACGCACCGTCGACGAACACCGCCGCGAGCCCGTCCAGCTCGGCGACCGCGCGGATCATCTCCGCGTCGGTGCCGGCGCCCGATCCCGGCGGCGCGATGCGGGCGACGTTGGCCGGTCGGAACCCGTCCGGCCACTCCTCCGGCGAGAGGTCGGCGATCGCGGCGGTCACTCCGTGGTACGCGTGCTCCGTCACGATCGCGCCGCGACGGCCCGTCGCTCCGGTCGCGATCCGCCAGGCGATGTCGTTCGCCTCGCTGCCGGAGTTGACGAGCATCACCGTGTCGAGGCCGGTTCCGGGCGGCATCGACGCGAGCAGACGCTCGGCGAGCTCGACGAGCGGCTCGTACAGGTACCGCGCGTGCGTGTTGAGCCGGCGCGTCTGGCGGACGACCGCCTCGGTCACGCGCGGATGGCAGTGGCCGACGACGGGCACGTTGTTGTACGCGTCGAGCAGCCGGGTGCCGTCGGCGTCGTACAGCCACACGCCTTCGCCGCGGCGCGCGTGCACCGGCTCGGCGTACGTCAACGGCGTCAGCACCGCGCCGAGCGCCTTCGCGCGCCGCCGCGCGAGCTCGCCCGTCGCGACGTGCGGCGGCGCCGCACCGAGCTCGCGCGCCACAGCGTCGGCGCCGATCCGGTCGAACAGCTCGAGCAGCCGCCACGAGTCGTCGTCCCACGCCTGGATGTACTCGGCGTTCTCCGGATAGCGGCCGGCGCGCCACGCGCTGATCGCGACGATCATCGCGAGCCGCGCGGCGACGAGGTCTCCGAGCACGTCGAGCTCGAGCGGCTCGAACGGAAGCCGCGACGCGTAGCCGTCGACCGCGATGCGCCCGATGCGGAAGACGTCGTCCTCGGGGCGGCCGCGCATGATCGACGCGAGTGCGACGGCGAAGTCGCCGGCCTGCGCGGTGTACCCGCAGTCGCCGAAGTCGACGATGCCGGCCACGCGACCCCGGTCGTCGAGCAGCACGTTGTCGAGGTTCAGGTCGCCGTGCACGACCTGCGCGCGCAGCCGTGGCCACCGCGGCGCCACGCGCTCCTCGAACCGGCCGATCGCCCGCTCGACGAGGCGTCGCCGGCCGGCGTCCGCGATCGCGTCGACGAGCCGGCGCAGCTTCGGCGTGTGCTCGAGATCCCAGAGCAGCTCGCGCCCGGCGGCGGGGTGGAAGAACGAGCGCAGCGCGAGGTTCAGCCGCGCGTGCGTCGCCGCGAAGCCGCGCACCGCGGCGTCGTCGAGCTCGGGGCCGCCGGCGTGACCGTGCAGACGCTCGAACAGCCGCACGTGATGCACGCCGTCGGGGCCTTCGAACGTCGACCGCTCGCCGAGCGGCCGCGCGACCGGGAGCTCCGGGTCGACGCGCACGATGTGGAAGACCGCCGCGTGCTCGAGATCGAGGACCGCGGGGTCCTCGCCGACGTTCGAGATCTTCAGGACGGCGCCGTCGCCGATGCGGAACGTCTGGTCGCGCTCGCTGCCGAGGTCGACCGCCGCTCCCTCGACGCCGAAGACGTCGGCGGCGATGGCCGCGGCCTCGTCGGCGGTGAAGCGGGGAGGCCGCGTCTCGAGAACGGACACGGGGCCGATCCTACGCTTGCGAATGGTCGGCGGATCCCGTATGTTCCGGACGTGCCGACCATTCCCTCGGTCGACGCTCCGCTCCAGCCGGACTACGAGGCGCCGGACACGCTCGTGGTCTCGCAGCCCGAGCAACTGCGCGCGCTCGCGGACGGGGTGCGGACGGCCGTCATCGCACTCCTCCGCGAGCGCGCGTTCTCGACGCAGCAGCTCGCCGAGAAGCTCGGCATCCCGAAGGGCACCGTCGGCCACCACCTGAAGGTCCTCGAGAGCGCCGGCCTCATCCACGTCGTGCGCACGCGCAAGGTGCGCGCGATGACGGAGAAGTTCTACGGCCGGACCGCCCGGCTCTTCCTCTACCAGACGGAGGACCCCGCGGACGCGCGCGCGATCGGCGCTGCGATGCTGCGCCAGGCCGCGAGCGAGCTCGAGCGCTCGCACGAGGGCACCGGGTTCGGCCACACGAAGGCGTCGCTCGCGAAGAAGGACCGGCTGCGGCTCGAGCGGCGGCTCAAGCGGCTGATGGACGACTTCCGGGCGGCGGAGACGCCCGACGGCGAGCCGTACGCGCTCGTCACGGCCTTCTACAAGCGTCCCGATGCCTAGGCTGCGTCGCCCCTCCGGCGGGCTGTGGTCGCATCCCGACTTCCTGAAGCTCTGGACGGGGCAGTCGATCAGCGAGCTCGGCTCGCAGGTCTCCCAGCTCGCCATCCCGTGGCTCGCCGCGGTCGGCCTGCACGCGAGCCCGATCGAGTTCTCGCTCCTCGGCGTCTTCGGCTTCCTGCCGTTCATCCTCTTCGCGCTGCCCGCGGGGGTCTGGGTCGACCGGCTGCGCCGCCGGCCGATCCTCATCGCCGGCGACGCCTCGCGCGCCGTGCTGCTCACGCTCATCCCGATCCTCTGGGCCGCCGGCGTGCTGCAGATCTGGCACCTGCTCGTCCTGGAGTTCGTGATCGGGATCTTCACCGTCCTGTTCGACGTCGCCTACCAGTCGTATCTCCCGGCGCTGATCGAGCGCGAGCATCTCGTCGACGGGAACTCCAAGCTCCAGCTCACGGTCTCGGTGGCGCAGGTCGCCGGGCCGAGCCTGTCGGGCGGGCTCATCGCCGCGATCACGGCGCCGTACGCGATCGTCGCCGATGCCGCGAGCTTCGTCGTGTCGACCGTGTTCATGCTCCGGATGGGCCATCGCGAGAACCTGCCGCGCCGGGACGAGGACATTCCCAGGGCGAAGATGTGGCCGCAGGTGAAGGAAGGGCTGCACTGGATCGTCGGCAACCGTCACCTGCGCGCGATCACAGCGTGCACCGGCACCGCGAACTTCTTCGGGTCGATGCTGTTCGCAATCTTCGTCCTCTACGCCGTTCGCAATCTTCACCTCTCGGCGATCGAGGTCGGCTCCGTCTTCGCGGTCGGCTCGCTCGGCTCCATCGCCGGCGCACTCGTCGTCACCCGCCTGCAGAAGGCGATCGGCATCGGCCCGGCGATCGTCGTGCCGTCCGTCCTCTTCTCCGTGGCCGGGCTCGCGTTCCCACTCGCACCGCACTCGTTCCCGCTCCCGGTGCTGATGGCCGGCCAGCTCCTCTTCGGCTTCGGGAGCGTCGCCTACAACATCACCCAGGTGAGCTTCCGGCAGGCGATGACGCCGGAACGGCTGCAAGGACGGATGAACGCCGGCGTGCGCTGGATCGTGTGGGGGACGATGCCGCTCGGGACGCTCGTCGGCGGAGCGATCGGCCAGACCGTCGGCCTGCACTTCGCGCTCTGGGTGAGCGCCGTCGGCGGCCTGCCCGTGTTCCTGCTCGTCCTCCTCTCGCCGGTACGCTCGCTCCGCGCGATGCCCACCGCCGTGACCGACGCACCGACGCCCGCGCAGGCCGAGCTCGAGGGCGGCCTGATGGAGGGAACGCCGCTGCCGGGGCCCGCCTCGGCCGATGCGTAAGCCGGCGCTCCGGAGCGCCCTCTGGCGCGACCGCGGCTTCGTCGATCTCTGGGCGGCGAACGGCATCAGCCAGCTCGGCGCGCAGGTCAGCGTCCTCGCGATCCCGCTCACGGCGCTCTTCGTCCTGAAGCAGGGCGCGCTCGAGGTCGCGCTCATCCGCGCGTTCTCGGTCGTCCCGTTCGTCCTCTTCTCGCTGCCGGCCGGCGTGTGGATCGACCGCATGCGGCGGCGGCCGCTCATGATCGTGGCCGACTTCGGGCGGGCGCTCAACCTCGCGTCGATCCCGCTCGCGTACTGGCTCGGCCATCTGACGCTCGCGCAGCTGTACGTCGTCGCGATCGTGCACGGCGCGCTCACCGTCGTCTTCGACGTCTCGTACCTCTCGTTCCTGCCGGGCCTCGTCTCGCGCGAGCGGCTGAGCGAGGCGAACGGGAAGCTCCTCGGCACGGCGGCGATCGCGCAGGTGATCGGACCGACGCTCGCAGGCGCCCTCATCGGCGCCCTCGGAGCGGCCGTCGCCGTCATCGCCAACACGGCGAGCTACGTCGCCTCGGGCGCGTTCGTGCTCCACATCCACGGGCGCGAGCGGAAGCCGGAGCCGGCGACGACCCGGAAGCGCGACGAGCTCATGGAGGGCGTCCGCTACGTGTTCGCGCAGCCGTACCTGCGCACGCTCACGATCTGGACGTCGCTCTGGAACCTCTTCTCGTCGGGCTTCTACGCGATCGAGATCGTCTACTTCGTCCGCGTGCTCCACTGGAGCGCGACCGAGATAGGCGTCGTCCTCGCGCTCGCGAGCTCGGGGCTGCTGCTGGGCGCGTTCGCGAACGAGCGCCTCGTCGCGCGCTTCGGAGTCGGCCGGATGATCGCCTACTCGGGGATCGTGGCAGCCGCTCTCGCCGCCGGCGTGCCGGGTGCGCCGCGCTCGCACGCCGCCGCCGTCATCGTCCTCACCGGATTCGTCGGCTCGACGGTCGGCTTCTTCGCGAACGTCAACCAGCTGACGTTCCGGCAGGCGATCACGCCCGAGCGACTGCTCGGCCGGATGAACTCGATCGTCCGGCTCATGTACTGGGGAACGATCCCGGCCGGCTCGGCGCTCGCGGGCGTTCTCGCCGGCCCCCTCGGGCTGCGCACGACGCTCTTCGCGGCCGTCGCGGGCGCGACGGTGTCGTGCATCCCGATCGCGACCTCCAAGATCCGGACGGTCCGCAGCGCTACCGTCTCCGCAGATGCCCGAATACCCGGAGATGGAGGCCTGGCGGCGCCAGCTGGCTGACCCGGTATCGGCCTTCCCGATCGCGAAGGCCGGCCCGGCGCACATCGCGACGCTGAAGACGTTCGACCCGCCGCTCGCCGCCCTCGAGGGACGGCGTTTCCACGGCGTCGAGCGGCGCGGCAAGCGTCTCCTCTTCCCCACCGAGGACGGCGAGCTCGTGCTCCTCGTCCACCTGATGACGTCGGGGCGCCTGAAGTCCCTGCGCGCCGGCGACAAGGGGCCGAAGGTCCCGGCCTTCGCCCTCGAGTTCACGGGCGGCTCGAAGCTCGTCCTCACCGAGAACGCGCGGCGCAAGCGCGCGGGCGTGTGGCTCCTCACGCCGGAGGGGGCAGAAGCCGAGGTCGCGCACCTCGGCCCCGAGGCGGCGGGCATCGGCGCGGCCGAGCTCGGGACGATCCTCCGCGGCGAAGGACGGCGCCTGCACGCACTCCTGCGCGACCAGCGCGCGCTCGCCGGCATCGGCCGCGCGTGGGCGAACGAGATCCTCCACGAGGCGAGGCTCTCGCCGTACGCGCTCTCGAGGGATCTCGACGACGAGGAGATCGGGCGGCTCGCCGCCGCAATCGACTCCGAGCTCGCCCGCGGCCTCGAGCTCCGCGAGCACGGCGCCGGCGACGACAAGACGTACCGCGTCCACGGCAAGCTCGGGCAGCCGTGCGACGTGTGCGGCACGCCGATCGCCCAGGTCGACTTCGAGGAGCACACGATCTACTACTGCCCGAAGTGCCAGACGGGCGGGCGCGTCCTCAAGGACCGGCGCATGTCGCGGCTCCTGCGTTAGGTAGGCTCCAGCATGGCCACCGTCGCGGATCTGATGGTCAGGGACGTCTTGACCGTCGAGCCGTCGGACACGATCGGCGAGGCCGCCGAGAAGATGGTCGCGGCCAACGTCGGGGCCGTCGTCGTCGTCGAGGACATGGTGCGCATCATCGGCATCGTCACCGAGCGCGACCTCATGCGTGCGGTCGCGTCACGCGCCCGCGCCGCCGAGGCCCGCGTGCGGCAGTGGATGACGCCCGACCCGGTGACGATCGAGCCCGACGTCGAGATCGAGGACGCCGCGAAGATCATGTTCGACCACAACTTCCGGCATCTCCCGGTCGTCAAGGACGGCCGCCCGCTCGGGATCGTCAGCCTTCGGCTCCTCGCCCGCGCCGCGTTCGACAGCTCCGTCCAGCGCGCCCTCTAGGGTCCCGCCCGTGATCCGGTTGCTTCCCGAGCGCGGGGGCTGGCTCGAGGTCGTCTGCGGCCCGATGTTCAGCGGCAAGAGCGAGGAGCTCATCCGCCGGCTGCGCCGCGCGGAGATCGCCGGCCAGCGCGCGCTCATCGTGAAGCCGCGCATCGACGACCGGTACGACATCGGCCACGTGGTCAGCCACGCGGGCGCGAAGATGCGCGCCGTCGCGGTGTCCCGGCCCGAGGAGATCGTCGGCCTCGCCGACGGCTACGACGCGGTCGGCATCGACGAGGTGCAGTTCTTCGCGCCGGCGATCGTCGACGTCATCGAGCGGCTCGTCGAGCGCGGGACGCGCGTCGTCGCCGCCGGGCTCGACCAGGATTTCCGCGGGCTGCCGTTCGGGACGCTGCCCGAGCTCCTCTGCCGCGCCGAGCTCGTCGACAAGCTGCAGGCCGTCTGCCACCGCTGCGGCGGGCCGGCGACGATGACGCAGCGTCTCGTCGACGGCAGGCCGGCGGCCGCGGACGGCGAGACGATCGTCGTCGGCGCGCTCGAGCAGTACGAGGCGCGCTGCCGCACGTGTCACCAGCTCGCAGACGCGGCGGCTATGCCAGCTGCAGCGTCAGCGTCTGCCCGCTGACCGAGATCGAGCCGCCGAGGGCTCCGAGCACGCGCACGGCGACCGCCGCGCCGAGGTCGCGGAGGTCCTGCCCGAGGACGACCTTCGCCGACGAGTCCGTCACCGGCGATACGCGGATCTCCTTGCCGCTCACGACGACGTCGACCTCGTCGAGGCCGCCGTGCCGAAGCGTCGCCTGCACGAGCGCGGAGACACCGCGGTCGACGGACTCGACGTCCGTCTGCACGAGGGCGCCCTCGCCCGAGACGTGGACGCGGTCGGCTCCGAGCCGTTCGGCCGCCGCGTGCGCGAAGGCGAGCGTGTCCGCCTCGCGCTCGAGCGGCTCGTAGCGGCCGCCCTCGATCCGGGCGGCGACCGAGAGCTCGTCCAGGAGCTCGGCGATCTGCTTCGACGCCGCCTCGATCATCTCGACGTACCGGTCGGCGGGCGAGGCGAGCTCCATCGTCTTCGAAAGGGTCGCAGCGAAGCCGTGCACGGTCGCCAGGGGCGTCCTGACGTCGTGACATGCGAGCGAGACGAGCCGGGCGAAAGACGTGTCGTTCTGCACGCGGGGATTAACCTAGCGGTATCGCGAAGCCGACGCGCAGCCCGCTCGACGATCTCCAGGCCTCGACGCCGGAGGTACGGCTCGGGCTGTCGCGGGTCGGCGTCACCGGCGTCCAGAAGGCCGTGCGGATCGGCCGCGGCCGCAAGGAGAAGCTCATCGCGGCGACGATCGACTGCACGGTCGACCTCGAGCCGTCGCAGAAGGGCGTCCACATGTCGCGCTTCCCCGAGCTGTTCGAGGAGGCGATCGAGGGCGTCGTCGAGGACGAGGCGTTCCTCGTCGAGGACCTGGCCGCGCACGTCGCCCGCCGGATCGTGGAGCGCCAGGACGCGCTCGTGGCCGAGGTCAAGATCCACGCGCGCTATCCGTACGAGCGGCGCACGCCGGTGACGCAGCTCTCGACGCAGGAGATGGTCTCGCTCATCGGCATCGCCGCGGCGTCGCGAACCGGCGTCCGCCGCGTCGTCGGCGTCGAGGCGATCGGCATCAACGCGTGCCCGTGCGCGCAGGGGCTCGTGCGCGGCCGCGCATCGGAACGGCTCCTCGACGCCGGCTTCGACGGCGACGACGTCGAGCGGATCCTCGAGCTCGTCCCGATCGCGACGCACAACCAGCGCGGCCAGGGGACGCTCTTCGTCGGGACGCAGGCGCACGTGAATGCGGAGCGCCTCCTCGAGATCGTCGAAGGGTCGATGAGCTCGCCGATCTACGAGCTGCTGAAGCGGCCCGACGAGCTGTTCGTCGTCGAGCACGCACATCTGCAGCCGCGCTTCGTCGAGGACTCGGTACGCGTCGCGCTGAAGAGCGCCCTCGACGACCTGCCGGCGCTCGAGGACGGCGACTTCGTCCTGTCGCGGCAGCTGAACTTCGAGACGATCCACGCGCACGAGGTCGTCGCCGAGCGCTTCGGCACCGTCGGGGAGCTGCGTGCGGAGCTCGACGGCGGCCGGCACGGCCCGCTCCGCCACACCGAGCTCAGGGACTGGCTGCGGGGCTAGCGCCCTCTTTCCGCCACCAGCGACGCCACAACGTCGAGCGGTTCTCCTCGCCGCGCACGAGCCGGCGGAGATTCGCCTTGTGAAGCAGGATGACGCCGGCGGCCGCGCACGCGGCGAACACCGTCACCGGCCACGGATAGCCGAGCAGCCACGACCACGCGATGAGCGACGTCGCCGACACCATCGACGCGAGCGACGGATAGCGCAGCGTGAAGAACACGAGGATCCACACGCCGAGCCCGACGGCGCCGACGAGCGGCGCCACGCCGAGGAACGCGCCGCCGGTGGTGGCGACGATCTTGCCGCCCCGCTGGAACTTCATGAACAGCGGCCGCCAGTGTCCCGCCATCGCGGCGGCGCCGGCGAGCACCCCCGCGAGGTGCCCGAGAAGGAGCGTCGCCACGAGCGCCGGGACGAATCCCTTGGCGGTGTCGAGCACGACGGTCGGCAGCCCGAGGTAGCGCCCGTAGACGCGCCAGACGTTGCTCCCGCCGATGTTGCCGCTGCCCTTCGTCCGGATGTCCTCGTGCCGGAACAGATGCACGAGCCAGTAGCCCCAGGGCATCGAGCCTGCGAGGTACCCGGCCACGACGAGGCCGACGGTCGACATGGCGTCAGGCGGGGATTGCGTATTGCTCGACGAGCCCGTTCACGACGCCCCAGTCGAGGTTGTCGAAGAACGCGTCGATGTATCCGGCGCGGTCGGTCTGGTAGTCCGCGAAATACGCGTGCTCGTAGACGTCGAGCGCGACGAGCGGCGTCGCGTTCCAGACGGGGAACGTGTTCTGGGCGTCGCCGATGTAGTTGAAGAGGCGGCCTTCGTCCCAGTCGTACGCCGTCCAGGCCCAGCCGCGCGCGGCGAGCCCGGTGGCGCGGAGGTCGTTGCGCCAGGCATCGATCGAGCCGAAGTCGCGCTTCACGAGCGCCCCGAACCGGCCGCCCGGCTGTCCGCCGCCGCCGCCGAGATGGGCGAAGTAGAGCTCGTGGTTCTTGATGCCGCCGATGGCGAAGGTGAGGTCGACCTTCAGCGCGCGGAGGTCGGAGTAGACCTGGTTGGCGGTCGCGAGGTCGACCTCGGCCAGCCGGCCGAGGATCTCGTTCCGCTTGTTGACGTAGCCGACGTAGAGCTTGTAGTGGGCCTCGACCGAGGCGCGGGAGATGCCGTCGAGCTCGTACAGCTCGGGGCGAAGCTCTCTCGGAGCGATCTCCTGGAAGTTGAAGGCAAGCGTGGCCATGGCGAGGGAGCATATCCTCCGCGAAAAGCCGACAAGACGGTTGAAAGGAGCCCGGATGGCCTTCGAAGTCCCCGACCTGCCCTATGCGTACGACGCGCTCGAGCCGCACATCGACGCGGAGACGATGCGCATCCACCACGATCTCCACCACAAGGCGTACGTCGACAACGCGAACGCGGCCCTCGCCGGCACCGAGTGGGCCGACCGGCCCGTCGAGCAGATCCTCGCCGACCTCGACATCCTCCCCGAGGACAAGCGGACGGCGGTCCGGAACAACGCCGGCGGCCATGCGAACCACTCGCTCTTCTGGACGATCATGGCCCCGAACGGGGGCGGAGAGCCGAGCGGCGGCCTCGCGACGGCGATCGACGACTCGTTCGGCTCGTTCGCCGACTTCAAGGCGGCGATCACCGACGGCGGCGTGAAGCGCTTCGGCAGCGGCTGGACCTGGCTCGTCTGGGACGGGACCGGCCTCGCTGCGTACTCGACGCCGAATCAGGACTCGCCGCTCCTGCAGAGCCACGTGCCGCTCCTCGGCATCGACGTCTGGGAGCACGCCTACTACCTCAAGTACCAGAACAAGCGCCCCGCGTACCTCGAAGCGTGGTGGAACGTCGTCAACTGGGACGAGGTGAGCCGGCGGTTCGCTGAGGCGCGCGGCTAGAAGCCGCGCGTCTCGCGCTGCCCCGTGACGCCGAAACCGACGTGCCGCGCGATGCGTAAGGACAAGGGAGAGATGGAGCTCGCGGTGGACACCCGTGCGCATTTGCGCGCCGTTCCCGGTGGGGCCGAGGCGCCTGCTCCGCTCGACGCCGGGGAAGCGACGGATTCGGAGCTGCTCGTCCGAGTCGCCGCCCGTGACCGCGACGCGTTCGAGATCCTCTACCACCGCTACGTCCGCTCGATCTTCGGCCTGGCGATGCGGCGGCTGCGCGACCGGCAGCGTGCCGAGGACGCGGTGCAGGAGATGTTCGCCGCGGTCTGGCGCTCGGCGGGCAGCTATCGCCCGGAGCGGGGCCCGGCGGCGCCGTGGCTGTACGCCGTCGCGCGCAACGCCGTCGTCGACCGTCTGCGCGTGCGCGCGGACGTCCCCGGCGACCCGCCCGACGTCGTCGCCGTCGAGCCGGGGCCCGTCGAGCGGGCCGAGTCGTCCTACGTCTCCTGGCGCGTCCACCGCGCCCTCGAGTCGCTCCCGGCGAAGGAGCGCGACGTCCTCGAGCTCGCGTACTGGAGCGGGCTCTCGCAGAGCGAGGTGGCGAGCTTCCTCGACATCCCGCTCGGCACCGTGAAGACCCGGACGCGCAGTGCGCTTGCCCGCCTCGCGGAGCTCCTGGAAGGAGAGCTGGCATGACCCCACCGAACTTCGACGAGCTCATCGGCGCGGAGGTCGAGGGCGCCGAGCGCGAGCGGCTCCGTCGCGTGCACGAGCTCCTGGTCGAGGCCGGGCCGCCGCCGGAGATGACGCCCGAGCTCGAAGCCGGGCCCGCACTGGCGCTGACGCTCGGCGGCCGGCGGAGGACGGTGAAGACCCGCCGCCGGGTGATGCTGCTCGCGGCGACGTTCGCCGTGCTCGCCCTCGCCTTCCTCGGCGGCTACCTCACCGGCAGCGGCGGCGGCACGAGCGCCGTGCGGACGCTGCAGCTCGGCGGCACGCCCGCGGCGCCGCACGCGCTCGCGTCGCTCCAGATCGAGCCGAAGGACGCGGCCGGCAACTGGCCGATGAAGCTCTCGGTCGAGGGCCTTCCGGCGCTGCCCGCGCGGTCGTATTACGAGGTCTATCTCGTCCGCGGCGGCAAGCCGTGGGCATCGTGCGGAAGCTTCGTCGTCGCGCACGGCAAGCAGGGGACCACGGTGCAGCTGAACGCGCCGTACAAGCTCCGGGCCGGCGACAGCTGGGTGGTGACACGAACGACGTTCGGCGAGACCGACCCGGGCCAGACGGTTCTCAGACCGACTTAGCCTCGTTGCGCATCTCCGAGAGGAGGCGTTCCAGCCTCTCCTCCGTCGAGTCGTCGACGAACGACATCGCCGCGGCGACGTTCGGATGCACGGCGGCGATCGCGCGGCGCATCTCGTGTGCGACTGCGCGGTACGACGGATGGCCCTCGCGGCCGGAGCGAAGCTCGATCAGGTGCAGCGCCTCGCGCGCGTCGAGCTCGAGCACGTAGCGGATGCGGAACGCGAGGCAGAGCGCGTACGGCGCCTCGTCGGCGAGGCCGTCGCCATGCAGACGGTCGTACTCGCCGCGGGAGACGTCGAGCGCGCGCTCGAACTCGCCGCCGAGCCCGGCGGCGACGAGCTCGTGCGGGACGTCGGCGCCGAGGTCCGGCGTGAGCCGCTGCCACTGGCACGTGAGCAGGCGATGGCGCTGGAGGTCGCGGAACGCGCCGTAGTCGGAAACGATCTCGAACCGGTAGCGAAGCGTCTCGAAGCCGCGGCCCGGCCGGTGGCGCCGGTTCTCCCGCGTGCCGACCAGCTCGCGGAGCAGCGCGGCGCGCTCGTCGGCGCCGAGCCGCACGACCGCGCGCAGCGCGTCCTCCTCCGACAGCGCCGACGACTCGTACACGAGCGCGGCGAGCAGCTCCTCCTCGGTCCCGTGCGAGCGCACGAGCCGCACCGACGGCCCGGCCTCCGGCGCGCGCGATTCGAGGCCGAGCCGTGCGGCCACCGTGTCGGCGGCCGAACGCCGCTCGCGCAGGAACTCGATCCACCGTCCGCCGCGGTCGTCGCGCGGGACACGCGAGACGAAGCTCGGAATGATGTGCTGCAGCTCCTCGAGGAGCATCGCCCCGTACGCGCGTGCCTCCGCGAGCGGATGCGCGAGCAGGTGGAGAACGAGCTGCTCGTACGTCTGGCCGCTCGCGTACATGCCGACGTGCGACAGCGACGCGGCGGGGAGAAGCCCGCGCACCAGGTCGAGCGCCTTCGCGCGCACGGCGCGCCGGTGGGCCGCGGGCGACTCGCCCTCGCCGGCCGGGAAGCGATCCGCGACCCACGCCGACGTGTCCTCGAGCAGCCGCGCATACGTCGCGAACAGGTCGTCCATCGCGTGTTCGTACGCCTGGCCGAAGCGGGCGTCGCGGTGGTAGCGGTAGCCGAAGCCCTCGATCTGCGCGTCGTACGCGATGTACCGCGTCGACTGCTCGAGATATGCAGCGAGGCGCGGGCGCTGCAGGATCTTCGTCAGGAGGTTCGACGTCCACTCGCACGCGATGTGCGCGCCGCCGAGCTGCGCGACCGAGTCGTCGCCGTAGCCGACGAAGATGCGCTCGTACAGCTCCGCTGCGCGCTGCCCCTCCGCGCCCTCGATGGGCGGAACCTCCGGCACCGAGTCGGCGAACTCCTCGAGGAAGAGCCGCCGCAGCGTGCCGGGATAGCGCGAGTAGCGCGCGAACAGCGCGCCCTTGACCGTCTCCGGCAGGTTGACGAGCCCGAACACGGGCCGGTCGAGGTTCGTGAAGTGCGGCGCGAGGCGCTCGCGCTCCTCGTCGGTGAACGTCTCCACCGGGAGTGGCAGGCTTTGCACGGTGGTCACGGGAGGGAACACGCTAGCGCGGGTCTCGGTCGGAACATCCGGGTGGTCCTACCCGTCCTGGCGCCCCGGCTTCTACCCGGCCGGGCTCGACCCGGCCGCATTCCTCGCGTTCTACGCGGAGCGCTTCCGGACGGTGGAGCTCAACACGACCGGGTACCGGATGCCGGGCGCGGAGCAGTTCCGCCGCTGGGCCGAGCAGGCGCCGGACGGGTTCGAGTTCGCGCCGAAGCTCCCCGGCCACCGGCCGCGCGCCCTCGACGCCTTCGACGCGGGCGTGCGCGCCCTCGGCGACCGGCTCGGGCCGGTGCGCGTCTCGCTCAAGAGCGCGCGGGACGAGGGCGCGCTCGAGCTCCTGCTCGGCTCGCTCGCGCCGGGCCTCCGCGTCGCCTTCGACCTCGAGCACCCGTCGTGGGACGGAATCGAGCCGCGGCTCGCCGAAGCCGGCGCGGTGCGCGTGAACGACCTCGAGCATCCCGCGCCCTTCCGCTACCTCCGCCGGCGCGAGGCGCCGGACGAAGCATTCGCGGAGCGCATCCGCTCGGCCGCGGAACCGATCTACGTCTATTTCCGGCACGAGGACGAGCCGACGGCACCGGCGTACGCGCAGCAGCTCGTCGAGCTGCTCGGCTAGTGGAACGCAAGTCGCGCTCAGAACGTGGCGGAAGCTCCGGAATGCTGCACGTACGCGCCGCTCTCGACGATGTCCGCCAGCTCGGCGACGGTGCGCCGGAGCTCGTCCTCGCTGTTGTAGAAGTGCGGGCCGAGGCGGACGCCCGCGTCCGGCCGGAAGTCGCAGATGATGCCGCGCTCGCCGAGCTCGCGGTGCACGGCCGCGTGGTCGGGCGTTCCGACGAGCACGGTGCCGCCCCGGCGCTCGGGAGCGCGCGGGCTCCCGACCTCGAGACCCGCCTCGTCGAGCAGATCGATGAGCAGCGAGGTGAGCGCGAGCGACCGCTCGCGGATGCGCTCGACGCCGACCTCCTCGATGACGTCGTAGCCGGCCGTCGCGGCGTACAGCGCGGGAACGTTCGGCGTGCCGGTGAGGAAGCGTGCGACGCCGTCCGCGTACTCGAGCTCGGGCTCGAACGCGAACGGGCGCGCATGCCCCTGCCAGCCGACGAACGTCGGCTCGAGCCGCTCCGCGAGATCGGGCCGGACGTACAGCCAGCCGGCTCCCGGGCCGCCGCACAGCCACTTCACGCTGCCGCCGACGGCGAAGTCGACGTCGAGCGCCGTCACGTCGAACGGGACGACGCCGGCGGACTGGTAGCAGTCGAGAACGACGTGCGCTCCGACCTCGTGCGCGCGGCGCACGATCGGCGCGACGTCCTGGATCTCGGCGTTCTTGAACAACACGTGGCTGATCGGCACGAGCAGCGTGCGCTCGTCGATCGCGTCGACGATCGCGCGGTCGTCCTCGACGACGACGACCTCGAGGTCAGGCTGCGCCTGGTAGAGGTACCGCACCGACGGGAAGTTCGCCGCCTCGTACACGACGCGCCTCCGCGCTCCGGGGTTGCGGAAGCACGAGATCACCACCATCTCCGCAACGGTGACGTTCTGGTGCATGACCGTCGTGCCGGGAGCGCCGCCGATGATCCGCGCGATCTGGTCGCCGACCGTGAACGGCATGTTCCACCAGCCCTCGCCCCACGAGCGGATGCCGCGCTCCCGCCACATGCGTGCGTACTCGAGCAGCCGCTCCTCCGCAGCCGCCGGCATCGCGGCGAGCGAGTGGTTGATGAGATAGATGCAGTCCGCGAGGATCGGGAAGCGATCCCGGTAGTCGCGCGGGTCGATCACGCGTGGGAGACTACCCCGCGACATGAGCAACGTCTGGGACGACGTCCCCGACTGGGGCGGTATCGGGGCACTCCGGCTCGACCGGCGGACGACGCTCGGCGCGTAGCCGACGCGGTCGAGCACGCCGGACCGGAGGACAAGACCTAGGCCGGAGCGCAAGCCGCGCGCAAGCGGGCTCACGCGGAGGCCGGACTCATGCGCGCGGAGACGGCGGAGCCGCCACCGTGCGCACAGAACGAGACCGCCACTGGGATCACAAGAGCTCGCGGGCTCGGCCCGCGAGCGCTCCCGCGAAGCGGGTACCTCTAGCCGTTGGAAGTGCGCAGCACTTCCAACGGACGCGGAGCCGGGCCGACGTACTTTGCGCTCGGCCGGATCAGCACGCCCAGCCGCTTCTGCTCGAGCACGTGCGCCGACCAGCCGGCCGTGCGCGAGCACGCGAACATCGCAGGGGCGAGGTTCGGCGGCACCTCGGCCACGTCGAGCACGATCGCCGACCAGAACTCGACGTTCGGCCACGAATGATCGGGGTGCTTCTTCGCGATCGCCTCGTGCGCGACCTGCTCGAGCTCCTCGGCGATTGCGACGCGCGGCGAGCCGAGCTCCTTCGCGGTCCGCTTCAGCAGGCGCGAGCGCGGGTCCTCGGCGCGGTACACGCGATGCCCGAAGCCCATGATCCGCTCGTGGCGTGCGAGCGCCTCGTTCACCCACTTCTCCGCGTCGCCCATCTCGGCGACCGCGTCGAGCATCGGCAGCACGCGCGCGGGCGCGCCGCCGTGCAGCGGCCCCGAGAGCGCGCCGACCGCGGCCGACAGCGCCGCACCGCAGTCCGCTCCCGTCGAGGCGACCGTCCGCGCGGTGAACGTCGAAGCGTTCATGCCGTGCTCCGCCGTGCAGATCCAGTACGTGTCGATCGCCTTCGCGTGGCGCTCGTCGATCTCGCCGCGCCACGCGAGCAGGAAGCGCTCCGCGGCGGTGCGGCCGGCGAGCACCGTCTCCTCCGGCACGGGCGGGAGGTCCGGCCCGCGCCCGGACTGAGCGACGATCGAGAGTGCTGCAGCCGACAGCCGCCGCAGGTCCTCCTTCGCCTGCTCGTCGTCGATGTCGATGAGCTGACCGAGCTGCCAGCGGCCGCTGAGGATGGCGAGCATCGACTGGAGGTCCGACATGTGCCCACCGGTCCGCACCTCGAGGTCGCAGTGGGCGGGCGGAAGGCCCGGCTCGAGCGCCTCGTCGACGAGCAGGCCCCACACCTTCTCGAACGGGACCTTGCCGACGAGCTCCTCGATGTCGATGCCGCGATACCGGAGCGATCCGCCCTCGCGGTCCGGCTCGGCGATCTCCGTCTCGACCGCGACGACGCCGGCCAAGCCGGGAGAGAAATCGTTCATGCGTGAACCTCCTCCAGCTCGATCTCGAGGCCGGCGCCGCGCTCCTTCGCCGCCGCGAGCACGAGCGCCGCGGCCGCGAGGTCCTGGACGGCGACGCCGACGGACTTGTACAGGGTGATCTGCTCCGGGGCGGTGCGGCCGACACGCGTGCCGGCGACGAGCTCGCCGAGCTCGACGGTGCGTTGACGATCGAAGCCCGCGAGCTCCGGCGCGCCGGCGGGCAGCGGCGCGAAGGCGGAGTCGCGCGACTCGACGCAGACGACGTCGGCGCCCGCGACGATCGCCGGGTCGAGCTCGGAGCCCGGCGCGTTGTAGCCGACCGACGACACGTGCGCGCCGGGCGACAACCAGTCGGCGAGGATCACCGGGTCCGGCGAATGCGTCGTTCCGTGGACGACGTCGGCGCCGCGCACCGCGTCCTCATATTCGCCACGGCCCGCGACCCGGATCTCGGCGAAGTCCCGGACGCGCGGGAACATCTCCTGCGCCGCGCGCGACTGCACGCCCGTGCCGACGATCGCCAGGACGCGAGCGTCGCGACGCGCGAGCAGGCGCGCGGCGAGCGCGGCCGCGGCGGCGGTGCGCATCGCGGTGATGTACGCCCCGTCCATCAGCGCGGTCACGAGCCCCGTTTCCGCATCGAAGAGGACGATCGCCGCCTGGTGGGTCGGGAGCGGCGGCCTGTTCGCCGGGAAGAGCGAGACGAGCTTCGCGCCGAGACCCGCGCTCGGGACGAAGCCGGGCATCGCGCCGAGGAGCCCTGCGGGCGTGAACGCCGCCACGCGCGGCGGGAGCGAGGCCACGCCGGCCGACAGCTCCGCGTGCGCGCCGGCGAGCGCCTCGAGGAGCGCGTCGAGATCGAGCAGCTCCTCCACCTCCGCGCGGGTGAGCACGAGCATCAGGACAACGTTAACCGCGCGGAGCGGCCCAGCGGCTTCCCGTCCGCGCCGAGCGCGACCACCTGCACCGACCCGGGCCCGGCGGGAGCCGGAAGCGCTGTCTCGAATCCGCGGCGGGACACGGCCGCGCCGCCGGGATCGACCCGCCAGGCCGCGACGTCCGTGGCGCCGTTCCAGCTGGCGAAGATCGTCGATCCCCGCACCACGGCCGCCGGCGCATCGCGCGGCCGCCCCGTCCACGGGAACCGCAGGGTCCGGTAGTTCTCGCCGCCGTGGGGCAGCGTCGCGTCGAGGCGCACGGCGCCGCCGGCGGAGAACTCGGTGAAGTGGGGGTCGGTCCCCCAGCCCACGAGCACGTCGCCGTTCGGAAGCAGCTGCACGCTTCCGAGCTTGTGCGCGTGCAGAAGCGGATGGTGCGCGTACTCACGCTGGAGGGACACGCGCATGCGCGTCCCGTCGAGCGCGAGGACGAGCCCTCGCGAATGCGTCTCGCCGTTGTCGAACACGGAGAGCACGCGCCCGCCGTCGTGGCTGCGCGCGTCGTGCTGGTACGCGAAGCGTGCGCCCGTGCCGAGAGCGAAGTCGCTGCGCTTGCCGCCGAGCCGCCATAGCACCTTCCCGGTGCGCCGGTGCACCTTGTAGACCGCCCACGTGTTGCGCGCGGAGACGATCAGATTGTCGTCGGCGTCGACGTCGATCGAGTTGACGTGGAAGTAGTCCCACGGATAGCCGACCGGGACGTACGACTCCTCGACTGCGACGTGGTCGAGGCTCCGCCACTCGAAGAGGACGCGCGCGCTCGGCACTTCGAGCTCCTGCACGACGCCGCCCATCGTGAGGCCGCGCGCGCCGCGCGGCCGCACCTCGAAGCTCGTCACGAGCGCGGTGCCGCGCGCGGTGAGCAGAAACTCGTGCAGGTCGGACTTCATCCCGTGGCCGGCGGGGAAGCGGGCGATCTCGCGGTACGCCGCGTCGACGATCACGTGCTCGCCGCGGCCGAGCCCGCCGCCGGGCAGCGCCTCCCACCACGTCAGCACCGGCGCGCCGCGAAACGACGCGGCGCGGAGGTTCATCGCCGTCCGCGGTGAGGTCGGACGGAACCAGACGACCTCGCCGGCGCGGTCGAGGATGAGGACGCCGCGCTGGCCCGGGCCGGAGGACGGCGCGAGAAACAGCAGGCCCGGCGCGACGTCCTGCGGTGGGTGCAGCACCGTGACGACGGGCGGCAATAGATCGGGACGCGAACGAAAATGCTGCACGCCGCGCTCCGCGACCTTCCATCCCGACGCCGCGAGCACCGCACCCGCGCCCTGCGCGAGGAACTCCGACCGCGTCAGCACGGCTTAACCCTCACTCAACATTCTGTGTCGTAGCGTGCACGCCATGTGGTGGCTCCGGATCCAGGCGCGCCGGCTCGGCTGGCAGCCCGTCGACCTCGAGTTTGCCGACCCGCCCGCCGGCGGACGGTTGCGTCGCGTCATTCGTAGCCGAGCTCGGCGAGCAGAGGACCAGCCTCTCGTTCCACGTCGCGCAGCTGGTCGGCCGTAAGGTCCTCGCGGAACCGCCCGACCGAGCGAGCATGAACGCGCGACAGCGGCTCGGCGAGGAAGCGCACGTCGACCTCGAGCTGCTCCGCTAGAGCCTCCGCAGTCCGTGCGGGATCGGCGGCGAGATCCTCGTAGCGCAGCTCGAAGACGTCGCCCGAGCGTGCCGAGCCCACGTAGCGCCGCCATGCCCACGCCGCGCGCGTCGCGTCGCTCGCGTCCTCGAACTCCCGCACGCGGTCAGGCTCGACCCAGAAGCGTGCGCCCGCGCCGTAGGTACCGCCGACGTCGTCCGCCTGCCGGTCGCGGTTCGCGTTCAGCCAGCCGCGCTCGAGGAGAGAGCAGACGACGTCACGGCCGTCGCGGACGAGATGGATGCGACGTGCGTTCGGGTACGCGCGCGAGACCGCTCCGACGACGAACGCCGTCTCCGGTGTCTGCTCGACGCCGCGCAGGCCACGCACGAACGCGAGCGTCCGGACGCGCTCGAGGGTGCGTCGGATACGCGCGGCCGCCTCCTCCTCCGGCAGCGCGACGAGCTCCGGCACGGCCGACTTCAGCGGCAGCACCTCGCCGAGATCGACGAAGCCCGGCAACGCGCCGATCGCGCCGGCGAGGAAGGTCGTTCCCGAGCGCGGCGAGCCCATGACGAACACCAGCCGCTCCTCGCGGCCGAGCCGTTCCGTCCCGCCGCCGCGTGGAAGCACGCGCGCGATCGCCGCCGCGTGGAGCTTCAGCCTGCCCACCGAATGGAGACTAACGAGGCGCGACGGCGGCGGTCGGGGCCTTCGCGGGCGCAGGCTGCGGCGCCGGCTTCGAGTCGGTGAGTACCGCCGCCGCGAGCAGCACGGCGATCGCGACCGCGCTCTCGCCCGCGATGCTGCGCGCGAGCGTCCGGTGGACGGCGTCGCGGTCGATGCGCGGCACGGCGAGGAAGTGGTGCGCGGCCCCCCAGCCGAGGGCGAGGCAGACGAGCGCGAGCTTCACGAGCAGGTCGTGCCCGTAGCCGGTCGTCCAGAGGTCGTGCAGCCGCGGCAGCCGCAAGATGCTGAGGTATGTCCCCGCGCCGACGATGAGCGCGACGAGCACGGTGGCGAGGCGCGAGAAGCGGAGGAACGCGACGCGCCGGAGCTCCGGCTGCCCGGGCCACACGACGACGGCGAGCTGCACGAGGCCGCCGACCCACAGCACGGCGGCGGAGAGATGAACGTAGTCGGCGAGCTCCGACCACTTCGAGTCGCCCGGCCCCGCGGCCGAGTGTCCCGAGAGCGAGAGCCCCGACACGAAGAAGAGACCGAGCACGAACGCTCCCCAGAGGAACGCGCTCCGCTCGGTCAGCCACGCGAGATAGACGAGCGCCACCACGAGCGCGAACCCGAGCTCCATGACGACGAACGTCTGGCCGAACCGCGTCCCGTTCGCCAGGGGTGAGAGGTCGCCGTACAGGAAGCGGCCGAACGGCAGCTGGAGCGAGTCCTCTCCGCGCAGGAGGAACGCCGCGATGCCGGTCTCGAGCACGCCGGCGATGCCGATGCCCACCACCCAGAAGAAGCGCCGCTGCGCACGCGTGCCGAGCGGGCCGCGCACGACGAGCAGCCTGAATCCGATGCCGCCGACCCCGAGCGCGAGGCCGAGGAAGTACAGCCAGCGGACGATGTCCTCCGTCCGCGTCGGCCCCTGCGCGCCGACGGCGTCCGTCACCGGCGGCGCCGGAACGCCGACGCCGAAGGTGTAGACGCCCGAGACGATGTGGCCGTCGTTCGAGAGCGCCTGCCAACGGACGGTGTACGGGCCCTTCGGCAGCTTCGGCAGCGCCGCCACGACCTCGCGCTTCGAGGGGATCGCCCGCGGCTTCCCCGCGACGTTCTCGCCCTTGAGCGTGAGCACCTCGATCGCCTTCGGCAGCGCGTCGACCGTCTCGTCGAACCGGAGCACGACCTGGCGCGGCGATACCGCGAGCCGCTGCTTGAACGCCGGGCTCTCCTTCTCGAGCGACGCGTGCGCGAACGCGGACGCCGGGAGCAGCAGCGCACAGAAGGCGGCGAGAGCGAGCGAGCGTCTCATCGATGGGGCACTCCTGCGAACGACGAGAGATGCCCGAAGATCGGCGCGACGTCGCGGTCGCAGTAGAGGAGCACCGCCATGACGACGAGCGTCGTCGCGAAGCCCGACGCGGCGACGACCGAGCGCGGACGGAACGCCTGCAGGAGCGGGAACGCCGCCGCGCCGATGACGAGCCAGCCGAGCGTGTGGTGAAGGAAGGCCGTACGCGCGAAGAACCACGGGTTCTGCTCGTGCACGAGCAGGGCCGTCCCCGAGACGAGGAGGCCGACGGCCGTCAGGAGCCGCCAGTACTGCGAATGGAGCTTTCCGCGCGCAAGGCCGAGCTCGGCGGCGCCGGCGAGCATGAGAGCCTGCGCCCACGAGCCGTGGGCGACCATGTGGATCATCGAGTTCGTGTAGAAGGCCATGACCGGCCACATGAGCAGACCCATGAGGAAGCACATCCCCGGCCAGAGGTAGCGTCGCCACGGCCGCATGTTCCAGACCGCGGGCCCGACGACGATCTCCGCGTACAGCGCGAGCCCGAGGACGAGGAATCCCGTCGCGAACCACCAGTGGACGAATTCGGCGTGCGGCATGACGCCGGCGACGATCACCGCTCGCTCTCCTCGAGGTCGCTGACGACTCCCGGCGCAACGACGTACCGAAAGAGGAGCCCCACGAGGATGACGTAGAGCGGCGGTTCGGAAACGAGCCACCAGAAGCCCTGCCCGGACGGGTGCAGAAGCGTGATCCGCCAAGGCTGCGCGAGCGCCCACACGACACCGGCGGCGATCGTCGCCGGTCCCATGGCGAGCACGACGCGCGCGCGCGCGGTCCGCCGCGCCGCCTCCTCGGTCCTTGGTGCCTCCAGCCCGCGCGCATAGTCCGCGCTCATTCCTCCTCCTCTCGCTCGTACGACGCCGTCAGACGGCGAGCGGAGGCGGCCGCGACTCGAACGCGAGGCCGAACAGCTGCCGCGGCGCAGCCGCGACGTGGAGGTCGAAGAGCGGGAGGCGCGCGGCGCGGAGCCGGCGCAGGCACGCGACCGCGTGGGCGGCGAGCCGCTCGTAGTCACGCAGCCACAGCTCCACGCTGCGGAAGAGCAGCGCGACGAGCACCGACAGCACCGCGAACACGGGCAGCGCGGACGAATGGAGCCACGGCGCGAGGAGCGGCCAGCGACCCGACGCAGCGCCCTCGGCGTCCATCTGCACGAGGTAGATGACCGAGGTGGCGGCGAACGAGGCGAGCCACAGCCGCGCGGACAGCTCGATGCGAACGCGAGGCGATCCGCCGATGAGCGACGCGACGCGACGCGCTTTGGCGAAGCGCCACACGAGCCGCGCGAGCATGAGCGCGACGCCGATCTTCACCGCCGCGAGCAGGAACGGGTAGTAGTCGGTGTGCGCGTACGAGACGCGGCCGACTCGGCGGCCGACGTCGAGGCGGTGCGCGAGGCTACGGCCGGTGAGCTCCGCGACGAGCGCGAGGAGCGCCAGCGCGATCCGCGCGAGCCAGCGCTGCCGACGCTCCCACACCATCCCGGAAGTCTGCCAGCCCGCTACCTGTGTATGCAGTGCTCGTTTTTCGCGCCGGTCTTCGTGAGCGTCCCGAAGAACGACTCCGAGCACGACCAGTGGGCGCTGAGAACGGTGACGTGCACGGTCCCGTCGTGCTGGATGCCGTTGTGGGTGCAGCCGTCCGTGTCCGCGTGGTGCCAGACGGCCTCGCTCGGCCTGCCCGGGATCGGCCCGAACTTGTTGCAGGTCGGGTTCCCCGGCGGCGGCGTCAGGGACCAGCGATACGCGCTCACCGGCTCGCCGCCCTGCTCGACGCTCACGGTGTAGAAGGTCGCCCGCCGGTTCGGATCGAAGACGGCACTGACCGGCAGGAGGCTCGGCCGGGCGCCCACCGTCGGCGCCGCCGCCGTCGTCGGTGCCGCCGGAGCCGCGGCGTTCGTCTCGATCACGATCGGCTTCGGCTTGCTCGAGCCGCCGGAGAGCGCAATCCCGACGATCGCCCCGATGACGACCGCCGCCACGGCTGCGACGAGCATCGTCCGCGCGGACACGCGCCGGACGCTCGGCACCGGCTCGGCGCCGAGCGGGCCTTCGGTCCACACCTCGCCTGCGTGGAGGGCGAGCGCCGACTGCGCCGCCGCCACGGCGGCAGCGGGCGCGGGCTCGAGCCGTCCCTCGAGCGCGTGCATCTTCTCGACCGCGCTCAGCGCACGCGCGATCGCCTGGAGGCTCGGCAGGATCCGGACGAGGACGCCGCGGATCCGCTCGACCCTCTCGAGCTTCACGCGCACCTCCTCGGTCAGCTCGGCGTGCTCGGCCCGCCGCGCCGAGCGCCACTCCTCCGGCGCGTCGCCGGCGCCTTCGTGGATGCCGCGGAGGGCGTCGAGGTCCTGCTCGAGCTTCTCCCGAGCCTCGCGCAGCACCGCCTCGAGCTCCCCCTCGCGTACCGCTTTCGCCGCGTTCTCGACGTGCTCGATCGAGTCGCGAAGCGACTGTCCCAGCGCGGCGGCGTCGCCGGCGGCCGCCGTCTCCGCGCCGGCGCCGAGCGACGCGGTCGCGGCGAGCACCTGGGCGAGGTCGCTCCCCGCCGAGTGGAGCAGCTCCGTGCGGTCGTCTGCCCGGATCCATTTGAGGAGCGGCTTCATCGCTGCGAGCGCCGCCCACGGAGCAGGGCCGACGAGCTGCTCGATCCCGGCGGAGGCGCCGGACGCGGTCACCACCGCCTCGAGCAGCTGCCGGTCCGTTCGCCTCGGCCCGGCCGTGAGCAGCTCGCTCGCATGCCGGACGTGCGCGGGAGGCACGTCCTCGCCGCCGGCCACCTTCGCGTACAGGCCGGCGAGCTCCGGGTCTTCTTCGCCGCGCAACCGCCGCCCGATGTCGAGCGCGAGCTTCGCGTGCGCGGCGCTCTCCTGTGCAGCGCCGAGGATGTCGTCGACACCGGCGAGACCGGCGAACGTCTCGAGCGCCGTCAGCGCCGAGGCGCACTCGCGGGCGAACGTGCCGAGGTCGTCGCGCAACGTCGCGAGGAGCTCCCCCTGATGCAGGTGCTCCGTCGAGAGCGCATCCGCCCACGCCTCTTCGTGCCCCGGCACGGGGCTACTTCTACGGCACTAGCCGAGCAAGGTCAATGACCAGTCGCTGCGATGCTCGGCATCGAGCGAGAACACCATGATCCGCTGGAACCTGCCGAGGCAGAGCGCACCGCCGGCGAACGGCACCTGCTCGCTCCGCGGCGAGAGGAGCGCTGCGACGAGCCGCTCCCGCGACCGGTGGCTGCTCGGGACGATCCGCTCGAGCAGCACCTCGAGGTCCTCGAAGAACCCCGTCTCGCGCTCCTGGACGCGGACGACCGACAGCGAATGCTGCGGGTGGACGAACGCGATCCCGTCGCTACGGCCGGAACGCGCGACCGACTGCGACACGTCGTTCGTGATGTCCATGACGGACAGAGTCGGCAGAGCCGCGGCGATCGAATACGGCACCTCGATCGATGTCATGCGCGCGCCACCTCCTTGGGCAGGCGGAAGTGGACGTCCTCGCGGGCGACGATGATCTCCTCCGGCAGGTCGTAGCCCTGCTCCGCGAGGCGGGCCGCCGTCGCGCGGACGAGCTCCTCCGGCGTCGAGGCGCCGGCGGTGAGGCCGACCGTCTCGTGGCCGTCGAGCAGCTCGACGTCGAGGTCGCTCTCGCCGTCGATGAGCTTCGCCTCCGCGCCCGCCGACTCCGCGACCTCGACGAGGCGCTGCGCGTTCGAGCTGTTCTCGGAGCCGATGACGAAGATGAGCGACGCGCCCTCCTGCACCATCGCCTTGACGGCGTCCTGCCGGTTCTGCGTCGCGTAGCAGATGTCGTCCGCGTGCGGCCGGTGGAGCGAGCCGCCGACGTGCTCCGCGAGCGCGTCGACGATCGGTGCGACGTCGTCGAGCGACAGCGTCGTCTGCGTGATCACGGCGACGGGCTTGTCCGTCGGGAGTGCGCGCGCCTGCTCGGGCGTCTCGACGACGACGGTCGCCTCCGGGCGCTCGCCGAGCGTGCCGATCACCTCGACGTGGTTCGCGTGCCCGACGAGCGCGACGAGATGGCCGCTGTCGGCGTACGTGCGCGCTTCGGCGTGCACCTTGTTCACGAGCGGGCAGGTGGCGTCGACGATGTGGAGGCCGCGGCGCTCCGCGTTCTCCTTCACCGACGGTGCGACGCCGTGCGCGGAGAGCACGCAGATCTCGCCCTCGGGGATCTCCGACTCGTGCTCGACGAAGACGGCGCCCAGGCTTTCGAGACGGCGCACGACGTGCTCGTTGTGGACGATCTGGTGGCGGACGTAGACCGGCGGGCCGTGCTGCTCGAGCAGCCGCTCGACGATCTCGATCGCCCGGTCGACGCCGGCGCAGAACGAGCGCGGCGCGGCGAGGAGGACGCGGCCCATCAGGCGACCGCCTTCTCGAGCTCGGTGAGCGCGCGCATCGCATCGCGCATGGAGGCAACGGCGCGGCCGCGCTTCGTCACGAGCCAGCGGAGCAGGCCGGCGACGTCGGTGCGGCCGTCGGCGTGCACCGTCGAGTCGACGCCCTCGATGTCGCTGTCGACGCCGTCCGAGATCGCGCGCACGACGCCGGCGAGCCGGCCGCTGCGCGCGAGCATGCCGCTCTCCATGTCGACGGCGTCGGCGCCGCTCGCCTCGTGCAGCCGGCGCCGCTCGGCGGCATCGTGCACGAGCACGTCCGACGCGAGCACCGTGCCGCCGCGGGCGCCGCGGACGCCGAGCCCGCTGCCTTCCCACAGCGTCGCTCCGGCGAGGTCGACGACACGCGTCGCGTCGAGGACGTCGCCGACGCGAAAGCCGTCGTGGAGCGCGCCTGCGAGCCCGAACGAGACGAGCTGCCCGTCGGGCAGGCCCGCGGCGCCGCGCACGCCGATGCGCGCAGTCGGCAGGCCGATGCGCCTCGCAATCCGTTCCTCGGCCGTCGTCGCGACGGTAAAGGTCAACCCGTCAGCGTCCATGCGAGGCTCCGAACGGTCTCCTTCAGGCTCTTCGACGCCTCGTACGCAGCCGAGGGCTCGAAGCCGCAGTGGATGCCGCAGTGCTCGCAGCGCGGGTCGTTGCCGGGGCCGTACGCCTCCCACTCCATGCCCTCGAGCAGCGCTTCGTACGTCGGGAAGATGCCGTCGGTGAGGAGATAGCACGGGCCTTTCCAGCCATACGGGTTCCGCGTGATCGATCCCCACGGCGCGCACGAGAGCTCGCGCTCGCCCGTGAGGAAGTCCTGGTAGATGGGGGTCGCAATCCACCGGTAGCCGTGCTCGCGCACCGCCGCGCGGATCGCCTTGAACTTCACCTCGTGCTCGTCCCGCGTCATCGTGAGCGCGGGATCGATCTGCGAGTACTGGTAGCCCGGCGCGACGAGCATGCCGTCGATGCCGACATCGTCGGTGAGGTAGCGCATCATCTCGATCACGTCGGAGACCTCGGTCTCCTTGAAGATCGTCGTGTTCGTCGTGACGCGGAAGCCGCGGGCGCGCGCGGTCTTGATTGCGTCCACCGCGATCTCCCACAGGCCGGGGTAGTCGCAGACGTAGTCGTGGATCTCCTGCATACCGTCGAGGTGCACGACGAAGCTCAGCTTCGGCGACGGCTCGAACCAGTCGAGGCATTGCTCGAGCCGCAGCGCGTTCGTGCACAGCTCGATCGTCTTGCCGAGCCGCTGCACCTGCGCGACGACCTCCTCGATGCCCTTGTAGACGAGCGGCTCGCCGCCGCAGATCGAGACGACGGGCGCCGGGCACTGCACCGCCGAGTCGACGCACTCCTCCACCGTCAGCCGCGCGCGGTTCGACTCGAACTCGCGGATCTTCCCGCAGCCGATGCACGCGATGTTGCACGCGAGCGTCGGCTCGAGCATGAGGACGAGCGGATAGCGCTCGCCCTTGCGCTGCTGGGCCGCGACGTACTTGCCGATCGACACGGTGGACTGGAGCGGAAACTTCATGCGGAAAGCCTCTCTCTCATGCGGCCGAGGGCGAGCAGCGGAAACGTGATGCGGTACAGGTGGTAGCGGATCATGAAATCTGTCGGAAACCCGGTGCCGGTGAAGTGCTGCTCGTCCCAGTCGCCGTCGGGGCGCTGGACGTCGCAAAGATAATCTCCCGCCTTTCGCGCGCATTCATCCTCAGCGTTTCCTGCGGCCACGTAGCCGAGGAGCGCCCAGGCGGTCTGCGACGGCGTCGCGTAGTCCGCGCGCCCGCGCAGCGACGGGTCGTGGTACGAGAGAACGTCCTCGCCGAACCCGCCGTCCGCGCGCTGCACGGAGTCGAGCCAGGCCACGGCCCGGCGCATCGCCGGATGGTCGGAGGGGATGCCGCACGCCTCGAGCGCCGGCAGGGCGGCGCCGGTGCCGTACAGGTGGTTGACGCCCCAGCGCCCGAACCACGAGCCGTCGTCCTCCTGCTCGCCGAGCAGCCAATCGAGCCCGCGCCCGACGACGTCCTCATAGCCCGGCTCGCGGCCGAGCGCCTCGAGCGCGTGCGCGGTGACGTCGGCGCTCGGCTCGTCGGTCACCTTGCCGAAGTCGCAGAACGGGATCTTGTAGAGCCACATCGACTCGTTGTCGACGTCGAACGCGCCCCAGCCGCCGCCGCGCGACTGCATCGTCCGCAACCACTCGAAGCTGCGGCGCACCGCGTCCTCCTCGCCGATGCCGAGGCCGCGAAGCGACAGCGGCACGACGGCGGCGTCGTCGACGTCCGGGTAGAGGTCGTTCTCGTACTCGAACGCCCACCCGCCGGGCGCGCCGCCGGGACGCCGGATCGCCCAGTCGCCCATCACCGTCACCTCCTGCCCGAGGAGGTATTCGCCGGCCTTGCGGAGCTGCGGGTGGTCGTTCGGGAGCCCGCACGCGCGGAGGGCGAGCAGCGCGAGCGAGGTGTCCCAGACCGGCGACTGGCACGCCTCGGGGCGGAGCCGGTCGCCGTCCTCGACCATGAAGCCCTGCCAGCCCTCGACGGCCTTGCCGAGGGTCGGATCGTCGAGGCCGTGGCCGAGCGCGTGCAGCGCGATGATCCCCCACACCCACGGCGGCTGGATGCCGCCCCACGAGCCGTCCGCCTCCTGCCGCGCGCGGATCCACTCCTCGGCGCGCGCCTGCGCGGTGCGGCGGAGCGGATCGCGCCGGAGCGGCGGCCGCGTGCGCGACGGGCGTGCGCCGAGCATCCGCAGGTCGACGTCGATCGGCTTCACGGGTCGAAGCGACTGCGCGAGCGAGAGGGCCACGAACGTCTGCCGCGCCCAGCAGGCGAAGTTGTAGACGGAGAACGGCGACGACGGCGGCAGCAGGATGAGCTCCGGCGGGATCGGCACCATGCGCTGCCACGGCCACTGGCCGAGCAGCGCGAGGAAGCACTTCGTGAACAGACGGCTCTTGGGGATGCCGCCCTCGCGCTGGAGATACGCGAGCGCCTTCGCGCCGGGATCGACGCCGCACATGCGCAGCGCGACGTACGCCTCGAGCGACGTCGAGAGATCCGGCGGCCCCTCGAACCAGATCGACCACGTGCCGTCCTCCCGCATGCGCGCCGTGAGCTCGTTCGCGATGCGGCGGTCCAGCTCGGGCGTGCGCAGCCCGAGATAGTGGTTCCAGAACAAGTGCTGCGCGGTCATCGTCACGTTCGACTCCAGCTCGCCCACCCAGATGCCGTCGGGCCGCTGCAGCTCGAGCAGGCGGCGCGTGCCGCGCTCGATCGCAGCGTCGATCGCGGTGAGCTCTTCGGTCGCGCTCATCCCGAGACTCTTGCAGCAACGGTGCTCAAGAGGTGCTGAGCCGCCGCCCGCCCGCTGCGCACGGCGCTCTCCATCGTCGCCGGCCAGCCGGTGCCGGTCCACGTTCCGGCACGCGCGACGCCGGGGCGGCCGGTCTCGACGCCGGGCCGCGCCACGCCGGGCCTCAGCGCGATCGTCGCGTACGGCTCGCGACTCACGCGCGACCACAGGAGCTCCGCGGCGCCCAGACGCTCGGTCAGCTGGCCGGCGATGCGGTCGACGAGCTCGCGGCCGCGGATCTCCATCAGCTCCGGGACGCCGCTCGAGACGACCGTGAGGTACTGGCCGTTCTCGAGCGGGTGGCCCGTCAGAGCGCCGCGGTCGAAGACCCAGTGCGCGTCCGAGGAGAGAAGCGCCGCGAGCGGGACGTCGAGGATCCGCCGGTCGAAGAGCAGGTGGACGGAGACGATCGGCGAGCTCTCGAGGCCGAGGTCCGGTTCGCCGAGCAGGCGCGCCGACTCGGCCGGCGGAACGGCGACGACGATCGCGTCGGCGTCGAGGTCGTCGAGCGCCTCGACGCGCTCGTCGAGACGGACGCGATCGCCGAGGACCCGCCCCGCCGCGTCGCCGTGCATCCGGCCGAGCGGCTTCAGCGGCAGGACGAGATCGGAGTTCGCGCGCGGCCCGAGCAGCGCGGTGCGCACGGTGAAGAGACCCGCGTCGGGATCGACCTCGTCGGTGCGCAGGTTCAGGGCGGGCCGGATGAAGACGTCCCAGAAGCCGTTTATCGACGCGTCGGTTTCACCCAGTCGCCTGAGCACGTCTCCGAAGGTCTCTCCTGGACGCGACTGCGCCGTGCGCAGTCGCATGAGCGTCAACGGCAGTCGCAACCGCTCGCGACGCGACAGGTGCCCGTAGCGCAGCAATGCCGCCAGGCTCGGAGCGATGTCGAACCGGCGTGCGCGCTCGTCGAGCACCGGCAGCGCGAGCCGCTTGCGCAGGATCGAGTCGCCCTCGCCGATACGGTCGAGGAAGCGGATGTACTCGGTGAAGCAGCCGAGCGCGATGTGCTGGCCGTTGTCGGGCGGCGGCTGCGGGTCGCCGTCGCGCTCCGGCAGCGTCTGCACGGCGCCGCCGAGGGTCGGCCGCGCCTCGTAGAGCGTGACGTCCGCGCCTCCGTCGACGAGCTCGAGCGCGGCGGCGAGGCCGGCAAGGCCGCCGCCGACGACCGCAGCTCTCATCGCCACATTCCGCGCGCGACGACGGCGAGCTTCGCGGGCGTCGACAACCGGCACGAGGCGTCGAACACGTCGAAGCCGTTCGCCTCCATGCGGTCGAGCTGGCCGCGGTAGAGGCCGGCGAACGTCGCGACGCAGAGCGCGCTGCGACGGTCGAGCGAGTCGAG
This sequence comes from uncultured Actinomycetes bacterium, assembly GCA_963753295.1. Lineage (GTDB taxonomy): Bacteria > Actinomycetota > Thermoleophilia > Gaiellales > Gaiellaceae > Palsa-739. The sequence continues at coordinate 44,164 of CAVWBZ010000020.1, read as the reverse complement.
CAGCCGCAGCCCCTCGTCGAGGTGCGCACGCGCCCGCGCCGCCTGGAACTCCATCAGCTCCCGCCACTCGGAGCTCACGGCCAGCTCCGTGACACCGAAGCGCTCGAGCTCGTCCTGCGGGAGGTACACGCGCCCGAGGCCGAGGTCCTCGTCGACGTCGCGCATGATGTTGATCAGCTGCAGCGCGACGCCGAGCGTCCGCGCCCGCTCGACGTCGCCGGAGCCGTATACGGCGACGCAGGCGACGCCGACGGCGCCGGCCACCTTCTCGCAGTAGCCGCGCAGCTCGTCGAAGCTCGCATAGCGTGTCTTGTCGAGGTCCTGCAGGCCGCCGTCGACGAGCGCCGAGAGCGCGTCGTCGGGGATGTCGAAGCGCGCACGCGCATCGGCGAGCGCGACGTGCATCGGCGTCGCCGGCGGGTCGGCGAGCGCCGTGCGGAGCGCGAGGAGGGCGGCGCGCTTCTCGTCGACTCCCGCCTCACCGTCCGCGATGTCGTCCACCTCGCGCGCGTACGCGTAGATCGCCGCGATCGCACGCCGCTTGTCGCGCGGCAGGACCATGATCCCGTACGCGAAGTTCTTCGCGCGCGCGCGAGTGACTCGCTGAACCTCGGCGTACGCCTGCTCGACCGCGGTGCTCATCGGACGAGGGTGAGCGCCGCCTCCCGCGCGAGCCGCGCGCGCGACGGCCGCGGCCGCTGCGTGAAGAGATCCCACCCCGCCGACTCGAGCGAGTCGAGCGCCGCGAGACCGCCGCGCCCGAACAGCTCCACCGCGCGGCCCAGCCTCCCGCCGATGCGCGTCCGCAGGACCTCGGCGGCGCCGAGCAGCGACGCGGCCCGCTCCGCCTCGAAGCGGAGAAGCGCGCGAAGGTCGTCGTTGGGCCGGTCGAGCGGCGGGTCGCCGAAGCGATGCCGGTCCTCGGCCGGCAGATAGACACGCCCGAGCTCGAGGTCGCGCGGGACGTCCTGGAGGAAGTTGACGAGCTGGAGGCCGGTGCAGACCGAGTCGCTCGCGGCGACGATCTCGGGATCGTCGAGCCGGCGCAGCACGCCGAGCACGAGCCGCCCGCACGGATCGGCGGAGTGGACGCAGTACGACTTGAGGTCGTCCCACGTCTCGTACTCGGACACGCGCTGATCCATCCGGTTCGCCTCGATGAGCCGCAGGAACGGCTCGCGCGTCAACCCGAACTCGTGGACGGTCGGCTGGACGTTGCGCATGACGGGCCACGTCGGCTCGCCGGTGAACGTGAGCTCGACCTCGTGCTCGAGCTCGTCGAGGGCGGCCGGCCGGTCGCCCTCGTAGGCGTCTCCGAGCTCGTCGACGAGCCGGGCGTAGCAGTAGAGCGCGCGGACGTGCCCGCGCAGGCGGCGAGGGAAGAGGATCGAGCCGACGGGGAAGTTCTCTCCCGCCGCCCGGGCGGCGACCTCGGCGACCTCCATGCGGACAGCATACGAGTCGGGTTGATGGTTGAATCTCTGCGTGGAGGGGGTCGGAGAAGCGCGCGAGCCGCCGGTGAAGAGCGTCGACCGCGGCGACGGCGCGGTCGTGGTGCACCTCACCGGAGAGCTCGACCTCTACAACGCTCACATCGTCCGAGAAGCGTTGCTCGCCTGCTGCGCCGAGGAGCCGGCGCGGCTCGTCGTCGACCTCGCCGACGTCGGCTTCGTCGACTCGACGGCGCTCGGCGTCCTCATCGAGGCGCGCAGCCGCCTCGCCGACCGGCAGAGCTTCCTCCTCGCAGCGCCCGGGCCCGACACGCGCCGCGCGCTCGAGATCTCCGGCCTCGACCGCCACTTCAGCATCCGCGCGTCCGTCGACGAAGCGTTAGCCTCGTAGCCGTGGAGAAGGACGCGATCCTCGAGCCCGCCCAGCTCGAGCGGTACGCCGATGCGATCACGAAGTCGATCGCGCTGAAGCGCGGCGACGCGATCGTCGTCCGCGGTGCGCCGGCGCACCGCGAGCTGATGGTCGCCGTCGCTTCGTCCGCGTACCGCGGCGGCGCGCACGTGGTCGACGTCGTCTACGCGGATCCGCTCGTCATGCGGGCACGGCTCGTGCACGGCCGGGACGACGCGCTCGGCGTCGTGACGGCGTGGACGCAGCGCCGCTTCCGCGAGCTCATCACGAATCCCGACTCGGCGGAGATCTTCATCAGCGGGGAGAGCGACCCGGGGTTCCTCGACGGCGTCTCGCCGAAGCGGATCCAGACCGAGTACGCCCGCGTCGGGCAGAAGCTGCGCGCCTTCCGCCGCGCGAGCCTCGACATGCGCGTGCGCTGGACGATCGCGGGCTGGCCCACCGATCACTGGGCGAGTCAGGTCTACCCCGGCATGCCGGTGCTGAAGGCGAAGCGCAAGCTCGCGCAGGACCTGCTCTGGTTCTCGCGCCTCACCGACGAGGACGGGAAGGGCGCTGCCGGCTGGATGGCGCACGGGAGAGCCCTCGAACGGCGGGCGGCGAAGCTGACGCGCCTCGCGCTGACACGCATCGAGCTGCGCGGGCCCGGCACCGCGCTCGACCTCCGCCTCGTCCCCGGCACGGCGTGGCTCGGCGGCCTCGAGCGGACGCAGAGCGGCGCGGTCATCGCCGCGAACATGCCGACCGAGGAGACGTTCACGAGCCCCGACGCCGCCGGCACCGAGGGAACGTTCACGTGCACGTTCCCGCTGTCGTTCCAGGGCCGGCTGATCGAAGGGCTGAAGGGCGAGTTCCGCGGCGGCAGGCTCGTTCGCCTCGAGGCGAAGCGAAAGGAAGACCGTGACTTCGTCGCCGGCTACATCGACAGCGATCCGAAGGGGAACGGCCGGCGGCTCGGCGAAACGGCGCTCGTCGACGCGACGTCGCGGATCGGACAGAGCGGCCGCGTCTACTACGACACGCTGCTGGACGAGAACGCCGCCGCGCACATCGCGTTCGGCTCCGGCTTCGGCGGTACGCGCACGATCAAGCCCGCGCGCGGCCTCAACCAGTCGCCCGTGCACCTCGACGTCATGATCGGCAGCCCCGACTTCGAAGCGACCGGCGTCACCGCAAAGGGCAAACGCATCCCGGTCATCTCGGACGGCCTTTGGGCGATCTGAAGTGAAGCGGGCGAGGTACCGCTTCGCGGGAGCCTCGGAGCTCTAGCCGTCGACGATCAAGCCGTTCAGCGGGCCCCAGATCGCGTTCGACCGGCGGGACACGTGCGGCAGCAGCGTGAGGCGGTGCGGAGCCCAGTTGTCCCGGCGGCGCCGCTCGAGCTGCTCCTCGGCGAGCGGGCGCCACACGTCGTCGACGAGCGCCGTCGGGTCTCCCCCGACGTCGTCGCGCTCGAGGTGCTCCGACCAGAGCCGTAGCCGCGCGGCGCGCGCGAGCTCCTCGTCGCGCACGACGACGTTCACCTCGGTGTCGTTGAAGAACGAGTGCTCGTTGAGGTTCGCCGATCCGACGGTGAGCCAGCAGTCGTCGACGATCCCGATCTTCGCGTGGACGTACACGGGCCGGCCGCCGCGACCCGGCTGGTAGAGCGTGCACGCGAGGAAGCGCGAGGTGGCGTCGCCGCTCGCCTTGTCCGCGTCGACGAGGACGCCGAGCTGGCCGCGCGTGTCGTCCGTGCCGTTGTTCGGGCGCGTAGGAAGGAGGACGACGAGACGGAAGTCGTCCGAGGGCGGCCGCCGCAGCTTCTCCGCGAGAATCGAGACCGCCTCGCTCGACCAGAGGAACTGGCTCTCGAGGTAGACGAGGCGCTCGGCCGCGCGCAGTGCGCGCAGGTAGCTCTCGAGGATCGAGAACTCACCGTTCGGCAGCCCGCGGTAGATGTGCTCCGGCACGGTGCGCACGAGCTGAACCTCGACCCCGGCGCCGGCTCGGGCGCCGCTCGCGGGAGTGTCGTCGACCGTGCCGCCGGCCTCGCGCCAGCGCAGACGGAAGTGCTCGGCGACGTCGGCGACGACCGGGCCTTCGAGCCGGACGCACGCGTCGTGCCAGCCGAGGCTCCCGCGCGCGCCGTGACGGCTGTGATCGAGGCGGTCGCCGGCGAACGACGTGAGGTCGATGCCGCCGACGAACGCGACGCTGTCGTCGACGATCACGAGCTTCTCGTGGTGGCAGTGCATCGGCCGCTCCTTCGCGTCGAGACGCACTTCGATGCGCGATCCGCCGACGAGCGCGTCGCGCATGGCGCGCACCTCGCCGCGGTCGGGATGGAAGAGCGGGACGGGCGCACCGGCCCACGCGAGCACGCGTACGGGCGCCCGCTCGGCGGTGTCCGCGAGCAGCTCGCCGAGAATGGGGCCGCCGAAGCCGAGCGGGAGCCCGGGCGTGAACGTCCAGCCCGCAACGTGCACGTGCGACCGCGCCGCCTCGATCTCCGCCGCCATGCGCGGCAGCGCGTCCGCGCCGTCGACGAGCAGCTCCGCTGCGACACCGCCGTGCGGCCGGAACGAACCGGTCTCCGCCCAGCCGGACGCCTCCTGCGCGAAGGCACGCCCCTGCCCGATGCGCGCGAGGCGGCGGCGGTGGTGCCGGCGCACGACGCGCTCGAGCGCGTCGCCGAGCATGTCGTCGATGCGGTCGAACGGATACAGGGCGCTACTGCCCGCCGGGCGCCGGCAGGAACGGGGTCGGGGGCAGGCTGTTCGTGGTCGTCGTCGTCGTCGGGGTGTAGTAGCCGGAGCCGTAGACGGTGGTGCCGGTGATCGCCGGCGTCGGGAAGTCGAGCGTGGGCATCTGCGCCGTCGCCGCCGCCATGAACCGGTGCCAGATCTCCGCCGGCAGGGTGCCGCCGGCGACGGCGCCGACGCCCTCGACGTCGAGGAGCGAGATCTCGCCCTTCGGATACCCCACCCACACGCACGTCGCCAGCTGCGGCACGTACCCGCAGAACCACGCGTCCTGGAACGACTCGGCCGTGCCCGTCTTGCCCGCCGCCGGCCGGCCGTAGTACGCGGCGACGCCCGTCCCGTGCTGGACGACCCCCTCGAGCGCGTACGTCACCTGGTCGGCGACGCTGCGCGGAATCGCCTGCTCGCCCGGGTCGCCCAGCTGCCCGAGCACCTGCCCGTTCGGCGCACGAACGAGCTCGAACGGCTGCGGGGCGTGGTGCACCCCGTGCGCGGCGAGCGTCGCGTACGCGTCGGTCATCTCGAGCGGGTTGACGGGCTGCGTGCCGAGCGTGATCGAGCAGACCGCCTGCAGCTTCGTCGTGATTCCCATGCGGTGCGCGACCGGGACGACGTTCGCCGGGCCGACGCGGGCGACGAGCTGGGCGAAGATCGTGTTCACGGAGTTGGCGGTCGCGTTCAGCAGGTTCATGTAGCCGCCGTTCTCGTCGGCGTAGTTGTGCACGTCCCACGGGCCTTGCGGACCGTCGCAGCTGTGATCGGGGATGACGAGCGACGGCGGCCCCGAGAAGCTCGAGTAGAGCGAGATGCCGTGCAGGATCGCCGTGGCGAGGACGAACGGCTTGAACGAGCTCCCCGCCGTGCGCGTGCTCTGCGTGGCGAGGTTGAACGTGAGCTTTCGGCCGCCGGGGACGTAGCTGACCATCGCGCGGACGGCCCCGGTGCTCGGGTCGATGGCGACGACGGCGGCCGCCGGATCGGACGCGTGCTGCAGCACGCCGCGCACCGCCTCCCGCGCCTGGTGCTGCATGCCCGGGTCGAGAGTCGTCCGGACGGCGAGCCCGCCCGCGGCGACGCGGCGCGCGCCGAAGCGCGCGACGAGCTGGCGCTCGGCCCAGCCGGAGAAGTTCGGCTGCTGCTGCACGGTGTACAGCGACCCCGGCTTCAGGCCGAGCGGCGACGCCACCGCCGTCGAGAACTCCTCGCTCGTGATCACGCGGTTCGCGAGCATCGCGCGCAGCACCTCGTCCCTCCGCCGCATCGCGATCGCGGGATGGAGGAACGGGTCGTACACCGACGGTGCCTGCGGCAGCCCGGCGAGGAGCGCCGCCTGCGCGAGCGTGAGGTCGCGCGCGCGCCGCGAGAAGAACGTCTCCGCCCCGGCCTGCGCACCGTGCGCGGCGCGGCCGTAGAACACCTCGTTGAGGTACGAGGTGAGGATGCGCTTCTTCGACCACGTCTGCGCGAGCTTGAGCGCGAGGCACGCTTCCTTCACCTTGCGCGAGAACGTCCGCTGCGTGCCGCCGAGATAGAGGTTGCGGGCGAGCTCCTGCGTGATCGTCGAGCCGCCCTCGACGATCCTGCCGGCGGTCACGTCCGAGTACAGCGCACGCGCGATGCCCTGGTAGTCGAGCGCGCCGTGCTCCCAGAAGCGCCTGTCCTCGATCGCCACCGTCGCCTTCGGCAGGTATGACGACATCTGGTCGAGCCGCAGCGGCTGCCGGTGCGCGCTCGACGGGACGACGCCGAGAAGCGTGCCGTTCTTCGTGTACAGGAACGAGTTCTGCCCGAGCGCGACGGGCTGGAGCGAGTTCAGGGTGCACGACCCGAGCAGCACGGAGCGCCCGCCGACGGCGGCGCCGGCGACGACCGCGACGACGACGAGCGCGGCCGCGGTGAGCGAGACGGCGAGCCGGTGACCGGAGCGCGCGCGGCGCAGCCGCGACCGGCGCGCGAGGACCAGCGCCATGAGATCCCGATCGACACGGCTGGGGTCCGGCACGAACTCGTTGTTGCTCGCGCGCGTACGCGCGAAACGAGCTAGGCGAGTTCGGAGAGGACGACGCCGAGGACCGGGAGCGCGATCGTGATCGCGAGATTCGCGCGTCCGATCTGCGTCAGGAGCGGCCGGAGCGATTGCGGCCGGCCCGCTCGGATCTGCCGCGCGAGTCCCGGGCCGAGCACGTAGTCGTGGACGTAGGCGCCGGCGGCGAGGAGGCCGACGAGTGCGCCCTTCACGGCGAGCACCCAGTCGAACGACGCCGGTGCCGTGTCGAAGGCATGGTCGTATGCGGCGAGCCCGAGGCCCGTGAGGACCGCGACGCCGAGGGCGCTCCAGCCGATCGGCCGCCACCGCCGGCCGAAGTCGCGGAGGAGGCGTGCGCGGACCTCGCCCTCGAGTCGCTGCACCGGGGGGACGGCGACGAAGACGAGCGCGATCGTTCCGCCCACCCAGACGGCGGCCGCGAGAACGTGCACGACGCGTAGCGCGGCCTCCACGGCCGTAGTTTCCCGCACTCCGTGTAGGGGTGCATGCGGATAGATCGTCCGGAAGCGGCCAGAACACTGGCCCGATGGGCTGGGACCTCTCGCTGCCGGTCATGTGGTCCGAGCAGGACGACCCCGCCCGGCCGGGCCGGCTCGACCTGTCGGCGTCCTCTCTCCACCTCGCCGGCGGCCCCCGCGAGGGGAACCACGACCGAGAGCTGGACCTGAGCGAGATCGCACGGGCGTACATCGGCCGCACGGCGGCCAAGCGCATCGGCGACCGCGCCACCCTCGTGCTCGAGCTCCACGACGGCCGGACGCTCCGGATCTCCGGCGTCGAGCGCCCCGGCGCCGTGCGCGAGCTTGCCGAGCGGCTCCAGCGGATCGTCCCCGGCTAGATCCGCGTTTCCGCGTCGCCACTTCGGGCAAGACGGTTCGCGCATGGCTTCCGTGTTCGGCTCGATCCACAGCGCCCTCCACTCCTCCGCCTTCGCGGTCGCCGGCGACCTCCTGCTGCTTCTCGCGGCCGTGGTCTGGCTCGGGCTCGGGTTCCGGGTGCTCCGCGACGCGCGCCGGCGGATCGAGGACGGCTGGCTCGTCGGCCTTTCGGGCGTTCTCGGTTTCGGCCTCCCGTACATCGGCCCGGCCGTCTACGTGCTCTTCCGCCCGCCGGAGACGCTGGCGGACGCGCGTGCGCGGGAGGTCGAGATGCGCGCCCTGCTCGACCGGCTCGGGCACTCGGAGCCGCAGTGCCCGGTGTGCGCGAGCGACGTCGAGGCCGGATATCTCGTCTGCCCGGTCTGCACGACCCGCCTCCGCGAGCCGTGCCAGCGCTGCGCGGCGCCGCTCGATCCGCTCTGGCAGGCGTGCCCGTACTGCGCGACGCCGGTGGCGACGATCGTCGGCGTCGACGGTGTGCCGGTGACGGCCGATCTCGACGCGGCGCTCACCGCCGAGGCGGCGACGGCGAACGGCGAGCTCGCCCAGCGGCGCGCGCAGCGCGCGAGCTGAGAGAGACCTACTCGGCTTCGCTGCGGACCGGCACCGGCGTCCGCAGCCGTACGAGCGACCGGAGCCTGAACGGCGCCGCCGGCGCCGGCGCGAAGCGGAAGATCGAGCCGATCACCGCGACTCCGCCGGTGAGCTCGTACATCGCGGAGTCGTTGACGAGGAGCGACGTGACGATCGCGACTCCGAGCGTGAGCACGAGGTCGCGCGTCGACCGCCGCCGCGCGACGTAGAGCGCGACCGCGAACGACACGACGAACCAGATCGCGAGCGGCATGACGACGGTCCAGTTGTCGAGCGCGGGGACGTACGAGAGCGGCACGCGGTCGCGCGCGACCGCCCAGATGCCGGACAGCCCATTCCCGAACGCGCTGCGCAGGTGGTTCGGCCCCGCGGCCGCGAGGTTCGACGACACGATCTTGAGGACGAGCGCCGCGGCGGCGGCGAGCAGGAGCGCGAAGCCGCGCACGCCGAAGCGGAACGTGCGCGCGCCGAGATACGCGAGCGCAACGCCGAGCACGATGGCGCCGCCGCCGTCGGACCCGAGGCGGTTGTCGGTCATGAGCACGAGACCGAGCACGCCGAACAGCGTGAAGCCGAGCACGCCGAAGCGACGGCCGGCGATCGCGGCGCCGGCGAGGATCGGCGCGAGCAGCAACGTCTCGAGCTGGTTGCCGATGCCCCAGAAGCGCGAGTTCTGCGTCGGCCCGAGCGGGGTCACGGCGAGCCACTCGGGCTGACGTACGAGCAGATACGCGTGGACGAAGAGGACGACGAGGAAGAGGCCGAGCAGATGCCAGTCCGACCGGCACAGGCGTTCGAGCAGGAGCCCGCCTGCGACCGAGCCGACGACGACCGCCGCCATGATCGTGACCTCGTTCGTCACGTGGGTCATGCCGAGCACGACGTTCGTGAGCAGCGCTGCCGGAACGATGGTCAACGCGGCGCGTGGACGCACGACCGCGAGCAGAAGCGCGAAGCACGCGATCACGATGAGCGCCGCGAGCTTCAGCCGGTTGTTCGCGTGGATCTGCGCATCGAGGCTGCGCAGCGTCCCGATCGCATGAGCCGACGGTGTCGACGACAGCGACCCGCGCAGGTGGCCGAGCGCAGTCGGAGCAATGTCGACGATCGAGATGAGCCCCGGGATCTTCGTCGTCTTCGAGACGAGCAGCCCGTGGAAGCCGCCGCCGAGGACCGCGACGTAATAGCGGTGGTCGTTCGCGATCGGCGCGCCGCGGGGCGGCAGCGTGATCACGATCAACCGGGCCTGGCTCGGGGTTCCGGTGGCCACGTTGGTGGACAGCAGCACCGGCCCCGTCGGCACGCCGCCGAGGTGCGCGTTCATCTGCCGCCCGCGCACGAGCTGCGCGAGCGCCTGGCGGCGGTTGGTCGTCGGTCCCGCACCCGGGACGAGCAGCCCGACGGCGCCGTGCCGCGCGAAGTCGCGCAGCTGCCATCCCGTGATGTGATCGAGGATGACGACGCGGAACGGCGGCGAACCCGGCACCGTCTTCGCCTCGGCCGGGACCGCGACGGCGAGCGCGACGAGCACGAGGAGGGGAAAAAGGAGTACGCGAGACCGGCGGAGCATCGTCCTCGGCGATTCTCTCCTATTCGGGTGCGCCGGTGCTGAGAAGAACCGAAGAATGTGTGGCTTTGTCCTGATCGGGATCGGTCCGGCCGCTGATGAACCCCTCACGCCGTTCGACGACGCTCTGAGGGTGCGTGGACGAGGCGCCACCCTGCTCCCGCCTGGACGCGATGCGGCCGGGCATCCGCGCCACGCGTCGGCGCTGCGCGAGCACACGCTCTCCGAGCGGGCGCGGCTTTCGCGGTCGATGCGCATCCGCGAGCTCGTGCTCGGCGTCCAGGACGGGCTGCTCGTGCCGCTCGGCGTGGTCACCGGGCTGGCAGGCGCGACGGTCGGCACGACGGCCGTCATCGTCGGCGGGGTGGCGGAGGCGGCCGCGGGGGCACTCGCGATGGGGACGGGCGCCTACCTCTCCAGCCATGCCGAGAACGCGCTGATCTCCAGCGAGATCGCCGACCAGCGCGCCGAGGCACTCGACCATCCAGAGCTCGAACGGCTCGAGCTCCAGGTCCTCCTGCAGGAAGAAGGGCTGTCCGAGGAAGACGCGGAGACCGCCAGCGTCGCCATCGGCCGCTCGGTGCAGTCGCTCGTCAAGACGAAGATCGAGAAGGAGCTCGGCCTCCCCTTCCACGACACCGAGACCGCGAAGGTCGACGGGTACGTCGTCGGCGGCTCGTACGCGATCGCCGCCCTCGTGCCGCTGTGGCCGTACTTCTTCTTCAGCATGCACGTCGCGCTCGCGCTCTCGCTCGCCGCGACCGGATGCGCCCTCTTCGGGCTCGGGCTGCTGAAAGGCCGGGTCGCCCGGCTCGCCCTCGTGCGCAGCGGGCTCCAGGTGCTCGTCGTCGGCGCCCTCTCCGCCGGGATCGGCTACCTCATCGGCGGCCTCGGCCCACGCCTGTTCTGAAGCCGGGCCGCCGCAGTCACGACCTGAGCCAACCGACGAACCGGTCGGTCACGTCGTCGAGCCGGCCGCCGTCGCGATGGCGCCGGCGATGGCAGCTCGCACAGAGCACGCGAAGGTCGCGCGCCTCCTCACGCCCGTGCCGCTTGTACGTGAGGTGATGGACGTGGAGGTTGCGCGTGGCGCCGCAATCCTGGCAGCGGCCACCTGCGCGGGCCAGCGCCGCCCCGCGCCTGGCCTTCCATTCCGAGCTCTTGAGGTATGCGTGGTGGCGCGCCCGGCGACCCGCTCGTTGCTGCTCCTCGAAGGCCGTGACCGCGATCCCGACCGCAGCGAGCACCCACAGCCACCACGGCAAGTGGATGTGGAAGGCCGGCGTCGAGGTGACGAAGACGACCATCCGCTCTCTCTTCGGCCGGTGGGGCGCCGGCGGAGACCCCTGAATGAGGGCCGGCGCGGCGCCGTGGTATGAGAGCCGACGCGCGGATTCGAACCGCGGACCCCATCATTACGAGTGATGTGCTCTACCAGCTGAGCTACGTCGGCGGAGGACCGCCAGTCTAGCGCCGGCCGTGCGGCGCGTCAGACCGTGACGCGCCAGCGGAGCGTGTGCTTCGCGAGCGTCAGGGTCAGGACATACCGGCCCCGCGCCTGGACGGTGACGAGGACGTGGCGGCCGCCCGGCTCGACCTTCACCCGGTGCCTGAGGACGAGCTTGCCGGCGCGCTCCGCAACCACCTGCGCGACGCCGGCCACGCCGGCGTGGAACCAGAGCGTCACGCGACGGCCGGCCTTCGTCGTCACGACCGTCGGCGTGTGCGTGGCGGTCAGCACCGCCCGGATGAACTTCGCGCCGACCGATTTCGTCGAAGCCAGCGTCAGCGCGCACGTCGGCTTCGCGCCCGAGCACCCGCCCGTCCACGCCGAGAGGACGTAGCCGGCCGCCGGCTTCGCGGCGAGCGTGACCTTCTTCCCGGTCGCGTACGAGCCCTCGCACGTCTTCGTCTTTCCGGCTGCGCCGGCGCAGCTGATGCCCTCGGCCGTGACCTTCCCGGCTCCGGTGACGGCGAGGATGAGGCTCGACGACCCGGATCCTCCGAAGCCACCCGAGAAGGCCGCGGTGGCGACCTTCGCGGTCGTCATCGTGACCGTACAGGTGGTGGCCGTCCCGGCGCAGGCGCCGCCCCAGCCGGAGAAGGTCGCCCCGAAGTCGGGCGTGGCGGTGAGCGTGACCGACGCGCCCGCCGCCTGCGGCGAGCTGCACCCGGAAGCTCCCGAGAAGGCGCAGTCGAGACCGGCGCCCGAGATCGTCCCGGAGCCGGACGGCTGCGCCGTCAGCGAGTACGTCGTGTTTCCCCCGACGAACGTGGCCGTCGCGGTCGCCGCGCTCGACATCGTCAGCGTGCACGTCGTGCTCGTGAACGACGCGCAGGCCCCGCCCCAGCTCGTGAAATCGGTGGTCGACCTCGACGCCGGCACCGCACTCAGCGTGATGGAGGTCCCGGCCGCGACGCTCGCGCTGCAGCCCGCGCCGCCGGCCGCGGTGCAGTAGATCGAGTTGCTGCCGGCGAAAGCCTGGACGTACCCGTCGCCGTGGACGGTGACCGTGAGCAGGTTCGTCGAGACCGGACCCGTCGACCCGCCGCTCCCGGAGAAGCTCACGCTCACGGCCGTCGCGTTGGTGATGTTCGAGATCGTGCAAGTGCTGCCGGAGGAGCTGTAGCACCCCGTCCAGTACGGCGTCCCGCCGCCCGAGTTCGCGGTCGCCGTCAGCGTGACGTCTGTTCCCGGCACCTCGTTGGCCGTGCATGTCTGGCCGAGATCGGTGCCGTCGCACCCGATCCCGCCGCCGGTGACATAGCCGTTGCCCGTGACCGTGACCGACAGCGGGACGACCTGCTGAAACGTCGCAGTCACCGAGACCGCGGCGCTCATCTGCACGGTGCAGGTCGCCTGGATCCCCGTGCACCCGCCCGACCAGTCGGTCAGGGCGTAGCCGCTCGCCGGCGATGCAGTGAGCGTCACGGTCGCCGTCGACGATTCGGGCGTCGAGCAAGTCGTGCCGGCGCCGCAGGAGATGCCACCGCCCGTGACGGAGCCGTTGCCGCTCACGGTCACGGTGAGCGTCGTCGAGGCCGACTGGACGAATCCGGCGCTCATCGACTGGCTCGAGGCGAGGTACACCGCGCAGCTCGGGCCGGCCCCGGAGCAGGCGCCACCCCAACCCGTGAACAGGTACCCGGCGTCCGGTGTCTCGGTCATCGTCAGGGTCGATCCGGTGAGCGCGGTCAGGCTGCACGTGGTGCCGGCAGGCGCGGTCTTGCTCGAGTCGCACTCGATCGGATAGTTCATGGCCCCGTTCACGACGTCGCCGTGCGTCGCGGAGACATTGAGCGTGCTCGTCTGCACGACGCCGGAGAAATCGAAGACGGCCGTCACCGACTGGCTGCCGGCGGGCGTGACCGCGCAAGGGGAGCTGCTGCACGCGTCCTCCCAGCCGGTGAACGTCCAGCCGCTGGCAGCCGCCGGCGTCAGAGTCACCGCCGGCGAACCGCTGCCGTACGCCGAATAACAGGACAGGTGCCCCGAGCCGCAGTTGATCCCCGTCCCGGTGACCGTTCCCTGGCCGATCACCTCGACCGTGAGCGTAGGCGGCGTCGTCGCAGCCTGCGCGGGCGCACCGACCGCGCACATCAGGAGTGCGACGATCCCCAAACCCAGCCAGCCCCTCACGCGCGGCAGGCTATCGCGGGTTGCCCCGTACCGCTCGCGCATCGTCATCCCCGAAGTTCACGGAGATTTAGCGGAGATCTCATCCTTTGCTCATGGGGACGGCGGATGATCCCCGGAAGTGAAGGAGGCCGAAATACGACTTGAAAAGCGTCCTCGTTGTAAGGGAATCGCAAGAATGCGATGTTTGGGAATGGACAGGGGCGCTAACCCGTTCTATAAGTAGACCAGAGGGGCCGACCGGCTTATCGCGGGCACGCCCCGCGCGCCGGGGCCTCCGGGCCCGCGAAGGGCGCGGTCCCCTTGAACTACCAGGAGAGGAACTCCACTGAGCGACACCATGCACCTGCACGATTTGACGCCTGCCGAGCGCCTCGTCGAGGAGGCTGCCGACCGCGGCTTCGTCGAAGAGCGCGAGCTCGAGGCCTTCGCCGACGAGCACGAGCTCGCCGAGGACGAGATCGCGGCCCTCCAGGCCGCGCTCGACGAGCGCGACGTCGTCGTCCGCGCCGCCATCCCGGCGGCCGAGGCTGCGCCTGCGCCGACGGGCACGCTCGACCCGCTCCAGCTCTTCATGGACGCGGCCGGCCGTCACAAGCTGCTCACCGCCGCCGACGAGGTCATGCTCGCGAAGCGGATCGAGCGCGGCGACCCCGCGGCGAAGGAGCGGATGATCAACTCGAACCTCCGCCTCGTCGTCTCGATCGCGAAGCGCTACCAGGGCCACGACGTCCCGCTGCTCGACCTGATCCAGGAGGGCGTCATCGGCCTCAACCGCGCCGCGGAGAAGTTCGACTGGCGCAAGGGCTACAAGTTCTCGACGTACGCGACCTGGTGGATCCGTCAGGCCTGCCAGCGCGCGGTCGCGAACCAGTCGAAGACGATCCGCATCCCGGTCCACGTCCAGGAGCGTCGCATCAAGCTCAACCGCGCGTCGGCCGAGCTGCAGGCGAAGCTCGGACGCGAGGCGACGATCGACGAGCTCGCCGAGGCGACGCGCCTCAAGAAGGAGCACGTCGAGGAGGCGCTCGACGCCGTCGACTCCGTCTCGCTGAACCAGGGCCTCGGCTCCGACAGCGACTCCGAGCTCGGCGACCTGTTCGCCGACGAGACGTCCGCCGACCCGGCCGAGGAGGCCGCGGAGGCGCTCCGCCGCCAGCGCGTCCAGCGTGCGGTGGCCGAGCTGCCCGAGCGCCAGCGGCGCATCATCGAGCTCCGCTTCGGCTTCGGCGGCGAGTCCGCCTCGCTCGAGACGATCGGCAAGGAGCTCGGCCTGACCCGCGAGCGCGTCCGCCAGCTCGAGACCGAGGCTCTCTCGCGTCTTCAGCTCGAGCTCGGCGACGAGCTCGCCAGCGCCGCCTAGCCTGCGGCGCTACTCGAACTCAGTGGCCGTGACCATGGCCGGCTCCGCCGCCGTGGTCACCGCCGCTGCCGCCATGGTCGCCGCCGCCGCCCTGGCCGCGGTCGCCGCCGGCGACCTGGCCGCCTGAGCTGCCCTGGACGCCGGCGGGCGGGCTGCCGCCGGACCCGGCAGGCGACGCGGGCTGCGCGGGCAGGAGCGGACTGCTGACGCCCTGGCTCGGCGGGATGCCGCCGTTGCCGTTGCCGTTCCCGTGCCAGTTGCCGTCGGCGCCCCCGTTGCCCGTGCCGAGCTGACCGCCGTCACCGGGCTGGCCGGACGAGCCGCCCTCGTTCTGCCAGCCGCCTTGCCCCTGCGTCTGGCCCTGCGGCTGCCCGCCACCCTGATCCTGCCCCTGCGTCTGGCCCTGAGGCTGCCCGCCGCCCTGGTCCTGCCCCGGCGCCTGGCCCTGCCAGCCGCTCTGGGCCTGCCCCGGTGTCTGAGCCTGGCTGCTGCTCTGACCCAGGCGGCCGTCCTGTCCGCGACCCTGGTCCTGCACCTGCGATCCGGAGCCGTGCGGCGGCGCCGACGCCGAGCCTCCGCCCGCGGACGTGCCGGCCGTCTTCCCGCCATCGACCGGCGGGCTGGACGAGGCCTTCGCGGCGGGTGGCGTGACCGCCGGCGTGCCTCCGGCGGGCGCCGTCGCCGGCTGCTCGGCCGCCGGCTGCTCGGCCGCCGGCGAGTCGGTCGCCGGCGACGAGACGTCGAGCGTCGGTGCCGGCCCGGCCGCCGGCGTGGCGGAGGCCGGCGGACCGGAAGCCGCCGGCGCATGGACGACGCGCCGTGGATGCGTGCTCCGCGGCGCCGGGGCGGCATGCTCGGGCGCGGCCGCAATCGGTGCGACGGGCGCGTGCGTCGACGTCTTCGGCACGGATGCCGGAGCGGGCGCGGCCGGGAGGTGCGGAGGCCGTGTGTGGTGCTGCACCGGCGCCGCCACGACGACGGTGGAGGCGCTCACGACCGCGACGGCTGCCGCCACCTTCGCCGCAGCGCCGCCGCCCAGGAGGATCGACTTCAGCCCGGCGAGCACGTTCCCCCAGTCGGCGCCCCGGACGAGCCGCCTCTTCGCCACCGGCTCCGGCGGCTGCTCGAGCCCCTGGGCGAGCGACCGGCGGGCGCGGAAGATGAGCGTCTCGACGGCGGACTGCGACAGCTCGAGCTCGCCTGCGATCTCGCGGTACGAGAGCCCCTGCCACTCGCGCAGGAGGATTGCCCGGCGCTGGCTCTCCGGCATCTGCGCGAGGACGTCCTGCAGACCGATGAGCTCGTCCGCGAGACGGCCCGGCGCGGGCGTCACCTCCTCGACGACGTCGAAGTCGGCCGGCGACTCGATGCGGTCGCGCCGCCACGACGAGCGGCGCCGCGACAGGCAGACGTTCTCGGCGATCTTGAACAGCCACGCCGACTCGAGCTCGGGGACGACGCCGCGCTTGATGCCACGGAACGCGTTCAGGAACGTGCTCTGCACCGCGTCCTCCGCCTCCTCGCGCGAACCGAGCTGGTGCACGCAGTAGCGGAAGATCTGGTTCGCGTACTTCTCGTAGAGCGCACGCGTCAGGTCGGCTTCGGGCGCCGCTGGACGCGACGCACGGTCGGCACGACCTATGGACGGGACTGCGGCCACCCTCACCCCCTGCGCGAGAAACGCCGGCGGCCCCGCCCGAGCGCGCCGGAGGCCGGATTCTCCTCTCGAACGCGGACGGAGGCAAGCCCGAAAGGGTGAATGGTCAGGAAGTCCCGGCGCGGGCGGCGTGGCCGGCGAACTCCCGCCGGAGGCGCACGAGCACGGCCTCGACCGCGAGCGGCATCGAGACCTGGAGCTCCTCGGCCTGCCGCCACGCCTCGCGGACGATCTCGCACGCCCGCTCCGCCGCTGCCATGCGCTCGCGGGACGCGTCGGCGGCGAGCTCCGCGAGCCGGTCGACGTGGACGACCGCCGACTCGGCGCCGACGGCCGCGACGACGAGGTCCCGGTACCACCATTCGAGCTCCTCCAGCACCGCGAGCAGCTCGTCCCGCTCGGCCCCGCGCTGTGCGCGGCGTAGGCGCTGGTCGGCCTCCCGCCCGGTGAGCTCGAGCACGGCGACCGTGTCCTCGGCCGTCGCCCGGGCCTCGGCGCCGCGCTCGTCGATGCCGGCGAGGATCGTCTCCGCGCCCGTCGCCGTGTCGAACTCCGGATCGAGATAGAGCGCGCGTGCGACGCCGAGGAGCTCCTCGCGGCGGTGCTGGGCGGCGGGATCGAGGAGGCGCTCGGCGCGGTCGAGCCGCCCACCGGCGACGCGCGCGACCGTGGTGACCTCGTCGTCGGGCAGGTCGGGAGCGCGCGCGCGGACGGCGTCGCGCACCGCAGCCTCGGAGAGACGGCGCAGCGGCACGAGCTGGCAGCGGGAGAGGATCGTCTCCGGCAGCGGGCCGAGATCGTCGGCGACGAGGACGATCACCGCGTACGCCGGCGGCTCCTCGAGATCCTTCAGCAGCGCGTCGGCTGCGTCCTCGTTCATCGTGTCCGCGCCGAAGACGAGGTAGACGCGGCGGGACGCCTCGAACGGGCGCATGTGCAGGTCGTGCCGGAGCGCGCGGATGTCGTCGATGCGGATCTGGTCGCCGAGCGGCTCGAGCACGTAGAGATCCGGATGCGACCGGCGCTCCACGCGCGCGTGGTCGCCGAGCAGCTCGGCGGCGAAGAGCAGCGCGAGGTCGCGCTTGCCGACGCCCGACGGCCCGTGCAGCAGGTACGCGTGCGCCGGCCCGTCCACGAGCGCCGCGGCGAGGAGGCGCTTGGCCTCCACCTGCTCAGATACGGCTTCGAAGCGCTTCACGAACGAGGCCGGAGAGCTCGGCGGGGGGAAGCGAGCCGTCGAGGGCGACGATGCGCTCGGGATAGAGGGCGGCGAGCTCGCGGTACGCCTCGTCGACACGGGCGCGGAACTCCTCCCCCTCGCGCTCGAGCCGGTCGGTCGCGCCGGAGCGCCGGGACGCCTCGCCGGGGTCGAGCAGCAGGAGGACGGTGCGTTCGGGCATGAGGCCCTGCACGACGTGGAGGTTCAGCTCGAGCACGTGCTCGATGCCGATGCCGCGGGCGATTCCCTGGTAGGCGAGCGACGAGTCGACGTAGCGGTCGGAGATGACGTCGGCGCCGCGCTCGAGCGCCGGCAGGATGATCCGCGCGACGAGCTCCGCGCGCGCGGCGGCGAAGAGCGCGGCCTCCGCCCACGGCGTCATCGCCGGACCGTTGAGGACGAGCTCGCGGACGCGTTCGCCGAGCTCGGTCCCGCCCGGCTCGCGTGTCAGGATCGCCTCGCGGCCTTCGGCGACGAGCGCGTCGCGGAGCAGCTCGGCCTGCGTCGACTTGCCGGAGCCGTCGACTCCTTCGAAGGTCACGAACATGCGCTGCCTACGATAGGGGAGTGCGAGCGATCGTGACCGGAGGCGCGGGCTTCATCGGCTCGCACGTCGTCGAGGCCCTCCTCGCGCGCGGCGACGAGGTGCACGTCCTCGACGATCTCTCGAAGGGCCGGCGCGAGAACGTGCCCGCCCCCGCCGAGCTGCACGTCGCCGACATCCGCCGGCCCGACGAGATCTTCGACGCCGTCCGTCCCGACGCGGTGCTCCATCTCGCCGCACAGGCGGACGTCCGCTTCTCGGTCGAGCACCCGGACGCCGACGCGGACGTCAACGTCCTCGGGACGATCCGCATCCTCGAGGCGGCACGCCGGCACGACGCGCAGGTCGTCTTCGCGTCGTCGGGCGGCGCCGGCTACGGCGAGTGTGACGGGCCGGCGCCCGAGACGGCGCCGCTCCTCCCGCTCGCGCCGTACGGGGCGTCGAAGGTCTGCGGCGAGGAGTACCTCGCAACGTGGAACCGCCTGTACGGCGCACACCACGTGTCGCTTCGGCTCGGCAACGTCTACGGGCCGCGGCAGATGCCGCACGGCGAGGCCGGCGTCGTCGCCATCTTCATGGGCTTGCTGCACGAGGGCGGGACACCGACGATCTTCGGCGACGGCAGGCAGACGCGCGACTACGTCTACGTCGGCGACGTCGCCCGCGCGATGCTGCTCGCGCTCGAGCGGAGCGGCGGCGTCTACAACGTCGGTACCGGAGTCGAGACGTCCGTCGTCGACCTGTTCGCCGCCATCCGCGCCGCGAGCGGCGTCGAGCGCGACGCCGCGTTCGCGCCCGCGCGCCTCGGCGAGCTCCAGCGCAGCGTCCTCGACCCGTCCCTCGCCGCGTCGGAGCTCGGGTGGCGGCCGGAGCATTCGCTCGCCGACGGGCTCGCGGCGACGTGGGAGTGGATCAGCTCGTAGGAGGATCGGCCGCCGCACCGGCGAAACGGTTCGGGCCGTGGACCGTGCCGAGCACTTCTCCCCATCCTTCCCGTGGCGGACGGCGACGCTCGTCGCCACCGCCGTCGCGACGGTCGAGCTCGTCGGGCTGATCGCGGTCGGCGCGTTCGTGCTCGCGCATCCGTTCCGTCACGCCGCGAAGACGACGACGACGGCCGCTGCTGCAGCGCCTGCGGCTCACCACACGCAGGCGCCGGCGAAGCCGGTGCGCCACGCCGCGCAGGTGCCGGCGAAGGACCGCTTCGGCCCGATCCCGTCGCATGCGCTCCGCCCGCGCTCGGAGGTGCGCGTGCTCGTCCTCAACGCGAACGGCGTGCAGGGAGCCGCGCACGCGGAGGCGGCGCGCCTGCAGGCCGCCGGCTATCCGGTCGGCGGCGCGGCGAACGCGCCGAGCCACCACTACGCGCAGTCGATGGTGATGTACGTGCCCGGCTATCTGAAGGAAGCGCGCCGGCTGGCGCACGAGTCGGGCATCCGGATCGTCGCGCCCGTCGACGGGCTCACGCCGGCCGCGCTCAGCGGCTCGCGGCTGGTCGTCCTCCTGGGCAGCTAGCCGGCCACACTCCCAGCACCTTGTGCCGCGCCTGGTCGAGCCGGCCGCACGGCGTCCCGGCCGGCCCGAACTTGTCGTACTTCCACGACGCGCTGTACGCGAGGTACGCCTTCGCCCAGCTGCCCTCGTACCAGTAGAAGTCGCCGAGCTCGAACCAGATGTTCGCGTTCTCGGGCTCGAGCGCGGTGGCGTCGAGGTAGAGCTGCTCCGCACGCGCCGGCGGCTCGAACGACGCCCAGTCGACGAGCGCGTCGGTCGACAGCGGATCGAGGTTGTGGGCGCTCTTGGTCGACGCCGCCGTCTGATTCACGAGCTGCCGCTGTGCGAGATAGGGAGCCGCGAGCGAGTAGATCCCGCCGCACGCGAACAGGACGGCGGCGACGGCGAGCAGGCGCCGCCGCGCGGGCGCGGCGTCCTCGGCCCGGCGGCCGCGCGCGACGGCCGCACCGGCGACGAAGAACAGCGGCCCGCACGTCCCGAGGTAGTCCCAGTCCATGTCGCCGACGAGATGCACGAGGAAGACGGCGACGCCGAGCGCGAGCGCCGTGACGGCGGCCCGCTCCGCGCCGCTCGAACGCGTCCGTGCGCGCGTGATGCCGATCGCGGCGGCGACCCCGGCGGCAACGAGGAGGAGGAACCCGACGATGCCCGTCTCGCTGAGGAACTGGAGCGGCACGTTGTGCGGCTCCGTCGTGACCAGCGGGCTCTGGTGCAGCATCGCGTCGGTGATCTGGAAGGTGCCGCCGCCGGTGCCCCCTCCCGGGTGGCGCACGAACGCGTGCCACGCCTCCTGCCACCAGCGCCACCGGTTGCTCGAGTTGAGGCTCGCGAGGTGGCCGCTGCCCGAGCCGATCTGGCTCGAGACCGGGTTCGCGAACGCGTGCCAGATCCGGCCGGCGAAGACGACGATCGCGACGGCGATGCCGAGCGCGACGACGGCGGCGACGAGCGCGGCCGCCCGCTCGACCCTCCGGCGGACGGCATCCTGCACCGGCCACCGCCGCGCGACGAGCGCGGCGACGCCGGTCACGACCACGGCGCCCGCGACGACCGTGAGCGCGAACACCCAGCCGTCGTGCGCGCGGACGGAGCGCGGCTGCGCGTCCTTCGTGATCCCGTGCAGGGTGAGCGCGACCGCGAAGACGGCCGCAGCGGCGGCTCCTGCGAGCGCGACGGCGGCGAGGCTCTCGACGCGCTTCTCGGTGAGCACCACCCACGCGACCGCGGCGAGACAGGCGAGCACGATCGCGAAGCGCGAATACGTGAGGAGCACGGTGAGCCCTGCGAGGTACAGGAGGAGCGCGCCCGACGCGTACCGGCGCACGGCGAGCCGGAGCGCGACCGGCACGCCGACGGCCGCGAGGAGCGCAAGCTCGTTCCAGTAGTCGAGTGGAGCGCGTAGCCGTGCGAGGCGGCCGTAGTCCGGATAGATCGACGGCACGCACTTCGCGACGAGCGCCCACACGAAGAGGGCGGCGAGGAGCGCCGCGGCGCCGTCGGCGATCCGCTCGAACGGGCGGGCGAGCGACGAGGCGGCGAGGACGCCGAGCAGCGCGAAGGAGGCGTAGACGAGCGTCCGGTTCGTGTACTGCCACGAGCTCTCCGGCGAGATCGACCAGATCGTCGTCAGCCCGACCCAGGCGGTGAGCGCGAAGAGCGCGCCGAGGAACACCGCCGCCGGCCCGCCGACTGGCGGCACGCGGACGAGGCCGGCGAGCGCGGCAGCGCCGACGAGGGCGGCGAGTGCGACGGCGAAGCCGCCGATCCAGACGAGCGGCCCGAGCGACGTCGCCTGCGCCAGGAAGAATGCCGCGAATGCGAGGGCACCAGAAGCCCAGGCGACGACGGTCCCGGTGGTGGCCCGACGTTCGCCCAGAGCGCGCACCGCCGCTGACGCTAGCATTGTCGAAACGCGGCCGATGGCCCGTTCACAAACGGTTTACAACGGCATTACCGCGAGAACACTGCCATCGGGGAGACTTCCGGAAGGGTGAGCGGACGGACGTTTGCAACGTCCGCGATTGGAGCACGGGAATGAGGATGTCTAGCGGTATCGCCATGAGGAAGACGACGCTCGCGCTCGTCGCGGCTGCGTCCGCGCTCGCGCTCCTGGCCGCGGGTGCGCCGGCTGCGTCCGCCGCCCCGACTGCGATCGCGAAGGCGACGCCGAAGTGCTGGGAGGACGTCGTCAACGACTGGCTCCAGCACGGCACCGTGAAGAACCTCTACGCGCTCTCCTGCTACTCCCAGGCGATCTCGCGCCTGAACGCGTACCCCGACATCAAGCAGTACTCGAGCGCGATCGACGACATCAAGCGCTCGCTGCTCATCGCGCGCCGCGAGGAGAGCGGCGGCAGCGGTCCGGGCGGCTCCGGCTCCGGCTCCGGCGGCTCGAACAGCTCCGGCGGCGGCGGCGGCGCCGTGCCGACCGGCGGCGGCGGTGGCGGTGGCGGCGGCGGCGCCACCCCGGCCGGCAGCGGCCACGGCAAGGGCCTCGTCACGTCGATCGCCGACAAGCTCGGCCCGGGCAACGCCCAGTCGATCCCGCTCCCGCTCCTCGTCCTCGGCGGCCTCGGCCTCCTGCTGCTGCTGACGGCGGCGGCGACGTGGGGCACGAGACGCCTCCAGGCCCGCCGCGTGACCGGCACTCCCGCCCCGGCGCGCGCCGGAAGCTCCGTCCGACCCGAGCCCTAACCTCCGGTCCCCGCTCGAGCCTCAGGCCGCTCGGCGGAGACACCCACGGTCACTACAGTTGGAGGGGCGGGAAATGGCGAGCGTTGAGCAGCACAACACGGCGGATCTGACGACCGGCGAGGTGGTCAACACCGTCTGCGACGAGGCAGCTCGCCTCGGGGTACGCCGCTTCTTCACGATCCCCGGACGGGACCCGTTCGACGAGATCGAGTGGGAGACGCGCGACGCCGTCATCCCGGGCCGCAACGGCCCCGCCTTCGAGCAACGCGGCGTCGAGTTCCCGAAGTTCTGGTCGCAGACGGCGACGAACATCGTCGCCCAGAAGTACTTCCGCGGCCGCCTCAGCTCGCCCGAGCGCGAGGCGAGCGTCAAGCAGATGATCGGCCGCGTCGTGGGCACGGCCGTCGCCTGGGGCACGCAGGGCGGCTATTTCGCCGACGACGAGGAGCGCGACACCTTCGAGGCCGAGCTCAAGGCGATCCTCGTCAACCAGTACGCCTCGTTCAACAGCCCGGTCTGGTTCAACGTCGGCTTCGAGGAGAAGCCGCAGTGCTCCGCCTGCTTCATCCTCTCGATCGACGACTCGATGGAGGCGATCCTCGACTGGATCCGCCGCGAGGGCGTCATCTTCCGCGGCGGCTCCGGCTCGGGCGTCAACCTGTCGAAGCTCCGCTCCTCGAAGGAGCAGCTGTCGAAGGGCGGCTACGCCTCCGGCCCGGTGTCGTTCATGCGGGGCGCGGACGCAAGCGCGGGCACGATCAAGTCCGGCGGCAAGACGCGGCGCGCGGCGAAGATGGTCGTCCTCGACGTCGACCATCCCGACATCGAGGAGTTCGTCTGGTGCAAGGCGAAGGAGGAGCGCAAGGCGCGCGTCCTCGAGCAGGCGGGCTACGACATGTCGCTCGACTCGCCCGACTGGGCGTCGATCCAGTACCAGAACGCCAACAACTCGGTGCGCGTCAACGATGCGTTCATGGACGCGGCGGCCCAGGGCGCCGAGTTCAACCTCACGGCGCGCACCGACGGCGCCGTGCTCGCGACGGTGGAGGCGCGCGACCTGCTGCGCCAGATCGCCGCGGCGGCGTGGGAGTGCGCCGACCCGGGTGTCCAGTACGACACGACGATCAACAGCTGGCACACGCTCCCGAACACGGGCCGCATCAACGCGTCGAACCCGTGCTCGGAGTACATGTCGATCGACGATTCGGCGTGCAACCTCGCGTCCCTGAACCTCATGAAGTTCCGGCGTGAGGACGGCGAGTTCGACGTCGAGGCGTTCGAGCACGCGGTCGACGTCGTGTTCCTCGCGCAGGAGATCCTCGTCGGCTACTCGTCGTATCCGACGCCCGAGATCGAGCGGAACGCGAAGCGCTTCCGCCAGCTCGGCCTCGGCTACGCGAACCTCGGCGCGCTGCTCATGGCGCGCGGCCTCCCGTACGACTCCGACGAGGGACGCGCGTACGCGGCGGCGATCACGGCGCTCATGACCGGGCGCGCGTATCGCAAGTCGGCCGAGATCGCGACGCGGATGGGGCCGTTCGACGGCTACCAGGTGAACCGCGCGCCGATGATCGGCGTCATCGCGAAGCACCGCGCCGCCGTCGGGAACATCGAGAACACCGACGTCGTCCCGGGCGACCTGCTCACGGCGTGCCGCAAGGCGTGGGACGACGCGCTCAACCTCGGCGAGGTGAGCGGGTACCGGAACGCGCAGGCGACCGTGCTCGCGCCCACCGGGACGATCAGCTTCATGATGGATTGCGACACGACGGGCGTGGAGCCCGACTTCTCGCTCGTCAAGTCGAAGAAGCTCGTCGGCGGCGGCGAGATCACGATCGTGAACAAGACGGTGCCCGCGGGCCTCGAGAAGCTCGGTTATGCGCCGCGCGAGATCGAGGAGGTCGTCGCCTACGTCGACGAGCGGAACTCGGTCGTCGGCGCGCCGTACGTCAAGGCCGAGCACTATCCGGTGTTCGACTGCGCCGTCGGCGAGCGCGCGATCCACTACATCGGCCACGTGAAGATGATGGGCGCCGTCCAGCCGTTCATCTCCGGCGCGATCTCGAAGACGGTGAACATGCCGGAGGAGGCGACCGTCGAGGACGTCATGAGCCTCTACGTCGACGCGTGGAAGCTCGGCGTGAAGGCGATCGCGATCTACCGCGACAACTGCAAGGTCGCGCAGCCGCTCTCGAGCTCGGGCAGCTCGACGGCGGCGACGCCGCCGGTGCTCGTGCACGAGCGCAAGCGGCTTCCGCTCGACCGCACCGAGGTCGGCCGCAAGTTCCAGGTCGGCGACCACGAGGGCTACATCCACGTCGGCCTGTACGACGACGGCAGCCCGGGCGACATCTTCGTCGACATCGCGAAGGACGGCACGACGATGGCCGGCCTGATGAACTCGCTCTGCCTCGCGGTCTCGATGGGCCTGCAGTACGGCGTGCCGCCCGAGGTGTACGTCTCGAAGCTCTCGCACATGCGCTTCGAGCCGAGCGGCATGACGAACGACCCCGACATCCGCGCGGCGAAGTCGATCGTCGACTACATCTTCCGCTGGTTCGGCAAGCGGTTCCTCACCGCCGACCAGCAGGAGGAGGCCGGCATCCTCTCCGCCGAGGTGAAGGCGCGCCTCGCGCAGCGCTACGAGAACGGCGAAGGCGCCGCTCCCGCCGAGCCCGGCGAGACGCCGCCGCCCGGCCAGACGGCCCTCTTCAACTCGTGGGAGGACGCCGTCGAGTGCGCCCGCTGCGGCGGCCGCATGGTGCGGACGGGCTCGTGCTACACGTGCCGCGACTGCGGCACGAATACGGGCTGCAGCTAGTTGGTAGCTGACTCGACGGCAAAAACAACTGCGAGTTCGACCATCGAAAACCCCCGCATAGGCGGGGGTTTTCATCTTCGCAGCCGCGTTGAGGCGATAACGGCGAGTTCTCTACCAGCGCGTTTTTCGGCTCGCACCCCCCTTCCATCGTCACTGTCCGAAAACGAGAAGGGGCGCCCATAGGGACGCCCCTTCTTCATCGGTGAGGAGAGCGGCTAGGCGGCAGCTGCTGTTGGCTGATCATCCGCGCGCGGCGGTGTGGAGTAGCCGACGCCGAGCTTGTCGCGTTCCTGTGCGAGTAGGAGTGCGGTGCCCATGCAGAAGCTCAGGTCGATCAGGGCGTGAACGGAGTCGAAGTCGGTGAGCCGAAGCCGGTCGGCGCCGACGGTGGCGAGGCCGTGCCCGACCTTGAGGGCGTTGAACGCCGACTCGCACACGTTTCGGTGGTCGAGGAGCGCGTGCCGTTCGGCGTAGCGCTGGCGCTTGCTGAACGGCGTGTGCGGGTAGTAGGCGAACGCGGTCCAGTGCTCCCGCATCTGCATGCTTGGCGTTCCGCACCCGTCCTCGCACTTGAAGCGGAGGCGGAAGTGCGTCTCGGGTGCGGGCTCACCGGGCGCGAGGCCCTCCCGGTTCGCGAACGCGTTGCCGACCCACTTGAGCGCCTTGCGGTGGGCGCGGCAGAACGCCTGGCCGCGACCGTCGAAGTACGCGATTGCATCGCTCTCGTCGGCTATGTGGTGCTTCGCGTCGAGCCTCGTCTCGTTGGTGCGCGAGGCGACGAGGTGGATGCCGTAGTAGCGCTCGCACAGCTCATGCGCCCAGTCCTCGTCCCAGGCGCCGTCGCCGACGATCGTTTCCAACGGGCAGTCAGGCCAGAACTCGAAGAGCAGGCGCAGCAGCTCCTTGAGCGCCTTCGCCTCGTCGTGGCTCGCGTCCATGAGTGTCCACACGATCGGACGGCCCGTGCAGTAATCGACCAGGACGACGAGGTAGTAGCCGCGCCAGGCCTTGACATGTTCGATCTTGTACGCCTCGCCCTCGACGACGTCGTGCTTGCCGCCGTCGTGGCTGTAGAAGCGGAACCCCGCGTGAGTGGCGCGGGCGCGAAGCTTCGCCTCATGGTCATTGTCTTTCGACTTCCGTTGCGGGCACCAGGCGGCGACGGCGGTGCCGTCGACCCCGCCGACCCTGCCGATCTTCATGTGCGGGTACAGGGCGTCGAGGCTTCGCAACATGCGCACGTTCGCCTCCATCGCCCGGCGCCCGAGTGTCCCGGACAGCTTCGGCATGTGGCGGTAGACGTTCGAGGGCTTCGCGACCATCCGGAACGGAGGCTCCTTCCCCTCCCTGCCGGTCAGGCGTGCTCCGAGCTCAAAGGCCCAGGCGAACACGTCCCGCTCCTCACGGCTGCCCCGCAAGGCCGCAACGCTGTCATTCACGTGCGGGCTGATCCCGAAGGCACCCATGTGGCACATGGCGGCCTTCGAGCCCGAGTAAGCGGGCTTCGGCCCGGTGCTTGCGGTTTCGGGGTAGGCCCAGTTCCCGAGCAGCCACAACATCTCGGGCTGGCCGAGCATGGCGGCCAGGTCAGGGAGGTAGTCGTCGAGGCGGGGCTGTCCAAAGCGCTGCTGGTGAACGATCCACTTCTCGATGTAGGAGGGCAGATCGACGTCCTCGGGCAGGTGCCACACCTTGAGCGCAAAGTCGCGCTCGCGGACGCTCAGATCGGACAGGTCGACAGTGTGGATTGCGTTCCGCCCAGCAGCGCGGAGCTTGGCGACGGCCTTCTTGACGCGCTCGTTGAAGGCGAGCTTGATGTCGAGAAAGGCGGACGGGATCGTGGGAGGGGTGCCGCGTTTCATCGGAGGTCTCCTTCGGTTCGGGAAAGGCCGCTCAGGTGCGGTCGGATGGGGTTCCCGGCGGGCCGCCGGAGCGCTTTCGCGTCGGCGCGGGGGTAGGTCGTCTCGTTCACGAAGAGACGGT
This sequence comes from uncultured Actinomycetes bacterium, assembly GCA_963753295.1. Taxonomy (GTDB): domain Bacteria; phylum Actinomycetota; class Thermoleophilia; order Gaiellales; family Gaiellaceae; genus Palsa-739. The sequence goes on along the minus strand of CAVWBZ010000020.1, from coordinate 17,038 downwards.
AGGAGGGTGGAAAGGCTCGACAGGATGCCGCGCCAACGGCGTATGCGAACTCGCTTTCGTGCCGGTCGAGCGGTGTGTCGGTGCCTGTCACCAGCTGACGGTAGCCGGGTAAAACGTCGCGACAGGAAACGGACGAGAGCGATTTGCGCCGTGCGCGAAAGCGGCCGCCGCGGCCGCGAACGCGGTGCTAGAAGGGCAGGTTTTCGCTTGCGGTCAGGTCGTCGATCTCAACGCGTCCGCGTTCCGGGCAGCCGAGCGCGACCGGGCAGAAGCCGCACTGCGCGCCCGGCGAGGCGGGGAATCTCGGAGAGCCGATCCGATCTGTCAGCTCGCCGAGCGTGTCGGCGAGCGCTGCGAGATCTTCGCGCTCCGGCCACCAGGTGATCTCTTCGCCGGACGCGAGGTAGAGGTGCCGGACGCGGTAGACGGGGAGGCCGAAGGTCGCTTCGGCGGCGAGGGCGTACACCTGGGCGGCGGGGTCCCGGGATAGATCGCACTCGTCGAGGCGACGTTTGCCGGTCTTGTAGTCGATGAGTCGAGTCCGTCCTCGATCCCGTCGATGCGGTCGACGCTTGACCGCACAGCTCGAACCCGTTCGGCAGCAGCGCCTTTACCCATTGCTCGCGCGCGAATGGTTCTGCGGTGATGTCGAACCGGTCCGGGAAGGCGGCGAGCATGGCGAGGGCGCGGCAGCCGAAGTCGATCTCCATGTCCGGCTTCGGGTATGCGTCCGGCTTCCAGTGCGTGCGCCACACGCTGCGGAGCGCCTGCTGCAGCACCAGCCCGGCGGGAGGCGGTCTTCGGGCCGAAGCCCGAAGAACCGCTCCAGCGCCGCGTGGATGGCGTTTGCCTGCGCGAGCAGCGGGTGCGCTTCTCCCGACGGCCAAGCCGCTCGACGTCGACGAGTAGAACTGCCGCTCGCACGCGCGGAAGCGGCCGAGCGCCGATGGGGAGAGCCGCCTGGAGGGCAGCGCGGCCGTTCATGAGGTGACCTCCGTGGAGTCGGGGCGAAGGCCGAGTCGAGCTCGGGTCGGGCGGGCGGTGAAGGAGCCTCCGCTCCGTGCTCTCCTGTTCTGCGAGCGCGTGCTCGAGCATCATGCCTGCAGCCCTTCACTCTCGCATGCGGTGGACGCCTTCGACCGCCGGAGAGATCGGGCGAGACAGCCGGACAGCGATCTCGCGGCGGCCGAGGGTGAGCCCCTCGAAGCCGAACCGCCAGGTCACGACGAGGCGGTGCAACGTCGGGAGCTCCGCCACCAATCGCCGAACACGCGCTGCGTCGATCGACGAAGCGACCGCGGTCGGGTCGGGCTGGTTGGCGTCATCCCGCTCGTCCGCGACGAGGCGTGGTCGCGGAGGCGACGACGAAGAGGAGCAGACCGGAAGAGGAGTGGACATTGCCTTCCTTTCTCGGCGGGTCACCCTCACTGGTGACCTTCGAGTCACCACTATAGGCGTGAAACTGCGCCCAGCCCGCCCGTCCATGGCAGACTCGCTACCGAACGGAGCGCGTAACCCGCTTGTACAGCTCGTCGCGGAGCGCTCCGTCGGAGCGGAGCGCGGCGATCACGCGTTCCTCGCGGGCCTCAGCGAAGAAGTCCTCGGGAAGGTCGAGCGCGAGCGCGGTTCGTCGTGCAAGCGAGGCCGATGCGGGCTTGCCATCTCGGCTGCGAAGCAGTCGGCTCAGATGCGAATGGCTCACCCCGATGCGTTCGGCTAGCGCCCGCAGCGTCAGTTCTCGCTCGTCAAGAAGCCGCGGCAGCTCGTCGGAAAGCCTTCCTCCTAACCGAGAGCCTCGTGCTCGGGAGGAGCTCGATGCGCGGCCACGGCTGCTCATGCCATCACTGTAGGCACTCCGCCAGAGACCGTCCGCGCCGCGCAAGTGGAAGAGGCATCGCGCGGGGCCGGGTGGCCCTACCGTCGCTACATGGGAAAGGGCGCCGGTGGAACCTGCAATCTGCGATGCGCACCGCGGCCGCGCGCGCGGCTGTATGCGCATGGCCCGCGCGGCGAGACCGTCGTCCCCGAGCCCTTGCAGGATGCAATAGCCGCCGAATACGCCGCCGGTGCGCACCTGCGCCCACTCGCTGTTCGATACCACCTCAGCGAACGGACGGTCAAAGAAATCGTGCGCTCACGCGGCGAACAGATCCGGCCACCCGGTCGCGGCGAACGACAGGTCTCACCTGCACTCGCAGCCGACTTCGTCTACGAGTACGAGGTCGAGCATTTGAACACGGCCGAGATCGCCGCTCGCCACGGCCTAAGCGACGATCCCGTCCGGCGCGCGCTGAAGGCGGCTGGCGTCGAGCTTCGCAAGTACGCGCTGAATGCGCAGACCCCTCTCAGCATTGAAGACCGCGTTTCGATTGCGGCCGCTTACGCCGCGGGCGCGAGGCTCGTCGAGCTCGCCCGCCGCTTCCACTGCTCCTCCGCGCGCATCCGGGAAGCCATCGTCGAGCACGGTGTTCCGGTACGAACCGGTGGAGGCACACGGTCGCATGTTCGCTCTGAAGATCCGTGATGTAGCTGGGGCCCGATCCCGTCGTTCGCCTCGCACGACGGGGGAGAACACCGAAGGCTCCTTGAGGGCCTTTCCGCGGAGGTTGGTTCAGGTTCGCGGTTACGGCGGAGCGCTAGATGCGACCTGCAGTTCTCTTCGGCCGTTGCCGATCTCGCGACGATGAGAAACGGTCCGTGCCAGCTGTCCGCGGACGTGGGAGAGCTCTTGCTCGCGCTCGGCGAGCGCGCGCCCGCCAACGCCTCGCGCTCGTAGCCGGTCCAGCTCGTCGACGCGATCTCGGATCTGTGCAAGGAGACACTCGACGTGCGGCTGTGCCTGTGTGGTTGTCATGGTTCGAGTCTTCTCGCCCGCGGTGAGAGCAGGGTGAGCCCAGGCTATGAATCTGCCGAGAGCATCCCCTGAGCGAAGGCGTCACGACGCCCGTGACCCGCACGACATGTAACCCTCGTGCATCAACCGAGAAAGTGTCCGCCGGGCCACCTTCGGCCCAGCTCGGCGCGAACAGCGCTCTGCACGAACGCAGATGAAGTCCTCACGCCACGGCGTGCGCACCTGTAGAGCTTTGTCATGCACCGCGGTCATCGCACTCACGCGAATGTCTTCCGGGAAGATGCAGCTCGTGCCAAGAACGCGCTGCTGGCGCTCCGGCGCGCTGAGTTAATCGGTGTATACGACCTCTACCTCGTCTGGCCGTTGGTGGCCGAGGAGATAGGACTCCAAAGCTTGTCCGATATGGTCGAGGCGGATGTGGAAGACGGCCCCCGGCCTGCACCGCGATCCGTTCGTCCGTGAGGCGGTCACGCGACTCCGATCAAGTGATGCGTCGCAGGAGATGCGGCTCATCTTCGAGGAACGTGCATGCCAGCTCACCGGTCAAGAGAACATTCGTCTGAAGCTGATTCGCGGGAACCGTTCGAGTTTCGAACGAGCGAATAGGACCCTTGACCTTAACGCTGATGTGTGTTTCGCGGAAGTCAGCGAAGCGGAGATGATCGTGCAGATGCACGCGGAGCTCTGGCACGAAGTAGGTCACGTCCTCCACTCTGAGCATGCGCTGCATGCACCGACGAAGCTCACAGACGTCATCGGACTTAACGTGCTTGAGGACGGACGCATGGAACGGCAACTCATTCGTTCGCACCCGGAGGCTCGATCGTGGTTACGACGGAACCTCATCGGCGGGAGCGGGTACGTCGGGTGGCTGGTTAATCAGGCCCGTAGTACTCCCGGTGGGTGGTACGTCTACGGGAGCATGGTTGGGACACGCGGTTTCGGAGGTGTTGTGTCAGGCGAAGAAGTTGCCGAGGTGATCGCTCTGGGGAGGCGGGACGGAGTCGACCTTGCCAAGTTGGAGCCGATATGGCGCGGCTACGCCGAGTTGGGTGACAGAGCAGTTGGCGGACCGCATGCGATCCGCTACATCGAGCGATGGGTCGAGTACATCGAAGGGAGACGGTCGTAGTCGTCGAGTCGCAAGGCGTCAGCGGGCTGGCTTCACGAGTCCCTACGCCAGTTGGAGCTCAACTCAGGCGCTGGGCCGTGTAGTGCCTACCTTCGTCGGGTCGACGAATCGGAACGCAATGCGCACGTACGTCGCGTCGATGCAGTCGCGGCTGGAACCTTCTTCGACAATGAGCGTCTCTGCAATAGCCATTGGGCCCTCCAAGCTTGACGTAGGCTAGCGAGGGCCTGGAGGCGGCGTCCTCCGCCGAAAGTGTCACGAAGAGAAGGCCGGGATGACCTCGGGCTTTTCCCAGTCGGGCTTGGCATCTGCGCGGCGCTTCTCGTCGGTGAGGAAGCAAGAGGTGTACAGCAGCGGTTCTGTCACCCAGAGCTCGTCGCCGGTGTCGACGTCTTCGATGCAGTACCAGGCACCGGACATGTCCGCGATCGCCTCGCCAATGGCGAACTCCCCCTCTGCCTTGACCGTGACCTCGTCCACACCGGGCACGAGGTATGCGAGGCCCTTGTACGCGATCCGGTCGCCGTAGTTGATCGCTTCGGGGAACCAGGGCGGCAGCAGCTCCTGGAGAGTCCCGAAGTCACCGCGGTCGTCGTCGACGGTGTAGGCGACCACTGTGCAGTCGATGCCGACGCTCCAGGTTCGAGACGCAGGGTGACCACCTCGCCGCGGCGGCGAACCCAGCCCAGTTCCGCGAGCGTTGCGAGCGAGCGCCGAACCCGGGCTTTCGCGCCTTGCCCGCCGCCAGATGCGACCAGCTCATCGACGCTCGCGTTGCCACCGAGCGTTGTCAGTGCGTGCGCCGTCGTCACCGGAAGAGGGGCCGTACACGGCTTGATGCCACGCTTCCGCCATGCATGCCACCGCCCGACGTCTACCGCCGCTGCGACGATGTCCGGACGCCCATATGCGAGCGCGAGCTCGTGGGCCAGCACGAGGTCCGGCGCGTCCACCGGAAGCAAGAGAAGGGCTTCGCGAAGCCTTACGACGCCGCTGTGTACTTCAGCTTCCTTGATCGGAACACCCAGCGTGCGCGCCGCGGCCGCGACCGGTGGCAGAACAATCATCGACACAGGCCGAGTCTAGGCGGCGTGGCCCCAGCTTCGGCCGGATGCCCTCGCGCTGAGGCTCGCTGTGCGGATGCACCAGAGTAAGCCGTGGCCGTTGCGAGACGTGGGCTACGCCGCAACCCGCAACGTGTCGAGCGCTTCGAGCAGGGTCGGTAGCTGCCCGACGCCACCCAGCCCGCCCGCATGCAATCGAACCCGCCGACCGGCAAGCACGGCAACCGCACTCCTTGCCGGTCGCTTCAGCCACACGGCGATACCTACCCGGCCACACGTCGTGACACTTGCCTGACGGCAGGCGACACCGATCAGCGGCGGCCGGGACAACCCCAGACCGAACGCGACCACAAACGCTGCAACAGCGGCCATCACCGATCAGTACGCAGCGGCTATCCAGACAGGTCCCGGCTGTCGCCAAACCGCCGTCATCCCCGTCGAGCATAGAAATGCCGAGCCGGTAGCACCTTCGTCCGCCTCGCCAACCAACCAGACTGGGCCGAAGCCTTCATCGGATCGCTTGGCGGGGCCTCAACCTCAGGCACCCCGTACTCGGCGAAGCGAGCCTATGCCGCATGCACCTCCTCGCGCAAGGGGAGTGATGAATGAAAACCCGCTCTTTGCGAGCCTGCGCGAGAGGTACAGCGGACGAAGCGATCGTGGCGCGGCCTAGCCCTTGTACAGGCTGGCGGCTCGGACGACCATGCTGACCCAGACGTCGGTGCAAGCTGGAAGCCACCAGCCGAGGCTCTTGAACCATGTAGAGAGCAGCGTGCTCTGGGTTCCGCCTGGCGCGGTAACGCGGAGGTAGTGGTAGACGGGGCAGGTGGCCCCCGGCGGTTGGCTGGGAGGTATGTCGCTGACGGTGAAGACCGCCTCGGCGCGCTCGCCTGATCGGATGACGACGACCGGCACGCCTTCTGCGGGCGGGTCCGGTCCGAACATGGTCGAGCGGCGCCGCTCGGCGGGGACAGCCGCTCCGCTCGCGGTGATGCCGACGACCGTCGGCCAGCCCGTTAGGCGGCAGGTCGTCGTGGAGGTGTTGCGGAAGGCGAGGTAGCCGCCAGCGGTGCCGAGTGCGGCGCCGATGTGGCGGGCGGCGATCCTGAGCTGCGCGCTCGCGCACATCGGAACGTGGGCCGAGCCTGCAGGCGCCCTGTGACCGGCACATGGCATCAGCGAAACGCGCCTCGATCGGTGAGACGGTGATGGAGCGGCCTGGGTCGCTGCCGGGGCAGTAGTCGAGGATCGGATACCGCGGCAGCCGAACGCTGCGACTCGTCCCGCCGCCGGGGAGCGTGACGCGCAGCGTGTGCGCACGCCGGTTGGTGCGACAGAGCGAGGCGTTCTTGTTGAAGGCGAAGACCGCGACACCGCCGACCTTGATCGTCACTCGCGCCGGTTGTGCGGCGGTGATCATCTGGTCGCCGCCGTGGGTGTAGACGAACGGGATGCGGCGGCCAGCAGCGTCGAGCAACGCGATCGTCGGATAGCCGTCGAGCACGCATGCTTCCGAGCCGACGTTCGTGAGCAGAACGGTCGCTGTGTGCTGCTCGGTCTTCTCGGATACCAGCGGGCCGATCGCCACCCGCATCTGGTCGAGCCCGCACCTGCCGACGGCTGTGCGAGGCATCGCGCTCGCGGAAACAGCAGCGGCGAGCACAAGCACGGCGGCACCGCACGTCGCGACGACACGGACCGCGGCCCTCGTCACTGCTAGCGAGGGGAGCATTGCGTCGGCGAGTTCCAGCGTTGCAGGGTCGTCCAGGTCTTACCAGCGTCGGTGGTGCGCGTAAGCCTGACCGTGCAGCCGCGCAGCAGGACGAAGCCGAGGTTGTCGGTGAGCAGGTCGGCGGACTGAGCCGCGATCGTGTCGGGCTTGGTGATGTGCGATGGCGTCCAGGTGTGTCCGCCGTCGACGGTGGTGAGCATGTAGCCGCGGTCTTGCAGCAACCAGCCGCGCCCGTTCGGGAGGAAGGTGATGCTCGACGCGCGGCCGTAGCCGGTGATGTTGCCGACTTGCGGTCTCGGCTTGGGCGGCGCGATCGGATGGGTGCGGGCCTCTAGCTGCCAGTGTGTGCCGCCGTCGTCGGTCTGCCACACCTCTTTGTCCTGGAGCCCCCCGGTTGGCTGCGTGCCGCAGACGGCCCAACCGCGAGTGGTCGTCGCGAAGGACAGGGCGGCTACCTGCCCGTAGTCGGGTGGCGGGCACGGGTTCACCCGTGGCGTCCACGACCGGCCGCCGTCGCGGGTCTCTTCTATTGGCGGTGGCCGCCGCAGGATTGCCTTGAGCGTGAAGCCGATCCGCCACCCGTGCGTGGGCGTCACAAAGCTGACGATCACAGGCCGCATCGCTACCTGCCGCCAGTGCAGGCCCGCGTCCGTGCTCTCGATCATGACGTCGCTCGTCACCGCATAGACGACGCGCGTGCCCCTGACCGGGTAAAGGCTCATGCCGCGCGGCCCCCGATAGGCGACTCGCCAGTGCGCACCGCCGTCACCTGTGACCAGGATGCGTCCCTGGCAGCCGTCCGGCTTCTGGCAATTCCAGTCATCCTCGGCAAGCACGCCGTGCTGCTCATCAAGGAAAGCGACCGACACCGGCTGAAAGCGCGGATACGTGTAGCTGCTGGCCGCAGACGCCGCAGAGAGCGAGAACGCAACGACCGCGGAGGCGACGACGAGCCGGGTCAGCGGATGTGCCTCCAGATGACGCAGCTCTGACGGACGCGACCGACGGGCGAAGCGGTGCTGGGAAAGGCTTCGCGCCGTCTCAGAAGGCACCGCACGTCCCGGTCTTGATCTCGATGATGCGACTCGTTGGCGGTACCGGGTCGCGTAGAGCGTCATCAACGAAGACGAGGTGGTTCGACGATCGCCACCAGTCGGCACCGACTCGTTGCAGCGGTCGATACGCCGCTCTGACCTGCGCGAGCGTGCTGCCGAGCGTGATCCCCTTCGAAGTTGCAATCCTCGGAGATACAACCTTCGCCGGAGGCGGCCCGTGGGCATACGTCTTCGGCGGCCAGCCGTCTCGGAGATAGCGGTACCCGGAGAACTTGCCGAGCCGGAACTCTGCGTACAGCTCACCCCAGGCGACCTCGGTGTATCGCGGACCGCACCCCGAGTTCACAAACCGCGCCGACGGAGCTCCGAACAGGTCGCTCAGCTCGGACACCGCCGTCGCCTTCGGCAGCCCGAACCGAACCGCTCCGATCCCGTCCGCTTGCAGAGCAGGCACGCCACCAGTTGCCGCACTCCCACCCGCGGACACCGTCGCCGCTCCAGCGACAACGGCCACAAGAAGCGACGTCGCCCAGAGCGCCTTGCTCGTTGTACGACGCTCGCCGAGCATTCGCGTCATCCCAGCACGGTGCATCGCCAGGCGCCGTATGCGCGGAAGAAGCGACGGTGGCCGGAGAAGACGGCGGTGAGGCGACCGCCGAGCGTCGTCCCGTGCGCCGTCGTGACAGTCACGGTGGCGTTTGGGTCATGGAAGATCGTTCCCGGCCCCGGCGTCCCGAACCCGCCGATCGCGGTCACGGTCGCCCGGCCGAGCGTCTGCCCGCCGCTGTGGTAGCTGCCAGTGCCGCGGTAGCGGGGCAAGTCGATCTCGATCCGGAAGGTGACGCCGGAGCGGTCCATGAACTCGCGGCTGCGGAAGGTGAGCCCGCCAGTCGCGGTCTTCTTGCACGTGTCGCCGTCGCTGCCGGGAGTCGGCTTGTGCTCGGGTGAAGTCGTGAAGGAACCGACCAGGCCGATATAGCTGTACGGGCGGGGCAGGCACTCCACCCCGGCGGGGCGTTGCAGATGCAGCCGCCCGTATCCCAGCGGCACGGCCTCCTGCGCGATCGACCCTGCGCCGTAGCGGTAGCTCAGAACGAGCGAGCTCGCGCTCGCGGTCGTCGACACCTTCGCCTTCGCGCAGGAGACGATCTGGTAGTTGAGCTCGACTGCCGCCTCAGCGTGCGGCCGCAGCGTGAGCGGCTTCGTCGACGTGGGCGCGCTCGGCCACGGGCACAACCGGCCATCGGTGCAGGGCGTGTACCGGGAGAACCCGGCACGCATCTGCCGGACGAGGCTGTGCAACGGCTCCGGTGTGCGCGCACCGACGAGGGTGACCGGCTTGGATGAGTTGTTGCGTACGAGGAGCCCGATCCGAAACGTGCCCCGGTCGATGAAGCGGATAGTGCTGCCGGACGGGCCTCCGCCCGCCATCGGGTAGCCGCCCGAGCTCGAACCGATCAAGAGCGTGAGCGGACGTTGATGACCGGCCACCGCTGCTCCTCCGGCGACTGCGAGCATGAGCGGGCCGACTGCTGCGACGGTGATCAAGCGACGAACGAGCGTCATCGCTGAAGGCATGCGCTCTTGGGCGGGTACATCCCTCGGGCCTCGCAGAACCGCAGTCCATCGGCGTTGCGAACCGCGTGCGTTCTCCGGTCGAAGCTGATGCGGATGAGGCGGCCACGCGGCAGCAACGCGTTCGACGGTGCGCTGCACGCCCCGCAGATCACCACCCGATCGAACTCGAACACAACCGCGATCTTCCGCGGGTACGAGATCAGGTACGTCCTGACCGGCCTTGCCCCACCAAGCACGCGGTCACGGAACTGCTTCTCGGCAGGAGCAAGCCAGCGAGGTTGAGAAGAAGGCTGACCCTGGTGGGTTGCGGCGAACCCGCTCGGTGTACTCGATACCGCCGTGAGCGCGCCGAACAAGAGCGCAGCCATAAGCGTACGAGCTGCCATCGCCAGGGAACCTACGCCGCCCCTGTTCGGGAACCGTTCGCGACCGGTACGGAAATCGCATCACCCGCGGCCGCATGGGCGCGGATCATCTTCGCCGCCTGCTCCGCCCACGCCTGCGGCACCGAGCCGCCTCCCGCCTCCACGAGCGCCGCTTCAAGGGAGTCGTTGCGGCTGCGACTCACCGACGCGACCGTCACCACCAACTGGCCTCGACCGTGACGCTCGACGACCAGCGCATACCCGTCCGGCGTCGTCCCCTGCCAGCGCATCAGCTCTGATACGTCGCCGCTCTTCTCGGTGTCACCGGCTCGGATGCTCACCGTGAGAACCGCGTTCGCGTGAGCTGACGTCCCGCTTGGTCGAATCCCATGATCGCGATGACCTCTCGCGTTGACTGGTGGGCAAGGAACGTGAACACGAAGCCGTCCACAGGTTTGACCGTCACGCGGTCACCGCTCCGAAGTTGGACAACGATGCGCGCGATCTGGGACCCGCTCGTTCCGGTGATGGTGAGCCCGCCACCCACATGGGTGGCCCCGACGGAGATTGACCGGGGAGCGGGGTGCGGTGGGCACTCGATCATTGCCCCGCCCCGGTAGCGAATTCCGAGGCAGGTCCCGCCTTTGGTGGAAGGCGCCGTCATGAGCGTGCCTGCCGTGTTGTGGATCACGGTGCGCCATTTCGCTCCTTGTATTGGGGCGGCTTCGATCGGCGGCATGCGCGTGTTGCCCCATAGGGTGGTGATGCCGATGACGCGTCCGCGTCCGTCATAGCCGACCAGACGCAGCGGGTATTTGGTGAGCGGCGCTTGGACGACATACGCGTTGGCGCCGAGTGCCACCGGGACGTATTCCCCTGTCGAGAGGTACAGCCGCAGTCTGGCGACGTCGTCGCTTGCGAGGCCGACGATGTTGACGTACTGGTTGTTCTGCCCCTGCGTGACGGCCTCGGTGAACGGGCCGGTGGAGAACAGCCGCCCGGCGGGCCAGCAGCCGCCTCCGGCAGTGCGCCCAGCGCTGTAGACGCCGCCGACCAGCTCGGCGCACACCTGGTTGTTGTCGTGCAGACGCCCGCCGAAGAAGCGGTGCCCGGCGGGAAGCAAACTGATAACGACTCGTTCCGGCGACTGCGCGTCGGGCGCGACCATCCGTTCAAAGATCACGTTGGCCGCGCCACCAACAAGGCCGATGTGATGGAGCTGCTGAGGCACTGCCTGACCGCGCAGGACGCGGCGAGCAAACCAGCCGATCGAGCCGGTGTGAAGGGGCCGCTGGACACTGCTCGGTCCGGCCGGTTGCTGATGCTGCCCCGGAATCATTGGCCGAAGGGGCGTTGGCGCAGCGACGAACGGGATTGAAACGCGTTTGCCCGCACGTTCAGCCCACACGTGCGTGACACGAAGCTCCGGTGATGGGTGGAGCGCGAGCGAAGCGAAGGCGTCGCCATGCACGACCGCGGTCGTCCTCGTTCCGTCGCTACGACCAACGATGATCCGGTTGACGCCGTCGGCGACGATGCCGACCGTCAGCAATGCCCTCGGCGGCCGGACCACAAGCGGCCCATCGCTCACCGGCGCCGAAACACCGAGGCCGTAGTCCGAAGCGAGAACGAGCGCTGGCTGCTTCCGCGCTCGCAGTTCCGCGAGCGGCGCGCAGGCAAGATCGACCCCGGAGGCAGAGCCGGACACCACCAACCGCAGACACAGCGCATCCGAGCTGCGGAAGCCGTACAGCTCAGCCGTTAACCCACCCTGCCTGGACACGACCAGACGCCGGAGCGCGGTGTGCGCCGGGAACCCGAACCAGGAGTGGGTCTCAAGTGCGAACGCCTTGCGCTCGCTCTGGCTCGCCGGTGTTCCCGGATGCCCGGTCAGCCAGTCAGAAAAGTCTCCGAGCCCGCGCACGATCGCGCCGCCGACGGGCGTTGCAAGAGCGATGACGACAAGCGCTGCGGCGACCAACGAGACAAGAAGGCGGCGTCGCCGCCGCGTCGGCTGACGTTCGTAGGCGCTCGCCCGCTGAACGATCTCGTCCCAGTCGCCGTCGTGGCTAAACGGCGCCACGAGCAGATCGAGGGCTTCACCGACCGAGTTGAAGCTCATCACGCCACCTCCGACAGAAGCTCCTGCACACGCTTGTGCGCAGCATTCAAGGTCGCAGCGACCGTGCCGCCTTTGACGTCGAGCGCTGACGCGATTGACGCGTAGTCGAGATCGGCGTAGTAGCGGAGAAACAACGCGAGCCGTTGCCGCTCCGGAAGCTGCTCCACGGCCAGCCGAACGAGCTCCGCCCGCTCATCCCGCTCATCGGCACCAGTGGCCTCTAGTGGGACGGAGACCGGCTCGTCCCGGTGTCGGGCTCCGGAGCGGTCGCGCGCGACGTTCACGACGATCCGCCACACCCATGCCTCAAGCGGCCCGCGCCCAACGAACGAGCCACGCAGACGCACCGCCCGCACAAACGCATCCTGAACCACGTCACATGCCGCCTCTCGGTCGCCGACGATCCCCGCCGCCACCCGACGGAAATCGGGGAGCCGTCGCTCGTACACCACCCGCAACTCATCGAGGCTCGCGCCCGCTCGGTGCCGACCAGCCACTACTAGATACGACCGGCTCAAAGCCCGAGAATCTTTAGCCGACAACACCCGGCGTCAGACCCCTACCCGAGCGCGTTGGCGCTGATGGTGAGGTAGGGACGCGACGGCCGGTACGGGTTCATGCCGAGGCTGATGCCGCGCGGAGCGTTCCGCCGCGGAAGGATGGCGGTGCATCCCTGGCTGGGGTCGCTGCCGTAGCTGAGGTAGAGCCGGTAGACACCCCCGTAGGTACGCGTGATCGCCTGCTGGAGGTCCGACGGCTGCACGCGCAGGACGTGGCCAAGCTTGGCGTCGACGAGCGAAGGCGACTGGAAGTAAAGGCGGTTGGCGAAGATGCGGCTGCCCTTCTTCGAGAAGCTGACAATGAGGCCGACCGTGGATTGCTCCTGGCCGCCGTAGCGGAACTCGGGGATCGCGACACCGTTCGTCCGCTGCGCCGCACCGAGAACGACGGTCGGTTTGCCGAGCGCCGTCTCGACCTGCTGCGGGGTCATGCCGAGGATGTCCTGACCGTTGACGGTGAGTGCGCCGAGGTCGAGCTTCTCCCATTGCTTCGGCGGCGGGAGCTGCGAGACGGGCGTTGTGAACGCTGCCCGCGGACACGTCTTGAGCACGCTGTTCCCTCCGAGCTCGACGATCCCGGCGACGCGGTTGTTTGCGTCGTAGCCGACGATCCGTCCCGGGAGCTCAGTTGCGGGGATCGCGACCTCGAAGACGTTGTCACGCAGCGCAGCCTGGATGATGCGGCCGTTGGCGAGGAACGCGGTCACGTGGGTGATGCCGTCGGCGACGATGCCGTTGAAGTGCTGGATGGGTGCCTGGAACCAGCTTCCGAGCTGGATCGGCCCGGTTTGGAACCATCCGCCGCAGCCGCCGCCATAGTCCCTGGTCATCGGGGCGAGGGGAGTGAAGTAGTAGCTGCATAGGGCGCCTCGTCCGCCGACGCCGATGCCGATCCGGATCGGGTCGTCGGGGTCGGGCTGGATGACGCGGCCGAAGACCGGGTTCTGGAATCGGAGGTGCGGCAGCGGATTGCCGCGCGGCTGATGCCGCTTCAACCAGCCGATCGTCGGATGCGCGATCGGCGCCGTGACCTTCTTTGGCCCGGCGCCGCGAACGCTGGCCCGGGGACAGCCGTTCGCGGCGGAGAAGCGAAGTACGAGGGACTGCTCGGCCGTGTGCCACCGGGCACGACTCCGCCCCCGATGGTGTTCGTGCTGTAGGGGATGTTGCGCGAACCGCCGCCGCGCAACAAAGCGTGGACGGCGATCACCGGATTCGGCAGCGGGTGGTGCTGCACACTGCCAGCGGGCGTAGACCGCAGCGACAGGAACACGTTGTTCACAACCGGCACGGTGTCCTCGCCGCGCAGCCGTTCGACGCGCAGAGCGCGCACATTGTCGGCGGCGAACCCGTACACGCCGTTGATGTTCTTCGCAGTCTTGCCGACGCTGAACCAGACATCGCTCACAACGAGAGCCGGAAGGCCGGAGAGCTCCTCGGCGCGCAAGCACTCGTTGCGACCGAGTCCGCTGGCCAGGTCGGCGCGAACAAGTCGCAGACAGTACGCGTCGCCGTTTCGGAACCCGAGCAAGTTGAACGTCGTTCCACCCACCGTCCGGGTCAGCAGCAGCCGCAGCTTCGTCCCGGCCGGGAATGAGGCGTAGGCGGCGCGGTTCCGCACGTCGAAGCCGTGCTGGAGTCCTGCCGGTGCAGGACGGCCCGGCTTCCCGGACACCCAGGCGCTGAAGCGGTCCGCGAGTCCGCTTGCAAACGCGGCCGCAACGAGCAGACCGGCAACAGCGAACGCGAGCGCGAACAGCAGCCGCCGATGATGAGAAGGCATCCATCGCCGCGGGCGCTCTGCGCGAACGATCTCGTGCCAGTTGGAGTCGTCGACCGGGTTCGCAAGCGCAGCGAACCGCGGTGCGAGCAGATCGTCGCGAAGCTGCGTCATGGCCGCACTCCTTCTTCAGTCAGCCGCCGCGCAAGCGCTGCCCTTGCCTGCGCCAACGTCGCCGCCACCGTTCCCTCATCGACCTCACACACCTCCGCAATCGCCTCGTACGGGAGGTCGGCGAAATAGCGCAGGAACACCATCAGCCTCCGTCTCGGCGAGAGCTCACGCAGCGCTTCGGCGAGAGCCGGGTCACGTGCCGGTTCGACAAGATCGACCTCGATCTCGTCGAGCGATGTCGAGGTATCCGGGCCGCGCTGCTCCAGAGCGGCCCGCAGAACAATCCTCCATACCCAGCCCTCAAGCGCCCCTTCCCCACGAAACTGCAAGCGCGACCGATACGCCCGCGCGAAGCCCTCCTGCACCGCATCACGCGCGCTCTCGTAGTCGCCGGTGACCGTCGCGACCGCGTTGCGAAACCCCACATACCGATCTCGGTACACCTGCTCAACCGCCCGGCCCCGCTCGTCCATCACCAGATAGAGGCTAGGACGACCGGATTCCTTTAGCGATGCCCACGACACGACCAGCGAGCGCGGTACTCACCGGCGAAGGCGACGCTCACGGACAACTGGTGACGCCGTAGCCGTAGTTCTTGGGCTTGCGGCACGGGTAGACGCCGGGGGTGGCGGGGTTGTAGTGGTCGACGCCGACGACGTGTCCGGAGCGGTCTAGGCCGACAGCTCGCACGAGCCGATGCCCCAGCCGCGAATGGGCGAAGCTGATCTTGGCGATGAGGAAGCCGTCTCGTGGCGTTGCTACCTGCTGCGTGCCGTCTTGAAAGTCCAGCTCTACGCGCTGGACACGGGCGGCGACGCGGCCCCAGAGAAGCGCCTCATGGTCACCCTCGCCGCCTCCGCCACTGCCGACGCCTGTGGGGAGCTGAAGTTGCACGGGCTGTCCCGCGAGCACGGCCGCTTCGCATCCGTTGGAGGGTGCCGAGCCGACGTAACAGCGCCGGTCTGCGCTCTTACGGGAGGGCGTAACCCAGAGCTCGACGCTGGTGCCGTCGCTCAGAAGGAAGTCGTAGGTCAGATGCCGCTTCGACCACACGGCCTCCGTTGGCGTCTGGATGCTCTGACCCCAGCGGTCGACATGGTCAACGAGACCCTGACCAGCGAGAGTCTGAGGCTCCGCGCTAACGTTTTCGATTGACTGCCGCGTTAGCGTCTTTCCCCCGCGTGTGACGATGAGCGCGACGGGCCGAACCCTCCCCGCACGCCGGTTGGAGGGCACGCCGTAGATGAAGAACCCGGCGTTGATGGGGGCTGTGACCCACACGTACGGGATCGTCGTTTTGGCGCCGTCGGCGTAGCGGAGCTCCACGGTCGCCCCACGCGCATACACGACACCGCCGACGGTGTCCACGCCGAGCGAGGGATACATCGACGAGTAGCTCATCTCGGCGAAGCGCAGACCACCGAGCTTTGGCAAGCCGCCGCCCGTTGACACACGCAAATAGCACCTCGGCGCCTCGTTCGGGAGACCACATTGCGCAAAAGCCGCCGTTCTTTGTCGGTGCGACATAGAGAACGTTCCTTGTGCCATTCACGCGAGTGCTGGCGATCCGGCGTGCGCGACCGGAAAGCACAGCCGGATACGTCCGCGGGGCGAGCGTGATCCGCTGCTCGACCTCCATCCGTTTGAAGTCGACCACCACGCTCTTCGGCGCGTGCGCAGCGGTGAAGAAATCGACGATCTGCGCCCGGAACGCCAACGCCGGAGTGACGATCGCCGCGATGAGAAGCACCATCACTGCAGCGACAACGAGCGGCTTCCGCCGAAAGCGGGAAGCCGGAGCGGACATCGGTTCCTCGCGGCGTATGCGCTCGACGAGTGACGGGAACAACCCCGATGCTTCCCGAGCGAGTTCGTCCTGCATCGAGTCCGGCACCGGATTCGCGGCCACCAACATGTGCAACGGCCGCTCGACGTAGCTGCTCATTCCGAGGCTCCTTGTGTCTTCACAACCGGCGGTCGCGTCGGAGCAGAAGCATCCGCGCCGATCTCGTCGAGTACATGTTCCAGACGGCGACGCGCTCGATACAGGCGCAACCGAAAGGCGACCGGAGAACAACCGAGAACGGCCGCCGCCTCCGCAGCCGACAGACCTTCCCAAGCGTGGAGCAAGAGCACCTCGCGGTCGGGCTCTGTCAGTCGTCCCAGCGCCTCCATCACCAGGCTCTTCGTGCCGACGGAGCGACCGGCGTTGAGGCCCTGCGAGCCAGCACGTTCAAGGAGCGCGTCACGACGGACATCCGCCCGCCGCGCATTGGCAACCACACGACGCGCAACACCGAGAAGCCACGGGAGCTCCTCCCGCGGCACATCGTCCAGCCGCCGCCACGCAACCAGGAAAGTCTCCGCAAGCGCATCTTCCGCACCAGACGCATCCCGACGGCGGCAGTACGCCAACACGGCGCCAGCATGCGCCCGATAGAGAGCCTCGAACCGATCCGCCGAAAATGTCGCCCAATGCCGTCCCCTACCTATCTTCTGTCCGGCACGACCCTGTTTGTTTCCACCTTGAGGGCGAATACCAAAGCACAGCCGTAGAGAGACCGGCTGCCATTCCGGCGCGAGCACTCACGGTCGCGCATCGGCAGCCCGTGGCAAGCGTCCCAGTGAGAAGCAGACGGCCGTCTCTTAGCTTGGCTGGCACTACGGCACCACATGCGTGTT
>CAVWBZ010000019.1:0-227835 GCA_963753295.1 uncultured Actinomycetes bacterium | reverse complement strand
TGTCTGCCCTGGTGGATGTGGCCGACAGTACTCGAGTCCGGAGGTCGTGAGCATGAGAGTGTTCGGGATTCGCAGGTTGGTGCTCGTAGGCTGCATCTTCGTCTTGGCCGGCGGCGGCGGTGTCGCCTTCGCCCAGCACGCACGAGGAGCGCAACCGCCGGGCTGGGTGTGGTACGAGGGCACGGACAGCGGCCACGTGGGCCAGCAGTCCGACTCGAATACCCTCGTCGTGCAATCAGTAGGGGATATCGACCTGCGCGCGTACCACACGCGCATGATGTCCGACGACGGCCAGTTCGTGTTCGCCCATCCGAAAGGCAGCTCCGTCCGCGACGTTGAACGCCTACTTCCTGGGTACCTGCGACGCGGACGCCGATTCAGATCGGCAAACCCGGCCTCCCGCACGACGCTCATCGTCGCCGGCACCGCCGGGCAGAAGTCCGACCTCGAGCAATGGACGCTCTCCGGACGAGACTGTCGCGGCCATCGACGGGAAGGGACGGCTCCGCATCGGAAGCATCACGCTCGATCCCGAGCTCGTCAACGGCCAAGTCAAGCTCTACGCGATCGTCGGCTCTCGCAAGCAGCTGATCGCGCAGGGGAACCGGCGATGAGTCGGCTGAGGCTCCCAATCGTGGCGGCAGTCGTTGCCGTCGGCTTCGGCTGTGGCGCCGCGCTCGGAGACACGACCCCCGTCTGGTCGTGGCTCCTCGGAACCGACACCAGCGCGGGCACGATCGGCCAGCTCTCGGGCGCGACCGACATCTACATCGGCAACTACTACGGCGGAACCGACTCACTCGAGTTCTCGGGCGCGAGCTTCGTGCGAGAAGCGACGGACAGCTTCTTCGAATTCGAGCACTCAGCCGACGAGCAGAACAGCATGCTGCTCCCGGAGACCATCGACGGGGCGCCCACGCCCATGACGATCGGCAAGGCCGACGGTCAGGACGTGACCCCGTTCATCGTCGCCGGCTCGACCCCGATCACGGGTGACCTGCAGACGTGGCAGCTCGGCAACGCCTCGCCCTCCGGGATCGACGCGAGCGGACGGACGCGGCTGAACGGCATCGTTCTCGAGCCGACCCTCACGAAAGGTCGGGTCGAGCTGGAGGCGATCCTGCCGGACGGGTCGACGCAGATGCTGGTTCCCGTCTCGCAGTGAACACGACCGGCAGCGCCAGCGCGAGCGCGACGACGCCGAAGAAGTAATAGAACTGCATCGTGAGGTAGAAGAAGTTCGCGGCCATCGTCCCCGCGAGCGCCGCCGTCAGCCCCCACGCGAGCGGGCGCACGTGCCGCCCCATGGGGTCGCCCGCACGGTCGAGCACGCGGCCGAGCGCACGGGCCGCACGCAGGCGCGTGAAGACGTACCAGAGGAACACGACGAAGAGCAGCGAGCCGACGAGACCCGTCTCGACGACGAGCGCGACCCAGTACGAGTGCGGCCCCCAGTTCGTCTTCCCGGTGACGAACTCGTAGTAGACGGAGAACGTGTTCAGCCCGAGCCCGAGCAGCGGGTTCGAGTGCAGGACGTGGGGGATGAAGTTGTAGACGGCGAAGTGCGCCGACGTCGACTTGCCGCCCGTCTGCAGCCGCGACGAGATGACGACCGAGAAGAAGTGCCGGCGCGAGTAGAAGAGGTACGCGACGACGAGCGCGACGGCGGCAAGCGGCGCGAGCAGCAGGCGCGACCACACGAAGCGCCGGTACGGGATCGCGAGGATGAGGAGGCCCACGAGCAGTCCGAGCGCGCCGCTGCGCGACAGCGTCGCGATGAGGACGAGGAGCAGGAACGCAAGCGTGAGCCCCAGCGGCCAGCGCAGCCGATGGCCCTTCCCCAGACGGAGGTACACCGGCGTGAGGGCGAGGAGCGGAACGTCGAGCATGATCCCGAGATGATTCGGGTCGCCCGTGAGGGCGTTCGGCCGGTACACCGAGGCCCCGTTCACGGAGCCGTAGATGTTGATCGAGCTCGCACCGCCGGTGAGCGGCGAGAGCACGGTGTGGTCGAGGTTGTGGCCGGCGCGCGCGGCGAGCAGCTGCAGCACGCCGTACACCGCGTTCGCGAGCAGGCCGGCCGCGAACCAGCCGATCGTGCGCCAGTAGAACCTCTCCCCCCGGCGCGCGAGGAACGTGACGGCGCAGGCGAGGAACACGAAGTGGAGGACGAACTTCACCATCCCCTTCTCGTACTGGTCGAGCGCCTGTTTCGTCTGCAGGTTGTAGAAGGCGAGGAGGTACACGACCATGAACGCGGCGAAGAAGCCGACCAGGATGCCCGTCGTCCGCGGCCAAGCCCCTCGGCTCTCGAGCGCAAACGCGACGAGGAAGAGGATCGTCAGGACGTCCGAGATCTCGACGGTGCCCGCAACGTTCCAGTGCACCTTCTCGAACGTGACGCAGAAGAACGTCGCGAAGAAGAGAAAGTCGGCGAGGCGCGGGCGGGCGACCGCGCGCGGTAGGTCGGCGGCGACCGCGGACGTCACGGATCCACATTATCGGCGGGACTAGAGTCCGACCGTGCCATACGGCTTCATGCGCTACCTGGTCGCCGGCGACGGCACCTCGCCGCGAGCGCGGACCGCGGCCGTCAAGGTCGCCCGCATCTACTACCGCGATCGGTGGCGCGTCTCTCCGCGCCGGCTGGGGCCGCGCGTCGACCGCGTCCGGCTCGACCGGCCGATCTTCATCCTCGGTACCCAGGGATCGGGCGGGACGCTCGTCGGCCGCTGCCTGCGGCGGAATCCCGCGGTCGTGACCGTCTCGGGCGGCTCGGAGCACTGGACGGGCACCGACGAGCTCGCGATCGTCCGGAGCCGAATGGCCCGGCTTCCGCGCTCACTGTGGGGATCGAGCCACCGGTTCGACATCGCGAGCGAGACGCTCGGCACCCACCACAGCAGCGCCTTCGCCGGCGACGAGCTCCTTCCGCGCTACCGCGCGACCGCAGAGGATGCGCAGCCGGGCGACGCGGCGCAGTTCCGACGGCTCCTGCGCGAGCACCTCGCCGTGTACGGCCGTGGCCCGGATGCGCGCTTCCTCGACAAGACCCACTCCTACACCGTGAAGATGCCGCTGATCGCGGCGCTGCTCGAGGACGCTCGTCCCCTCTTCGTCCTCGTCGTGCGGAACCCGTACGGTGCGTGTCCGTCGGCGGTGAAGCGCAAGCCGCCTTCGTTCGCCACGAGCCTCACGCCCGAGCAGCGCCTCGAGATCGTCTCGGAGCACTGGGCGAACGCGCACCGGATCGCCCTCGAGGACGCCGGGGGCGCCGGCGGGCTTGCGGTCGTCCGCTTCGAGGATTTCCTGGCGAGCCCGGAGACGGTCGTACGGGCGCTCTGCTCCTTCACCGGGCTCGACTACGGCCCGGCGATGGTCCCCCGGGCCGAGGACTCGATGCCGTGGGCGACGCTGCCGAGCGATCGGAAGTGGTACCCACTCTACGCCGACGATCGCCTCGAGCAGATAACGCCCGCCCAGGTGGCGATCGTGGCGGAGCGCTGCGGCGAAGTGGCCGCCCGGTTCGGGTACCGGCCCGACGGCCACGATCCCCGCGAGAGCCCGGTCGAGATCGTCGGGCGGCCGGCGGTCACGACAGGCTCCTGAGCAGGTCGGCGAGCTCCTCGACCCTGCTCGCGCGCGAGAGCCGGTCGCGCCACTCGTCCGAGAGCGGCGGCGCGTCGAGCCGGCCCTCCCGCCAGCGCGCGTGCAGGTCGACGAGCGCCGCGCGAATGCCGTCGACGTCCTCGGGCGCGACGACCTCGCCCGCACCCGTGTCGCGCAGGAGCTTCGCGGCCGCGCCGTCCGGCGGCACGACGGCGAGGATCGGGCGCTCGGCGGCGATGTACTCGAACACCTTGCCGGAGAGCACGCCGCGGCCCCGGCCGGCGGCCTCGGGGATGAGCAGGAGCAGCACCTCGCTCTCGCGCTGGAGCTCGAGCGACCGCCGCCGCGGGACGTAGTCGACGAGCTCGACGCGGTCGGCGAGGCCGAGTCCCGTCATGAACTCGCGGTCGCCCGGACGGAAGTCGCCGACGAAGCGGACGGTGACGTCCTCGAGACCCGAGTCCGCGAGGGCCTGGAGAAACGGCTTCGGGTCGCGCTTGCCGAAGAACGAGCCGGTGTGCGTGACGCGGAAGCGGTCGGCGCGGGCGTACTCGAGCCCGGCGAAGTCGTCGAAGTCGCAGCCGTTCGCGATCGTCACCACCGGCCCCCGCGGACGCAGGGCACGGGCCTCGTCCGCGATCGCGTCGGCGGCCGCGACGATCGCGTCCGCCTTCCGCGCGACGAGGGTCGCGACGCCCCGCGCGGCCCGCTCCTTCACGCGCACGGCCGCCCGCTCCGCGGCCCGGTGCGGATGCGCCCCGAGCGAGTCGCGGAGGTCGGCCACCCACTTGGCGCCCGTCGCCGCCTGCACCGCCGCTCCGACGAGGTGGACCGAGCCCGGCGGCGACGTCGTCAGCACGACGTCGATGCCCTCGGACCGGGCGATGGAGATCGCCTTGGGGATCGCGGTCGCGGTCCACGTCACGTTCTCGTCCGGGACGAGCAGCCGCCGGCCGACGGTCGACGCGCGGCGCACGGCGAGGTCGACGCCCGAGCGGCCGTGCAGCTCGTCGGCGAGGCGCCGTCCCCGCGGCCCGACATAGCGTGCGCGGTGTACCCACGCCTGCGTCGGCAGCGGCAGGTCGGCATCCTCGTACAGCCACTTCGGGTCGTCGGGCGCGAGCACGTGGGTCTCGATCCCCAGCGCCGGCAGGTGGCTCGCGAACTTCAGCGGGCGCTGTACTCCCCCGCCGCCCGCCGGCGGGAAGTACAGCGTCACGAGTAGGAGCTTCACCGACTCGATGCTACGGTCTGGGCGGGCCGTGTCGAGGGTTGTGGTGTTCGTAGCGGGGATCACCGTGGCGCTCTGCGCGCCCAGCTTCGCGCAGGCGTACGGCTGGCCGCTCAAGCCCTTCAATCGACAGCACGCGGTCCGTGCCGCCTTCGACGATCCCCGCTTCGGCCTCTATTTCCACTTCGGCGTCGACATCTCCGCGCGCGACGGCACGGCCGTGTACTCGGTCGCCTCGGGAACCGCCTTCATCTACTCCGACGCGATCGCCGTCCGGCAGCCGGGCGGGCACGAGTTCTCGTACTGGCACGTCCGCGCGACCGTGCCCGAGCACTCCTACGTGAAGAAGGGCGAGAAGATCGGCGTCGTCCGCCCCGGCTTCGGGCACGTGCACTTCGCCGAGTACAACGGCCACACGTACGTGAACCCGCTGCGCCGCGGCGGCCTCACGCCCTTCCGCGATCACACGGTTCCCGTCGTCGGGCCGATCGACGTCGACGCCTCGAACGGGACGGTCACGGCGACCGTCCGCGCCTACGACGTGCCGCCGATCCTGCCTCCCGCTCCCTGGCGAGGCGCGATCTGGACTCCGGAGATGGTGCGTTGGCGACTGCTCGAGGACGGCGCCCCCGTCGTGCCGTGGACGACGGCGGTCGACTTCCGGACGTTCCACTCGCCGAGGGAGTACACCGCGATCTATGCGCCCGGCACGCGGCAGAACCGGCCGGACCACCCGGGCAGATACGTCTTCTGGCTCACGCACGGCATCAGCCTCCTCGACGGCTCCTACGCGCTCCAGGTGCAGGCATCGGACACGCGCGGGAACACCGGGTCCGCCGCGACCGAGTTCGAGGTGACCGGCGATCAGAGCTTGAACACGATGAAGCTCGCATCGCGGTAGACCGCACGCGCCCCCTGCGCCTCGACGCGCGCGACCGGCTCGCCCGCGCGGAGGACGAGCCAGCCGGCGTGGTAGCGCCGCGGGATCGCGAGGCTCCCGGTCCGTAGGAACCGGAGCAGATCCCCGCGGCGCGCGTACGGGCGGTTCGCGTTCGTGTCGGCGACATGCGCGGGCGGCGCCGAGCAGACGTACACGGGCGCATACGCCGAGATGCGGTAGCTCGTCTCCAGATCCGCGAAGACGACCGCGCGCGACGGGACGTCGCGCCGCAGGTAGTCGACGAGCCCCGGCGTGAGCGCGTACCCGTCGGCCGTCTTCTGCGCCTCCCAGTGGGCGAAGCCGTGGACGGCGACGGGGAGCACGAAGACGGCGACGGCGAGCGCGGCGACGGGTCCCGGCCGCTCGAGCGCAAGCCCGCTTCGCCAGGCCGAGAGCGCCAGTGCGGCGACGCCGCCGAAGAGCGCGACCCAGGCGGCGATCCCGGGGCTCGACATCGGCTGGGAGCCGAAGCTCCCCGGGTACTCGAGCTGGAGGACGATCCCCGCCGCGAGCGCAACCGGAACGACGAGCAGGCGGAGGAAGCGCGTGGCCACGGCGGCGCCGCCGGCGAGGGCGAAGGCGAACGGGACGAACCCGGCGGCGCGGCGGGCCTGGGAGAGCGACACGAGGTCGGTGAAGTGCGTGAAGACGAGCGACCAGAGCTCGAGGCCGAGCACGAGCACCCCGCCGCCGAGGACGAGCGCGCTCCACCGGCGACGCGCGGCGAGCCCGGCCAGAGGAACGAGCACGAGCGCGGCGATCGCGACGGCGCCGCTGCGCGCGAGCATGCCGGCGGCGAGATGGAAGTCGGTCGGCGAATGGACGACGAGGTCGCGGCCGTAGTGCGCGAGCTGGTCCGTGAGCACGGCCCTGCTCGGGTTGTGCGAGCGCGTCTCGGCGACGATCGGCTCGAGCCAGGCGAACACGAGCAGCACCGGTGCGCCGTACGCGACGAGGCCGCCGATGCTGACGCGCGCGTCGGCCCTCGCGATGAGCAGCCGCGCGAGCCCGAAGCCGACGAGCGGGAGCGCGAGGAAGAGTGCGTACGTCGGGTGCACGAAGGCGATGTCCATGCCGGCGACCGCGAGCGTCAGCGCGAGCAGCCGTGCCGGCGCGCGGACGAAGCGGAAGAACAACGTCAGCGCGGCGGGCACGAGCAGCTGCCGCGCGACGGTGCCTGGCAGGTCGAGGGACGTGTAGGCGCCCCCCATGCCGGGCGCGAACGCGATGAGCGCGACCTGCGCGAGCATCGTCGCCATTCCCAGCCACGCCGAGCGGAACACGACGAGGCCGACCTCGTACGCGAGCACGAGTGCGAGCGGCACGAGGATGCTCGACTCGTGCAGCACGACCTTCGTCGGATCGACGTGCGCGAGCTGGGTGACGAGCGCGAGCCAGCCGTGCCAGAGCGGGAACGCGTAGCCGGGGTGGAGGCCGCCGTCCTTGAACTCGTCCACCGCGCGCAGCGAGAGCGAGCCGAAGTCGTCGAGCTTCCGGACGCGGCCGAGATGGAAGAGGGCGTCGCCGTGCACGACTCCCTCGATGCCCCAGACGAGCGCGCCGAGGAGCACGCCGCCGAGGGCGACGAGGCTCCGGCCCGGCAGCGGGTCGTCGTCGCCGTGGCGCCTCCATGCGAACGGGAGCGCGACGGCGCCTGCCGCGAGAACGAGCGCGAGCGTGAGGGCGAGCGAGGCATGGACGGCGAACGTGAGCGCGAGCGCGCCGGCGACGAGCCCGCAGGACCAGACGAAGGCGGCCGCCGGCCCGCGCTGCCCGAGCGCGCGGGCGACGAAGCGGCCGGGCAGGAGCAGCACGACGGTCGCGGCCGCGAGGCGGATCCACAGCCCCACGCCGTCCGCCGGCAGGAGCCACGAGACGAACAGGAGCGCGACGGCGATCCCGGCGGTCACAGCGCGCGCACGACGTCGAGCTTGCGACGGAGGAGCAGACCGAGCACGAGGATCCAGCGGGCGGCCCGAGCGTAGGCCGCGCCGCGGTGCTTCGTCAGGAAGCGGAGCTGGCTCCTGACGTTCTCCACGAGCATCCGGCCGCCGTGCGAGCCGCCGTAGACGTGGGTCGCGCCGGCGGCGGGGTCGAACCACACCTCCCAGCCCGCCCGGCGGAAGCGGTACGCCCAGTCCGTCTCCTCGCTGAAGAGGAAGAACGCGTCGTCCGCCGGCCCGACGGCGTCGATCGCCTCCCGGCGGACGAGCCACACCGCGCCCATGATCCACTCCGCCTCGCGCGGCTCGTCGTGGGCGAAGCCTCCCGCATAGAACGCGTTGAGCGCACGCGTGCGGGGGGCGAGCTTGCGCAGGAACAGATACTCGGTGGCGATGCGCCACAGCGTCGGGTAGCCGCGAACGGAGCGCTGCAGCGTGCCGTCGGGATTGCGCAGCCTCGGCGCGACGACCGCGGCGCGGGGATGTGCGTCCGCGAACGCGGCGAGCGCGTCGACCGCGCCGTCGTCCATCCACGCGTCGGCGTTGAGGAGCAGCACGTAGCGGCCGGACGTGCGCGCGACGCCGGTGTTCCACCCGAACGCGAGCCCGCGGTTCTCCTCCTCGGCGACCGTCACCTCCGGGAAGCGCTCGCGCACGAACGCGGCCGTCCCGTCGCTCGATCCGTGGTCGACGACGATCGCCTCGAGGCCGCGCACGCTCTCGAGGCACTGCTCGATCCACGGCAGCGCGTCGTACGTGACGACGACTGCGGAGACGTCGCTCATCGCCGGTGGAACGCCTCCCGCGCCACGATCGCGGCGCCCGGCAGCGCGAGCACGATCGTGACGACGAAGTAGAGGAAGCCCGTCGCGAACGCGGGATCGGCGCCGACCCCGAGCGCGCCGAGGAACGAGACGAAGAAGGATTCGCGCACGGCGAGCCCGTTGACCGTGAACGGCACGAGCGCCACGAGGAAGAGCAGCGGCCCCATGACGTAGTACGGGCGGGGCGAGAGGTCGACGCCGACCGCCTTCCCCGAGCACCAGATCGCGAGCACCCGCACGGCCTGCACCGCGAGCGTGAGCGCGAACATCTCGACGAGAAGTCTGGCGTCCTTCCGGAACGCATGCAGAGCGAGGTACACCTCGCGGAGCGGGCGCTCGACGCGGAGCGCTCGCAGCAGCGGCCGCGCGAGCTGGAGCGGCCGCCGCATCCGCGTGGAGAAGAGGACGACGCCGAGGCCGATCGTCGCGACGACGAACGCGAGCTCGACCCAGAGGTAGCCGCCGACGCTGTACCGGCCGACCGCGAGCGCGAAGCCGACGACGGCGAGCGCGAGCGTCGCCGCGCCGCCGAGCGCGCGCTCGAGCAGGACCGTGCCCGCCGCCGCGCCGCCGGCCCCCTCGTGCCGGCGCGCCGTCTCGTAGATGCGCGAGGCGTCGCCGCCGAGCGCGGTCGGAAGGACCTGTCCCGCCGCGTAGCCGACGAAGTACGTGCGCACGAGCCGCGGCAGCGACTCGTGCACGCCACGGGCGGCGAGCAGCCGCTGCCAGCGCCAGGCCATCGGCCACACCGACCCGACCATGATCGCGAGCGCCGCCAGCCACCAGCCGGCGCTGGCGTGCGCGAGCACGTGCCCGGTCTTGCCGAGGTCGATCTTCCAGAGGATGTAGGCGGTGCAGAGGCCGGTGACGACGAGTGTCGCGCCGAGCCGAACGGCCCGGCTCAAGCGACCGCCTCGACCGGCCCTGTGACGAGCTCGATGCGCTCCACCGCTTCGGCGGCCGCCGCCGCCGCCGCCGCGCGGGTCTTCCCCGTCGCGAGCACCGCGCCTGCGCGGTCGGACGCGCGCACGAGCTCGCCGAAGACGTGGCCGGGCTTCCGGTACACCTGGATCGCGCGGACGCCCGCGACCGTGAACGCACGCTCGACGCCCGCGACGTCGCGCAGCTCGCCGGGCGGCGCGACGAGGAAGCGCACACACGCGCCGCCGGCGACCGCGATGGGGGCCAGGTCGTGCTCGTGCACCGGCTCGCCGAGCGCCGCGGACACCGCAAGCGCGCTCTCGTCCACCCCGAGCGCGAGCCGGCACAGCTCGGCGTCGTGGCCGCCGCCGACGCGTGCGGACACCTTCGCGAGCAGCGGCCCGGCCGGCGCGAGCAGGAGCTGCGCCGTCACCGGCCCGTTGTCGATCCCGAGCTCGGCCGCCGCAGCCGCGGTCGTATCGCGTACGGCCTGCGCCTGCGCGTCGGCCAGATCGGCCGGCCACAGGTGCGCGAGCGGGACGCCGAACGCGGGCGGCGGCGCCTGCACCGGGTCCGTGATCGTGAGCGGCACGAACGCGCCGGCGAGGACGAAGCCGTTCACGGTGACGCCGCGCAGACCGGGCAGCTCCTCGACGAGGCAGTAGTCGCCGCGCGACTCCGCGAGCGCGCCCGCGGTGGCGGCGCCGAGCTCCGCCGGCGTGCGCGCGAGGCGCACGGCGCGCTCGCCGCGCCGGTCCGGCGTCTCGACGACGACGGGGAAGCCGAGCTCGGCGGCGGCGCTCGCCGCCTCGGCGGCGGTGCGGCACGCGACCGACCGCGGCTGCGCGAAGCCTGCCGCCGCGAGCCGCTCGCGCTGGCGCAGGCGGGAGACTGCGAGCGCGGCCGCCTCCGGCCGCAGCGGGTGCGGCAGGCCGAGGCGCTGCGCGACGCGCGACGCGATGCCGACGGCGTGGTCGGTGCCGGGCGCGATGAGCCCGTCGACCTCCTCGGCGCGCGCGAGCCGGTCGATCGCCGGCTCGTCCTCGATCGAGACGATCGCCCGCCGGTCGGCGTAGCGGAACCCCGGGGCGGACGGATCGCGGTCGGCCGCGACGAGGGTCAGGCCGCGGCGGCGGGCCGCGGCCAGGACCCCCAGCTGGGCGGGGCCTGCGCCGAGAACGAGAAGACGCACAGGCCCATTGTCGCGACGGTGGCGGCTATGCGGCTTCCGATACGACGAGCTCCGGCGCCTCCGCGCCCTGCAAACGCTGCCGCGGAGGCTTGATGAGCGCCGAGGCGAGCGCGCCGAGTGCGACGACTGCGGCGCCGGCGTACACCGCCGTCGACGTCCCGTTCGTGAACGTCAGCGCCGTCCGGTAACCGCCCTCGTGGGCGAAGAGCGAGGCGAGCACCGCGACTCCGAAGACGCCGCCGAGCTCGCGGATCGCGTTGTTCGCGCCCGAGGCCTTGCCCTCCAGCTCGGGCCGGACCGAGCTGAGCACGACGTTGGCGACCGGGGCGAAGAAGAGCGCCATCCCCGCGCCCGAGAGGATGAACGGGGCGACGAGGTGGGAGTACGGGACCGTCGGCGACTGCTGCGCCGCGATCCAGGCGAGCCCGGCCGCCTGCAGCGTGAGGCCGAGGGTCATGAGCCGCTGGCCGCCGACGCGGTCGGAGAGCGCGCCGGCGATCGGCGCGACGAAGATCGGCATCGCCGTCCACGGGAGGATGCGCAGCCCGGCCTGGAGCGGCGAGAAGTGCTGCACCGTCTGGAAGAACTGCGCGAGCAGGAAGATCGAGCCGAACATCCCGAAGAACATCAGGAGCGACGCGACGTTCGTCAGCGCGAACGTGCGGTTGCGGAAGAACTGCATCGGCAGCATCGGCGACGCCGCCCGCAGCTCCCACGCGACGAACGCCGCGACGAGGGCGACGCCCGCGACGATCGGGACGACGATGCCCGTGCTCGTCCAGCCGTGCGCGTTCCCGCGCACGAGTCCCCAGACGATCCCGAGCAGGCCGGTGCTCGCGAGCGCGAGCCCGGGGAGATCGAGCGCGGAGTCGACGCCGCGCGTCTCCTCGAGCCGCGCGAGCGCGAGCGGCGCGAGGACGAGCCCGATCGGCACGTTGAGCCAGAAGATCCAGTGCCACGAGACGCCGTTCACGATCGCGCCGCCGACGAGCGGCCCGATCGCGATCGCGAGACCGCCGACGCCGCCCCAGATCCCGAGCGCGAGCCCTCTGCGGTTGCGCGGAACGGCAGCCGAGAGGATCGTCAGCGTCAACGGCGTCACGATCGCGCCGCCGACCCCCTGCACGGCGCGTGCGATGTCGAGCCCGTTCGCGCTCGTCGACAGCGCGGCCGCCGCCGAGGCGCCGGTGAAGAGGAGCAGGCCGAGCGCGAACAGCCGCCGCCGGCCGAAGCGGTCGCCGAGCGCCGCGCCGGTGAGGAGCAGCACGGCGAATGTCAGCGTGTACGCGTTCACCGTCCACTCGAGCTGCGAGATGGAGGCGTGCAGGTTGCGACGGATCACCGGCAATGCGGTCGTGACCACGAGGTTGTCGAGGCTGACCATGAACAGGGCGACCGAGGTGATCCCGAGCGTCCAGAACATCGAGCGCTTTTGTGTGTGAGTCATCACTTCCTCCATGGTGAAAAAAAGGACAGATCAGTGCGGCTTGTCGGCGGCGCAGCCCTCGAGGAGCTCCACCATCCACGGGTCCGGGTCGTCGTTGATGTGCATCGCGGCGAGGACGTTCAGCAGCATCCCCTCCGCGAAGAAGTGCCAGGTCGTCGGCCAGTCGGCGCCGGAGACACGGCGAACGTACGCGATCAGATCGCCGTAGCCGGCCCGGACGACCGCACGGATCTCCGGATCGTCGGAGGCGGCGTACGCCTGCATCTGCGCCCGCAGCCACGTCCGATTCGTCTCCAGCTGCTCCATGTAGGCATGCCCGATCGCTTCCAGCGCCTCCTCGCCCCGCTTGCCCTCGGCGGCCCGCTGGAACATCTCGAGCGTCTCGCGGAAACAGCGGCTGACGGTCGCCTTGAAGAGCTCCTTCTTCGTGCCGAAGAGGCGGAAGAGGTAGGGCTGGGAGATGCCGGCGCGGCGGGCGATGTCCTCGGTGGACGTGCCCTCGAGCCCGCGCTCGGCGAACTCGATCATCGCGGCGTCGAGGATGTCCTCCTTGCGCTCCGCGGCTGAGAGACGAACGACCATGGCCGTAGGTTAGTGATGACTCACAAGCTTGTCAAGCTCCTCGGCCACGCGGTCGAGGTCGCCCTCGCCCAGCCGCCCGTGGAGCGGCAGCGCGAGCGCCCGCTCGAACGCGGCGTCCGCCCCCGGGAAGGGCCCCTGGTCGCGGAAGGCGCCGAGCCGGTGGAGCGCGTACGTCCCGATCTGGCACTGGATGCCCTGGGCGCGCAGCCCGGCCATCACCTCGTCGCGGCGATCGACCTGGACGACGTACGCCTGGAGCCCGTGCCGGTCGCCGGGGTCGGCGGCGGGCAGGACGACGTCGAGGCCGGCGAGGCGCTCCGCGTAGCCGGCGGCGATGCGCTCGCGCGCGGCGAGGAGCTCGTCGAGGCGGCGGAGCTGCGGGATACCGAGCGCGCAGAGGACGTCGCTCAAGCGGTAGTTGAACGCGGGCGCCGGCATGTCCTCGTACGCGCCCGACGGCGACCAGCCGTGGTGGCGCAGCGAGCGTACGCGCTCGTCGAGCGCGGCGTCGTCCGTCGTGACCGCGCCGCCCTCGCCCGTCGTGACGATCTTCCGCGGATGGAACGAGAAGCACGCGAGCACGCCGAGGCTTCCGCACGGACGGCCGCCACGCGACGCGCCGAGCGCGCCCGCCGCGTCCTCGAGCACCGGCAGCGGAGGCAGCTCCTCGAGCCGCGCCGGCCGGCCGAACAGGTGCACGGCGAGCACGGCCTTCGTCCTCGGCGTCACGCGCCGCGCCGCGTCCACGGGGTCGATGTTCATCGTCACGGGGTCGACGTCGACGAGCACGGGCGTCGCGCCGGCGAGCGCCACGACGTTCGCCGTCGCGGGGAACGTGTACGCCGGGACGAGCACCTCGTCGCCGGAGCCGAGGCCGAGCGCGAGCACGGCGACGTGCAGCGCAGCCGTCCCCGACGAGACCGCGGCCGCATGCGCGGTCCCGGCCGCCGCGGCGAGGAGCGCCTCGAACTCCTCCACCTTCGCGCCCATCGTCAGCTGGCCGCCTGCGAGCACGGCCGCGATCTCGGCGAGCTCGTCCTCGCCGACCTCGGGATACGCGAGCCGGATCAGGTCAGCGCCGGCTTGCGCGTCCGGTACCAAGCGATCGTCCTCTCGAGGCCGTCGTCGAGCTCCACCTGTGCTTCGAAGCCGAGCAGCTCGCGCGCCTTGCCGACGTTCGGGCTGCGCAGCTCGACGTCGGCGTAGTGCAGCGGCTGGAAGACGATCTCGCCGGGGCAGCCGGTGAGCCGCTTGATCCGCCCGGCGAGCTCGAGGATCGTCACCGTCGACCGGTCGTTGCCGATGTTGAAGCTCTGGCCGACGGCCTCGGTCCGCTCGAGGCACAGGAGCACCGCGTCGACCATGTCGTCGACGAAGCACCACGCGCGCACCTGCTTGCCGTCGCCGTGGATGGTGAGGTCGCGGCCGGCGAGCGCGGCTTCGATGAACGCGCGGATCGCGCCGCCGCCGATCTGTCCCGGCCCGTAGACGTTGAACGGCCGCACCGTCACCGTCGGAACGTCGAGCTCGTCGTGGTACGCGTGCGCCATGTGCTCGCCCGCGAGCTTCGAGACGGCGTATGTCCATCGCGCCTCGCCGACGGAGCCGATCGTCGAGACGTTCCCCTCGTTCACGTTCACCGCGTGCGTGCCGAACACCTCGCTCGTGGAGAAGTCGACGAACCGCTCGAGCGAGTCGAGCGTCGCCACGGCAGCCTCGAGCACGTTGTACGTGCCGATCATGTTCACGCGCATCGTCCGCACCGGGCTCTCGCGCACGGTGTCGACGCCGGCGATCGCGGCGCAGTGGACGATGTGGGTCGCGCCCTTGGCGACCTCGGCGACGTGAGCGGCGTCGAGGACGTCGCCCTGGACGAACGTGAAGTTCGGATGCTCGCGGAGATCGGTCGCGCCGAGCGCGTCGCGATGGAGGTTGTCGTACGCGATCACCTCGTTCGCGTCCACGAGGAGGCGCGCGAGCGTGGTTGCGATGAAGCCGGCGCCTCCGGTGACGACGATGCGCTTGTCCTGCAGGGCCACGGCGGTCACTCTAGCCTCCGTTCCATGAGGGACTTCGTCGAACAGGCCTGGCGCCTCGTGCTGCGCCGCGACCCCGATCCCGAGACCGTGGAGCGGGTCGAGCGCGGCGAGGTCTCGCCGGCGCGGCTCATCCGGGAGATGGTCGAGAGCCGCGAGTTCGCGCTCGTCGAGCTGCTCGACGACGGCCTCACGCGCGCCCGGTTCGAGCGGGCGCGGAGCGGCAGGCCGCGCGAGCTCCTCGCACCCGAGTGGAGCGACGAGCGGGCGATCGAGATCCCGTGGTGCCTCGCCCGCTACGCCGGCGAGCGGCGCGTCCTCGACATCGGATCGGCGAACGCGATCGGCGCGTACCTCGACGGGCTGCGCGACCTCGGCGCACCGGAGCTCCTCACCGCCGACCTCGCGCAGCCCGCCGACGTGATCGCCGACGTCCGCGACCTCCCGTTCCCGGACGGCAGCTTCGACGTCGCATTCCTCGTCTCGACGCTGGAGCACGTCGGCCTCGACAACGCCGTCTACGGCGTCGACGCGGCGCGCGACGAGGGCGGCCAACCCGCGGCTCTGCGCGAGCTGCGCCGCGTCCTCACCCGTGACGGGCGACTGCTCCTCAGTGTCCCCACCGGCGTGCGCGACGACCAGGGCTGGCAGCTGCAGCGGGCGCCGCTCGAGTGGATCGGCCTCTTCGAGGACGCGGGCTTCGTCGTCTTCGAGGACGAGCTCTACCTTCACACGCAGGACGGCTGGCGCACCGCGACGCTCGCCGAGGCCGAGTGCGCGCGCTACGGCGGCGCGGGCCCGGGCGCCGGAGCGATACTCCTCGCCGAGCTCCGGCCGGCGCGTCTGAGCGAGAAGGTCCGCCTGGCGGTCCGCGACGCGCGGCTCCCGGACGAGCCGCGGCGGAGCACGGAGGCCCTCGCTCCCCGCCGGCGCCACTAAGCTCGTTCGCGGCATGCGCGGCAAGACCGTCCTCTTCGTCGGCGCCGGCCGCCACCAGCGCCGGGCGATCGCGCACGCCCAGGAGCGGGGTGTACGCGTGGTCGCCGTCGACCGGAACGGAGCCGCGCCGGGGCTCGCGATCGCCGACGTCGCCGAGGTCGTCGACTTCGTCGACGTGGCGGAGGTGGCGGACGTCGGACGCCGGTACGCGGTCGACGGCGTCCTCACGGTCTCGGCCGACCGCGCCGTCCCCGTCGTCGCCGCCGTCGCGGAGGAGCTCGGCCTGCCGGGGATAGGGACGGAGGTCGCACACGTGATGACGCAGAAGATCGCGATGCGCCGCCTGCTCGCCGAAGCAGGCGTGCCGCAGCCGCGCTTCGCGGCCGCGCGCGACCTCGCGTCGGCGCGGGCGGCGGCGGAGACGGTCGGGTTCCCGGCCGTGCTGAAGCCGGCGGACTCGGGTGGGCAGCGCGGCATCTTCCGGCTCGAGTCGATCGACGACCTCGACGCGCACCTGCACGCCGCGCTTGCCGAGTCGGCGGAGGGCGAGGTCGTGCTCGAGCGCTTCCACGAGGGGCTCGAGCTGAACGGCCTCGTCGTCGCGCGCGGCGGCGTGGCGGAGGTGCTGACGCTCTCCGACCGGCTGCGGCCGCCGGGCATCGGCTTCGGCGTCGGCTGGATCCACGTCTACCCGACGACGATCTTCGGCGACGCGCTCGCCGAGGCGGAGCGCGTCGCCGCGCACGCGGCGCACGCGCTCGGCCTGCGCGACGGCATCGCCTTCCCGCAGCTCCTCGTCACCGACGAAGGCGTCCTCGTCGTCGAGGTTGCAGCGCGCATCCCCGGCGGACAGATGGCCGACCTCGCGCGCCACGCCGTCGGCGTCGACCTCTTCGAGGTCGCGCTCCGCCAGGCGCTCGGCGAGCCCGTGCCGGACGAGCTCGCGCGGCCGCAGGTGCAGCAGCCGCTCGCAATCCGCTTCCTCACCGCGTCCCCGGGGCCGCTGCCGACCGGCCGCGTCGCCCGCATCGGGCCGCTCGACCCCGTGCTCGCCGCCCAGGGCGTCGTCCAGGCGGAGACGTACCTCCAGGTCGGCGAGACGATCCGGCCCGTACGCCTGGACGGCGACCGCCGCGGCTACGTCATCGCCGTCGCGGACACGAACATCGAGGCCCTGCAGCGCGCCGAGGCCGCCGCGCGCCTCTTCCAGGTAGAAGTGGAGCCGGCATGACCGAGATCGTCCGCGACGGCTACCGCCGCAACACATTCGACGAGTGGAGGACGCGCATCGTCGGAGACCCGCGCGACGAGTGGTGCGACCGGCTCGTGTCGAGGCTCCCGGAGGGCGCGCAGGTGCTCGAGCTCGGCTGCGGCCTCGGCGAGCCCGGGCTCGAGCCCTTCGACGTGACAGGCGTCGACCTCGTCGCCCGCGCTCCGGGAGTGCTCGAAGCGGACTTCCTCGAGCTCGAGCTCCCCGACGCGTGCTGCGACGCCTGCGTCTCCTTCTACGTCTTCAACCACGTCCCTCGCGAGCGGCTCGGCGGCCTCCTGGAGAAGATCCACCGCTGGCTCGTTCCGGGCGGCTGGTTCATGCACGCGTTCGGAACGAGCGACACCGAGGCGTGGACGGGCGAGTGGCTCGGGGCGCCGAACTTCTTCTCGAGCTTCCCGCCGGCGACGAACTCGCGCCTCGTACGCGAGGCCGGTTTCGAGATCGTCCGCGACGAGGTCGTCAGGTTCCTGGAACCGGAGGGAGAGGCCACGTTCCAATGGGTGCTTGCGCGTTCGATCTGACGCACTACCGCGAGCTGCTCGACGCGGCCCGCGCCGGCGGTTACGAGTGGGCGAGCTTCGACCGCCATCCGCGGGCGGGCGATCTCTATCTCCGCCACGACGTCGACCTGTCGCTCGAGTCGGCGCTCGAGATGGCACGGATCGAGCACGAGCTCGGCGTGCGCGCGACGTACTTCCTCATGACCGAGAGCGGCTTCTACAACCTCGACTCGCACCTCGGCCGCTATGCGCAGCGGCAGCTCCGGAACTGGGGCCACGCCGTCGGGCTGCACGCGGTGTACCCCCGCGCAGAGCTCGACGGCCGCTTCGACAAGGTCGTCGCCTGGCACAACCCCGACCCCGAGTACGTCTCCCAGCCGATCGGCGGCGCCGTCAACGTCATGGAGGAGCCGTTCTTCACGAAGGGCCTCTACCGATCGGACTCGAATCAGTCGTGGCGCGAGGGCTGCCCGCACGAGGAGCTCGCGGCGGGCGGATTCGAATGGCTCCAGCTGCTCGTCCACCCGGAGATCTGGGTGTACTCCGGCGCCACGATGCGCGAGAGCATGGAGTCGATGCTCGACGCGAAGCGCGCCGAGTGGTTGGAGATGCTCGCCGCCGACCGGATCGACCTCGCGTGACGACGATCATGCTCACCGCCGCCGGCGCGCCCGGTACCGCGGCGCTCCTGCACGCGCTGCGCGAGAACGGCGAGCGCGACGTGCGTCTCGTCGGCGTCGACATGTCGGAGCGGTCGATCGGCCGCCACCTGTGCGATGCGTTCCACCTCGTGCCGCCCGGATCCGACCCGGGCTACGCCGACGCGGTGCTCGACCTCGTCGAGCGCGAGCGCGTCGACGTCGTCCTGCCGCAGTCGTCGTTCGACCTGCCCGGCCTCGCCGCCGCGCGCGAGCGCTTCCCTGTCCCCGTCCTCGTCTCCTCGCCGGACACGGTGCACCGGTCGAACGACAAGGCGGAGACATACTCGCTGCTGCAGCGCATCGGCGTGCCGACAATCGAGTTCCGGCGCGTCGCCGGCGCGCGCGAGGTCGAGGCCGCAGCCCGCGAGCTCGGCTACCCCGACCGGCCGGTGTGCTTCAAGCCGGTGTTCTCGTCCGGCTCGCGCGGCTTCCGCATCCTCGATCCGACCGTCGACCGCGCCCACCAGCTCCTGCACGAGCGGCCGGGGTCGGTGGCGATGCGTCTCGAGGAGGCGCTCGAGCTCCTACCGGAGACGGGCGGCACCGAGCTGCTCGTCATGGAGGTGGCCACGGGCGGCGAGCGCACGGTCGACGGGATCGCCGACGGCGAGCGCATCGTCCTCGGGCATCCGAAGACGCGCGAGTCGATGCGGGCCGGGCTCGCGATGTACTTCGTCACGCTCGCCGACGACGCGCTCATGGAGATCGCCGACCGGATCGTCCGCGAGCTCGAGATCGAGTGGTTCCTCAACATCCAGCTCGTCGGCGACCGCGTCATCGAGATCAACCCGCGCATCTCGACGATCGTCTACCAGGAGGACCTCAACCTGCCGTGGCTCGGCGTGAAGCGCGCGCTCGGCGAGATCTCGGACGACGAGCTCGTCGCGCTGAGCTCGCGCATCCGCCCGGGTCGTACCGCGCTGCGGTACTTCGACCAGGTCGAGTTCGACCGGTGAGAGTCACCCACTGCCCCGTCAACACGGCGGGCATCCCGTGGGCGAACGTGCAGGCGCTGCGTGCGCGCGGCGTCGACGCCCGGCTCGTCGTCTTCAACCGCTACCGCCTCCATCCCGAGGCCGACGTCGACCTCGAGCGGCACGGCGGACTGCTCCGGCAGCAGCTGACGCAGTGGCGCGCGTTTGCACGGCTCGCGCCGAAGACGGACGTCTTCCACTTCTACTTCGGCCTGACGCTTCTGCCGAAGTCGGCGCAGTTCCCACTCCTGCGCGCGCTCGGAAAGAAGTCGGTGATGCACTTCCTCGGCTCCGACATCCGCGGCCGGCCGCCGGAGGAGCTCGACTGGGCGCGAAAGGCGGGCGCCGTCGTCGTCGGCTCGTACGACGCCGTCCGCTGGGTGCCCGACGCGCACGTCGTCCCGCCGGGCATCGACGTCGGCGCGATCAGCCCCTCACCGCCGTCCGCGACGGGCCGGCCGGTCGTCCTGCACGCGCCGTCGTCGCGATCGCGCAAGGGGACGGCCGAGGTCATCGCGGCGTGCGAACAGCTCGGCCTCGACCTCGAGCTCGTCGAGGGCGTCGACCACGTCGAGGCATTCGAGCGCTACCGGGCCGCGGACGTCGTCGTCGACCAGCTGAACGCAGGCTGGTACGGCGTGTTCGCGATCGAGGCGATGGCGCTCGGCAAGCCGGTCGTCTCCTTCCTGCACGAGGAAGCGGTGCGCCGCACCGAGGAGGCGTTCGGCATCGAGGTGCCGATCGTCCACGCGACGAAGGAGACGCTGCCGGACGTCCTCGACCGCCTCACGTCGTCGCCGGAAGCGCTCCGCCGCATCGGCGCCGCCAGCCGCGCCTACGTCGAGCGCGTGCACGACCTCTCGAGCGTCGCCGATCGCCTGCTCGACCTCTACGCTGGCCTGCAGTGAGGCTCGGACATGAGCTGAAGCGGCTCGGTCGCCACTCGGCGATCTACGGGCTCGGCGGCCTCGTGTCGCGCATCCTCGCGACGCTGCTCCTGCCGCTGTACACGCACTACCTGCCGCCGAAGGCGTACGGACGGGTCGAGATCATGACCGCGACGACCGCGGTCGCGGCGATCGCGTTGCAGCTGGGCATCGCGAGCGCGTTCTTCCGCTTCTACTTCGACGAGAAGGAAGAGGCCGGGAAGCTCACGGTGATCAGGACGTCGTTCTGGTTCACGATGATGATGTCGACGCTCGGCCTCGTGCTCGGCGTCGTGTTCGCGGGGCCGATCGGCCACTGGATCGGGCTCGGTCACGACCCGACGCTCGTCCGCGCCGGCGCCGTCGGGCTGTGGGCGCAGACGAACTACCAGCAGCTGACGGCGCTGTTCCGCGTCGAGGAACGGTCGGTGCAGTACGCGATCGCGAGCGTCGCGAACGTCCTCATCACCGTGTGCGCGATGGTGGTGTTCGTCGCCGTCTTCCACTGGGGCGCCGTCGGGCTCGTCGTCGGCAACTTCACCGGCACCCTCCTCGTGTACGTCGTGCTCGTCGCGTACCGCACCGAGCAGCTCGGGCTCGAGTTCGACACCGGCCTTCTGCGCAAGATGCAGAAGTTCGGAATGCCGCTCGTACCGTCCGCGCTCGCGCTGTGGATGATCAACTGGATCGACCGCGAGTTCGTCGTCTGGTACAAGGGGCTCTCCGAGGCGGGCGTCTACTCGGCGGCGGTGAAGATCGCCTCGGTGATCACGTTCGTCATGGTCGCCTTCCGGACGGCATGGCCCGCGTTCGCGTACTCGATCGAGGACGAGCACGAGGCGAAGCGGACGTACGCGTTCGTCCTGACGTACCTGCTCGCGTTCACGTCGTGGGCCGCTCTCGCGCTCGGCGCGCTTGCGCCCTGGTGGACGCAGCTGCTGACGGCGCCGCACTACCAGCGTGCGGAAAAGGGCGTCGCGCTCCTCGCCTTCGCCGGCGCCGTCTACGCCGGCTACACGGTGCTTGCCATCGGCAGCGGCCGCGCCCGCCGGACGCAGCTCAACTGGGTCGTCACCGGCGCGGGCGCCGCGGCGAACATCGCGCTCAACTTCTGGCTCATCCCGCGCTGGGGCATGGTCGGGGCGTCGATCTCGACCGCCGCGGCCTACGTCGTGCTCTTCATCGGCATGACGATCTACGCGCAGCACGTCTACCCCGTCCCGTACCAGTGGCGGCGGATCGTGACCGCGGTCGGGGTCGGCGTCGCGCTCACCGTCGCGGCGCGCGCGGCGCACCTGCCGCTCGCGCCGTCGTTCCTCCTCGTGCTCGCGTATCCGCTCGTGCTCGCCGCGCTCGGCTTCTATCTGCCGGCGGAGCGGCGACGGCTCGGCCGGGTGTTCAGAGCCGCAGTTCCATGAACGCCGTGCCTGCGATCGGGTTGTGCCGGTACGGCCCGATCTCGGCGAAGCCGAGCGAGCGGTAGAGGCCCTGCGCCGCCCCCATCGAGGGCAGCGTGTCGAGCCGCATCCGGACATAGCCGAGCGCCCGCGCATGCTCGATGCTCGCGGCCGCGAGCGCGCGGCCCGTCCCGGTTCCCCGCGCGGACGAGCGCACGTACAGCCGCTTCATCTCGCACGTCCCCTCCGCGAACGGCCGGACGCCGACGCAGCCGGCCGGCTCGTCGCCGACCCAGGCGACGAGCAGGACGTCGTAGCCGGCCGGCAGCGCCGCGAGCTCCTCCTCGAAGCCCTGGAACGAGAGGTCGACGCCGATCCCGCCGGCGTACTCGCGGAAGAGCGTCCGGACGAGCCCGACGTCGTCCGCTAGCGCAATGCGCGGAGCGCTGCGAGGTCTTCCGCCGTCGGCTCCCACTCTCCCGCCTTCACGTTCGCGATCACCTGCTCCGGCTGCGTCGCGCCCGCGATCACCGAGGCGATCGCCGGCATCGCGGCGAGCCCGCCGACGGCGACGTCGAGGAGCGACACGCCGCGCTCGTCCGCGAAGCGCTGCAGCGCCTCGACCCGCTCCCACCGCTCGGCCGGGATCTCCCGGCCGGCGAGCCTGCCCTCGCTCGGCACCTCGCCCGGCGCGTGCTTGCCGGTGAGCAGTCCGCTCGCGAGCGGGAAGAACGGGAGCATGCCGATGCCGAGCCGCTCGCACACGGGCAGGAGCTCGTCCTCCGCCTCGCGTTCGACGAAGCTGTACTCGTTCTGCGCCGCGACGAACCGCGTGAGCCCGCGCTCGCGTGCGATGCGGTCCGCCTCCTCGACCTGTGCCGGGGTGAAGTTCGAGGAGCCGATGAACCGCACCTTGCCCTCGCGCACGAGCTCGTCGAGCGCGGTGAGCGTCTCCTCGATCGGCGTGCTCGGATCGGGCTCGTGCATCTGGTAGACGTCGATGACGTCGGTGCGGAGCCGCTCGAGCGAGCCCTCGACCGCCCAGCGAATGTACTCGCGCGAACCGCGCGACTCGCTCGGGTTCGCGTTCATCGGCTTGCCGAACTTCGTCGCGACCAAGACGCTGTCTCGGCGGCGCTCGATCGCGCGGCCGATGAACTCCTCGCTCGTCCCCTGCGAGTAGATGTCGGCCGTGTCGAAGAGGGTGATGCCCTCCTCGATCGCGACGTCGATGACGGCCTTGCTCTGGTAGAAGTCGCACCGGCCGCCGAAGTTGTTCGTCCCGAGCCCGACGACCGAGACCTCGGGGCCGCCCTCGCCGAGCGTACGCATGCGCATCATGTGGGCCTCCTTGCGACGAACGTGCGCCCGCGCATGCGCATGACGACGTCGCCGTTCTGGTTGACGAGCTCGTGCTCTCCGACGATCGTGCCGCGGCCTGCGTCGCGCTCGGACGGCCACGCCTCGACGACGCGGCTTCTCGCCGTGAGCACGTCCCCGGGCCGGACGGGAACGAGCCACCGCAGCTCCTCGATGCCGGGCGAGCCGAGGCTCGCGGTGTCGAGCAGCACGTTCCGGACGAACATCCCCATGTAGATCGCCGCCGAGTGCCATCCGCTCGCGATGAGCCCGCCGAACGGCCCGTCGATGCCGGGGTCGGTGTGGAACGGCTGCGGGTCGAACTCACGGCCGAACCGCACGATCTCGTCGGCGGTGATCTCGTGCGTGCCGTGCACGACCTCCACGTCGACCTCGAAGTCCTCCCAGTACCTCACGGCAGCGGCCTCGTATGGACGACGACGAGCGTCTTCG
Source organism: uncultured Actinomycetes bacterium (assembly GCA_963753295.1). Lineage (GTDB taxonomy): Bacteria > Actinomycetota > Thermoleophilia > Gaiellales > Gaiellaceae > Palsa-739. The sequence goes on along the minus strand of CAVWBZ010000019.1, from coordinate 204,588 downwards.
TCGGCCGCGTGAGCGCGACGTAGACCTCGCGCAGGCCGCGCTCGCCGCCCTCGTCGGCGATGAGGCCCGGCTCGACGACGACGACGTGGTCGAACTCGAGGCCCTTCGCCTCGCGCGCGGTGAGGAGTGGGACGTCCGCCTCGTCGAACAGCCCGCCGTGGCGGTGGACGAGCGAGCGCGGGCCGATGACGGCGAGCAACCCGTCGTCGAGCTCGCCCGCCTCGCGCAGCGCCGTCTCCATGAGCTCGCCCTCGGCGACGTGCACGAGCTTCGGCGGCGCGCCGCCCTGCCGGTAGGCGATGGGCGGCGCGACGCCGGGCGCGATGCGGTCGAGCAGCGGCAGCGCGAGCTCCATGATCTCGGCGGGCACGCGGTACGCGTGGCGGAGCTCCTCGATCGTCACCTCGACGCCGGGCAGGTACGGCTCCAGCTCTTCCCAGCGCCCGTACGTCACCGGCCCCGTCGCCTGCGCGACGTCGCCGAGCATCGTCATCGAGCCGTCGACGGCGCGACGGGAGACCATCATCAGCTGCATCGGCGAGAGATCCTGCGCCTCGTCGACGATGACGTGCCCGTACGACCGCGCCGGCCCGTCGACGAGCGTGCGGGCGACGTCGAGGAGCGGCAGGTCGTGGTCGCTCCAGCGCAGGTCGGAGACGCGGCGCGGGCGGTCGCGAAGGAACAGGCGCTGCTCGTCGCGGTCGAGCACGCCGTCCGCCGCCTCGGCGAGCGCCGACGGAGAGGTGAGGAGACGGGCGACGAGCTTCTCCGGGCGCGGCAGCGGCAGCACGCGGTCGAGGTACTTCGCGAGGAAGCCGTTGCTTCCGGAGCGCGCGCTCGAGGTCGTCGAAGCTCCGCAGCGCGCGCGGGCCGAGCAGCTCGCCGTAGCGCTCGTAGAAGCGCCGGAGCAGCGCCATGCGGAAGCGTTCGCGCGCCGGCGCGAGGGCGACGCCCGGTTCGAGGGCCTCGTCGAGCAGCGCGCGGACGTCGCGCTCCTTCACCGAGACGAAGACGCCGTCCGCGTACAGCACGAGCTCCTCCGGCGCCTGGTGCACCGAGAGCTCGACGGCGCGCTGCACGACCTCGCTCAGCCGCGGGTCGGCCTTCAGCGCGGCGACGTCCGGCGCCTCCTCGCGGCCGGTCTCGATCCCGTCGAGCAGCTCGGAGACGGCGCGCTGCTCGACCGCCTCCTCGCCGAGGGCGGGCAGCACGTGCGAGACGTAGTCCATGAACGTCGGATTCGGCCCGACGACGAGCACGCGGCGGAGCTGCTCGCGGTGCGTGTAGAGGAGCCACGACGCGCGGTGGAGGCCGACCGCGGTCTTTCCCGTTCCCGGCCCGCCCTGCACGACGAGCGCGCCGTCCGGCTCGGCGGTGATGAGCCGGTACTGGTCGGACTGGATCGTCGCGACGATGTCGCGCATCCGCCCCTCGCGGCGCCGCTCGAGCTCCTCGAGCAGGAAGTCCGAGACGGCGACGCCCTCGACGACCGAGCCGTCGAGCGCCTCGTCGGAGATGTCGGTGAGCCGGCGGCCCTCGGTGCGGAAGCGGCGGCGCTGCGTCACACGCTGCGGGTCGCTCGGGGTGGCGGTGTAGAACGGCCGCGCCGCCGGCGCCTGCCAGTTGACGACGAGCATCTCGTGCGCCTCGTCGTGCACCCAGCGGCGGCCCACGTAGAGCGGGCGGATCGTCCCGTCGAGCGTGAGCCGGCCGAAGCAGAGGCCCCGCTCGGCGTCCTGGAACGTCTTGTGGCGGCGCTTGAGCCACGCCTCCATCGCGACGGCCGCGAACTCCGTCGCCATCCGGTCCTGGGCGGTCTCGAGCGTCGTCCGCATGCGGTCGAGGCATGCGTACGCGTCGTCGACGTAGGCCTGTTCGGCTGCGAGCTCCGGGTGCGGCACGGGCTTCCCAGGCTACGTGATGCGGAACGTCACGCGAAAGCGCCGCACGACATGCTTCGGCTGCCACGGCCTGAGATAGCCGAGGACGAGCGAGACCGACCCGCGGGCGCGCGCGACGAAGCGCCAGACCTCGCGGCCGCCCGCACCGGGGACGGCCTTCGCGGGCGGGTCGTAGCGATGCGACACGAGGTGGACGACGCGACCGTTTCCGGCGACGAGCTTCCAGGAGTAGCCCGTGCTCGGGTTGGAGGGAAGCGCCACCTCGATCGTCACGCCGCGATGGACCCCGACCGTCTCGCCGTTCGCATGGACGTCCAGGACGAGCGGCACGGTCGTATGCTCGCACCATGCGGCTTGGTGTCAACCTCGGCTACGCCTCCCCCGGAACAAATCCCGTCGAGCTCGTTCCGCTCGCACAGGAGGCGGAGCGCCTCGGCTACGACTCCGTCTGGGCGGCGGAGGCGTGGGGGACGGACGCGGTGACGGTGCTCGCGTGGATCGCCGCCGTGACGAGCCGGATCAAGGTCGGCTCGGCGATCATGCAGATCCCGGGCCGCTCGCCGGCGAACACGGCGATGACGGCGGCGACGCTCGATCTCATGTCGGGCGGCCGCTTCATCCTCGGCCTCGGCACCTCCGGGCCGCAGGTGGTCGAGGGCTGGCACGGCGACGCGTGGGGCAAGCCGCTCGGGAAGACGCGCGAGTACGTGGAGATCGTGCGCGCCGCGCTCCGGCGCGAGGTGGTCGAGCACCACGGCGTGCACTACCGCATCCCCTACGACGGGCCCGGCGCGACGGGGCTCGGGAAGCCCCTGAAGATGATGCTGCGGCCGCTGCGCGCCGACATCCCGATCTACCTGGCGGCGATCGGGCCGAAGAACGTCGCGCTCGCCTACGAGATCGCCGACGGGTGGCTGCCGATCTTCGTCGACCCGGAGCGCTTCGGCGACGCGTTCCCGACGCCGCCGGACGGCTTCGAGATCGCGGTCACCGTCAATGTCCTCGTCGGCGACGACGTGCAGGCCCTTCGCGACTCGCTGAAGCCGAGCCTCGCGCTCTACGTCGGCGGCATGGGCGCGAAGGGGAAGAACTTCTACAACGCGCTCGTGCGCCGGTACGGGTGGGAGGAGGATGCGGAGCGCATCCAGGAGCTCTACCTCGGCGGCCGCCAGCGCGAGGCGATCCAAGCGGTCCCGGACGCGCTCGTCGACGCGGTCGCGCTCGTCGGGCCGAAGGAGCGGATCGCGGACCGTCTCGCGGCGTGGCGCGAGACGGCCGTGACCACTCTCATCGTCGGCTCACCGCAGCCCGAGGCGCTGCGGGTGATGGCCGAGCTCGTTCTCTAGCTCAGCTCCCCTTCTGCGAGTAGACCGGCGGGAGCACGAGGTCCTTCCACGAGGACGGCATCTTCCCGATCATGTTGATCGTGTGCATGAAGTTCGCGAACCGCATCAGCCCGAGCGGCTGCGACGTGAACTTCAGGCCGGAGGACGCGATCCACTGCTTGTACTGACGCCACGTCGGCACGCCGCCGGAGTCGTCCTGAAGGATCTTCGCGACCTTCGTCGGGTTCTTGTTGATCAGGTCGATCGCCTGACCGACGTCCTTCGCGAACGCCGCCGAGAACGCCGGATACTGGTTGTAGAGCGCGGTGCTCTCCCACGCGTCGAGGAACGAGTGCGCGCCGAAGTACTGGTAGCTGCGCGCGACGACGTGCGCCCCGTGCACCTTCTCCTGCAGCTGGTACGGCGCCGACGTGAGATGCGCGTCGATCTGCCCGGAGAGGAGCGCCTGCATCGCGATCGGGTGGTCCATCGAGATGATGTCCGCGTCGAGCGCGTGCGCGTCCCCGAGCTTCACCTGCGCCATCTTGCGCAGCACGACGCCCTGGATCGACGTCGGCCCCGGCATCGCGATCTTCTTGCCCTTCAGGTCGGCGATCGTCTTGATGTTCGGGTTCATCGCCATGAGCCAGAGGTCGCCCCAGTCGAGCGGGGCGATGATCTTCGCGTCGACACCCGAGGCCCAGCCGACGATGAGCGGGCCGACGCCGCCGGCGCCGATCTGGATGTCACCCGAGATCATCCCGGTGGTGATGGCCGCGCCGGAGGCGAGCACCTTCCACGAGAACGTCGTGTTCGGGAACTGCGCCTCGAGCGTGTGCTGCGTCTTCAGCACGATGAGCGGCGCGTAGCCGATTCCGGGCTGGTACGCGATCGTCACCTTGCCGGGGGCGGGCACCGACGCGTGGCGGCCGGCGCTCGCCGTCGCGGCGAACACGGCGACGACCGCGGCGGCGGCGAGGACGAGCATGCGAATGCGGTTCATTGCGTGTCCCTTCATCTAGGTGTGCTTCATCCCCCAGCGGACGACCGTGACCCGCTCGGCGAGGCCGAAGACCGACTCGAACACGACGCCGAGGAGCGCGATCGTCACGAGCCCCGCGAAGATGCGGGGCGTCAGGAAGTAGAGGCGGGCGTTGTTGATGTAGTTGCCGAGGCCGCCCTTGCTGCCGGCGACGCCGAACACGAGCTCCGAGGCGATGATCGTGCGCCAGCCGAACGCCCACGCGGTCTTGAGACCGGTGACGGCGTGCGGCAGCGCCGCCGGGATGAGCACGTCGGTGACGACGCGCAGCCGCGACAGGCCGATGTTCCGGCCGACGGCGACGATCGTCGGGCTCACCGTCCGGAAGCCCATGCTGAGGTTGATCGCGATCGGCCAGACGGTCGCGAACGCGACCGTGAAGAGGATCGCGCCCGTGTCGATGCCGAACCAGAGCATCGCAAGCGGCAGGACGACGACGCCCGGGAGCGGGTTGAAGACCGACGTCAGGAGCTCGAGCAGGTCGGTGCCGAGCGTCGACAGCGCCGCGAGCACGGTGAAGCCGAGCGCGACGCCGAGGCCGATGCCGAACGCCTCGAGGAGGATCCGGAGCGTCGTCCACGTCGGGCCGGCGAGCGAGCCGTCCGCCCAGCCGGCGCCGAACGCGTGCAGCGTCTGCCACGGCGAGGCGAACAGCAGGTGGTTGATGTGGCTCAGCGAGACGTACGCCTCCCAGGCGCCGATGAGCAGGGCGAGGAGGATTCCCTTGCGCAGCCACGCGGGCAGCCGGGCCCAGCCCAGCGGCACGCGCACCGGCGGCGCGGCGCTAGCGGGCAGCGCGGACATCGTCGATCAGCTCCTCCCGGTCGACCGCGAGCAGTCCCCGCAGCCGGCCGCGCATCGCCGAGTACTCCGGTGTCGCCGGACCGCCGAGCTCGCGCACGTCGACGATCTCGACCACGTGCGACGGCGGCGGCGAGAAGACGACGACGCGGTCGCCGAGCACGAGCGCCTCCTCGATCGAGTGCGTCACGAAGAGCAGCGTCACACCGGTCTCGGCGACGATGCGGTTCAGCTCCGCCTGGAGCCGCTGCCGCGTGATCGCGTCGAGCGATCCGAAGGGCTCGTCCATGAGCAGGATGCGCGGCTCGAGCGCGAGCGCCCGCGCGATCGCCACCCGCTGCTTCATGCCCCCGGAGAGCTCGTACGGGTAGCGGTCGGCCGAGCCGCCGAGGTGCGTCAGCTCGAGGAACGCGCGCGCGCGCTCGGCGGCTTCGCGACGGCCGTGGCCGTTGACGCGCAGCGGATACGCGACGTTGCCCAGCACCGTCCGCCACGGCAGCAGCTGGTCGAACTCCTGAAACACGACGGCGCGGTCCGGGCCGGGGCGCAGCGAGGCCGCGCCGTCGAGGTGGATCGAGCCCGCGAGCGGCTCGACGAACCCGGCGACGGCGCGCAGGAGCGTGGACTTGCCGCAGCCGGAGGGGCCGATGACGATGAGCTTCTCGCGGGCGGCGACCTCGAAGGTCGCGTCCTCGACCGCGACGTGGATGCCGCCGGCGATCGGATAGCCGAGGCGGACGCGGTCGAGCCGCAGGAGGGTGGACGCGGTCGCGCGCGCCGACGGGTGATCGAGGATCGTGGAGGCCACCGCTCCCCCAGTCCTAGCTTATGCCTCCCATAAGGACATCCGGGGAAGCACGGAGGGAAAGGGACCCCAAAAATGCCTAGTCCCCGTGAACCCGAGGGCCCACAGGGACTTGGCGAAAGGGAACCTCTCAGGTCCCGGCGGCCGTGTCAAGCGGGAACCGTTCAGCGGCCCTGCTCGATCCCGACGGCCGTGCGCAGCTTCTCGACGTCGCGGCCGAGGTCGCCTCCGCCGGCCCCTCGGCCTCCGGTGAACGTCATGAGATCGGCGAGCCCGTCGGCCAGTGCGTCGAGCTTCTGCTGGATCGCCCGCTCGCTGCGCCGTTGCGAGTTCTGGAGGAGCGCGACGAGGAGGAAGGTGATGATCGTGGTCAGCGTGTTGATGACGAGCTGCCACGTGTTCAGGCTGCGGAAGACGAAGTAGCTCGGCAGCCAGAGAGCCACGATCAGGGTGCAGCCGATGAAGAACGCGGCATGGCTCGCGAACTCCGACGCCGCTTCGGCGAAGCGATCGAAGATCGTCAGGTGTCGGCGGGCCGGAGACGACCGTCCTCCCACGGCTCTACAACGCTCGAACGGCGGTTCGGATACGCATCGGGCCCCCTCCTCCTCGCGTATCGTCGGCGGAGTGTGGGAGCTCGACAGCGACGCACCGCCGCGGGACGCCGACGCGCGTGAGATCGAGGTGACGCTCGCGCTGTCCGGCCCGCGCTACGTCTCCCCCGACCTCGAGTTCGCCGTCTGGTCGGCGACGCGCGGCGAGCGGAGCGACGGCGAGGAGCTGACGCTCACCGGCCCGCTCGGGCACGCGGCCGCGGGCGACCAGCTCGTCTGCGCGGGCGCGTTCTCGGAGCACAGGCGCTACGGCTGGCAGTTCACGGTCGAGACGTTCCGTTCGGCGCTGCCGCGTTCGGCGGAGGGCGTCGTCCGCTGGCTCACGACGCGCGTCCCCGGCATCGGCCCCGTCTTCGCGCGCGCGATCGTCGCCCACTTTGGCGCCGACGAGGTCTTCGCCGAGCTCGACCGCAACCCGGAGCGGCTGCGCGAAGTCCGCACGCGCAGCGGCCGGAAGATCTCGCAGAAGAGCATCGAGCGCGCGATCGACGCCTGGCGCGAGGTGGCGACGATCAGGGAGGTCGAGACCTTCCTCTTCTCGCACGGCATCAGCGCCGGGCTCGCCGGCAGGCTCGTGCGGACGTTCGGCGACGAGGTGGTCGCGGTCCTCGAGCACGACCCGTACCGGCTCATCGAGCTTCCCGGCGTCGGCTTCACGATCGCCGACCGTATCGCGCGCTCGCTCGGCGTCGAGCCCGACGCGCCGCAGCGCCTCCGGGCCGGGCTGCAGTTCGTCCTCGAGGGCGCCGAAGCGGACGGCAACACGTTCCTGCCGCTCCCGGAGCTGTGGCCGCGCGCGGGGAAGCTCCTGGAGGTCGCCGACGTCGAGCCGATCGAGTCCGCCGTTCGTGCGCTCGCCGCCGAGGGCGAGGTCGTCGTCGAGGACGACCGCATCTACCGCACCGGGCTGTGGGAGATGGAGCGCCGCCTCGCGCGCGTCCTCGCGCGCCGCGCCGGCGCCGCGCCGGACGAGCTGTTCGCGGCCGAGTCACGGCCGGAGGCGTTGGTGTCGGAGGAGCAGTGGGCGGTCGTCGAGCTCGTCCGTACGCGCTCGCTCGTGCTCCTCACCGGCCTGCCGGGCGCCGGCAAGACGCACACGCAGCGCGTGCTCGTCGACGTCGCGCGGCGCGCGCGCCGCCGCGTGCTCCTCTGCGCGCCGACGGGAAAGGCGGCGCGGCGCATGCGCGACCTCACCGGGCACGAGGCCATGACCATCCATCGCGCGCTCGGCTATTCGCCGCTCGAGGGCTTCCAGCGCGACGAGGACGACCCGCTCTCGAAGAGCTACGACCTCGTCATCGTCGACGAGGCGTCGATGCTCTCGCTCGAGCTCGCCGACGCGTTCTTCCGCGCCGCCGGAGACTGCCACGTCCTCCTCGTCGGCGACACGGACCAGCTGCCGCCGATCGGAGCCGGCCGGGTGCTCGCCGACCTCGTCGACTCGGCGGCGGTCCCGCGCGTCCACCTCACCGCCATCTACCGGCAAGCGGCGCGGTCGCTCATCGTGCGCAGCGCGCGCCGGATCAACGCCGGCGAGCTGCCGTTCCTCTCGCCCGACGACGCGCGCGCGTCGCTCGGCGCGGACGTCGAGCTCGACGAGGACTTCTTCTTCGTCTCGAAGCAGGAGCAGGAGGCGATGCGCGACGCGGTGCTCGACCTCGTATGCGAGCGCATCCCCGCGCACTACGGCCTCGACGCACGCACCGACGTGATGACGCTCGTGCCGATGCGCCGCGGCGCCGTCGGGCTGACCGCGCTCAACGAGGAGCTCGAGCGGCGGCTGAACCCGGGCGAGTCGCCCGTCGTCCTGGCGCGCGCGGGGATCCGCGTCGGATCGCGCATCGTGCAGACGAAGAACGACTACACGCCCGACCGCGAGGTGATGAACGGCGAGGTCGCCTTCGTCACCGCGTGGGACGAGGAGGAGCAGGAGGCGCGGCTGTCGCTCGACGACGGCGAGCGCGAGCTCGTCGTGCCCGCGTCCGCGCTCGAGACGTACATCCTCGCGTGGGCGCTCACGGTGCACCGCGCGCAGGGCTCGCAGTTCCCCGCCGTCGTCGCACCGTGGTCGACGGCGTACACCGTGATGCTGTCGCGGCCGCTCCTCTACACCGCGGTGACGCGCGCGGAGAAGCTGTGCGTGCTCGTCGGCGAGCGCCGAGCGCTGTCGATGGCGGTCGGGCGGGCGGAAGGCCGCCGCCGCCACTCCGCGCTCGCCGAGCGCATCCTCGAGCTCAGCTGAGCCAGTCGCCGATCGGCGGCGAGGCGGCGAGACCGGCGAGGCTGCCGCCGAGCATCTCCTGCGCCGCCTCTGCCATCGCCGCGACCGCGACCCACGTGAGCCGGCCGCCGACGCTGATCCGCTGCGCGCCCGCGCCGGCGATCTCGGCCACGGAGAGCGTCGGCGCGGCGAGGACGTTCACCGGCTTGCCGACGGCGTCGCAGACGGCGCGGATCTCCTCCGGCGTGCGCAGGCCGGGCGCGTACAGGCAGTCCGCTCCGGCGCGCTCGTACGCCTGCAGCCGGGCGATCGTGTCGTCGAGGTCGGGATTGCCGCGAATGTGGTTCTCGGCGCGCGCCGTGAGCACGAACGGGAAGCCGAGCGAGTGCGCGGCCTCGGCTGCGGCGGCGACGCGCTCCGCGGCCTCCTCGCACGACAGCAGCGCCCCGGTGCGCTCCCAGTCCTCGATCGACCCGCCGACGGCGCCGGCCTCGGCCATGCGGCGGATCGCAGCCGGCGCGTCCCCGTGCCCGTCCTCGAGGTCGACGGACACAGGCAGGCTCGACGCCTCCGTCAGGGCGGCGACGTGCGCGGCGAGCTCGTCGAGGCTCGCGCCGCCGTCGAGCCGGCCGAGGGTGAACGCGAAGCCGGAGCTCGTCGTCGCGAGCGCAGGGAAGCCGAGCGCCTCGAGCACGCGCGCCGAGCCGGCGTCCCACGGGTTCGGGATGAGGAACGGCTCGCCCTCGTGGAGGGCGGCGAACCGGGCGCCCTTTTCAGCCTGCGACATCGATCACAACCTTGCCATGCTTGCCCCGGGCCGTGACGCGGTCGAACGCATCGAGCGCGCGGTCGAGCGGGAACGTCGAGTCGACGGCGGGGCGGACGACGCCCTCGTCCGCGAGGCGCGCGAGCTCGCCGAGCTGGTCGGCGTTCGGCTCGACGACGAAGTACTCCGCGCCGGGCGCCTCGGCCGCGATCGTGACGACGCGGTCGCCGGCCGGGAGCGTGCCGCCGGCGGTGTCGAAGACGAGGTCGACGTGGCCCTCCTCGACGATCTCGGCGCCGGCGTACCGGGCGATCTGGACGGCCAGATGGCCGACACCGCCAGAGCTGCCGGTGACGAGGACGCGCTCCCCCCGCACGAGGTGGCCGTGGTCGAAGAGCGCTTGCCACGCGCTGAGACCGCCCATCGGGAGGGCGGCGCTCTCGACGTGGCTCAGCGTCTTCGGCTTCCGCGCCAGGACGGCAGCGGGGACGACGGCGTACTCGGCTGCGACGCCGTCGCGGTCGAACGGCGTGAGCGCATACACCTCCTCGCCCGTCTCGACGACGACGCCGGACAGCTCGTACGACGGCGTCGCGGGCAGCCGGTCCGTCGGCCACGTGAGCTCGTCCCGTGTGATCGCGGCTGCGTGGACGCGGACGAGCACCTCGCCCCGACCGGGGGTCGGAGTCTCGATCTCCTCCAGCTTCAGCCCGTCGGGGTGCAATCGAACGGCGCGCATGTGCTCCTCCATTTCTCTCGCTGGCAAGTATCTTACTGGCAAGATATACTTGTCGGCAAGTGGATCACGTGGACGGCATCGTCGAGCAGTGGAACCGCGAGCGCCCCGATCTCGACGTGTCGGCGCTCGCGCTCATGGGCCGCCTCTTCCGCACCGCCCACCTCGCCGACGCGCGCCTCTCGGACGGCATCGCCGTGCACGATCTCCAACCGGGCTGGTTCGACCTCCTCGCCGCCCTCCGGCGCAGCGGCCCGCCGTACGAGCTCAACCCGACCGAGCTCATGCGGACGACGCTGCTCTCCTCCGGCGGGATGACAAAGCGCGTCGACCGGCTCGCCGACGAAGGCCTCGTGGAGCGGCGCCCCGACCCGGACGACCGGCGCGGGACGCTCATCCGCCTGACCCGGCGGGGCAGGGCGCTCGTCGACCGGGCGCTCGTCACACACATCGAGAACGAGAACGAGCTGCTCGCGGGCCTCGGCAAGGCGGAGCGCCGGCGGCTCGACGCGCTGCTACGGAAGCTGCTCGCGGGCCTCGAGGGCTAGCAGGAGCCGGGCTGCGGCCCGCCGCCCGGCCCGCTCTCGTGCTCGCTGCCTGCCTGGAGGCAGTACGACACCGCGTCGGCGCGGACGAGCACGACCCCCGTACCGGGCGGGAGCACGGCGCCCGCATACGTGCTGTTCTGGGCATAGAAGCCCTGCATCGCCGCGTCCGCCTGCTCGAAGTTCGTCGCCGCCACCGCCGAGCTCGCCTGGGTGATCGCCTGCTGGACGGGCGGCGAGGTGGGGCCGTTCGACTTCATGTCCTTCGCGTAGAGGTAGCCGCCGATGGCGAGCGTCACGAGCAGCAGCGGGAGGCCGATGAACCGGGTCACGAGGCCCTATATCGGCCGCAGGCGACCCGTTCTGAAGGGCTGGCTCAGTCGATGACGCGGTACACCTGGAACACCTCGGCGTACTCGCGGTTCACGTTGATCCCGTGCGTGCGCGCGACGTTCCACACGTACTCGGGGTTCGCGTAGCGGCGGTGCTGCTGCGACGCGTACTTCTCGAGCGCCGCCACCTTGCGCTCGAGATGCTTCTTCTCCAGTGCGACGTACCACTGGTATGCGAAGTCGAAGTTGTTCCACGGGATCTCGTACCCGAGGATCGTCGTGCGCTTGAACGCGCGCAGACCCTCCTGCGCCACGGTCTGGTGGTCCTGGTGGATGTCGTGGAGGCTCGGCTGGAAGACGACGTCCGGCTTCCACTCCTCCCACAGCGCGACGAGCTGCTCGAGGATCTCCTGCCGGCGCTCGGGGAACGTACGCACGTCGAAGTCGTGCACGTCGAGCCGCTCCGGCGGGATGCCGAGCTCGGTCGTCGCCTCGCGCACCTCGCGCGCGAGCGTGTCGGGCGGGAAACCGTCCGGCAGCGATCGCGTAGCGATCGAGAACGCGACGTAGCGCACCTCACAGCCGGCGTCGGCGAGGCGCGCCATCGTGCCGCCGCAGCCGAACTCGCCGTCGTCGGTGTGCGGGGCGAGGACGAGCGCGCGCCTCCAGCTCTCGATCACGCCGGCACCGCCTCGCGCTCCTCCGCCGGGCCGATGGACGGCGCCTCCGCGACCGGGGGGACGGCGAGCGCGACGAAGCCGAGCAGGAGCCACGTCGTCGGGTCCTCGAAGAAGTCGTTGTAGAAGAGCGAGTGCACGAGGATCGCCGCCAGACCCAGCCCCGCCGAGAGCGAGACGATCCGCCGCCGGCCGTCGTACGCGTCGCGGCCGAGCGCGGCGAGAAGCCAGGCGAACAGCGCCAGGCCGACGACGCCGGTCTCCGCCGCCACCGTCACGGGCGTGTCATGGGACGCCGCCGTCTTGAGGTTCTTCTTCCCGTGCAGCCTCGTCACGCGCTTAGCGTACGCGTGCTGGAAGCCGCCGACGCCGACACCGCGCACCGGATGGGCCACCGCGATGCGGATCCCGTTCGCGACGAGGCTGTAGCGGCCGCTCGAGGCGCTGTTCAGCCCACTCGTCGTGTGATGCTGGATCGACCGCCGCACCGCCGGCTGCGCAACCGCGACACCGGCGAGCACGGCCACCGCGAGACCGACCGCCACGAGCGAGCGCCACCGCCACGCGACGACGCTCACGCCGACGACGGCCACGACGAGCGCCGCGAAGCTCGATTGCGAGAACGAGATGAGGAGGCCGAGCCACGTGACGACGAGCACGACGGCGGCTCCCCACGCGAGCCGCAGGGAGCGGCTCGCCGCGATGATGACGACGCTCGGCACCATCGCCACGACGAGGAACCGCCCGTACACCGACGGATCCCAGAAGACGGAGTTGACGCGGAAGAACGCCGCGTACGCGTTCGAGAGGATGACCTTCGGGTTCTCGAACACGTTGCGCGTCTCGTACTGGTAGAAGCCGACGGCCGAGAAGACGAGCGCCATGGCCGTGAGCTCCGCGTAGAACGCCCACAGCCATCGCCGGCTCCAGGGGAGGCGTGCGATGCAGATCGCGAGCACCGTGAACGGAACGTAGAACGCGAGCACCTCCGTCGCGCCGCTGCGCGCGTCCTGCGTCCAGCCAAGGGAGAGGCCGACCCACGCGACGTACGCCGCGAGCGGCCAGACCGCGCGCCGCAGCTCGCGCGGCCGGATGTCGCCGTGCGCCAGCTCCCAGGCGAGCTCCATCGCCGCCCCGATGACGACGACGTACAGGGGGACGAGGAGCTGGTGCCCGAGCGCGCCGACCCGCGCCGGGATGCAAGCGAGCGCGAGGAGCGGCAAGAGCCAGGGATAGCGGCGGAACGCAACGGCGAGGAGCGCCCCGACGACGAGCGCCCCGAGCCCTCCGAGCACGGCCTCGCCCCACTTCGAGGGCGCGAGCGCGGCTGCGAGCATGCACGCGCCGAGCGCCGCGAAGCCGAGCCCGGCCAGCCGGTCGCGCCGTGTCCGCGCGAGCAGGAGCAGCGCGAGCCCGAGGCACGCGACAGGCCCGGCGAGCCGTGCGAGACCCGTCACCGGACGGTCACCGCGGCGTGGTCGGAGTGCCCGTCCTCGGTCACGGTCAGCCGGTACGTGCCGCGCGCAGACGGCGCGCGCAGCTTAAGCCGGGCCGTCTTCGCGACGCCCTTGCGGCCGCCGAGCGACCAGTGGTACCGCTTCGCGTCGGTGGAGACGCTCACGTGGAAGACGGCCCCGCGCTTCACGCTCACGTGCGCCGGCAGGAGCGTGATGTAGCGGAGGTCGACCGCGACCTGCTTGACATCCGTCGCCTTGTTCCCGGCGAGGTCGACCGCGTCGACCGTGAGGACGTACGTCCCCGGCGGGAGCAGCTTGCCGTGGACCTTCCCGTTCCACGCCACCTTGTCCTTCTGCTTGTGCGACCGGCTGCGGATGATGCGGATGCCGTCCACGTACACGAGCACGTGCGCGTCCTCGCTCAGCTTGTAGTGGATCGTGACCGTGTCGGACTGGTGGTCGCCGTCGGGCGAGAACGCCGGCCGCACCGCTCCCGCGTCGAGCACGGCGGGCAGCTTCGACTCGAGCGAGATCGGGTTCGGGAGCAGGATCGTGCGGTGCTGGTTCGCGAGATGGATCTCGAAGCGGTACGTGCCGTCGGGAGCGACGGCGCCGGCATCGGTGCGGCCGTTCCAGGTGAACGTGTGGCGGCCTTTCGGCATCCGCACGCGGTAGACGAGCGAGTCGACGGGGTGGCGGCCGGAGTCGACGACCGTGGCCGTGACGACGTCGCCGCGCCGGAACCGCACGTTGACGGCAGCCGTCGTGTGGGCGCGCGGCGACAGGTACCCGCGCATGACCTTCGTGCCGGTGATCGGGCTCTTCGTGAGCTTCAGCCGCTCGGTGACCGCGAAAGCCGCAGCCGTCGCCGCGAGCAGGCCGACGATGACGGCCGTCGAGAGAATCCGCTGCAAAGCGGAAGAAGTCTATTGACCCAACATCAAGAGGAAGTCGCGTGGCGTCCGGACCGGCAGCTCGGCGGCGAGGTCGAGCAGATGGCGGTCCCCGGACACGAGCACGCTTCTCGCGTGTTCGGCAAGAGCTACGAGGTAGTCGTCATCGCGGTCGGCCGAGCGCGAGGGTGGAACCGGCGGGTCCGGGAACGCGACCGCGTGTGCGGCGAGAAGCACGGCGAGCTCGGCGGCTTCGTCCGGCAAGACGCGCGTCCGAAGCTTCGGAGCCGCGAGAGCTTCTCTCAGCTCCGCGAGCAGCATGTCCGAGACGACGATCTCGAAGGCGCCCGCGAGCCCTCGGGCAAGGATCTCTGCGGGCGCTCCCGTCCGGGAGATGAGGGCGGCTATCAGGACGTTCGGATCGAGGACGGCGCGCACTCAGCGCCGGCGCCGTACGTGCTCCTGCGCTTCGAGGGCGAGTGCCATCGCGTCGTCCTCGGTCAAGTCGTCGTTGCGAGCCCAGATGCGCTCGAGGAGGTCGAAGCCCAACGCGCCGCGAAGCGCCTCCTCGATCACCTCGCTGTCGCCTTTCCCGGTCCGGGCCCCACGCACCTTCACGGCGCGCAGCACCTCTTCGTCGATCGTCAGCGTCGTTCGGACCTTCGACATCAATGCATCATAGCATCAAGATGCGACAGGGACGGCGGCTAGGCTCGGACGCCGATGACGACCCACCGACTCCTCGACGAGAGCGCGCACGCCGGGCCGGAGCATCTCGATCCGGCGTACGTGTCGACGTACGACCGCAAGGCGCAGGTGGACGCAGGCGCCGACCTCCGCGAGCTCGTGTCCCGCGGGCTCGGCGCCGGCAGCACGCTCGTCGATCTCGGGGCGGGGACGGGGACCTTCGCCGTCGAGGCGGCGGCCGTCTGCGGGAGGGTCGTCGCGGTCGACGTCTCGCCGGCGATGGTCGAGGCGATCCGCGCGAAGGCGAGCGAGCGCGGCGCGGCGAGCTTGACGTGCGTCGCCGCCGGCTTCCTGAGCTACCGCCACGAGGGGAGCCCGGCGGACTTCGTGTACACGCGGCACGCGCTGCACCACCTTCCCGACCTCTGGAAGGCGGTGGCGCTCCGGCGCATGGCGGACATCCTGCGTCCGGGCGGCGTGCTGATGGTGCGCGACCTGACGTTCTCCTTCGAGCCCGCGGAAGCCGACGCGCGGATCGCGGCGTGGCTCGACGGGGCGCCCGACGACCCGGCCGACGGCTGGACGCGGAGCGAGCTCGAGACGCACCTCCGGGACGAGTTCAGCACGTTCACGTGGCTGCTCGAGCCGATGATCGAACACGCCGGCCTCCAGATCGCACACGCCGACGTCGACGCGAGCGGCATCTACGCCGCCTACGTCTGCGTCAGGCCGGGCTGAGCTCAGTCGACGCGCGCGACCGAGGCCACCCGGGCGATGTCCCGCGCCCGTACGGCCAGCCCGGCGGCGACGACGAGGAGCACGAAGACGCCGGTCGCCACGAGCCAGCCGTTCCCGTGCGGGGCGACGAGCTTCGATCCGGAGGCGAACAGGACGCAGCAGAGCACGAGGCGGAGCGAGCGGTCTGGGACCTTGATCGTCAGCTGGCTCCCGGCGAGCACGCCCGGGATCGACCCGACGAGGAGCCAGGCCATCGCGTGCGTGTCGACGTTCCCGGCCACGAGATGGCCGAAGCCCGCGACCCAGAGCAGTCCGGCCGCGTGGAGGATGTCCGTGCCGACGACCTTGTGGGCGCGGAGCGGGAACACGATGAGGAGCGTCAGGCCGAAGAAGACGCCGCTGCCGACGGACGTCAGGCCGACGATGTAGCCGCCGAAGACGCCGATGGCGATCGCCGCGAGCTTGTCGCGGCGGCGCATGACGAACGGCGCCTCGGCGATGTCGCGCAGGCGGACGATGCTCTTGAGCAGCATCCCGACGCCGCCGAGCAGGAGCGCGGAGCCGAGGACGACGCCCTCCGTCGAGTCGATGCTGTCGCCGTAGCGGTGCTTGAGCCACGTCGCCGTCGCCACGCCGAGGAGCGACGCCGGCGCGCTGCCGACGAACATCCAGCCGCTGAGCTTCGCGTGCGTCGTGCCGAGCCGGTGGTGCCGCAGCCCGCCGACGGTCTTGAAGACCGCCCCGTGTAGGACGTCGGTTCCGATCGCGGTCGCCGGGTTGAAGCCGAAGAGGAAGACGAGCATCGGCGTCATGAGCGACCCGCCGCCCATCCCCGTCATGCCGACGAGGACGCCGACCGCGAGGCCGGCGAGGACGAACTGCCAGGTCACAGGAGGCCGCGTTCCTCGAGCGCGGCGAACACGCGGTCGGCCGCCTGCTCCGCGTCGAGGGTGCTCATGTCCAGGTGGACGTCGGGGCTCTCGGGCGCCTCGTAGATCGAGCCGATGCCGGTGAGGTTCTCGAGCTCGCCCCCGCGCGCCTTCGCGTACAGGCCCTTCGTGTCGCGCTCGGCGGCGAGCTCCGCCGGCACGTCGACGAAGACCTCCACGAACCCGCCTCCGGGGAAGAGCGCCCTCGTCGTCTCGCGGTCGGCGCTGAACGGCGACACGAACGCGGCGACGACGATGAGGCCGGCGTCGGTGAGGATCTTCGCCACCTCGGCGGCGCGCCGGTTGTTCTCCGCGCGGTCGGCGGGCGCGAAGCCGAGGTCCTTGCTCAGCCCGTGGCGCACGTTGTCGCCGTCGAGCATGTATGCGTGCCGCCCGAGCGCGTGCAGCCGCCGCTCGAGGAGGTTCGCGATCGTCGACTTGCCGGCGCCGGGGAGGCCCGTCAGCCACACGACGAACGGGCTCTGGCCGAGCGCCGCGGCCCGCGCCGCCGGATCGACCTCGACCGACTGCCAGGGCACGTTGTGCGACCGCCGGAGCGCGAAGTGGAGCAGCCCGGCGCCGACCGTGTGGTTCGTGATGCGGTCGATGAGGATGAAGCCGCCCGTGTCGCGGTTCTCGACGTAGGGGTCGAAGGCGATCGGCTCGCTCAGCTCGAGGTTGACGACGCCGATCGCGTTCAGCTCGAGCTCGTTCGCGGCGATGCGGTCGAGCGTGTCGACGTCGAGCTTGTACTTCAGCGGCGCGACCGTTGCCGCGACCGTCTTCGTGCCGGCGCGCATGAGGTACGTGCGCCCGCGCAGGAGCGGCTCGTCCGCCATCCACACGACCGTCGCCTCGAACTGGTCGCCGACCTGCGCGGGCGCGGCGGCGGCGGCGAGGACGTCGCCGCGGCTCACGTCGATCTCGTCTGCGAGCGTCACCGTCACGGCCTGGCCGGCGACGGCGCGCGTCGAGGTCGCCGTCGAACGTGACGACGCGCGCGACCGTCGTCTCCTGGCCGCGCGGGAGCACGACGACGCGGTCGCCGGGGGCCACCGAGCCGCCCGCGACCGTGCCGGCGAAGCCGCGGAAGTCGGAGGTCGGCCGGTTCACCCACTGCACCGGGAGCCGGAACGGCCCGTCCTGCATGCGCTCCTGGTCGACCTCGACCGTCTCGAGGTAGCCCATGAGGGTCGGGCCGCCGTACCACGGCATCGCGTCCGACGGGTCGACGACGTTGTCGCCGCGGAGCGCCGACAGCGGGATGACCGAGATCGCCTCGAGGCCGAGCTGGCGTCCGAAGTCGCGATATTCGCGCTCGATCTCGTCGAACCGCTCCCGGGAGAAGTCGACGAGGTCCATCTTGTTCACGGCGACCGCGACGTGGCGGATGCCGAGCAGGTGGACGAGGTAGCTGTGCCGGCGCGTCTGCGTGAGCACGCCCTTGCGCGCGTCGAGCAGGATGAGCGCGCAGTCGGCCGTGGACGCGCCCGTGACCATGTTGCGCGTGTACTGCTCGTGGCCGGGCGTGTCGGCGACGATGTACTTGCGCTTGTCGGTCGAGAAGTACCGGTACGCGACGTCGATCGTGATCCCCTGCTCGCGCTCGGCCGCGAGGCCGTCGAGCAGGAGCGCGAAGTCGAGCTCCTCCCCCTGCGTCCCGACGCGGCGCGAGTCGGCCTCGAGCGCGGCGAGCTGGTCCTCGAAGAGGAGCTGCGACTCCCACAGGAGCCGGCCGATGAGCGTGCTCTTGCCGTCGTCGACGCTGCCGCACGTGATGAAGCGCAGGAGGCTCTTGTGCTCGTGCGCGTCGAGGTAGGCGAGGATGTCCTCCGAGACGAGGTCGATGGACATCAGAAGTAGCCCTCGACCTTCTTCTTCTCCATCGAGGCGGCGGCGTCGTAGTCGATGACGCGCCCCTGCCGCTCGGACGTCCGCGCGAGCAGCATCTCCTGGATGATCTCCGGCAGCGTCGCCGCGGTGCTCTCGATCGCGCCGGAGAGCGGATAGCAGCCGAGCGTCCGGAAGCGCACCTTCTTCAGCGCGGGCACCTCGCCCGGCTCGAGCGGCATGCGGTCGTCGTCGACCATGATCATCGTCCCGTCGCGCATGACGACCGGCCGCTCCTGCGCGAAGTAGAGCGGCACGATCGGGATCTGCTCGAGGTAGATGTAGAGCCACACGTCGAGCTCGGTCCAGTTCGAGAGCGGGAAGACGCGCATCGACTCGCCGCGGCGGTGGCGCGCGTTGTAGAGGCGCCACAGCTCGGGGCGCTGGTTCTTCGGGTCCCAGCGGTGCTGCGCCGTGCGAAAGGAGAAGATCCGCTCCTTCGCGCGCGACTTCTCCTCGTCCCGGCGCGCGCCGCCGAACGCGGCGTCGAAGCCGTGCTTGTCGAGCGCCTGCTTCAGCGACTCCGTCTTCATGACGTCGGTGTGGACGACCGAGCCGCTGTCGAACGGGTTGATGCCGCGGCGGAGGCCGTCCTCGTTGACGTGGACGATGAGCTCGAAGCCGTGCTCGCGCTGCATCCGCTCGCGGAACGCGTACATGTCCTTGAACTTCCACGTCGTGTCGACGTGCATGAACGGGAACGGCGGCGGCGCGGGATGGAACGCCTTGCGCGCGAGGTGGAGCATCACCGAGCTGTCCTTGCCGATCGAGTACAGCATCACCGGGTTCTCGGCCTCGGCGACGACCTCGCGCATGACGTCGATCGCCTCCGCCTCGAGCCGCTGGAGGTGCGTGAGCTTCACCCGCTGCATCCGAGCTCCTCGAGCTTCGCGAGGACGAGGCGCGCCGACTCGGCGGGGTCGTGCACCGTCGTGTCGATCCGCAGCTCGGGATTCGACGGCTCCTCGTACGGGTCGGAGACGCCGGTGAACTCGGCGATCTCGCCCGAGCGCGCCTTCGCGTACAGCCCCTTCACGTCGCGGCGCTCGCACTCCTCGACCGGTGTCGCGACGTACACCTCGACGAACGGCCCGTGCTCCTCGACGAGCGCGCGCGCCCTCCGGCGCGCCTCCTCGTACGGGGAGATGGCGGAGACGACCACCGCGGCGCCGGCGCGGGTCAGCCGCGAGGCGACCCAGCCGATGCGCTCGATGTTCGCGTCGCGGTCGGCCTTCGAGAAGCCGAGCCCGTACGAGAGGTGCGTGCGGACGACGTCGCCGTCGAGCCGCTCGACGAGCAGGCCGCGGCGCTCCAGCTCCGGAGCGACGAGCTCGGAGATGGTCGTCTTCCCGGACCCGGAGAGGCCGGTGAACCAGAGGGTGAAGCCTTTGCGCATCTGACTTGGTGTGGATGCCGCACTCGATCTTGTCGGAGTCGGCCCAGCTGCCCGCGCGCTCGTCCTGGTCACGACTCACGGGACGCGTGCACGGGATGCAGCCGATCGAAGGGTAGCCCGCGTCGTGGAGCGGGTTGTACGGGATCTCGTTGACGTGGATGTACGCGTCGACGCGCTTCGCGTCCCAGTCGACGAGCGGCTGCACCTTCCAGACGTCGTAGCGGTCGCTGAACTCGACGCGCTGCGCGTCCTTGCGCGTGAGGCTCTGCTCGCGGCGGATGCCGGAGATCCACGCGTCGAAGTCCTTCAGCACGCGCTCGAGCGGCTCGACCTTGCGCACGTGGCAGCAGCGGTCGGGGTTCCGTTCCCAGAGGTTCGGCCCCTCCTGCTTGTGCTGCTCGGCGATCGAGATGACCTCGGGCCGGACGAGCTCGAGGCCGTAGCGCTCGACGAGGCGCTCGCGCGTCGCGTACGTCTCGGCGAAGAAGAGGCCGGTGTCGAGCTCGATGACGGGGATGTCGAGGCCGAGCTCGCTCACCATGTGCACGAGCACGGACGACTGCTTCTGCCACGAGCACGTGAGGCAGAGCTTGTCGCCGAAGCGGTCGTAGGCCCAGAGGAGAGACTCCTCCGCGCTCATCGCCTCGACGTCAGGAAGCTGGAGCAGGCTCAGGCTCGCCACCGAGGAGCACCTCCTTCAGCGTGTCGCCGCGCAGGCCGAGACGGAGCGTCTCGAGCGGGATCGCCTCGTCGGGCGGGATGTTGCCGAGGTTGACGTCGGGGCCGAAGTGCTTGACGAACCACGCCTGCGCCGACTTCGACGGCGCCTCCCAGATGAGGTCGTGGAAGTCGATCGAGTGGGCGATCTCGTCGACGAGGCCGGTGCGCATCTCGCCGGTCGGGCGGAAGATGCCGGCGGTGCCGCCCTCGCGCGACTCCGTGATGACCTTCCACGCGCCGGCGGCGAGCTCCTCCTCGATCCACTGCACCCAGAGGTAGGGGGCGAAGTTGACCTCGGAGTCCTTCGAGCCGACCTCGGAGAGGACGGTGAAGTCGCGGGCGAAGTCCTCGATGAGCTCGAGCTTGCGCTCGCGCGGGATCTCGATCGTGCCGTCGGAGATCTCCATGTGCGTGAGGCCGAGGTGCCGGAGCCAGCGCTTGTACTCGTCGAGCTTGTCGCGGACGTAGACGACCTCGAAGAACGTCCCGCCGAGGACGACCGGCTTCTCACGGAGCACTTCGAGCTTGCGCTCGAGGTTCTGCGTGACGTACGCGGTGCCCCAGCCGAGCTTGACGATGTCGATGTGGTCGCCGGCGGTCTCGAGGACGTCCTCCCACGCGCGCGGGCCGAGGCCCTTGTCGAGAATGTGCGTGAGGCCGCCGTCGCGCTTGAGGCCGAGGTCGAACTCAGAACCGGGCATAGAGCTCCTCCAGTTTCTTCGTCGCGGCGGTCTGGACGTCGTGGTAGAGGGAGTTGCCGTGGGCGTCGATGCCGACGGTGAGCGGCCCGAAGTCCTTCACGCGGAACTTCCAGAGGCACTCGGGCATGAGCTCTTCCCAGGCGACCTCCTCGATCTCCTCGATCTGGGTGGTCTCGAGCGCGGCGGCGCCGCCGACGATGGCGAAGTACACCATCCCCAGGCGCTGCATGGGCTCGATCGCGTCGTCGGGGAAGCCGCCCTTGCCGCAGATCGCGCGGACGCCGTACTGCGCGCCGAGCGGCTCGGTGAAGCGCACCATGCGGGCGCTCGTCGTCGTGCCGATGCAGACCTTCTCGTAGCGGCCGTCGTCGAGCTTGCGCACGCCGGGCGCGGTGTGGAGGAGGAACGCGCCGGCGAGGTCCATCGGCGGCTCGACGCCCTGGTCGAAGATCCGGATCTGGGTGCGGTCGCGGATGCCGATGATGTGGCCCTGCACGACGACCTCGTCGCCCGCCTTCAGCTTGAGGATCTCCTGCGGGTCGGTGATCGGGAACGTGACCTCGTGGGTCGCCATGTCTAGGCCTCCCGGTCGTAGTCGACGCTGCCGTCGGCGGCGATGTGCGCGCTCGCGCGCCGCGCCGCCCAGCACTGGTAGTTGACGGCGACGGGGTTGAGGGTCATGTGCGTGTCGGCGTGCTCGATGTGGCAGTTGAGGACGGTGACGTCGCCGCCGAGCCCCATCGGCCCGATGCCGGTCTCGTTCAGGAGCCCCATCAGCTCGTCCTCGAGCTGGGCGACGATCGGGTCGGCGTTGCGGGTGCCGATCGGCCGCGCGATCGCCTCCTTCGCGAGGTACATCGCGTAGTCGGCCGAGCCGCCGATGCCGACGCCGACGATGCCGGGCGGGCACGGCTTGCCGCCGGCGCCGACGATCGACTCGAGCACGAACTTCTTGATCCCGTTCACCCCGTCGGCGGGGACGCACATCTTCAGGAAGCTCATGTTCTCGGAGCCGGAGCCCTTCGGCACGCACTTCACGTCGAGGCCGTCCCAGTCCTGGACGAACTCCCAGTGCACGATCGGGAGGCGGTGGCCGATGTTCGGGCCGGTGTTCTCGCGCGTGATCGTGTGCACGGCGTTCGAGCGCAGCGGATGCTCGAGCGTCGCGCGCGCGGTGCCGTCGCGGAGCGCCTCGTAGATGCGCGCGGGGTGGAGCGGGAAGTGCTCGCCGACGCGGCACGTGTACACCGCGATGCCGGTGTCCTGGCAGACGAGGTTGTTCTCGGAGTCCGCCACTTCGACGTTCCTCAGGATCGTGTTGAGGACGCGCTGCCCCGGGACCGACGTCTCACGGCCGGCGGCGGCCTTGAGCGCGTCGCGCAAATCCTGCGGGATGTCCTTCAACGCCCACACGTACAGGTGCGCGGCGGCGTCCTCCACCGCGGCGCTCAGGTCAGTGTCCAGCAGCTGCGGCACCGGCTCTCCTTCCGAAGACGACGCATTCCAAGAGTGAGTTGCCCATCATGCGGTTGCGGCCGTGCGTGCCGCCGGCGATCTCGCCACAGGCGTAGACGCCGTCGAGCGTCGTCTTGCCGTCGCGGTCGATGACGAGCCCGCCGTTCTGGTAGTGGAGCACGGGGTACGTGAAGATCTTCTCGGCGAGCGGGTCGATGCCGGCGGCGCGGTAGCGGCGCAGCATGTACGGGAGCGAGAGCTCCGCGTCGTGCGCGCTGATGCGCGTCGTGTCGAGCCACACGGCGGGGCGGCCGTCGGGCGTCTCGACGCCCTTGCCCTTCGCCACCTCGTCGACGATCGCCTGCGCGACGACGTCGCGCGGGCCGAGCGAGTCGGTGAACTCCTCCTCGTCGGCGTTCAAGAGGACGGCGCCGTACGCGCGCGTCGTCTCCGGGATCGAGTAGCCCTGCATCGTCTCCGGCCACGCGCCGCCGTTCGGGTGGTACTGGAGCGCGTCGAGGTCGCGCGCCTGCGCGCCGAGGCCGAGCGCGATCTTCGTCACCTCGCCGGTGGCGCCGGGATGGTTCGTGGACAGCTCGCCCCGTGCCTCGGCCTCGGCGTAGCAGCGGCCGCCGGCGGCGAGGACGACGGTCGAGGCCTCGACGACGTGCTCGCCGCAGCGCGCGCGCCAGCCTTCCGAGAGCTCGTGGAGCGGCGCGTTCGGAAAGACGGTGACGCTCGAGCTCTCGACCGCGTCGCGGAGCGCCTTCGTGATCGCGTGCCCGGTGCGGTCGCCGACCTGGAGGAGCCGCTTCTGCGACGCGCCGCCGCAGCGCGCGAGCCGGTAGCCGCCATTTTCCTTCGTGAACTGAACGCCGAGCTCCTCGAGCCAGTGGATCGCCGACGGCGCCTCCGAGGTGAGTACCTCGACGAGCTCCATGTTCGCCGTCTCGTGCGAGCTCTTCCAGATGTCGGCCGCGTGCTGCTCGGGCGAGTCGTCCTCGCCGAGGGCGGCCTGGATCCCGCCCTGCGCCTTCGCCGAGTTGCACGACTGGATCGAGCCCTTCGTCGCGAGCGCGACGCGCGCCCCCGCCCGGTCGGCGGCGACCGCGGCGGCGAGGCCCGAGGCCCCACTGCCGATCACGAGCACGTCGAATCCGGCGTCGGTGGCCACGTCCGGCCGATGGTACCCACTCCTCGCTAATTTCACCAATAAGTACTCCATATCACTACACCGTTGCGACATGCCTGAAACTGCCAACTTGATTGTCAGGATTGGCAACGGTACGGTGCGCCGACCGTCAATCGAAGAGGAGGCGCACGATGGTGAACGAGCTCGCCGACGAGCTGCTCGACCTCCGGGTCACCGAGCGGGGGTCGACCGCGGTGGGGAACGCGTTCGCGGCGTTCCCGATCTGCTGCAGCATCGCGCTCTGCTGCTCCAGCTCCTGCTGCCAGCGGAAGTCGGACTAGGCAATGCCGGACGTGGAGCGGCCGCTGCTCAAGCCGTGGTACCGGCTGTCGGTCGACGACGGCCGCTCCACCCTGCGCTATGCCGGCTCGGTGCTCGAGCTCGAGGGCGCGGCCGCCGAGCGGCTCCTGCCGCATCTCCTGCCGCTCCTCGACGGGACGCGGACGGTCGACGAGGTGGTCGGGGAGCTCGGCGAGGGCGTCCGGCCTGCGGTCGAGCACGCGCTCTCGCTCCTGCGTGAGCACGACCTCCTCACGGAGGCCGCTCCCCCGAACGCCGCCGCCGGCGCGCGCCGCTGCGCCGAGCTCCTGTCCGCCCTCGATCCCGGTGGACGCACGTGCGCCGAGCTGCACGCCTCGCTCGCAGCGCTCGACGTGCACGTGCTCGGGGGCGCGCCCGCTGCAGCGATGGTCGGGCACCTCCTGCAGGCGAGCGGCGCCGGCTCCGTCGCCACGCTCGGCTGGGAGGACGAGCCGCCGGCGGCCGGGCTGACCGTCGTCGTGCCCGGCGCGTCCGAGGCCGCGCGCTTGGGAGGCTGGAACCGCGCCGCGCTCGACGCGGGCGCGGCGTGGCTGCAGGTGCTGCCCTTCGACGGTCGCTTCGCCGCCGTCGGCCCGGTGTTCGTGCCCGGCCAGACCGCGTGCCACGAGTGCTACCGCCTGCGGCGCGACTCGACGATCGCGCCCGGTCGCGATCGCGGCGACGGGTACCCCGGGGCTCCCCCGCTCGACGCCGCCCTCGCGGGCTTCGCCGCGCTCGCCACGCTCCGCTGGCTCGCCGCCGCCGACCGCGCGGACGCGGGCACGCTCGTCGCCGTCGAGCTCACCCCGGAGCTCCGCTGCACGAGGCACTTCGTCTATCGCGTCCCGCGCTGCCCCGTCTGCTCGCCCACGGCGCGCCGGCCGGCTGCGGCGCCCTGGGGCGGAGCGCACGACGTTGCCGCCTGATCCGCTCACATCCCTCGTGTCGCCGTATGTCGGCGTCGTCCGCGGCGTCCAGGAGGTGCTCGGCGGACCTCAGGACGTCCGCCTCGTGACGATGTGGTGCGAGAGCGCGCACGCCGCGACGCTCGTCGGCTCGCCGGTCGCGCACGGCGGCGGCGGCTCCGGAGCGCGTGTCGCCGATGCGCGCGCGGCCGCGATCGGGGAGGCGGTGGAGCGCTACTCGGCGTCGTTCGCCGATCCCGACCGCCTCGTCGTCGCCACCGCGCGCGAGCTCGGGCCGTCCGCCGTCGACCCCGGCCGGTTCGCGCTCTTCACGGCGGTGCAGTATGCGACCCCCGGCTTTCCGTACGTCCGCTTCGACCGCGACACGCGCCTCGCGTGGATCGCAGGGCGCGCGCTTCCGCACGGCGAGCCGGCGTGGCTCCCGGCGCAGGTCGTCCACCTCGTGTCCGACCGCGACGAGCCGCCCGTCTGCCGTGCGACGAGCAGCGGCCTCGCATGCCATGCGGATCCGGACGAGGCGACGCTGCGCGGGCTGCTCGAGGTGGTCGAGCGCGACGCGTTCATGATCACGTGGAACGCACGCCTCTCATGGCCGCGGCTCGCCTGGGAGGGCAACGACGCGCTCGAGGCGTTCATGCGCGAGCGCGTCGCGCCGACCGGGCTGCGCGTCTGCGCGATCGATCTGAGTGCGTTCTGGGACGTGCCCTGCGTTCTCGGTGTCGCGCGGAGCGACGTCCCCGGCGCGGCGCCGCTCGGAGTCGGCGCTGCCGCGGCAGCGACGGTCGAGCGCGCGGTCGAGAAGGCGGTCGACGAAGCCGTCCGCGTCCGGACGTGGGCGCACGCGCTGCGACTCCACGGCGCTCCCCCGCCGGACGAGATCCGTGATTTCGACGACCACGTCCGCTTCTACGCCGAGCCGGCGAACGCCGCCCGTGCGTCCTTCCTCGACGACTCGACGTGCACACGCGCGGCGGCGGACGTGCGCCCGGTACCCGGAAGGACCGCGACCGCGCACGTGGAGACGATCTGCGAGCGGCTCGCCCGCCGGTCGGCGTCGGCGTACGCCGTCGACGTGACCTCGCCCGACGTCCGCGAGGCGGGCCTCGCGGTCGTTCGCGTCGTCGCGCCGGAGCTGTGTGCGCTCGACGTCGAGCACGACGCGCGGATGCTCGGCGGTCGCCGCCTGTACGAGGAGCCGCTGCGGCTCGGTTGGCAACGGTTGACGGAGGCCGACGTCAATCCCGACCCGCATCCATTCCCGTGAGGCCGAAGGCTGCACCGCTCGTGCGCGCCGAGCTCTACGGCGAGGGCGAACCGGCGCTCGACGACCCCGCCGAGCTCTTCCACGAGGCCTCGAAGCTCCAGCCGGCGCTCGTGCACCGGCAGGCGGCCGGCCTCGTCCGGCTCGCGGCGAGCGGCGACCTGCAAACCGAAGCGGCGCGCGCCGTGCGGCGCAACCCGGAACGCGCCTCGCGTGCCCTGCCCTCGCCGCTCAGGTGCGGCCTCTCGCTGTCCGATGCGCTCGACAAGCGGACGACCAGACGCGAATTCGCGGCGCGCCCGCTCGGGACCGCCGTCCTCGCGACGCTCCTCGACGCCGCCTACGGCGTTCGCGGCTCGACCCGGCGCACCGTGCCGTCGGGGGGAGCGCTGTATCCGCTCGAGGTGCTCGTCGCCGTCCGGGACGTCGACGGCGTGCCGCACGGCGTGCACCGCTACGACGCCGGGCTGCACGCGCTCGAAGAGCAGGCGCTCGACGACCCCTGGGACGCGCTCGAGCAGGCGTGCCCGTTCCCCGGCCTCTTCACCGGTGCCGCGTGCGCGCTCCTCCTGCTCGCGGTCTTCGGGCGGACACGATTCAAGTACGGCCAGCGCGGCTACCGCTTCGCCCTGCTCGAGGCCGGGCACGTGGCGCAGAACGTCGTCCTTGCGGCGGCGGCGCTCGACGTCGCCGCGCTTCCGCTCGGCGGCTACTTCGACGCGCGGGTCGACGCCGTCGCGGGCGCCGACGGAGTCGAGGAGTCCGTCGTCTACGCGATCGTCCTCGGCGAAGCCGCGTGAAGCGCCGGGGGACGCTCACCTCGCTCGCGCTCCTCGTCGCGCTCGGCCCGGCGCTGCTCCGCCTCGCGCCGACGCCGCCGCCGCGCGGCCCGCTGGCGGCCGGGCTCGCCGCTCCGCTCGGCCTCGGCGCGGGCGTTCTCCTTTTCGCGCTCCTCGCGCGCGCACGTCCCCGGTTCCTGCTCACGCGGTTCGCCGTGCTCGCGGCACTCGTCGTCGCGGTTGCCGGCATGAGCGAAGAGGCGGTCTGGCGCGCGTTCGCCCTGGCGCGGCTCGCAGGGCCGGCGGGACCGGCGGCGGCGATCGGGATCACGTCGGCGGCGTTCGCCGCGACGCACCTGCCCGCGCTCCGCGCCCGCGGCGCCGCCGTCCACCTCGCAACCGGAACCGCGCTCGGGACCCTCTTCGTGGCCACGGGGAGCCTCGTCGCCTGCGCACTCGCGCACGCCGTCTATAACGCGCTCGCCGTGCTCGGCCGCGGCTCCGTCATGCCTGCAAGCGCCGCGATCACTTTCCGTGCGGCCGAGAAGCGCTTCGGCTCCGTGCTCGCACTGCAGCCGCTCGACCTCGAGATCGGCCGGGGTGAGCTCGTCGCGCTGCTCGGCCCGAACGGCGCCGGCAAGACGACGCTCATCAGCCTCGCGCTCGGTCTTCGCCGCCCGACCGCCGGTGAGGTGCGTCTCCTGGGCCGGAATCCGCGCGACTGGCGCGCACGACGAGGGCTCGGCGCGACACCGCAGGCGATGGGATTCCCGCCGACGCTCCGTGTGCGCGAGATCCTCGCGCTCGCACGCGCGCACGCGGCGTCGCCGCCACCGCTAGCCGAGCTGACGAGGCAGTTCGGCCTCGAGGGCATCGCCGGGAGACAGGCGGGCGGGCTCTCGGGCGGGCAGAGCAGGCGCCTCGCCCTCGCGCTCGCGTTCGCCGGCGCGCCGGAGATCGTCGTCCTCGACGAGCCGACGACAGGGCTCGACGTCGAGTCGCGTCGGCAGGCGTGGGCGGCGATCCGAGGGTTCTCCGACGCCGGCGGCACGGTGCTGCTGACGACGCACTCGCTCGAGGAGGCGGACGCGCTCGCCCGCCGCGTCGTCGTCCTCGCGCACGGTGCGGTCGTCGCCGACGCGCCGCCGGATCGACTCAAGGCCTGCGCCGGAGCGAACCTCGAGGATGCATTCCTCCGGCTCACGGAGGCGCTGCCGGCGTGAGGCTCACACTCGTCCATGCGCGCGTCCAGGTGGTCGAGCTCCTGCGCTTCCCGGGCTTCAGCGTCGCGACGCTCGCGTTCCCGGCGCTCATGTTCGCGCTGTTCGGGCTCCCGCGCGCCCACGTGCACCCCGAGATCATCGTCGCGTCGTACGCAGCGTTCGCAGTGCTCGGCGTCGGCTTCTTCCAGTTCGGCGTCTCCGGTGCGATCGAGCGCGGCACGCCGTGGCAGGCGTGGCTGCGCACGCTCGCGGCACCACCCTTCGTGCGCATCGCCGCGCGTGTCATCGCCGCGCTCGTGTTCGCGCTCGCGTCCGTGGCCGTCGTGGTCGCGATCGGCCTGGCGACGACGTCGGTGTCGCTCTCCGCGACTGCGTGGCTCCGCCTCGCCGTCGCACTCCTCGCCGGGTCGGTGCCGTTCGTCGTGCTCGGTCTCGCGATCGCGTACTGGGCGTCGCCGAAGAGCGCACTCCCCGTCGCGAACATCCTCTACATGCTGCTCGCGTACGCGGGCGGGCTGTGGACGGGACCGGGAGACCTGCCCCGCACCGTCCGCGGCATCTCCCCGTACACGCCGACGCGGCAATGGGGCGACCTGCTGTGGCCGGCAGTCGCGGGCGCGCCGTGGCATGAGTCGCACTGGCTTCTGCTGGCGGCGTACGCGATCGCGTTCGGCGCTCTCGCCGCATGGGGCTTCGCGCGCGACGAGCTCAGGCGGTTCCGCTAGTAGACGGAGCGGAGCAGCTCCTCGATCTCCGCCGGCGTCGCCGGGTGTGGATTCGCCTGGTTGCCGCCGCGCTGCGCGGCGGAGGCGGCGAGCTCGGGGATGTCCGCCTCGGGGACGCCGAGTTGGGCGAGGCGCGTGACGCCGCCGAGCGCCGTCAGCTCCTCGACGCGGGCGGCCGCGTCGCCGCCGACCGCCTCGCCGAACGCGCGCACGGCCACCGGCGCGTAGCGCGCGTTGTAGCGGAGTGCAGGCGGCAGGAAGATGCCGTTCAGCGTCCCGTGCGGCAGGCCGTACTTGCCGCCGACCGCCTGCGCCATCGCGTGCGCGAGCGCGAGCATCGAGCCGGCGAGCGCCTCGCCGCCGAAACTCGCGCCGCGCAGGAGCTCGGTGCGCGCGTCGCGGTCGGCCGGCGTCTCGACGACGCGCGGGAGCCACGTGGAGATGAGGAGAGCGCCCTCGAGCGCGCACTCGTCCGACTCCGGGTTGTGCCCGTGCGCGTACAGGGCCTCCGCGCAGTGTGCGAGCGCGTTCATCGCCGTGCCGACCGTCTCCTTCCGCGGCAGGCCGACGGTGAGCCCGACGTCGTAGACGATGCCGGCGTTGCGCGCGCCGGCGCCGCCGCCCCGCATGCGCCGCTGCGGGTCGCGGACGCCGAAGTACGGCGTCCACTCCGCGCCCGAGTACGTCGTCGGGACCGAGACGAGCGGCACGCGCGCCTCCGCCGAGATCGCCTTCCCGAGGTCGATCGCGCTGCCGCCACCGACGGCGACGACGCAGTCGCGCGCGAGATCGGCCGCCTCCTGGACGCGCGCCGACGGCACCTCGCTCCACCGTGCCGCCGGCGCAAACGGCAGCTCGAGCGAATCCCAGCGCGGGCTCGCGACGACGAGCGGCGGATCGTGTACGCCGAGCTCGTCGAGCACCTCCGCAAGCAGCGAGACGTTCCCCCAGCGGACGATCACGCCAGACGCGCCCGCGCGAAGTCGACGAACTCCTGCGCGACACGCGTCTCAGCGCGGCCGGTCGAGCGGACGAGCGAGATCTCGCGCGCAGGGTCGAGGCCCTGGACGCGCGCGATCGCGAGCGCGCCGGCGGCGACGTCGGCCTCGATCGCCGCGCGCGAGATGAACGTGATCCCGTAGCCGGCGATCGCCGCGCTCCGCGCCGACTCCTGCAGGCCGAGCTCGAGCCGCACGTCGAGGTCGCGGAAGCGCACGCCCACGCCGCGCAGCTCGTCCTCGATCACCTGCCTCACCCCCGCGCCCTCCTGCATGAGCACGATCGGCTCTTCCCGCAGCTCGTCGATCGACACCGTCCGGTCGGCGAAGCGATGGCCGCGCGGGACGGCGAGCACGACCTCGTCCCGGAAGAAGGGCTCGAAGGCGACGCCGCGGTGGCGCCGCTGCGCGCCGACGACGCCGAGCTCGAGCTCGCGGCGCGCCACCTGCTCGATGACGTGCTGCGTGTCGGAGACCGACAGCGCGACGGTCACGGCCGGGTGGCGCCGCTGGAACTCGCCGAGGACGACCGGCAGCACCGTCCCGCCCGGCCCGGTGGAGGCGCCGATCTCGAGCCGGCCGGAGAGATCCCCCTCCGCCTCCTCGCCGAGCTCGGCGAGGAGCTGCTCCTCCTGCGCGAGCAGCCGCTGTGCGCTGCGGTAGAGCCGCTGGCCCGCCTCGGTCGGCTCGACGCGGCGGCCGGAGCGGTCGAGGAGCTGGCGGCCGAGCCGCTTCTCGAGCGAGCGGATCTGGAGGCTCACCGCCGGCTGGGTCACGCCGAGCTGCTCGGCCGCGCGGGAGAAGCTCCGCCGCTCGACGACGGCGCAGAACGCCGCCAGTTGCCGCGTGTCCATTAGCTGAGCTTATCTTCGGTTTTGAGGGCCGGGGGTCTAGCATCGAGTCGTGACGGAGGACACCCTCGTCCGCGGCTACCGGGACCTCGCCCGCGAGACGCCCGACCGCCCGCGCGACGTGCTCCTGCGCACGCTCGACATCGTGCTCTCCGCGATCTTCCTCGTCGCGGCGCTGCCGGCGGCGACGGTCATCGCGCTCGTGCTCGTCACGACGAGCGGCTTCCCGGTCTTCTACCGCGGCGAGCGCGTCGGGCGCGGCGGCCACGTCTTCACGATGTTCAAGTTCCGGACGCTCGAGCGCGACGCCGAGTCGCGCCTCGGGCCGTACCTCGGCGAGGAGCTCGTGCGCCGCACCGAGGAGGAGTTCGCGCCGCTCGGGAAGTGGCTGAAGGCGACGCAGCTCGACGAGATCCCGCAGTTCATCAACGTCCTGCGCGGCGACATGAGCCTCGTCGGCCCGCGGCCGATCCGGCCCGTCTTCTTCGCGGAGCTCGCGCGCGACCTGCCCGCGTACTGGCAGCGCCTCGTCGTGCGACCCGGCCTCACCGGCCTCGCGCAGGTGCGGCGCGGCTACGAGACGTCGATGGCCGAGAAGCTCGCGCACGACCTCGAGTGGATCGCTGACCGCTCGGTCCGTCTCTACCTCCGCACCGTCTTCGCCACCGGCTGGCGCGTCCTGAAGCAGTCGCTCCGAGGTCTCGCATCCCGCGGCGCCTGAGAATCGCCGCGCTCGCCGTCGCGGCGATCTTCATCGGCTACGGCGCGTGGATGGTCACGCACCCGTCCCACCATGCGCGCACGCTGCTCGTCGGCGTCGACGACGACACGCTCAAGTGGACGCCGTTCCCGCTCACCGTCGTGCGGCGCCAGGAGAGGCTGGATGCGGACGCCGTGCGCGTGTGGGTGCCGTGGCACGGGGAGAGGAAGCCGACCGCGGTGCGACGCGACGAGCTGTCGCGGGCCGAGACCGCGGCGCGCAGGACGACCGTCGTCCTCGCCGTCTTCGGCTTCGGCGCGAGCACGCCGACGGCCGCGTGGGCGCAGCGGCGCTTCTGCGGCTACGCGCGCGCCGCCCTCGATCTCGTCCCCGACGCGCGCGCGGTCGTCGTCTGGAACGAGGCGAACTCGCCGACGTACTGGCACGGCACCCCCGCCGAGTACGAGTCGCTGCTCGCGCGCTGCTACGACGTCCTGCACTCGGCGCGCGTCCAGGTGCTCGACTCGACCGCGTCCGCGCACGCCCCGCTCGCGTTCCTCGACGCGCTCGCCGCCGCCTACCGCGCGAGCGGACGCACGAGGCCCCTCGTCGACGCCTTCGGCCACAACCCGTATCCGCTCACCGCCGGCGAGGCGCCGACGGTGCAGCATCGCGGCGACTTCGTCGGCGAGGCCGACTACCCGCGCCTCGTCACCGCGCTCCGGGCGTTCGGGCGGACGCCGTCGATCTGGTACCTCGAGGACGGCTTCCAGACGGACGCGATCTCTCCCGCGCAGCAGGCGCGCGACGTCGCCGCAGCCATCCGCCTCGCCGCCTGCCAGCCGCTCGTGCACGCGTTCTTCAACTTCGAGCTCGTGGACGAAAGGCGCGCCGCCGGGTGGCAGTCCGGCCTGATCGCCCGCGGCGGGCACATGAAGCCGGCGGCGGAGGCGTTCGCCCGCGCCCCGCGCCGCTGCCACGCCTAGAGTTCGCGGCCGATGTGCGGGATCTGTGGAATCGCCGGCGCCGCCGACCGCGCGCGGCTCGAGGCGATGAGCTCGACGCTCGTGCACCGCGGCCCCGACAGCGCGGGCGAGTACGTCGACGGCGCCGTCGCGCTCGGCTCGCGGCGCCTCTCGATCATCGACCTCGAAGGGGGCGACCAGCCGATCTTCAACGAGGACGAGAGCGTCGTCGTCGTCCAGAACGGCGAGATCTACAACCACCCGGAGCTCATGCGCGAGCTGCGGCGCGAGGGCCACGTCTACCGCACGCGCTCGGACACGGAGACGCTCGTCCACCTGTACGAGCGCGACGGCCTCGACTTCGCGCGGCACCTGCGCGGCATGTTCGCGGTCGCGCTCTGGGACGCGCGCAGGCGGCGGCTCGTGCTCGCGCGCGACCGGTACGGGATCAAGCCGCTCTACTACCGCGCCGCCGGCGGGACGCTCGAGTTCGCGTCCGAGGTCCGGGCACTGCCGCGGGGCGAGATCGACCTCGACGCGCTCGAGGCGTTCCTCGCCTTCAACTCGATCCCGGCGCCGTACTCGATCTTCCGCGACGTGCGCAAGCTCCCCGCGGGGCACCTGCTCGTCTGGGAGGAAGACGGCGGCTTCCGCGTCGAGCGCTACGCGCATCCCGTGCCCGTCCAGGAGGCGGACCTGCGGAGCGACGACGAGGCGGAGCTCGTCGAGGAGCTGCGCGCGCGCCTGCGCGACTCCGTCCGCGCGCACCTGCTCGCAGACGTCCCCGTCGGCGTGCTCCTCTCCGGCGGCGTCGACTCGGCCGTCCTCGCCGCGCTCGCCGCGCAGGAGACGACGGAGGCCGTCCACACGTTCACCGTCGGCTTCGCCGAGCGGAGCTTCGACGAGCGCGCCGACGCGCGGCGCGTCGCCGAGCGGTACGGAACGAACCACCACGAGCTGCTCCTCCATCCCGACCCGCGGCTGCTTCTGCCGGCGCTCGCCGACGCCTTCGACGAGCCGTTCGCCGACTCGTCGGCGCTGCCGACGTACCTCGTCTCGCAGCTCGCCGCCGAACACGTGAAGGTCGCGCTCTCCGGCGAGGGCGGAGACGAGCTGTTCGGCGGCTACTACACGTACGCGGCCGACCTGCTCGCCGACCGCATCGGCCCGTTCGCACGTCTGGCTTCGCCGCTCGTCGAGCGCCTGCCGGCCTCGGGCGGCCGTGTGAGCCTCGAGTACCGCGCGAAGCGCTTCGTCCGCGCTGCGCACCTGCCGCCGCTCGAGCGCCACCACGGCTGGAAGGAGATCTTCTCGCCCGACGCGCGCGCCGAGCTGACAGGGCGGACGAGCGCGTTCGACCCGGTCGACGTGTACCGCGAGCGCTTCGCCGAGACGCAGGGCGCGGAGGAGCTCGCGCGCCTGCAGCACGTCGACTTCGCCGTCTACCTCGTCGACGACCTGCTCGTGAAGACCGACCGCGCCTCGATGGCGCACTCGCTCGAGGCGCGCGTCCCGTTCCTCGACCCCGTCGTGACGAACTTCGCGTTCGCGCTCCCGCGCCGGCAGCGGGTGCGCGGGCTCTCGAAGAAGGTGCTGCTGCGCAAGGCGGCCGAGCCGCTCCTCCCGCACGAGGTCGTGCACGGGCGCAAGCGCGGCTTCTCGATTCCGGCGGCCGCGTGGCTTCGGGGCGAGCTCGCGCCGTTCGCGCGCGAGACGCTGTCCGCCGGCACGCTGGCGCGGCAGGGCTTCTTCCGGCCGGCCGCGGTGACGCGGCTCCTCGACGACCACGTGGCGCGGCGGCAGGACAACAGCCGCCAGCTCTGGGGCTTGCTCGCGTTCACGCTCTGGTACGAGCACCACGTCGAGCAGGAGCCGCCGCTCCTCCGCTCGGCCCGCATGGAGGCGCTGCTCGCATGAGAGTCTGGATCGACATGACGGCGAGCGCGCACGTGCTCGTGTTCCGCCCGCTGATCGAGATCATGCAGGCGCGCGGCGACGAGGTGGAGATCACCGCGCGCGACTACGCGCAGACGCTCCAGCTGCTCGAGCTGCACAACCTCTCGGCGGAGGTGATCGGCAAGCACGGCGGCCGCTCGCGTGTCCAGAAGGCGCGGCGGATGGCCGGGCGCCTCGGCGCGCTCAAGCACTGGGCGAAGCACCGCGACTTCGACGTCGCGCTCGCGCACGGCTCGCACGAGCTGACGCTCACCGCGCGCAGGCTCGGCATCCCGAGCTCCGACACGTTCGACTACGAGTTCGCGACGCTCCAGCACCAGCTCGGCTGCCGGGCGGCGACGAAGGTCGTCGTCCCGGACGCGATCCCGCCCGACCGGCTCACGAAGTACGGCGTCCGGCCGCCGAAGCTCGTCCAGTATCCCGGCCTGAAGGAGGAGTACTACCTCGCCGACTTCGAGCCCGACCGCTCGCTCCTCGACCGGTTCGGCGTCGACGGCGCGCGCGTCCTCGTCGTGCTGCGGCCGCCGCCCGACGTGTCGCTCTACCACCGCCAGTCGAATCCGCTCTTCCCGATGACGCTCGAGCACCTCGGCCGGCTCGAGAACGTGCACGCCTTCGTGCTCCCGCGCACCGAAGAGCAGCGCGAGTACGTGCGGCGGCTCGACCTGCCGTCGGTGATCCTGCCGGAGACGGCCGTCGACGCGCAGAGCCTCATCGCGCTCGCCGACGTCGTCGTCTCGGCGGGAGGCACGATGAACCGCGAGGCGGCCGCGCTCGGCGTGCCCGTCTACACGACGTACGGCGGACGGCTCGGCGGCGTCGACGAGGCGCTCATCCGCGAAGGACGCCTGAAGCCGCTCACCGACCCGCGGGCGCTCGACCTCGCAAAGCGCGACGCCGGGCCGGGCGCCGAGCGCGCGCGCCGCGACCCGGCGCTCATGCTCGAGCTGCTCCTCTCCGCGCTCGGCTGAGTCGTGCCACAATCGGGTGGTGGACGGTCTCACGGCTGGCGGTGACCGAGCACGACGCCATCCGCTCCGGACGGCCACGGCGATCGCGTCCGGCCTCGTCGTCATCGCAGCCGTCACCGCGGTGTGCCTCTTCGTCTGGCTCGGCACGTATGCGCCGATCGAGGGTCTCGACTCCGGCTTCGCGCCCGGCCCGGGCACCGGC
The DNA here is from genome assembly GCA_963753295.1 of uncultured Actinomycetes bacterium. Classification (GTDB taxonomy): domain Bacteria; phylum Actinomycetota; class Thermoleophilia; order Gaiellales; family Gaiellaceae; genus Palsa-739. The sequence goes on along the minus strand of CAVWBZ010000019.1, from coordinate 168,908 downwards.
GCCGCGGCGGAACCGGTCATCGGCTCCCTCGGCCGGCCCGTCTACTTCCCGACCCTCCGGCGCAGCCGCACCTTCGATACCGCGATCACGCTGCACAACAACGGCCGCTTCGCCGTCACCGTCTCGGGCCTCGACGAGCCGCCGCCCGGCGCGACGCCGTGGATCGGGGCGACGGCGCTGCTCGCGACGACGTCGGCGACGGCGAGCGCCGACCCGGCGGAGCTCGTCCCGTTCCGGCCCCTTCGGCTCGCCCCAGGCGACGACGCGATCGTCGTCGTCCGGTTCGGCATGCGCTGCCAGGGCGCGACGTCTGCGACGCCGGACGTCTACGCCGACAGGGTGCGGCTGCGGTACACGTATCTGTCCCTGTTCACGCGGACGCAGACGGTTCGTCTGCCGTTCGCGGTGACGCTTCGGTGCGTCGGGGGGCCGCCGGCGACGCCGTAGTCTCGCGGAGAGGCGCGCGGACGATGGCGCCGAGCTTCGCCACCACCTCGAGCGTGTCGCCCTCGTCGGCGAGCCCTTCGAGCTCGCCGAGCTGCTCCGCGAGCCACGCGGCGTCGATCGGCGGGCGGGACAGTCGCTTGATCTTCGGATGCTCGGTCTCGCCGACGGCCTCGTCGCCGCTCCAGAGCTCCTCGTGGATCTTCTCGCCCGGCCGCGAGCCGACGAACGCGATGCGCACGTCGCGCGGGCCGGTCGCCGGGTCGCCCGGCAGGCGCGGCTCGTGCCCGGAGAGCCGCACCATGTTCGTCGCGAGATCGACGATCTTCACGGGCTCGCCCATGTCGAGGACGAAGATCTGTCCGCGGCCGCCGATCGCGCCCGCCTGCACGACGAGCGACACCGCCTCCGGGATGGTCATGAAGAAGCGCGTCATCTCGGGATGAGTCACCGTCACCGGCCCGCCGCGCTCGATCTGCCGCCGGAAGGTCGGGATGACCGAGCCGGACGAGTTGAGCACGTTGCCGAAGCGGACGGCGACGAAGCGCGTCGGCACGTCGCGGCGGTGGCCGAGCGACTCGATGACCCACTCGCACAGCGCCTTCGACTGGCCCATGACCGTCTTCGGGTTGACCGCCTTGTCGGTGGAGATGAGGACGAAGCGCTCGACGCCGAACTCCGCCGAGAGCTCGGCCGTGATGCGCGTGCCGACGACGTTGTTGCGGACGGACTCGAGCGGATGCGTCTCCATGAGCGGCACGTGCTTGTACGCGGCCGCATGGAAGACGACGGTCGGCTTGTACTTCTCGAACACCTCGCGCCGGAACGCCGCGCGGTTGCGGACGTCGACGAGCTTCGGCACCGCCGCGGTGAAGTCGCGCTCGTCGACGAGCTCGCGCTCGATGTCGAACAGCGCCGTCTCGCCGTTGTCGACGAGGATGAGCCGGGTCGGGCCGACGCGGGCGATCTGGCGGCAGAGCTCCGAGCCGATGGAGCCGCCGGCGCCGGTGACGAGCACGGTCTCACCCTTGAGATAGGAGGCGACGCTCTCGAAGTCGACCTCCACCTGCTCGCGGCCGAGCACGTCCTCGACCTGCACGGGGCGGATCTGGCCGGCGAGGTTCACGTCGCCGGTGATGAGCTCGTACAGCCCCGGCAGCGTCTTCACCGACACGTTCGAGCCCTGTGCGGCCTCGACGACGCGGCGGCGCATCTCGCCCGACGCGGACGGGATGGCGATGAGCACCTCGTCCGGCTTGTACTCGCGGACGATGCGCGGAAGCTCGGCCATCGTCCCCACGACGCGTACGCCGAGGATGCGCGTGTTCCGCTTGCGCGGATCGTCGTCGACGAACGCGATCGGCGTGTACGCGAGCATCCGGGACCGCTGCATCTCCTGCACGATCAGCCGGCCCGCATCCCCCGCGCCGACGACGATGACCTCCTTGCCGCGCGCGACGACGCCGAAGTGCGGCCGCTCCATCACCGTGCGCGTGAGCAGGCGCGCGCCGGCGATGAGTGCGAGCGTGATCAGGAGGTCCATCACTGCGATCGAACGCGGCAGGCGGACGTTGTGCACCGGCGAGACGAAGTAGACGGTGACGTCGGCGACGAGCGAGGCGACGACGACGCCGCGGGCCGCGCTCCACATGTCGCGCACGGAGACGTAGCGCCACCAGCGGCGGTGGAATCCGAACAGCAGGAAGACGGCGAGCTTGATGACGACGACGAGGAGGATCGTCCGGCGCAGCAGCGTGTCGTAGTAGACGGGCAGGCCGTGGTCGAAGCGAAGCTCGAACGCGAGGAACCACGAGACTGCGACGATCGCAGCGTCGGCGACGAGCTGGAGGAAGCGGCTCTTGCCGATTCCGCTCATGCGGTGGCGACTGCGCCGACCGCTGAGCGGACGACGTCGACCACCTGCGCCTGCGTCTCGGCCGGGATCCCCGGCCAGAGCGGAATCGAGAAGTTCTCGCCGGCCACACGCTCGGTCTCGGGCAGCGAGCCGGGCTCGTTCCCGAGGAAGCGCAGCGCGGGCTGCAGGTGCAGGGGCGTCGTGTAGTAGACCGCGGACGCGATCTTCGCCTCCGTCAGCGCGGCGCGGATGCGGTCGCGCTCGGGGGAGCGGCACACGAACAGGTGGTAGATGTGGCCCGGCTCGTCCTGCGGGATGTCGACGAGGTCTCCGAGGCCGAGATCCGCGTAGCGGGCGGCGGCGGCGCGGCGGCCGGCGTTCCACTCGTCGAGATGCGTGATGAAGAGGCGCAGCATCGCGGCCTGCACCTCGTCGAGGCGCGAGTTGTAGCCGACGAAGTCGAACTCGGTCTTGTCGCGCGAGCCGTGGAACGAGAGCATCTGCACGCGATCGGCGAGCTCCACGTCGTTGGTGGCAACGAGCCCGCCGTCGCCGAGGCAGAAGAGGTTCTTCGTCGGGAAGAAGCTGTAGGTGGCGACGGTGCCGAGCGTCGCGACGCCGGGCGCGCCGAACGCCTGCGCTGCGTCCTCGATGACCGGCAGGCCGAGCGCGACGAGCTCCTCCATGGGCGCGGGCCGCCCGAACAGGTGCACCGGCATGAGCGCGCGCGTGCGCGGCGTGATCTTCGCGGCGACGTCCTCGGGATCGAGGTTGAGCGTCACGGGATCGACGTCGGCGAAGACTGGCTTGGCGCCGCGGCGCGCGATCGACTCGGCCGTCGCGTAGAACGTGAACGCGGGGCAGATCACCTCGTCGCCCGGGCCGATGTCCATCGCGTCGAGCGCGAGGACGATCGCGTCGGTGCCGTTCGCGACGCCGACGGACTTCGCGACGCCGAGGAACCCGGCCGCCTCCTCCTGGAACGCCCAGTAGTTCGAGCCGCGGATGAACTGGCCGCTGTCGAGTACTTCTCGGAACCGGCGCTCGATCTCCGGGATCAGCGGGGCGTACTGAGACTTGACGTCAATCAGCGGTATCTGAGACACGGCCGCGATCCACTCTAGCGGCACGGAGCCAGCGGTAGAGGAGATACGCCACGAGGAGCACGATGCCCGCAACCACGAGGTATTCGACGTACTTGAAGCCGTGATCGAACCGGCGGTAGCTCGATCCGAGGCCGTAGCCGATCCCGGCGATGGCGAAGGCCCAGATGGCCGAGCCGATGAGGGTCAGGACGGCATAGGGGGCAAGAGGCATCTCGAGAGCCCCAGCCGGGTAGGAGACGAACGAGCGGACGATCGGCGTGATCCGGCCGACGAGGACGCCGAGGTTTCCCCAGCGCTCGAACCATCGCTCCGCCCGGTCCAGCCGCTCGGGGGTGACATGGAACCAGCGACCGTGCCGCTCGAGCAGCAGCCGTCCGCCGATACGGCCGATGCCCCAGCCGACGATCGCGCCGACGAGATACCCGAGCGTGCCCGCGAGGGCCATGACGAAGAACGCCCCGATGCCGAAGTGGATCTTCGCCCCGAAGAGCGAAACGTGGTGCGCCGAGGCGAAGACACCGGCGCCGACCGCGCCGGCGTAGAGCATGACGAGCTCGCTGAAGGCCGGGAAGAGCGCGTCGATCGCCATGAGACCGAAGACGGCGTAGGCGCCGTGGGAGGCGACCTGCGAGGTGAAGCTCGACGAGACGCTGGCGATGAGCACGGCGCGATCCTAACGGCGCGCGATGAAAGGAGCCGTGAGCGACGCGGTGCCGATCGAGTTCGCCGCGACGACGTGGACCTGGTACGCGCCCGTGAAGGCGAGCGATCCCGTCCACAGCCTGCCGTCCCAGACGACCTTCTGCGCCCCCGGCTGCATCTGCGCGTCGGCGAGCGTCGCGAGGACGATTCCCGTCCGCGTCTCGATCGTCGCCGTCACCTTGGCGGGATGCACGAGCTGGAAGGACGCCGTGAGGATGCCGTGCGCCTTCGCGTCGATGTGCGCGTTCGAGGGCGACGCCTGCAGCGCGCCGAGCGTGTCGTCGAGGAGGAACGGGCGCTCGGCCGTGGTCGTGCGCCCCTGCGCGTCGACCGCGCTGACGTCGAGCTTCCACTGGCCCTCGGTGTTCGGCTGGCCGTTCCACGTCAGCGTGTGCAAGCCCGGCTGCTCGGCGTCCTGCGCGAGCGTGACCTCGACCCCGCCGGGCCCCGTCAGCGACGCGGTCACCTGCGCCGGGACGACGAGCTTGTACGTGAACGTCTCCGAGTCGTCGACGCCGTCGCCGTTCGGCGAGACGACGTCCGCCGACGGCGGCGCCGCGTAGACGCCGTTGTACGCGAGCACGAGCGCGTCGGAGATCGGCGGCTCCGCCGTCACCGGACGCGTCAGCAGCGTGCCGTCGAACGCCATGCCCGCGGGCGCGCCGCTGCCGAGCCCCATCGCGGTGACGGCGCCGAGCCGGGCCATCGCGCTCGCGAGCTCGTAGTTCGTCATCCCCGCGCTGTACGCGGAGCCGCCGCCCTCGACGGTGACGAGGAGGATGCGTCCGTCCGCGAGCTGGCCGACCGCGCTGCGTGCGCCGCGCGCGTTCAGCACCGAGTCGTCGAAGGACTCGTCGGCGCGGAAGACCGCCTTGCCGTTGGCGACGAGGAGCGGGCCGCCGCCGATCGCGGCCACCTGACCGCTCCAGTTCGGCGTGAGCGTGAGGCGGAACTCGACCGTCGTCCCCGCCGGCGCCTCGGCGGTCAGGTGCGGCGCCTGCGCGCCGCGCGACACGAGCACCGCGCCGCCCGGCGGGATCGGCGTGCCGCCCTGCGGGAGGACCTCCGTCACGACGCCGGAGACGACGCTGTTCGGCCGGGTCGGCGGCAGCGACGCGATGACGTCCTCGACGACGCCGCTCTCGGCAGGCGTCGCCGGTCCCCACGCCGACGTGTACAGCGTCGTGTGGCCGGAGACGGGCCTGTCGTTGAGGTCGAGCTGGCGCCGCTGGCTCGTGCCGCGCCAGGTGCCGTCGAACGCGACCTGCGCGACGGCGAGCGTTCCGTCGGGCCCGATTCCCAGGCTCGACCGGGAGGACACGGGCGCTTCGTCGAGCGCGCCGCCGCGCATGACGATGCCGGCCGCTGGACCGTTCCCGGCGAAGAAGTCGCCGTTGACGCCGACTTCGGTCGCCGTCGCGCTCGCGTCCTTCTCGACGTCGGTGAGCCGTTCCGTCCCGGCGACCGCGTTGTGTGCGAGCGCCGGCGTGAGCGTGTAGAGCGAGCCGTCGGGCTTCGGCGCGGTGACGACGTCGAGGACGACCGGGCCTCGGGAAGTGAACTGCACCTGCCGTTCGTACGTGACGCCCGGCATGAGCAGCTCCTGCGAGACGATCTGGCTCGCGGCGCGGCGGGCGGCGCCGGCCGGCACGGCGAGCGTCCCGGCGACGGCGGCGAGGATGAGCAGCTTGCGAAGCACGACCCCGCGCCAGGTTAGCGAGGGCCCAGGCGGGCGAGGGCTGCGAGCGCAGCTTGCTCCACACGAGCCCGCAGCGGGCCGCGCTGAGCCGGGTCGTAGCGGCGCGGAACCTCCTCGACGAGCACGATGAGATAGAGGTAGAGCCGGTAGAGGTCGAGCCGCGTCCGGGCGGCGTCGTCGAGCTCGAGGCCGCCGTAGCCGGCGAGGAGCTCGGGCCGCTCGGCCGGCTCGCGCCCGAACGCGAGCGTCGGCCACTCGGCGAGCGGATCGGCGTAGAGCGAGCGTTCGCCGTCGATGATCCCGGACAGACGGCCGCCGTCGACGACGACGTTTCCCGCCCACAGGTCGAAGTGGACGAGGGTCGGCACGCTGACGGCGTCCAGCGCAGGAGCCGCGACGTCGAACGCCGTGCGGACGTCGGCTACCGCGAACGGGAGCCGCGCGTCGTAGCGCACCGCGTCGTCGAGCACCGCGCCGAGGATCCGCGAGAAGGCCTCGCGCCACGTTGCAGCCTGCAGCGACGGACGGCCGACGTATCCGAACGTCGTGCCGGTGACATGGTGGAGCCGGGCGACCGCCTCTCCGAGCGCGCGCTCGACGTCGACGGCGACATCGCCGGCGCGGTGCAGCGGCGTTCCCGGCAGCCGCGTCATGACGAGCCAGTCGCGGTCGACGAGCGCGCGAGACGTGTCGACGTGGACGAGCTCCGGCGCGGGGACGCCGTGCTCCATCGCGCCCCGGCAGAGCTCCGCCTCCGCGTGCACGAGCCCGTCCTCGTACGCGAGCAGCGGCGTCCCCGGCTCGGGCCACACCTTGAGGACGACGTGCTCGGTCGCGTAGCAGACGGTGAACTCGCCGTCGCGCAGCTCGACGAGGTCGCGCGCGTCCACGCCGGCCGCGCGCAGGAGCGCCCGCGCCTGCCCGCGCGCGAGCGGCTGCTTCGTCGCACTGTGCACCTCGGCCGCCACGGCGGCGGCTAGTTCCAGACGCGGACGTCGCGGTACAGCGTGTCGCGCTGCACCGGCGTCTTGCCCAGCGACCTGATGAGGTGGACGAACTCGTCCGCCGTCGTGCGGTGCGTCGTGCCGGCTGCCGAGACGACGTTCTCCTCGATCATCACCGAGCCGAGGTCGTCAGCCCCGAACTGGAGCGCAACCTGGCCGATCTTCTTCCCCTGCGTCACCCACGACGAGCCGATGTGCGGCACGTTGTCGAGGTAGATGCGCGACACCGCCTGCGTCAGCAGGTAGTCGAACGACGTCGGCCGCGTGTCCGGCGGCACCTTGTCGCCGAGACGGTTGCCGTCGTCCTGGAACGTCCACGAGAAGAACGCGCGGAAGCCGCCCGTCTCGTCCTGCAGCTCGCGGATGCGGCGCATGTGCTCGACGCGCTCCTCGAGCGTTTCGACATGGCCGTACATCATCGTCGCCGTCGTCGAGATGCCGAGGCGGTGCGCGTGTCGCATGACGCCGATCCACTCCGAGCTCTTCGTCTTCTTCGGCGCGATGATCTTGCGCACGCGATCGACGAGCACCTCTGCGCCGCCGCCGGGAATCGAGTCGAGGCCCGCATCGCGCAGCCGCGTGAGCGTCTCCGGGATCGTCAGCTTCGAGCGCCGCGCGACATGCTGCACCTCCGACGGCGACAGCGCGTGCAGGTGGATCGTGTAGCGCGCCTTGATCGACCGGAAGAGGTCCTCGTAGTAGTCGATGCCGAGATCGGGATGATGGCCGCCCTGCATGAGGAGGCCGGTGCCGCCGATCGCGAGCGTCTCCTCGATCTTCTTGAAGATCACCGGCTTCGGCAGCAGGTAGCCCTCGCGGGTGTCGCCGGGGCTCCGGTAGAACGCGCAGAAGTCGCAGTCGGTGTAACAGATGTTCGTGTAGTTGAGGTTGCGGTCGATGATGAACGTGATCCGCTCCGGGTCGTGCTTGCGGTTGCGGATCTCGTTCGCCACGCGGCCGACGGCCACGAGGTCGCGCGAGCGCAGCAGGTCGACCGCGTCCTCGTCGGTGATGCGCTCGCCTTCGAACGCCTTCTCGAGGATCGCGTTCACGCCACTGCGGCGCCGGTCGTCTGCACGAACCGGAGCTCCGGGACCGTCTCGAGCTGGCCGGCGTCGCGGGCGAGCTCGAGGAACGTGTAGAGGCCGGCGCGCTCGCGCGGGCCGAACCGGTAGCGGAGCTTCTCGAAGTAGCGGGCGAGGAAGCCGGCCGGGTAGCCGTACCGCTCGGCGGCCTCGAACGCGAGCTGCTCGGGCTCGGCGCGGGCGCGGCGGACGGAGGCGACGAGCGCGTCCTCGAGCTCCGCGAGGCCCTCGGCGAGCGGCTCCGGGCAGGCCCACACGGCAAAGACCATCGGCAGCCCCGTGCGCTCGAGCCACAGGCGGCCGAGGTCGTGGTGCGGCGTGGGGTCCTCGAACGCCGACTTGAGGGCGGCGTCGCCGATGAGCAGCTTCGCGTCCGCCTCCTCGCCGAGCGGCACGTGCTCGGCCTCGGGCAGCAGCACCTTCACGAGCACGACCGAGGTCGCCGACTCGGGCGTGACGGCGACGACACGCACCTGCTCGAGCGGCTTCTTCGAGACGAGCTGGATCGACTCGACCGCACCCTCCGACGCGACGCAGAGGCGCGGCAGCAGCCGCAGCTTGTCGGCGTTGCGCGCGTACTCGATCGACGAGATCGGCGCCGTGTCGAGCTCTCCCTCGACGAGCAACCGGTTGAGCTCGGTCGGGACGCCGAGCACCTCCTCGACCTCCATCTCGACGCGATAGAAGACCGGCGCCATGTTGACGTAAGAGATACGGCCGAGCTTCACCATCTCGTTCCTCCCGAGTGCTGCGCACTCGCTCGGAGAAGGCTTGGCTCCGCGCGCCGGAGAGCGCGGTCTCCGGCGCGCTCCGAAGGTTTGGGCCGTCGGCGGATGAATGTTCTGCGTCCGACGAGACGCCTCACCAGCGCCTCAGTTCGTTGTAGAGGGTGTCACGTTGCACGGGGATGCGGCCGGCCTCTTTGATGACGCGCACGAGCTCTTCGACCTTCTGCTCGGTCCCGCTCGTCGCGCCGGCCGCCTGGAAGATCTGCTCGCGCACGACCGTTCCCTGCACGTCGTTCGAGCCGAAGTGGAGCGCGACCTGCGCGAGCGGCAGCCCCATCATGATCCAGTAGGCCTTGATGTTCGGGATGTTGTCGAGCAGCAGCCGCGAAACGGCCGCCATCTTCAGGTCGTCGGCGCCGGTGGTGAACTTGAAGCCGCGGCGCTCGAACACGGTGTTCTCCGGATGGAACGCGAGCGGGATGAACGCGAGGAAGCCGCCCGTCTCGTCCTGCTGCGCACGCAGCCGCAGCATGTGGTCGACGCGCTCCTCGTACGTCTCCACGTGCCCGTACAGGAGTGTGCAGTGCGTCGGGATCCCCATGCGGTGCGCGGTGTCGTGCACGTGGAACCACTCGTCGGGATGCTCCTTGCCGGGTGCGATGAGGCGGCGCACGCGGTCGGCGAAGATCTCGGCGCCCCCGCCCGGCAGCGAGCCGAGGCCGGCGTCCTTCAGCACGCGGAGCACCTCGTCGTGCGAGCACCCCTCGAGCTTCGACATGTGGTGGATCTCGGACGCCGTGTAGAACTTGAGATGGACGTCGGGCAGCGCCGCCTTCAGCTTGCGCAGCACGCCTGCGTAGAACTCGAGGTCGACGTGCGGGTTCTCCCCGTTCACGCAGTGGATCTCCGTGAACCTCGACACGTCGTACTGCGCGACCGCGTCCTCGACGAGCTCATCGGCGCCGATCGTGTACGCCGCTTCCTGCTTGCCGGTCTTCGCGAAGGCGCAGAACTTGCACTTCACGCGGCAGACGTTCGTCTGGTTGAGATAGAGGTTCTGGATGAAGTAGACCTCGTCGCCGCCGCCGCGGAGCCGGCGCGCATGGTCGGCGAGCTCGCCGAGCGCCAGCAGATCGTCCGACTCCATGAGGGCGACGCCGTCCTCGAAGTCGAGGCGTTCGCCGGCGTCGATCTTCTCCCGGATCGGGGCGAACGTCTCAAGCGTGTCGAGAACTGCCAACGTGCCTACCTCTCTCGGTTGACGACCGCGTGTGTCAGCGACTCGAGCTCGTCCCGGTGAACCTGACCGTTGAGACATGCGCGGGCGCGGTTAGCGTAATCGAGCGCGACCTCCCGAGACCGCTCGAGAGCGCCGCTTGCGGCAACCCGCACGAGGGCGCCGTCGAGCGGGCCGCCGGCCAGCGCGCCGCGGACGACGTCGTCCTGCCGCGCGGCGAGCAGGAGCGGGAGCGTCGGCGTGCCGTCGCGGAGGTCGGTGCCGGCGATCTTCCCCGTCTCGATTGTCGTCCCGGAGCAGTCGAGGACGTCGTCGACGATCTGGAACGCGACGCCGAGCGCGAGGCCGTAGGCGCCCGGGCCGCCGCCGAGCCGGCAGGCCGCCTCGAAGAGCTTTCCCGTCTTGAGGGCGCACCGCTCGAGGTAGGCCTCGACCGTCGTCGCCGGATCGTGGGTCTGCGTCCGCTGCAACGCCTCGCCCCGCGCGAGGCACAGCGTCGCGTCCGCGAGGATCTCGACCGCACCTGCGTCGCCGGTCGCGGTGAGCTCCGCGAAGGCCCGCGCGAAGAGGTAGTCGCCGGTCGCGCGCGCCGCCTCCGGCCCGTAGACCGTCCACGCAGCCGCCTGGCCGCGACGGAAGTGCGCGCGGTCGATGAGGTCGTCGTGCACGAGCGTCGCCATGTGCACGAGCTCGACCGCCACGCCGGCGGCGACCGACGGCTCGGTGCCCGCGGGCGCGGAGAGGAAGACGAGCAGGGGCCGAAGGCGCTTGCCGCCCGCGGCGAGGGCCTCGTTTCCGACCGCGGCGACGAGTCCCGGGTGACTCGCGACGGTCCGGGCGAGGCGCTCCTCGATCGCGTCGAGGTACGTCTCGAGCCCGGGAGCCTCCCGGATCTGGGAAAGCGTGGTCACGCCTCTACCCTCCGTACCTCCGCCACGTGCAAGGCGACGATACCCCCGGCGAAGAGCCGGAACCGAACCTCAGCGAACCCGCAGCCTACGAGAAGCGCCGCCAGATCCTCGGGACCGGGGAAGCGGCGGACGCTGGCGGGAAGGTACGTGTAGGCCGCACCGCCCGGAAGCACGCGGCCGAGCACCGGGATGACGCGGTCGAACCAGAGCCGGTAGAAGGACGCGAGCAGGCCCCGGGGGCGGGTGATCTCGAGGATTCCGAGCCGTCCGCCCGGGCGCAGCACCCGCCGGAGCTCGCGCACGCCGGCGGCGAGGTCGTCGACGTTGCGGACGCCGAAGCCGACGGTGACGGCGTCGAACACCGCGTCGTCGAACGGCAGGGCGAGAACGTCCCCCACGACCCACTCGACGGCGGCCGACTTCCTGCGCGCCCGCTCGAGCATCGCCTCCGAGAAGTCGAGGCCGACGACGTCGGCGCCGCGGCCGAGCGCGGCGATCGCGAGGTCGCCGGTGCCGCAACACGCGTCGAGCACCCGGTCGCCCGGCCGGACGACGGCCTCGACGGTCACGCGGCGCCACCGCCGGTCGAGCCCGGCGGTCATGACGCGGTTCATCGCGTCGTAGACGGGCGCGATGCGGTCGAACATCCGCCGCACGCCGTCGGCGGGAAGGCGGCCGCTCGACTCCGTCATGCGCAGGGCCACGACGGAATTGTGGCCGCTACTTCTTACCTTGGGAGGATTCGAGGAAGATCGCCAGCTGGTGCAGCCGCGCGTCGCCGAGCGACGCGAACTTCGGCATCGGCGAGCCCGGGTTCACGCACGACGGGCACTGCAGGTGGCGGATCTGGAAGCTGATGCCGAGGTTGCGCGTGCCGATGGCGGTGAGGTCGGGCGCGCCGAGGTTCGACGAGCCGGTCCCGAGATACGTGTGACACGCCGTGCAGCCCGCCGTCGCGAACAGCTTCGCCCCCGGAAGCGCAGCCGGCGGCAGCTTCTCCGCCTGCACCCACGACGGCACGTCCGCGATCACCTCGGAGGCGAGCGCCTCCTTCGCGGTCGCGCCCTTCCACGTGAGGACTCCCATGGACAGGATCGTGAGCACCGCCGCGACCATCGCGACGGGGCGCCGGGACGGGCGCCGCTCGCGGCGCAGGTCCATGAACGGCAGGGCGAGCAGCAGGATGAGCGCGATCGTCGGCACGCCGATCGTCCCGAGGAACACCGACTCCGGCCACTTGAAGATGCGCAGCAGGTAGAAGAGGAAGTAGAAGTACCAGTCGGGACGCGGCACGAAGCTGACGGTGCCCGGGTCCGCCGGCGCCGCGTACTCGGGGCCGAGCAGTCCCTTGTCGAGCCCGTTGTGATGCGGGCCGTACGCGGTCCACTTCCAGATGACGGCGAGCCCGACGATGACGACCACGACGATGAGGCTCATCACCGTGTCGTGGAACATCGCGAACGGGTAGAACGGCTTGCCGCGCTCCTTGACGTCCTTCTTGTAGCGCGCGAATCCCGCGCGGCGCTCTTCGAGCGGCGTCGGCTTCTCGCCGGCCATCAGTCCCTGCCTCCCGACGTGCCGTGCGGGACCGGCCGCGTCAGGCCCGAGCGCACCGGCGTGACGGCCTCGGCGCGCTCCTCGCCTGCGGCGTCACGCGACCACGGCGGCGACGTCACGCCGAGCCGGATGACGAGGTAGAGGTGCAGCGTGATGAGGCCGATGATCCCGGCCGGGATGATGAGCATGTGGAGCGAGTAGAAGCGCGACAGCGTGTCGGGGCCGATCTCCTGGCCCGATCGTAAGAATTGCGCGAGCCATGGCCCGAGGAACGGCGCCGTCCCGTTGAGGTTGATGCCGACGACGCTCGCCCAGTACGCGGTCTGGTCCCACGGGAGCAGGTAGCCGGTGAAGCCCTCGGTGAGGCCCATGACGAGGATGAGCACGCCGATGATCCAGTTCAGCTCGCGCGGATACTTGTACGCGCCGAACAGGAACACGCGCCCCATGTGCAGGAACATGAGGATGATGAAGACGCTCGCTCCCCACTTGTGCATGCCGCGGACGAGCCAGCCCATCGTCACGTTGTCGGTGATGTTCTGGATCGACGCGTACGCGTCGTGCGGCGACGGCTTGTAGTACATCGCGAGGATCACGCCCGTGACCGCCTGGACGATGAACGCCGTGAGCGTCGCCGAGCCCAGCGTCTGCATCCAGTTCGTGTCGGACGGGACCTTCCGGAAGAGGAAGTAGCGCGTCGCGCCGACGAGCCCGGAACGCTCCTCGAGCCAGTCGAGCGGGTAGTTGACCGCCGCCAGCAACTGCTCGCGGCGGACCTGCGCCTTGCTCGGAGAACGCCTGATCGCCATCAGTGGTGCGGAGGCTCGAGGGGATAGAACCACTGCTCGGGCCCGTCCACGTGGTCACCGGGCCCGGCCAGCTTGTACTTGTAGATCTTCGCCTGCGCACCGGTGCCGACGACGTGCGACACGGAGTACGTGCTGAGCAGGACGAGGCGTCCGTTCTTGATGTCGAACGCGTAGCGGTCGAGCGCGCGCACGGCGGGGCCGGCCGTGCGGTTCCCCTCCGTGTCGAACTGGCTGCCATGGCACGGGCAGCCGAAGCCGGCGGGCACGACCGGGCGGAGCAGGACCTCGCCGTTGGCGCCGTGCTCGATGACGTTCTTCTCGCCGAGGATCGCCCCCGTCGGCCCGTTCGCCTGCGTCGGGCACCCGAGGTGCGAGCAGCGGTTGGAGATGATGGTGAAGCTCGGTGTGCTGCCGACGTCGCCGTTGTTGCGGATGAAGGCGGTGCGCCTCGACACGTCGCCTTCCTTCGGGTCGACGACGAACGTCGCGATGTACCACTTCCCGACGGGGTAGCCGGTGAGCGGACCGAGGTCGACGTCGTGGCGCTTCTGGCCGAGGAAGCCCGGGAGGATCGCAAAGCCTGCGACCGGGATGGTGACGATGCCGCCGATGATTCCGCCGAGGCCGAGCGTCGCGCCCTCGAGGAAGCGGCTGCGCGGGAACTTCTCTCCGGATGCGGGCGGCGCCGCCGCGGCCGCGGCGGCCGGCGGCAACGCGGCAGTCTCCGCAGGAGTCATCTCGCGCACCTCCGCCTGGACGACGGGTACGTGGCTGCGCATCTCGGACGTCGCGTCGCGCGCCCAGAGGAAACCGAAGACGATGGCGATCCCGGCGCCGATGGATGCGATCCACTCGGGGTCGACGATGAGCCCGACGAGCGCGACGGCGATACCGATCGCGAACCCGAGCGGCCACAGCGTCGGCGGAGGGCCGTGCTCGGGCGGCCCCGGTGTCATCCCCTCCTCCTGCATCCGGCCGTGATTCAACCTGATCGAGCCGTGCTGTGCGAGCCGAACCCGTACTCGGCCCAGCGCCTGTCGACGAGCTCCTCGACCTCCGGCGTCATCTCGATCTCCTCCGGCCACGGCCGCGCGCCCTCCTCGGGCAGCTTCGCGGTGGCGTCGATGCCGAGCTTGCCGCTGACGAACTGGCGCCCCGGCGCGTGGTCGAGATGGTCGGCCGGCCCCTCGCTGAGGATGACGTCGCGTCCGGGATCGACGTTCGCACCTGTGTAGAACGTCACTTGCTCGTAGTCGTGGACGTCGACGTGCGCGTCGACGACCACGATGCACTTCGTGAGGCTCAGCATCCCCAGCCCCCAGAGCGCGTGCATCACCTTCTGCGCCTGTCCCGGGTACGACTTGCGGATCGAGACGATGCAGCAGTTGTGGAAGGCGCCCGCGACCGGCAGGTCGTAGTCGACGATCTCGGGCACGCTTGCGCGCACGGCCGGCAGGAAGATCCGCTCGGTCGCCTTGCCGAGCCATGCATCCTCCTGCGGCGGCTTCCCGACGACGATCGACGGATAGATCGCGTCGCGGCGCATCGTCATCGCCGTGACGTGGAAGACGGGGAACGGTTCGACCGCCGTGTAGTAGCCGGTGTGGTCGCCGAACGGGCCCTCGTCGCCGACCTCGTCCTTGTCGACGTACCCCTCGAGCACGATCTCCGCATTCGCAGGGACCTCCAGGTCGACCGTCACGCCCTTGACGAGCTCGACGGGCTCGCCGCGGAGGAAGCCGGCGAGCATGAGCTCGTCGATGTGCTTCGGCAGCGGCGCGCTCGCCGAGTACGCGGTGACCGGGTCGAGGCCGAGCGCGACCGCGACGGGGATGCGGCCGTCGCTCGCGAGCCAGTCGGCGCGGCCGTCCTTGTGGATCTGCCAGTGCATGAACGTCGTGTTCCGGTCGATCACCTGCATCCGGTACATGCCGACGTTCCGTGTGTCGTCGCGTGGATCGCGCGTGATCACCGCCGGAAGCGTGATGAACGGCGCGGGGTCGCCGGGCCAGCAGCGCTGGATGGGAAGCCGGCCGAGATCGACCTCGTCCCCCTGGAGCACGATCTCCTGGCACGCGCCCTTCCGCACGGTGCGAGGCAGCGAGTCGGCGATCGACTTGAGCTTCTGCAGCCCGCGGACCTTCTCGACGAGCCCCGTCGGCGGCTGCATCTCGAGAACGTCGGAGAGCTTGCGCGCGACGTCGTCGAGACGGTCGACGCCGAAGGCGAGGCACATGCGCCGCTCGGTGCCGAACTGGTTGATCAGCAGCGGGTGTTGCGCGCCCTTCAGCCGCTCGAAGAGAACCGCCGGCCCACCCTGCCGCACGAGACGGCCGACGATCTCGGTGACCTCGAGATCGGGATCGACCTCCGCCGAGACACGCACGAGCTCGCCCTCGCGTTCCAAGAGGGAGATCCAGTCGCGCAGGTCGCGAACAGCCACGGCAGCCGAGTGTAGACCGCTGGAAGCCCGCAACGACAAAGGGCCGGAGCGTAAGCCGAAGGCTTACGTGGAGGCCGCACCAGTGGGCGGGGAGGCCGAAGGCGCCACCGCCCACGCAGCACATCCCTTCGCCTACGTCAGGTAAGAGGTCGCGGGCTTTGCCCGCGACCGCTCTGCGGAGCACAATCCGCGCCGCGGAAATCGCAGCACTTTTCACGGATCGCGCCAGCGTCGGTGACGAAGCCAGTGGCTGATCTCGCCGAGGGCGATGACGGCCACGAAGATCAAGCCGACGACGAGCATGACGAGGACGGTCTTCTTGCCTTCCTCCGCGGCCGTCTCGACGGCGAGCAGGTGCAGCGTCGCGAGCACGGCGGGAATCTACCTCAGCGACAGGTGCGCGGCGAGCGCACGGTCGACCGCCTCGTCGCCGGCGGCCGCGCGCGCGGCGGCCTCGAGCGGGCCGGCGTCGCCGCGCAGCCTGAGCGCGGACCGAGCCTCGTCGAGCGCCCTGCCGGCCCCGAGCAGCGCCGCGCTCGCCGCCCAGAGGGAGCCGTCGCCGCCGGCGTCCTCCGCCCGCAGCTGGCTGCAGAGCGAGATGAGCTCCGACAGATCGGCGACGGCGTCGGTCTTGCCGAACGACGCGATGCGCACGAGCCCGTGGGCGTAGAGATAGTCGCCGAGGAGAAGCGAGACGTCGGCGTCGGGCGGCCGGAAGAGCCGCGACGTGCCGTAGTGCACGAGGTAGCCCTCGTAGATCGTCTCCAGGCCGACCCCGTACCTCGGCTCGGAGAGCTCCGAGAAGACCGGCACGAGCTTCCGCTCGTGGGCGGGGAGAACGCAGCTGCGCCACAACGTGCTCTCGTCTTCGGCCTCGCCAACGATGGCGTCCCACATGTCAGCCATCGAACGACGCGACCGCTGCGACGGTTCTGGCGATCTCGGCGTCGCCGTGTGCGAGCGAGACGAACATCGCCTCGAACTGCGACGGCGCGATGTAGACGCCGCGCTCGAGCAGGTGGCGGAAGAGTGCGCCGTAGCGTTCCGTGTCGCAGCGCTGCGCCTCCTCGAAGTCGCGCACCGGCGCGTCGGTCATGAACGGGGTGAGCATCGCTCCCACCCGCTGCACGCGCCCGAACGGCGACAGCCCGGCCTCGAGCAGCGCGCCGCGACGCTCGAGCTCCTCGTAGACGTGCGGATCGCGCAGCCGGCGAAGCACCGCCAGGCCGGCGGCGGTGGCGAGCGGGTTGCCGGAGAGCGTCCCCGCCTGGTACACGGGGCCGGAGGGCGCGAGCTTCTCCATCACGTCGGCGCGCCCGCCGAACGCAGCGAGCGGCAGGCCGCCGCCGACGATCTTCCCGAGGATCGTGAGGTCTGGTGTCACGCCGTACCGCTCCTGCGCGCCGCCGCGCGCGACGCGGAAGCCCGTGATGACCTCGTCGAAGACGAGCAGCGCGCCCGACGCGTCGCACAGCGCGCGCAGCGCCTCGAGGAAGCCGTCGGCCGGCGGGACGACGCCCATGTTCCCGGCGACGGGCTCGACGACGATCGCCGCCAACCCCTCCCCGTAGCGGAGGACCGCCTCGGCGGCAGCCTCGACGTCGTTGTACGGACAGACGATCGTGTCGCCCGTGACCGACGTCGGCACCCCCGGCGTCGACGGGATGGCGAGCGTCGCGAGGCCGGAGCCCGCGCTCGCGAGCAGCGCGTCGACGTGGCCGTGATAGCAGCCGGCGAACTTGAGGATGCGGTCGCGCTTCGTGAACCCGCGCGCGAGACGGATCGTGCTCATCGCCGCCTCGGTGCCCGACGACACGAGGCGCACCCGCTCGACCGACGGCACCGCGTCGGCGATCTCCGCCGCGAGCTCGACCTCCGCCTCGGTGGGCGCGCCGAAGCTCGTGCCGCGGAGCGCCGCCTCGCGGACCGCCTCCACCGTCTCCGCGTCCGCATGCCCGAAGAGGAGCGGACCCCACGACATGACCCAGTCGAGGTACCGGTTCCCCTCGACGTCCACGAGATACGCGCCCTCGCCGCGAGCGACGAAGAACGGCTCGTCGAGGCCGACCGCCTTCATCGCGCGTACGGGCGAGTTGACGCCGCCGGGAATGAGCTCGAGCGCGCGGCGATAGAGCTCCGACCTGGTGGTCAGAGCCAAGAAGCGAGGTCCTTCGTCCAGTAGCTGATGACGAGGTCCGCGCCTGCACGCCGGATCCCCGTGAGCGACTCGAGCGCGGCCTGGCGCTCGTCGAGCCAGCCGCCGCGTGCCGCCGCCTTCACCATTGCGTACTCGCCGGAGACGTTGTACGCCGCGATCGGGACGTCGAACGCCTCGCGCGCCGCCCGGATCACGTCGAGATAGGGGAGCGCCGGCTTGACGATGAGAGCGTCCGCGCCTTCCTCGATGTCGAGCTCGCACTCGCGCAGCGCCTCGCGGACGTTCGCCGGATCCATCTGGTAGCTGCGACGGTCGCCGAACGACGGCGCCGAGCCTGCCGCCTCGCGGAACGGGCCGTAGAACGCGGACGCGTACTTCGCGGCGTACGAGAGGATCGGCGTCGACTCGAAGCCGCGGTCGTCGAGCGCCTCGCGGATCGCGCCGACGCGGCCGTCCATCATGTCGCTCGGCGCGACGACGTCGGCACCGGCCTCGACGTGGCTGACCGCGGTGCGGGCGAGCAGCTCGAGGCTGCGGTCGTTGTGCACCTCCCCGTCGACGACGACGCCGCAATGTCCGTGCGACGTGTACTCGCACAGGCACACGTCGGTGAGCAGGACGAGATCCGGGAACTCGGGCCGCAGCGCGCGCAACGCCTGCTGGACGATCCCGTCCTCCCCCCAGGCGCCGGTCGCCTCCTCGTCCTTGTCCTCCGGGATCCCGAAGAGGATCACGGCGCGGACGCCGAGGCGCACGAGCTCCTCGACCTCCCGCACCGTGCCGTCGACGGTGCGGCGGGACATCGCCGGGAGCGGCTCGTCCGGGAGCGGTTCGGGCGCGACGAAGAGCGGCATGACGAACTGGTCGAGCGACAACCGCGTCTCGCGCACGAGGCCGCGCAGACCGCCCGTCCGGCGGAACCGGCGGAGGCGGACGTCGGGGAAGGAGCTCACGCCGAAAGAGTACGCGCGCCCAGCCGGGCCAGCGCCCCGAAGACCGCGCCGATCCCGAGCAGCCACGCGGCCTGGATCCCGACCGTCCGCCACGGGCTCGTGTCGTAGAGCGCCGCGCCGAACAGGCGCACCGCATGCGCGAAGGGAAGGAAGAGGCTGATCCAGTACGCGACGGAGACGGCGCCGCGCGGGACGAGGCCGAGGAAGACGACCGGCAGCACGACGAGCACGGCGAGAAGCGACGCCGTGCGCGCCTCACGGGCGAGCGCGCCGAGCAGGGCACCGGCGGCGCCGACGGCGCCGGCCGCGAGCAGCACGCCCGCGAGCAGGAGCGGCAGCCGCGCCCACGGCTCGCCGCCGGTGACGCCGCCGACTTCGACGACGACCCCGAAGACGACGACGAGCGCGAAGCCGAGGACGAGCCCGACGACCGCGGCGAGCGCGACCTTCGCCCACACGAGCTCGCCGAGGGAGACGAGCCCGCGCCGCAGCCGTCCGATCGTTCCCTCGTCGCGCTCGGCCGCGGTCGCGCCCGCCGCGAGCAGGAGCGCGAGGAACGTGACGGTGACGGCAATGCCGTACGACTGCACCTGCGCCGACAAGAGCCACGTGCGTCCGCGCGTGGGCGCCTTCTTCAGCGCGATCGGGTTCGCGGTCGCGCGCAGCGCGCTACCCGTCTGCGCGAGGCCCACGCGCGCCTGCTGGACGAAGTGCTCGATCGCCGCGACGCGCTCGGTCGACGGCATCGCTGCGAGCTCCTGCTGCGTCCGCGCGAGCCCGAGGACGTCGAAGCTCCGGCCGAGGAAGTGCCCCTTCCCGCCGTGCAGAAGGAGCTGGACGAACTCGAGGTTCGCACTGATGTACCCCGCCTGGAGCTTGAGGTTCAGCTGATACACGAGCGACTGCATCTGCTGCGTCACGCGCGGCGCGAGGCCGCCCGTCCCCGTCTGCAGGATGAGCTTCGGCGTGACGACCGTCGTCTCGAGGTCGCCGAGGAAGCCCGGTGGCACGGTGATGGTCGCGACCACCTTGCCGTCCGCGAGCTCGCGCGAGGCTTCTGCCGGACCGAGCCGCACGAGCGTCACCTGGCTCGCGACGTCGTCGATCACCGTCTGCAGGTGGAAGCGATGGCCGGCGACGGAGACGACGCTCGGGAGGTTGTCCTCGTCGACGAATGCGACCCGCGGCTTCGAGCTCGCGTACCCGGCGACGAGGCCGACGAGCACCGCGATGACGATCGGATAGGCGACGAGCGCACCGAGCAAGAGCGGCGAGCGCAGGAGCACGCGCAGGTCCTTGCGCAGCAACAGGAGCACGGCGGTCATCCGAACACCTCCTCGACCGTCAGCGTGACGACGCGTCCGTCCTGCAGCACGATCGTGCGGCCGGCGTGCTCGATCTCCTCGAGGTTCTGGGTCGCGAAGCAGACGGCGCCGCCTTCGGCGCGCAGAGCGTCGGCGACCTCCCAGACGCGCCGCCGCTGGCCCGGATCGAGAGCCGCCGTCGGCTCGTCGAGCAGGAGGACGCGCGGCTCGCCGAGCAGCGCGACGGCGACGTTCAGCCGCTGGCGGTTCCCGACCGACAGCTCGCCGGACGGCCGCCCGGTCGTCGGGAGCGAGAACCGCTCGAGCATCTGCGCCGCGGCCTCGGCCGGCTCGCGGACGCCCTCGAGGCGCGCGAAGAGCTCGAGGTTCTCACGCGGCGACAGGCGCGAGTAGTGCGCGGGCCGCTGCGGAACCCAACCGACGCGGGCGTGCGTCTCGACCGAGCCGTGGCTCGCCTCGATCGCGCCCGCGAGGATCGCGAGGAGCGTCGACTTCCCTGCGCCGTTCGGCCCGACGAGCGCAACCGTCTCGCCCGGGACGAGCTCGAGATCGGTGGGCGCGAGCGCCTCGACGTTGCCGTAGCGGCGTGCGACCTGCAACGCCCGCAGGAGCGGCTGCGTCATGGGCCGGTCGCGAGCGGCGGCGCCGTCTCGGGTGGGACGACCTCGACGTCGACGGCGATCGGAGCGGTCGTATTCCACCGCTGCAGCTCGAGGCGCTCGGAGAAGAACTCCCATGCAGCCCGGCACGCTGCGAGCAGCGGCAGCGCGACGAGGATGCCGGGGAAGCCGTAGATCTCGGCGCCCGCGAGCAGGCCGAAGATGACGAGCAGCGGATGGAGCCGCAGCGAGCGGCCCATGACGTTCGGCACCACGAGGTGACCCTCGAGCTGCTGGATACCGAGGTAGAGGAGCGCGACCCAGACCGCGGAGATCGGGTGCGTGACGAGTGCGTACAGGACGGGCGGCAGCGCACCGAGCCACGGCCCGACGTACGGGATGAGCTCGGTGATGCCGGCCCAGGCGCCGAAGAGCAGCGCGTACTTGCCGCCGTGCGGGAGCGCACCGGTCAGGCCGAGGATCCACACGCCGAGGCCGGAGCTCGTGCCGATGATGAGCGAGAGCAGCAGCTGTCCCTTCACATAGCTCGCGAGCGCCTGCTCCATGCGCTCGACCAGCGGCGTCGTCCCCGGCGCCGGCGGGAACCGGCGGTCGACCGCGGATTTCAGCCGCGGCATGTCGAGCAGCATGTAGATCGACACGACCACGACGAGCAGCGCGCTGAAGAGCAGCGACACGACCGCGAGGCCCGCGCCCTCGGCCCAGTTCAGCGCCTTCGTCGTGTACTTCTCGACGTCCTTCGTCCCGATCGAGTTGAGGAACTTGTGTCCGCTCTTCTCGACGTGGATCTGCTTGAGGTGGTGCGCGTTGAGCCAGCGCTGGAAGCGCGCGAGGTCGCGATCCGCTCCCGTCTGCTGGGTGCGTCCGGAGACGACCGTAAAGTAGTTGTCGACGCGGTGACTGGCGCTGCGTGTCTGCTGCACCACCACCGTCGCGAGAGCGAGGACTGCGAGTGCGAGTGCTGCCGCAAAGGCCAGGTATACGATCGCGACCGCGAGCCCGCGCGGTATCCAGACCCTCCCCAATCCGCGGACGAGCGGGTTGAGGAGGAGGGCGATGAGCAGCGCCACGAGGAAGAGGAACACCGCGTGACGCACGGCTCCCGCCACCACCCACACGAACAGCAGCAGCAGCGGGAGACCCACCAGCTGTACCCAGCGCGGGATCTCGATCCTCGTCGAGGCGGGAGCCCCCGGCATGCGAGCGATCGTATCGCGGCCGTCAGGCGGAATCCGCGCGATTCCCAGGGGCCCCCGCAACGTGCGGAGCACTCTGTGGGGAAGGGTTCCTGGGACTGGACCGAGGGCGCGCTCGCGCTCGAATGGGTGGAACCCCGGTTGAACGAGCAGAGGGCGTTCGATACGGTGCCCGGCGACATGCCGTCCTCACGCCCCATCCGGAGGCGGCGCGTCGAACGTCGGGAGGCGCGCGCCGCGCGTCGAGCCCGCCGGTTCGCGCTGCTCATCGTCCTCGCGGTCGTGCTCGTGATCGCGCTCGCGCTCACCGCTTTCGGCGGAGGGACGACGAACGGCCTCCAGCGGCTCTCGGTCTCGCGCACCGGCGTCGTCGCCTCCGAGCCGTTCCCCCAGATCGTCGCCGTGCACGGCACCGTTCGCCTACAGATGCCGGTCATGCAGAGTCTCACGACGGCGATCGGGTACCACAGCGCGAACGACGGCGCCCTGCCGCTCTCCCCGCTCGGCCATCAGGGCAACGAGGGCGTCGTGCAACGCGTCTTCCACGCGATCTTCGGCGGCTCGGGCGGACACCCGGTCTGGTACCGCCTCGACGGCGGGACGACGTCGGCGCTCGACGTGGGCGCTTCGCCAGGCACGGACGTCTATGCACCGGTCGACGGCACCGTCGTCGGCATCGCGCCGTTCGTCGTCGCGGGCCGTGATTTCGGCTCGCAGATCGACATCCAGCCGCAGAACGCGCCGTCGCTCGTCGTGACGCTCACGCAGCTGCGCCCCGACAACGCCCTCACGGTCGGCGAGAGCGTCGTGAGCGGCCGGACGAAGGTCGGCACCGTCGTCGACCTCTCCAGCGTCGAGCACCAGGCGCTCGCGCGCTACACGAACGACGCGGGCAACCACGTGTCGGTCGAAGTCCGGCCCTCCGCGGCGCTGGTCCTCAATTAGTGGTCTCCCACTGAGGATCCTCTTCCTCGCAGACGTCTTCGGCCCGCCCGGGCGCCTCGCGGTCGAGGAGCGGCTGCCGGCGCTGCGCGACGAGCTCGGCGTCGACGTGTGCATCGTCAACGGCGAGAACGTCGCCGACGGCGCCGGCATCACCGGCAAGCTCGCCGACCGCCTGCTCGCCTCCGGCGCGGACGTCGTCACGCTCGGGAACCACACGTTCCGCCGCGACGGCATCGGCGCGTATCTCGACAAGAGCGCGACCGTCATCCGGCCGGCGAACGCGGGCTCACATGCGCCGGGCCACGGACTCGCGGTCGTCGAGGCGAGGAACGGCGTGAAGGTGGCGGCGATCAACCTTCTCGGCCAGCTGTTCATCGACACGCCGGTCTCTCCGTGGGAGATGGTCGACGACCTCGTCGAGCAGGCCCGCGCGCAGGCTCCGGTCGTCGTCGTCGACTTCCACGCCGAGGCGACGAGCGAGAAGGTGGCGATGGCGACGTGGCTCGACGGCCGCGTCACCGCCGTGATCGGCACGCACACGCACGTGCAGACGAACGACGCGCGCATCCTGCCGCACGGGACCGCGGCCGTCACCGACGCCGGCATGACCGGCCCGCACGACTCGGTCATCGGCGTCGAGGCCGAGCTCGCGATCCGGCGCATGCGAACGCGGCTGCCGGTGCGCTTCGCGCCCGCACACGGCGGCGTCCGCATCGAGGGCGTCGTCGTCGACTGCTCCGACGCGGGCCGCGCCGAGGCGATCGAGCTGTTCCGAGCTCCCGCCTGAGGGCGCCGCTCGCGGCCGCCCGCGATCGCCGATAATGGCGCGGTGGGTTCCGGTGCCGGGGAAGAGCCGCGCGTGTTCCGGTGTGGCGGAGTCTCGTATCTGCGGGTCCCTGCCGAGGAGCCGCAGCGCTCGGCGGCGTTCTACGCGGCCGTGTTCGGCTGGAGGGTGGACGCCGACCGCGAGGATCCGAGCTTCGAGGACGGAACCGGCCATGTGATCGGGCATTTCGTCGCCGATCTGCCGGTTGCCGGCGAGGCGGGCATCCGGCCGTACGTCTTCGTCGAGGGCGTCGACGAGACGCTGGAGACGGTGGTCGCCCAGGGCGGAGAGATCGTGACCCAGCCCTATGCGGAGGGCGATCTGCGGGTGGCGACCTTCCGCGACCCGGCCGGGAACGTGATCGGGGTCTGGCAGCAGGGCTCCGCTGCCTGAGCGGCCGGCGGCGCACCTCCCACGGCTTCGCCGCCCGTCGAAGCTCTCAGCCCGCCGAGGGCACGAACGGCCACGAGCTGTAGGCGGACTCCTCGGAGCGGGCCGGAGCCCGCGCGAACGCGGCCGGGGCGAGCGCGGCAATCGCGGCGAAGGGGAAGAACCACGGGATGTACGTGTAGAGCCAGTACGTCTGCACGAGCTCGAAGCCTGCGAGAAGCGCAGCGGTGAGCGCCGCGAGCTGCAGCGGCGACTTCCGGCGCGGGAACCACGCGAATGCG
The DNA here is from genome assembly GCA_963753295.1 of uncultured Actinomycetes bacterium. Taxonomy (GTDB): domain Bacteria; phylum Actinomycetota; class Thermoleophilia; order Gaiellales; family Gaiellaceae; genus Palsa-739. Next base: position 144,634 of record CAVWBZ010000019.1, on the reverse strand, counting down.
ATCGCGCCCAGGACGAGCGCGGCTTGCAGCACGCGCTGCAGGACGTGGAGGTCCGGCAGGCCGCGCGCGTGGTACTGCCGCCAGTCCCAGAGCGAGAACGGCGAGGCGCGGCCGACCTGCCATGCGATCGTGCGATCCCAGAAGACACGCAGCTCGTGCAGCGGCGACGGTTCGAGGAGCACGATCGAGAACGCCGCCAGCGTCGCCGCGGCGAACGCGGCGAGGAAGCGCCACGACGGCCGCCGGTCGGGATACGTCGCCCACAACGGCATGACGATGAGCGACGCGAACTTGCTCCATCCCGAGAGCGCGCCGAACACGCCGCGTCCGACGGGAGAGGACGCGAGCCAGAAGCCGTAGACGAGCAGGCACGGCATGATCGTGTCGTTCGTGTTCGAGCTCGACGCGTATTGCGTGAAGGGATACGCCGCCCACGCGAACGCGAGCACGGCGGCGAGGCGCGCGCCGCCGAAGCGGCGGCCGACGAACCACAGGCCGATGATCGTCAGCAGGTCGAACAGGATCGACGTGAGGTGCACCGCGGGAAGGTCGTCCCACTTCCCGCTCCAGCCGCGGATGAGATAGCCGGGGATGTACGCCTCGTACGCGGTGGGGCCGTACGTGTCGCCCTGCGGATTCGCGGACTCGCAGCGGCCGTTCGTCTGCACGCGATCGCGGATCTCCCCGGACGAGTCGGCCGGTCCGCACGCGGGAAGCGTTCCTTCGATGGGGAAGTTGCCCCACGGGGCCTCGCCCTCGGAGACGATGCGTTCCGCGCCGATGACGCCGGAGTAGCCGACGTCGATGACGTTCGAGGCCTCGACGTTCAGGCCGACGCGGAATCCCATGAGGAAGACGGTGGCGACGAGCAGCACCCACGTCGGCCAGAGGACGCGGGACCGCGACCCCCGTCCCGTGAAGCCCACCCACAGGCCCCGGGCCACCACCCACACGAGCGCCGGGTAGAAGAGCGGCACCGCCGTGAAGATGTCGCCGTGGTTGAAGAACCAGAGTGAGGCCGTCGGCGACAGCAGCATCACGAGGTCGAGGTTGCGCAGCGAGAGCGGCCGGCGGAAGTCGGCCAGGCCGAGGAGGAACACGAGGCAGAACGCGCCCCAGACCCACGGCGTGTTGATCTTCGTGCCGCCGAACGCCCCCTTGACGCCGCGCGCCATCCCCCAGGCCACCTGCGGCCCCGTCCAGGCGGACGTGACGCCGCCGCTCGCATCGTCGACCTGCGCCTCGGCGATCTCGCCCGCCTTCCCCCACCAGATCTTCACCGTCCAGCTCTGCGTCTTCGAGTCGTACGACTCGTCGTTGCTGCGGCCTTTGGCGGGATACCGCGTCAGCCACGCATGCACCTTCGGGTCGGCGAGGACGATCGCGAGCGCGCGCTGTTTCGTCAGGCGCGCCTGAGGCGTCGTCGGCGCGAACGGGGTGGCGATGAGGTGCCCCTTGCCGTCGAAGACCGGCGCCGTGGGCGTCGTCGCAGCCGTCGCGGCCGGCGCGACCGCGAGGGCGCAGAGCGCTACGAGGAGGAGGCGGCGCGCCGGAACGACCAGAGCTTGTTCCCGATGAAGTTCAACGGAGTCACGAGCACGATCGCAATCGCTTGCGCGACGAGCTTACCCGCGCCGACGGTGATCAGCACGTGCAGCACGAGCAGGTTGGCACCGAGCGAGACGAGCGAGACGACGAAGAAGCGCATCCCCTGCGCGGCGACGCCCGCGCGCCGGTCGCGGAACGTCCACATGCGGTTCCAGAAGTAGTTGCTCGTCACCGCAACGAGGAACGAGCACGTCGCCGCGACGAGGTAGTGCACCCCGGCGTGGAGCACCGCCGCGTACACGCCGAGATTGATGGCGTAGCCGAGAACGCCGACGGCGCAGAACTTCCCCAGCTCCTCCCAGTTCCGTCGTGCCCGTAGTGCGAGGCTGACCTGGCTGGTGTCGAGCATGGGGCGAGGGTAGCTGGGAGCGCTCAGGCGGCGGTCGCCGCGGGCGAGGAGACGCTCGAGCCGGCGGCGGGAACGCGGCGCACGCCGCCGTCGGCGTCGACCTCGAGCTCGTCGACCTCCCCTGTTCGGGCGACGGCGAGATCGGAGAGGACGCCGGCAGGGCGGCCGGCCCGCTCGATCCCGGCTCGGAGGATGGCGCGAACGGACACGGTGCGGGCGCGGTAGAAGCCGACGTCGTCGAGGAGCATGAGCGGCGAGCCGACCACGATCTCGTCGTCGCCCGGTTGGGACGCGGCGAAGGGCAGGAAGCGCTCCATCCCGTCGCCGCACTCGACGACGAAGCCGAGCAGCCGCCAGCGGTGGGAGTCGACGAGGTGGTCGGCGACCCGGCCGAGCCGGCTGCCGTGGAAGCGGACCGGGAGGCCGAGGAGCGAGAGGGCGGAGCGGGGGGCGGCGTCGACTGACATTGCCGACACCTTCCTAACCGGCGGGGCGCTGGCCAAACTCGACGCGGAAGCCCACCTCGCCGGCGAGCGGCTCCGACCGCGCGCTCACGCCCAGTACGTGGGCGCCGCCCGGCCCACGCCGGCACCACTCGACCATCGAGTCGACAAGGTCGCCCGGCCCCTCGAACACCGCTTCGACCGAGCCGTCGGCGAGGTTGGCGACCCAGCCGGCGAGTCCGAGCGAGCGGGCGCGCGCCGCCGTCTGCTGGCGGAAGCCCACGCCCTGCACCCGGCCTTGGACGCGCACGCGGCGCCGTGCATGGTCAGCGGACGCCGAAGCCCTCCTCGCCGACGAGGGGGACGAAGCGGCAGGGAACGGTGTGAGCGACGAGGGGGCCGTCCGGGCTCCGGACGACGACGTCGAGGAGCTGCTCCCACCGCCCGCCCACGGGGACGACGAGGCGGCCGCCCGGCTCGAGCTGCCCGTACAGCGCCTCGGGGACCTCCGGCGCGGCCGCCGCGACCGCGATCGCGGCGTAGGGCGCGTGCGCGGGGAGGCCGAGGGTGCCGTCACCGACGTGCACGTGCACGCGGCCGGCGTACCCGGCCGTTGCGAGCGCCGCACGCGCCCGCTCGGCCAGCGCCGGAATGCGCTCGACCGAGTGCACCTCGCCCGCGAGCTCCGCCATGACCGCCGCCTGGTAGCCCGAGCCCGTGCCGACGTCGAGCACGCGCTCTCCGCCTCCGAGCGCGAGCTCCTCGCAGATGCGCGCGACCATGTACGGCTGCGAGATCGTCTGGCCTTCGCCGATCGGCAGCGCCGCGTCGTCGTACGCGCGGTCGCGAAGGTCGGGCGGGACGAACAGCTCGCGCGGCACACGCTCCATCGCTGCGAGCACACGCGCGTCCGCGATACCGCGGTCGCGCAGCTGCAGCTCGACCATGGAGCCGCGATCGGACTCAGACGGCATCGAAGTGCGCGATCGCGGCCGGCGTGACGTCGGTGATGCGCTCGATCTCCGCGTCCACCCCGATCGTGAGGACCGGGACGAAGGAGTCGCCTGCGACGAGCGAGCCGTGGCTGCCGCCGCCGGCGTGATGCTTGCCGCCGAGGTCGGCGTACTCCCAGCCCTCGGACGCCGACACGAGCAGCTCGCCCGCGTTCGGGTTGGCGAGCGCGGACCAGACGCGGGAGAAGGCGTCCGGGTGATCGAGGATCGACGCATCGCCGGTCGTTTCCCAGCCCTCGCCGGCGGGCGCGAAGCGGAGCTCCTCGCCGTCGCGGCGCGCGACCGCCTCGTCCCCCTCCAGCCGCAGGCTCACCTCGACCGACGGCTCGCCGTCGAGCATCGCTGCGAGGCCGGCGGCATCGACGCGCGCACGCGGGCGGAGGTACACCTGGCCGGCGCGGTTCGACGCGGTGACGACGATCTGGCCCTCGAACGGCGCGAGCGGCGCCTCGAGGCGCGCCGCGCGGCCGACCTTCGTCTGACCATGATCGGCGACGAGCATGACCGCGTACCGCTCGAGGAACGCGTCGCCGCCTCCTGCGGCGTCGAGCAGCGTCTGGATCGCCGCGTCGACGCGCGCGAGCGCGACGTCCTCCGCCCCGGCCGGCCCGTGCGCGTGCGACGCGTAGTCGAAGTCGGAGAGGTAGTACGCGAGGAAGTCGAAGCCGTCGCGCGTCACCAGCCACCGCCCGACCGCCGCCGCATACGCGTCCACCGACCCGCCGGCGCGATCGCGGATGGCGAGCGGCGCACCCGTCTCGTCGGACTCGAACAGGCCGTAGAAGAAGAACCGCTTCGGCCCGTACGCTGGCTTCGTCACCCACGGCAGCGTCGGCGCGTAGCGCGTGCCGCCGCGGTAGCACGTGATGTTCACCGCGGCGGCGACGAGTCCCGAGCTCTCGAGCGCTTCGTACACCGTCGTCGCGTCCGCGGCGAGGTGCTTGCGGTTCAGGTTGTAGATCGTGTCCGTGATCGATTGCGTCACGCCGGCGGCGCGCAAAGCCGCGAACGACGATCCATATTCGACGATGCGCCGCTCCTTGCGATGCCACCACACGAGGTGCGGGATGTGATGCCCGCCCGGGCCTGCTCCCGTCGCGATCGAGGAGAGGCACACCGGTGTCAGGGACGGGAACACGCTCGTGCCGCGCCGATAGACGCCGTGCTCGGCGAGAAACGCGAGCGCGGGCGCGGGCGCCCGACGGTCGACCACGATGCGCTCGAAGGCGTCGGGCGTCATCCCGTCGACGACGATGAGGACGAGCTTCTTCGCGGGCATGTATCTAGTCCCGGGCGAGAGAGCGCAAACCGGCGTAGCGCTCGGGCTGGCGGCGGCGCAGCCTCGCCGCGAGCGCGGGAAGTGCGAGCGCCTCGAGGTATCCGAGCACCGGGACGAACGCGAGGCCGGCCGCGACGACGGCGGCGCCCGCGACGAGCGTCGCCGTACCGCCGCGCGTCCCGCCGCGCTTGAGCGCGCCGCGAACGATCTGTACGGCGCCGAGCGCGCCGACGGCCGCACCGACGCCACCGCCGATCGCGTCGACCGAGCCGCCCGGCTGCCACGCGTCGAGCGCGATGCCGACTCCGACGCCGGCCGCGGCGGCGACGACGATCGCGGCGAGCGGTATCCGCACGAGACCGGAGACGAACACGCCGAGGGCGGCACCGAGGCCGACGGCGACGCCGATCCAGTACCAGCCGCCCATCACCCGCCAGTGTAATTGCGTACCCGCCGGACGGCTTCCGCCGTTGTGGAGCCGATGGATTCCGATCCTCGCCCCCTCCTCGTGTTCTTCACCTCGCACCGTTCGGGCCCGGCGCGGCGGATGGAGAGCCTCATCGCGCACGTCGCACGCAAGGAGCGCGATCAGCTGGACGTCAAGAAGGTCGACGTCGACGAGCGGCCCGACATCGCAACGAGGTTCGGCGTCGGGCAGACGCCCGCGCTCGTGCTCCTCAAGGACCGTCGCATCGTCGCCCGCATCGACGGCCGTGCGACGACGACGCACATCGAGGAGATGCTCGACTCGCACCTCCGAGTCGCCGTGTAGCTACTGCTGCAGGCGCGCGATGACGGCGAGGCCGAAGTCGGCCGCGCGCTTGCCGTCGATGACGCGGTGGTCGAACGTCACCGAGACGTTCCCCATGCGGCGCACGACGATCTCGCCGTCGCACACGACCGCACGGTCGCCGATCCGGTGGATGCCGAGGATCGCGACTTCGGGATGGTTGAGCAGCGTCGTCGTGAACAGTCCCGCCGACCGGCCCGCGCTCGTCACCGTGAACGTCCCGTCGCGCAGATCCTCCGGCGCGAGCGTCCCCGCATGCGCCGCTTCGGCGAGCCGGCGGACGTCGGCGTTCAGCTCGTCGACCGAGCGTGCGTCGCAACCGCGGACGACCGGCACGACGAGGCCTTGCTCGGTCTGGACGGCGATGCCGATGTCGTACCGGTCGAGGTAGAGCAGGTCGCCGTCCTCGACACGGGCGTTGAGCTCGGGGTATTCGCGCAGCGACTCCGCGCACGCCTTGAGCACGAGCGGGAGGAGCCGCTGGAGATCGACGCCGGAGAAGTTGCACTCCTCGACCCACGTGATCGTCGGAACCGCGTGCGCGCGCGTCAGGTGCTCGAACATCTGCCGCCTGATGCCACGGAGCTGCTCGCGCCGTCCTTCCTTCGGAGCCGCGCCGCCGCGCACGTCCTGCTCCGTGATGCGTCCTTGCGGTCCACTGCCGACCACGGTGTCGAGGTCGACGCCGAGCTCCTGAGCCAGCCGGCGCACCAACGGGGTGGCCCGAACGGGTACCGGCCTCCGAGCCACGGCGCCGTCACCGCCGATGACGACGAGCACCGTCCCGACCGGGACGACGTCGCCCTCGCCGACGAGGATCTTCGTCACGGTCCCCGCTGCCGGCGACGGGATCTCCACGGTCGTCTTGTCGGTGGCGATCTCGACGAGCGGGTCGTCCTCGGCGATCTCCTGCCCCTCGCTCACGAGCCAGCGCGCGACCTCGCCCTCGGTCAGTCCCTCACCGAGGTCGGGCAGCTTGAACTCGTAGCTCACGCGCGCAGTATGGCGTGAACGCCTTTCACCTGGTTCACGATCTGCGTCACGTGCAAGTCGACGGAGACGCTCGCGAGCGCAAGCGCCTCGGAGCGCGCAATCGCAAGCTCGCGCTCCATGAGATCGAGCATCGTCGCCATCGCCTGCTCGGCCGCGAGGTCGAGGTCCTCGTCGAACCCGAACGCGAGCCACGCGTCCGCGACGCGCGCGATCGGCGAGCGGAGCTCGAGATCGACGACGTCCAGCGTCAGCCGCGCGGACTCGATCGGGCATTCGATCGCCGTTCCCGACACCTCGCCGTCGCCCTGGGCGCCGTGGCCGTCGCCCGCGAAGAGGAACCCGCCGCCGACCGGGATCGGGAGGTAGAGCGCCGACCCGGCGGTGAGCAGCTTGCAGTCGATGTTGCCGCCCCATCGCCGCGGCGGGATGGTCGAGTGCTCGCCCGGCTCGGGCGGCGGCATGCCGATGACGCCGAGGAACGGCGCCGAGGGCACCGAATGCGCGCCCATGCGCCACGTGTCTCCCTCGAGCTTCCACCGGAACGCCTGTCCGTGCGCGAACGTGTCGCCCCAGTGGCGCGGCGCCACGTCGTCGATGCCGACGACGAGCGTGTGACCGGCGCGCGCTCCGACGATCTCGATGGGGCCGTAGAGCGCATGGCCGGCGCCCTCCGGCCGCTCCGGCTCGTCGTCGGGCTCCCACCGCCAACCCGAGTTGGGTGTGGCGAAGACGACCGAGCCGCCGGGCGCGACGCTCGTCACCGGCTCGTAGTCGCGGGAGAAGAAGCCTCTGATCAAAACGCGAGCAGGGTGCGCACGGCCTTCGACACACGCTCGACCGACGGCATGTACGAGTCCTCGAGCTTCCAGTACGGGTACGGGACGTCGAAGCCGGTGACGCGGAGCACCGGTCCGCGCAGGTCGAGCATCGCCTTCTCGGCGAGGATCGCGGCGATCTCCGCGCCGAAGCCGACCGTGCGCGGCGCCTCCTGCACGATCACCACGCGACCGGTCTTCGCGGCGGACGCGAGCAGCGACTCCTCGTCGAGCGGCTTCAGCGTGCGCACGTCGAGCACCTCGCACGACGCCTCGCCGTCGAGCTCGTCCGCGGCGCGCAGGCACAAGGGCACCATCGCGCCGTACGCGACGAGCGTGACGTCGCTGCCTTCGCGGGCGATGCGCGCCTTGCCGAGCGGTACGACGTAGTCGCCGTCGGGGACCTCGCCCCGCTCCGTGCGGTAGATGAGCTTCGGCTCGAAGATGACGACCGGATCCGGATCGCGGATCGCGGCCGCGAGCAGCCCCTTCGCATCGGCCGGCGTCGACGGGATCGCAACCTTGATCCCCGGTGTGTGCACGTAGTACGTCTCCGGTGAGTCGTCGTGGAGCTCCGGCGCGCGGACGCCGCCGCCGTACGGCATGCGCACGGTGATCGGGAACTCCATCGCGCCGCCGGTGCGCCACCGGTAGCGCCCGACATGCGTGATGAGCTGGTCGAGGCACGGATACGAGAACGCGTCGTACTGCATCTCGCACACGGGCCGCCAGCCGGCCATGCACAGGCCGACGGCCGCGCCGAGGATCCCGGCCTCGGCGAGCGGCGTGTCGACGCAGCGGCTCGCGCCGAACCGCTCGCGCAGGCCGGCCGTCGCGCGGAACACGCCGCCGGCACGTCCGACGTCTTCGCCCATCACCATCACCGAAGCGTCGCGCTCGAGCTCGACGTGGAGCGCGTCGTTCACCGCCTCGACAAGCAGGCGCTCGGTCACGCCCAGCCCTCGCGGATGTTCGGCGGCGGATCGGCGAACGCCGTGTCGAACAACAGCTCCGGATCGGGCTCGGGCTCCGCCTCCGCCTCCGCGATGCCGCGCCGCATCGCGTCCGCAGCGTCCGCCTTGATCTCCGACTCGAGCTCGTCGGTGAGCGCACCGAGCCGGCGGAGATACCGCTCGTAGCGGCCGAGGCACTCGTTCTGCTTCTCCTGCTCGACACGGGCGAGGTCGATGTACGCACGCGGGTCGTCCGCGGTCGCGTGCGGCGCGGCCCGGTACGACACCGCCTCGATGAACGTCGGCCCGCCGCCGGAGCGCGCACGCTCGACCGCCTCGCGCGTCGCCTCGTAGACCGCGAGCACGTCGCCGCCGTCGACGCGCACACCCGGCATGCCGTAGCCGACGGCCTTGTCGGCGAGCGCCGCCGCGCGCGTCTGCGCCGCGAGCGGCGTGGAGATCGCCCACTGGTTGTTGTTGCAGAAGAGGATGAGCGGCGCGCCCATGACAGCCGCGAAGTTGGCGCCCTCGTGGAACGCGCCTTCGCTCGTCGCGCCGTCGCCGAAGTAGACGATCGCGCACGCGTTCTCACCCTTGAGCTTCTTGCCCCACGCGAGGCCCGCCGCGTGCGGGACGTGCGTCGCGATCGGGACGCAGATGGAGGCGACGTTGTAGTCGGCCGGGTTCCACCAGCCGGCGGGATGGCCGCGCCACCAATTGAGCACCGTCGAGGGAGGCATCCCACGCAGCAGGCCGATCGCCGACTCGCGGTAGCTCGGGAAGATCCAGTCGTCACCGGCGAGCGCGTGCACGGAGCCCACCTGCATCGCTTCGTGGTTCCAGAAGATCGCGTACGTGCCGATGCGGCCCTGGCGGTGGTACACGAGGGAACGCTCGTCGTACGTCCGCAGGAGCACCATCGAGCGGTAGATGTCGATCAGGCCGTCGCGGTCGAGCCCGTCGAGCTCGCGGTCCTCGTCGAGGACGCGGCGCAACTCCGGCTCGCCGTGTGCGACCTGGGCCACGACGGAAGCCTACTCAGTCAAATGAGGACCGAAACGGCGCCCCGTTCGGTCTCGAAGAGCGCCTCCGTGACGTCCCCGAGATCCTCCCCGTCGGCGTGCAGCGCGGTCGGCCGGTCGCAGACGATCTCCACCCGGTCGAGGTCGTGCCCGTACAGCGTGTCGCGGCGGTTGGCCGCACGGCCGGCGAGGATCGAGAGCGCAGTCGGGACGAGCGAGCGCCGGCGTACGCGAACCGGCGCGACGACGTCGAGGCCGAGCTCGAACTGCGCGTCCGGCGCGATCGGCAGCGGCAGCCGCTTCGCATACGTGTACGGGCTCCCGTTGGCGACGAGCGCGAACGCCGCCCGCCCGATCCCCTTCACCTCGAGGATCGGCTCCATGTGCCCGCGCCGCGCCGCGAGCGAGCGGACGACGGCGAGGGCGAAGGCGAGATCGCCCGGACGCTTCCCCTCGTCCGTGCGCCCCATGCGGTCGACGCGGCGCACTGCCTCCGCGTCGAGGCCGACGCCCGCGCCGAAGGCGAAGCGGCGTCCGTTCACGCGGCCGACGGTGATCTTCCGCGTGCTGCGGCTCAGGATCGCGTCCGCGAGCCGGCGAGCGGCAGCGACGGGGTCCGGAGGGAGACCGAGCGCGCGCGAGAGCACGCTCGTGCCGCCGCCGGGCAGGAACCCGATCGGAACGTCGGCCTCGAGCCCGTTCAGCGCCTCGTTGAAGCCCCCGTCACCCGAGAAGACGACGACCGCGTCACATCCACCCGCACACGCCGTCTCCACCAGCTCGGTCGCGTGACCGGGACGCTCCGTGAGCAGCACCGTGAGGTCGCCCGCCCGGGCAAGCTCCACCTGCACCGCGGAGAGCTTCGCCTGCGTGACACGGGAGGCGAACGGATTGACGATGAGAACGACGGCGGCCAGGCCGTCAGTGAATCACGACGGACCCGTGCAAGAGCACGCCTCCGATGGTCGCGCGGTGCTGCCAGTCGAGCTCGAACACGTCGCGCTTTCCGCCGTCGACCGCAAATGCGCTGAAGTGCACGCGCATTCCGCGGGCGAGCCCGATGCCTTGCATCTGGACGGCATTCGCAGTCCAGCGCATGGACGTGAAGCGCAGCGCGCGGAAGATCGGCGTGCCGTGACGGACGAGGACGACCTTGTTCCCAGGACCGGCGCCGAAGTCGATGCGGAAGCTCCCGGCGGAGGTGACACCGCTCGCGTGAACGGTCCGGTAGCGCGTCGCGCGAATGCCGGCGACGCCGCTGAGCCCGGCGCCTGGAACGATCTCCGGCGAGAGGGCCTGGCCCGGCGGCGGCTGCTGGTCCGCGACCGCCGGCGCGGCGAGAACGAGCGCACACGCTGCGAAGAGCAGCACGGCCCTGAACGGCATTTCGTCTCCCTTCCCGAGGTGGTCGCCCCGGAAACGCCGGGCGCCGCCGTCCGGTTACGGGGTCGCGTAGCCGCGCATGCCGTCCACGAGCAGCGCGGTGAAGCGGTCGGCGAGCGCGTCCGTGTCGGCGCCGGGGCGCAGCCATGTGTACGCCCAGTTGGCGGCGGAGAGCGCGAGGAGCGCCGCGGTGCCGTCGTCGAGGTCGGTGCGCAGCTCGCCGAGCTCGCGCCCGTCGCGGAAGTACGCGCGGAACCGCTCCTCGTACCGGCGCCGCTCGGCGACGAACCGGTCTCGCCGCTCGCCCTCGAGGTAGCGCCACTCCCGGATGAAGACGGTGGCGATGTCGAGCTGCTCGGCGACGACGCGGAGGTGCGCGCGGAGCGCCGCCCGGATGCGCTCGACGACGGGGCCTTCGTCGGGCACGCCGTCGAGACCGGCGTGGAAGGCGGCGGCTCCCTCGCTCGCGACGTCCCAGAGGAGGTCGGACTTCGACGCGATGTGCGAGTAGAGCGACCCCTTCTGGACGCCGAGCGCCTGCGCGATGTCCCCGATCGAGGTGCCGTGGTAGCCCTTCTCGGCGAAGAGGCGGGCGGCGGTCCGGGTCAGCTCTGTCCGGCGGGCGCTCATTTACACTCTGGAGGCTAACGATCGTTCGGAAGGTGGTGCGTGGTGGCAACGGTCGAGATTCCAGGCGACGAGCAGGCATTTCTCGCGTATGTCCAGGACGGCGGCCAGGTCGAGGTGGCCGACTGGATGCCGGACGACTACCGGGCGAAGCTCGTGAAGTTCATCGAGATGCACGGCAACTCCGAGCTCATGGGCGTCCTGCCCGAGCGGGAGTGGATCCTCCGCGCGCCGACGCTCCAGCGCAAGCTCGCGCTGACGGCGAAGGTGCAGGACGAGGTCGGCCACGCTCAGCTCATCTACCGCGTGGTCGAGGACCTCGGCAAGCCGCGCGAGCGCTGCCTCGCCGATCTCGTCGACGGGAAGTCGAAGTTCCACAACGTCTTCCATTACCCGACGAAGACGTGGGGCGACGTCGGCGTCATCGCGTGGCTCGTCGACGCGGCCGCGATCATCAGCCAGAAGGCGCTGCTCAAGTGCTCGTACGCGCCGTACGCGCGGATCATGAAGAAGATCTGCTGGGAGGAGTCGTTCCACATCCTCCACGGGCGCGACGTCATCCTCGCGATGGTCACCGGGACGGAAGCGCAGTTCGAGCTCGTGCAGGAGGCGATCGACCGCTGGTGGGCGCCTCTCATGCAGTTCCACGGCAACCCGATTCCGAAGGAAGAGGACCCGATGTACGTCTGGCGCATCAAGTCGCAGGGGAACGAGGAGGCGCGCCAGCAGTTCCTCGAGGGCTACGTGCCGCAGATCCGGGAGCTCGGGCTCACCGTTCCCGATCCGAAGCTGCGACGCCGCGACGACGGCGTCTGGGAGTACACGGAGCCGGACTGGGACGAGCTGAAGCACGTCGTCACCGGCCACGGGCCGAAGACCGAGGAGCGGCTCGCGTTCCGCCGCCGCTTCCTCGACCAGGAGCAATGGGTGCGCGACCTCGTGCTCGCCGCATGATCTTCGAGGTGTTCCGGCAGGAGCGGAAGGGCCAGGCGTTCGAGCACGCGGGCTCCGTCGTCGCGCCCGACGCCGAGTTCGCGGAGGCGTGGGCGCGCGAGCAGTACGGCCGGCGCGGCGAGTCGGTGGCGTTGTGGCTCGTGCCGCGCGACGCGATCCACGACGTCGAGGACTGGGCGGACGAGTTCGATCTCAAGTACCGGCGCGTGGACGGCTACTCGATCAAGGCGCGCTTGAAGGAGGCACGTGAACGAGCTGCTTCTCGGCCTCGCTGACGACGAGCTCGTCATCGGCTGGCGCGACTCGGAATGGACGGGGATCGCGCCGATGCTCGAGGAGGACGTCGCGTTCTCGTCGATCGCGCAGAACGAGATCGGCCACGCGCGGGCCGTCTACCAGCTCCTCGCCGACGACGCGGACGCGCTCGCGTTCGACCGTTCGCTCGACGACTACCGCTGCGCGCCGCTCGTCGAGCTGCGCCTGCTCGACTGGGCGCACACGATCGCGCGCCGGTGGCTGTACGAGGTCGCGGACGAGATCCGCATCACCGCGTTGATGGAGGAGCTGCCGCTCGCGGCGAAGATCAACCGCGAGGAGGCGTATCACCGCATGCACGCCGAGATGTGGCACGAGCGCCTGCGCGACGAGCCGCGCTTCCGCACCGCCGTCGACGAGCTGTGGCCGTACGCGCTCGGCGTCCTCCCGCCGGAGCAGCGCGATGCGCTCTCGGCGCGCGTCGGCCTGCCGGTCGCAGACGCCGTCGAGCGCGGGACGCACGACGAATCGTTTGCCGCCCTGCACGACGAGATGACGATCGTCCGGCGTTCGGCACCGGCGGGCGCGCGGTGGTGACGGCGGAGCAGGTGTGGGCGGCGTTCGGCGAGATCCCCGACCCGGAGATCCCCGTCGTCTCGCTCGTCGACCTCGGCGTCATCCGTTCGGTCGACGTCTCCGAAGGGCACGTCCGCGTGGAGTTCACGCCGACGTTCCTCGGCTGTCCCGCGCTCGAGACGATGGTGAAGGCGATCGAGGGCAAGGTCGGCGAGCTCGGCGCCGAGGCGGAGGTCGAGGTCGTGAACGACGACTCGTGGTCGACGGACAAGATCACCGCCGCCGGGCGCGAGAAGCTCCGCGAGGCGGGGTTCGCGCCGCCGGCGCCCCGGCTCGTGCAGCTGCAGTCGCAGGTGCACCGGTGCCCGTACTGCGGCTCGACGGAGACGAAGCTCGAGAACCTCTTCGGCCCGACGCCGTGCCGCTCGCTCCGCTATTGCACGAGCTGCCGGCAGCCGTTCGAGCAGTTCAAGACGATCTGACAGCCGGCCGGCCGGTGGCGCGATCCATCGCACTACGTGTGTACGCTCCTGCGTCGTGAGCGTCGAGATCCTCTACTGCCCCGTCTGAGGCGGCTACGACGAACGGGCCGCGAGTCTCGCGGCCGAGCTGCAGGCGCACGGGATCGACGCCGCCGCCCGCCGGGGCGCGAGGAGCCAGTTCGACGTGATCGCGGACGGCGAGACGATCTTCTCGAAGCAGGCCGTCCACCGGTGGCCGGAGGACGGGGAAGTGCTCGCGTTGCTGACTAGCGGCCGCTGAAGCGCGGCGGGCGCTTCTCGATGAACGCGGCGACGCCCTCGCGGAAGTCGTCGGTCTGCGCGGCGGTCGCCTGAAGCTGCGCCTCCATCTCCAGCTGCTCCTCGAGCGTCGCCGTGCCGGCGTGGTCGAACAGCCGCTTCGTCATGCCGATCGCGCGCGTCGGCAGTGCCGCGTACGTGGAGGCGAGCTCGGCGGCGCGCGCAGCGAGGGCGTCCGCCTCGACCACCTCGGAGACGATGCCCCACGCGTGGGCCTCGGCGGCAGTCAGCCGCCGGTTGGAGGACATCCACTCGAACGCGCGCGGCGCACCGAGCAGGCGGTGGATGAAGTACGTCCCACCGGCGTCCGGGATGAGGCCGATCCCGACGAAGCCGGGGACGAACGCGGCGCCGTCCGAGGCGATGCGGATGTCGCACGCGCACGCGAGCGAAAGCCCTGCGCCCGCGCACGCGCCGTTCACAGCCGCGATCACCGGCTTCTCGAGCGCGCGGATCGCGAGCACGTTCGGGTGGTACGTCTCGCGCAGGCTGCCGCCGACGTCGGGCGCCGCCTGGAACTCGGTCAGATCCTGGCCCGCGCAGAAGCCGCGGCCGGCACCCGTGATCACGACCGCCCGCACCTCGGGGTCGCGCGCCGCCTTCAGCGCGTCGTAGAGGCCGGCGTGGAGGGCGCGGTTGAACGCGTTGAGAACGTCCGGGCGGTTGAGCGTGATCGTCTGTACCGCGCCGTCGCGCGCGACCTCGACCTCGGCCATGCGGCGGAATCTAGCGGCCCGTGAAGTCCGGCGGACGCTTCTCGAGGAATGCGCGCAGCCCCTCGTCGGCGTCCTCCGAGGCCCGGGCGAGGAAGAAGGAGCGGCGCTCGAGCTCCACACCGGCGGCAAGGGGCGACTCGAATGCCTGGTCGATCGCCTCCTTCGCGAGGCGGACGGCGACCGGGCCCTTCGCGGCGATCTCGCCGGCGGCGCGCTTCGCCTCGTCGAGCCATGCCTCCTTGGCGACGACGCGGGCGACGAGGCCGTACGAGAGCGCCTCGCGCGCCGACAACATCCGGCCGGTGAGGATCATGTCCATCGCGAGCGCCTTGCCGACCGCGCGCGTGAGGCGCTGCGTGCCGCCGGCGCCGGGGAGCACGCCGAGGTTGATCTCGGGCTGGCCGAACTTCGCGGACTCCGACGCGACGATGAGATCGCAGAGCATCGCGAGCTCGCAGCCGCCGCCGAGGCAGAACCCCGACACCGCGGCGACGACGGGCGTCCGCACCCTCCGGATCGCGTCCCACTTGTCGAGGCGGCGGTTCTCGTACAGCGTCACCGGCGTCCCGGCGGAGAGCTCGCCGATGTCGGCGCCCGCCGCGAAGGCGCGCTCGCTTCCGCCGAGCACGATCGCGCGGATCTCCGGGTCGGCGTCGAAGTCGGCGAGCGCAGCCACGACGGCGTCCATGAGCTCGCCCGAGAGCGCGTTGAGCTGCTTCGGCCGGTTCATGAGCACCACCCCGACGCGGCCGTCGCACTCGACGAGGACGTTAGGCTCCGCCATGTGTACGCCGAGTTTACGAGCCTCGAGGTCGACCGTCCCGAGGAAGGGATCCTCCGGATCACTCTGCGGAACCCCGGCAAGCTCAACGCCGTCGGCGCCGCGGCGCACGGGCACCTCGCGGCGATCTGGCAGACGGTCGACCGCGACCCCGAGACGCGCGCCGTCGTCGTCCGCGGCGCAGACGGCGCATTCAGCGCGGGCGGAGACCTCGATCTCGTCGAGGAGATCGCGCGCGACTGGGAGACGCGCGTCCGGGTCTTCCACGAGGCGCGCGACCTCGTCTACAACATCGTCAACTGCCGCAAGCCGATCGTCGCGGCTGTCGACGGGCCGGCGATCGGAGCCGGCCTGGCGGTCGCGCTCCTCGCCGACATCAGCATCGCGGCGCCGACCGCGCGGATCGTCGACGGCCACACGCGGCTCGGCGTCGCGGCCGGCGACCACGCCGTCATCGTGTGGCCGCTGCTGTGCGGCCTCGCGAAGGCGAAGTACCACCTGCTCCTGTGCGAGCCCGTGAACGGCGAGGAGGCCGAGCGCATCGGCCTCGTCTCGCTCTGCGTGCCCGCCGACGAGCTCGAGGAGCGCGCGTTCGACGTCGCACGAAGGCTCGCGGCCGGACCGCAGGCCGCGATCGCGCACACGAAGCTCGCCCTGAACAACTGGCTCCGCGCGGCGGGACCCGCGTTCGACGCCTCGCTCGCACTCGAGTTCCTCGACATGACCGGCCCGGACGTCGACGAAGGCGTCGCCGCCGTCCGCGAGCGTCGCAAGCCGAACTTCAGCTGAGCTCGAGGAACTCGACCGCCGGCTGCGGGAAGCCGCGCTTGTACGCGTCCTTGCCGCTCGCCATGAACTCGTCGCTCCGGACAGCGCGCTTGAACGCCGCTTCGTCCGCGAACTCCCACTCGGCGTAGAACACGTGCGCGGGGTCGCCCATCGGCGCGCCTGTCACCTTTCCGTAACGAAAGACACCGTCCGGCACCTGCCTGCACACCTCGGCGTGCTCCGCATACGCATCCGCGTCGGGCTCCTGTTCGTACAACACGATCACGCGATACATTGCCGGTCCCTTTCAGTCGATAACGGGAGGAGACTACGAGATGGCCGGTGAAGTGGTTCACATCGAGTTCCCCGCGGCGAACGTCGACCGCGCGCAGGCGTTCTGGGGTGGGCTCTTCGGCTGGGAGTTCGGCGGGCCGGTGATGGAGGGCTACGACTACCGGATGGCGCGCACCGGCGACAACGCCGGAGCGGCGATCATGCCGTCCGACGACCGCGGCCACCCGAACTTCTACTTCGACACGCCCGACATCGAGGCGTCGATCGCGACGGTCCGCGAGCTCGGCGGCGAGGCCGGCGACAAGCAGGCGGTGCCGACGCACGGCTGGTTCTCGGCGTGCAGCGACTCCGAAGGCAACGCCTTCCATCTCTGGCAGGGCGATCCGAGCGCTGCCTAGGGATTCCGGCGGTCGAGCACGCGCAGCGCCTTTCCTTCGCTGCGCGGGATCGCACCGCGCTCGACGACCTCGACGCGCGCGCTCAATCCGAGCGCACGCTCGAGCTGCTCGCGGACCGGCGCCGAGTCGACCTCTCCTTCGATCTGCACCGTGAGCTCGTCCAGATGCTCGCTTCGCTCGACGACGAGCTGATAGTGCGGCTCGATGCCGCCGAACGCGAGCAGCACGCGCTCGATCTCGCTCGGGAAGACGTTGACGCCGCGAATGACGAGCATGTCGTCGGTGCGACCGACGACGCGCGACATGCGCACGAGCGTCCGCCCGCACGCGCACGGCTCCCGCGTGAGCGACGCGAGGTCGCCGGTGCGATAGCGCAGAAGCGGGAGCGCCTCTTTCGTCAGCGTCGTGAACACGAGCTCGGCCACCTCGCCGTCGGGGACGGCCGCGCCGGTCGCGGGATCGATCGCCTCGACGAGGAAGTGATCCTCGTTGACGTGCGCGCCGCCGAGGCCCTCGAGGCACTCGGCCGACACACCCGGGCCGATGATCTCCGAGAGCCCGTAGTGGTCGAGCGCGGTCACGTTGAGCGCTTCCTCGATCGCGCCGCGCACCCGCTCCGTCCACGGCTCGGCGCCGCAGATCGCCGCGCGGAGCTTCAGGCGGGTCACGTCCTCGACGTGCTCGGCGATCGCGAGCGCGTAGCTCGGCGTGCAGCAGAGGATCTCGGCGCCGAGGTCTTCCAGCAGCTGCGCCTGACGCGGCGTGTTGCCGCTCGAGGCCGGAACGACGGTGCAGCCGAGCCGCTCGGCGCCGTAGTGGAGCCCGAGCCCGCCGGTGAAGAGGCCGTACCCGTACGCGACGTGCACGAGCGTTCCCGGGCCGCCGCCGGCCGACGCGATGGCGCGCGCGCAGCAGTCGGCCCACAGGGCGACGTCGTTGCGCGTGTACGCGACGATCGTCGGCTTGCCGCGCGTGCCCGACGAGGCGTGGACGCGGATGCACTCGTCGCGCGGCACGCGCAGCATCCCGAACGGGTAGGCGTCGCGCAGATCGGCCTTCGTCGTGAACGGCTGCTCGGGCAGAGCCTCGAGCTCGACCCCGAAGCGCGCGCGGAGACGCTCTCCCTGGAGACGTTCGAGCTCGGCGCGGGGCATCGTCTCGAGCTCGGGCTGGAAGATCACGATGTCGTAGATTAGGCGCGCGCCCGGCAGCGCGCGATGCCTCAGAAGTCGAAGCGCGTCGCGTCGCGCGGGAAGCTCTTCTCCGTCCACGCGAGGACGCGTCGCGGCGCGACGCGATACCAGCCTTCGGCCTTGTCGGCGCGGAAGGCGTACTTGCGCTCGTACTCGTCGATGATCGAGTCGTCGACCGTGAACGGCTCCGCGTTGCCCTCGACGATGACGACCTCGTCGCCGCTCTCGAGGTGGACGACGACGCGCGGGTCGCGTGCGATCGCCTTTCCCTTCCGCGACTGCGGGCTGCAGCTGAACAGGAGCGCGCCGTTCCGCCACAGCGCCCAGACCGGCGACGTGTGCGGCCCGTTCGTCGCCACCCAGTAGTTGTGCCCCTTCGCGAGGCGCTCGGCCGCCCAGCTCCAGGGGAGCATCCCGTCGTCCTCCTCGGGAACGCCGTACGCCGACATGGAGGTCGGCCGGCGGGCGCGCGGCATCTAGAACCTGTCGTTCTCGGTCGCGATAGCCACGAAAGCGGAAAATACCCGTTGACCTCGCCCGCTGCGGAGTCCACACTTGGATCCAAGATCGGGCTAAACGTTTAGCTCGGGCGATCAGAGGCGAGGTATTGGATCCGATGGCATCCATTCAGGTCGAAGCAGCGCGGATTCCGGATCGCGACAAGCTCCTCGCGCTCCTCCGCGAGCACGGGCTCGAGGCGGAGCCCGAGAACGAGGTCGGCATCGTCGTGCGGCATCAGGACGGCGACGCCGCGGTCTACTCGACCGTCGAGGACCTGATCATGCAGATCGGGGCGCCGTTCGTCCCGATCAAGCACGACCGGGTGATCTACATCCGGCCGCCCGTCGGCTAAACGCGCTCGAACAAGGCCGCCTGGCCCTGGCCGACGCCGACGCACAGCGTGGCCAGGCCATAGCGCCCGCCGCGGCGGCGCAGCTCGTGCAGGAGCGAGACGACGAGGCGCGCACCGCTCATCCCGAGCGGATGCCCGAGCGCGATCGCACCGCCGTTGACGTTGACCTTCGCGTGGTCGAGGCCGAGCTCCCGCAGGACGACGAGGCTCTGGGAGGCGAACGCCTCGTTCAGCTCGACGAGGTCGACGTCGCCGACATCGATGCCCGCACGCGCGAGCACCTTGCGGACCGCCGGCACGGGGCCGATTCCCATGACGCGCGGGTCGACGCCGGCCACCGCGTTCGCGACGAACGTCCCGAGCGGCTCGACGCCGAGAGCGCGCGCCTTCTCCTCCGATGCGATGACGAGCGCCGCCGCACCGTCGTTGACGCCGGACGAGTTGCCTGCGGTGACGGTCCCGCCCGGGCGGAACGCCGGCTTCAGCGCGCCGAGCCGCTCGAGCGTCGTCTCGGGGCGCGGATGCTCGTCGCGCACGACGTCGCCGACGGGAACGAGCTCGTCGTCGAACCGGCCGGCCTCGTTCGCCGCCGCCCAGCGCTGCTGCGACGCGAGCGCGAACGCATCCTGATCCTCGCGTGCCACGCCGTAGCGCTCGGCGACGTTCTCGCCCGTCTCGCCCATCGCCTCGAGCGGGAACATCTCCTCCATGCGCGGATTCGGAAAGCGCCAGCCGAGCGTCGTGTCGTACACCGTCTGATTGCCGCGCGCGTATTCCTTCTCGGCCTTCCCGAACACGAACGGTGCACGCGTCATCGACTCGACGCCGCCCGCGACGAACAGGTCCCCGTCGCCGGCAGCAATCGCATGGCATGCGCCGACGACGGCCGAGAGGCCGGATGCGCACAGCCGGTTGACGGTCACGCCCGCGACCGACTCCGGCAGTCCGGCGAGGAGCGCGGCCATGCGCGCGACGTTGCGGTTGTCCTCGCCCGCCTGATTGGCGCAGCCGAAATAGACGTCTTCGATCTCCCCCGGCTCGACGCCCGCGCGCTCGACCACCTCGGCGATCGCGAGCGCGGCGAGGTCGTCCGGGCGACGGCCCGCGAGCGCGCCGCCGTAGCGCCCGATGGGCGTGCGCACACCGGCGACGACGACCGCGCGGCTCACTCCACCCATTGAACCTGAATGCCGGCGTGCGCCCGCTCGAGCAGCTCGCGCACGGCCTGCCGCCCCTCGTCGCCGTAGTCGAGCGTCAGGTCGTTGACGTACATGTCGATGAACTCGTCGCCGCGCGCGACGTCGAGGCCGCGGCCGAAGCCGAGCGCATACTCGAGCGCCTCGTCGCGGTGCGCGAGCGCGGCATCGATCGACGCGCGCAGGATGCCGGAGATCTCGCTCATCGCGCCGGCTCCGAGATCGCGCCGGACCGTGTTCACGCCGAGCGGCAGCGGCAGCCCGGTCTCGAGCAGCCACCACTCGCCGAGATCGAGGCACTTGGCGACGCCGGCGTCGCCGTACGTCAGCTGCCCTTCGTGGATGAGGAGACCGGCGCGCGCGCGGCCGGATGCGACCTCGTCGAGGATCTCGTCGAACGGCATGACGCGCGAGGCGAACTCGCCGCCGAGCGCCATCCGGAGCACGAGGAACGCGGTCGTCAGCTTTCCGGGGACGACGATCTCCTCCTCGCGGAGCTCGTCGAGCGACAACGGCTCGCGTGCCACGACGATCGGGCCGTAGCCCGAACCGATGCTCGCGCCGTGCGGGAGCAGCGCGTAGCGGTCGTGCACGAGGGGGTACGTCGCGAGCGACATCGCCGTCACCTCGAGCCGGCCCTCGAGCGACCACTCGTTGAGGCTCTGGATGTCGGCGATCACCGCTTCGAACTCGTGCCCGCGCGCGTCGACGGTGCCCGAGGCGAGCCCCCAGAACATGAAGGCGTCGTCGGGGTCTGCGCTGAAGCCGACGCGAACGAGCATGGCGCGGGAGAGTATTCCGTTTACGGCGTCGAGCGCCCGAAGAACCACGCCTCGAGCGGCTTGAGCAGCTCGTCGCGCGTGAACGGCCGGAGATGCACAGGTCGTCCGTCCGCCTCCGAGACGGTGAGGTCGTCCTCGAGCGCCGCGTTCGCCTGCTCGAGCGCGTCGTCGAGCTCGTAGCCCTCGAAGATGTAGTCGTCCTTCCGCGGCGCCGAGTCGTTGCGCTGCTCCGGGTTCACCGCTCTGCCGACGCCCCACACGGCTCCGGGCATGCGCTCGATCCAGATGACGACGCGTTCGTCGTTACCCGCGTCATCGACCCCGTGGAGCACCCGCTCCGCGAACCTGCCGCGGTCGGACGAAACGTGCACGGGGCGATTGTACAATCGCGTCGATGCTGCGCTTCGGGGCGTTCCTGCGGAATCCGTTCTCGTTCCTCTTCGCCAAGAGCTCGGCGGAAGAGGTCGTCGTCGCGTACCTCCTCCGCGAGCACGGTTCCGGGAGGCGCGTCGAGGACATCCTCCAGGACGCCTACGTCCAGAATCGCCTCAGCGTCGAGCAGCAGAAGCGAATGCTCATGCGGCCCGACGTCATCCACGCGCTCGGCGAGCAGGACGTCGAGGCCGCGCGCGGATCGCTCAGCGCGCGCTAGCCGCCTCGACGACGGCGACCGCGGCCGCGACGTCCCACGCGGCGAGCCCGTTCGACTTGAAGACGACGATGTCGCCGTCGCCCTGCCGTCCCGCGACCGCACCCGCGACGACCTCCTGCAGCTCGTGCACCTCGAGCCAGTCGAGCACGCCGCCCGCAACGGGCTCGACGAGGTCGGCCGACTCGAGCCGGGCGTCGTCGATCGAATCGCAGCAGACGAACGTCGCGCGCTCGAGGACGACGTCGTCGAGCTCGCGCCGCCTGCCGTCGTTCGCCCCGACCGCACAGACGAGCGCACCGGGCCGGAGCCATTCGCCGCGCAACACCGGATCGGGCGAATTCGTCACCGTGACGACGACGTCGCACTCCGCCGGGTCGCGCGCACTCCCGCCCGCCTCTGCGCCGTTGCGCTCGCAGAACGCCCGCAGCGACTCCTCCGTCCGGCAATAGGCGACGACGCGCTCGATCCCCGGAACAGCGGCGCGGATGCACGCCACCTGCGACTCCGCCTGCCAGCCGCAGCCGATGACGCCGAGGCTCGCCGCACCGGGACGCGCTAGGTACCGCGCGGCGACCGCGCTCGCCGCACCCGTGCGGAGCTGCCCGAGCTTGTCGGCGTCGACGACCGCGACGAGCTCGGGCCGGTCGGCGCGGAAGAGGAGCACGACGAAGCGCGCCCCCTCGCGAAAGCCCGAGTACACCTTGGCGCCGGCGTAGCCGAGGCCGAGATCGGACGCCGCCATGACGGCGAGCGCGCCGTGCTCGAGGGGGAGCCGGTAGCGGGGGCGGTTCTCGACCCGGCCCGCAGCCATACGCCGAAAGCACGCCTCGACCGCCTCGACGGCGGCCGCCGGCGTGAGGAGCCGGGCGACGTCCTCCTCCGACAGATGGAGCGTCACGGGCCGATTGTGTCAGCTTGACATGTGACTATTTAGTCACCTATCATGACGCCGGTGGAGGACGACCGCATCTTCAAGGCCCTCGCAGATCCCACGCGCAGGCACCTCCTCGACCGGCTCTTCGAGCGCGACGGCCGCACGCTCACCGAGCTCGAGTCCGACCTGGAGATGACGCGGTTCGGCGTGATGAAGCACCTGCGCGTGCTCGAGGACGCGAGGCTCGTCGTCACACGGCGGCAAGGACGGGAGAAGCTCCACTTCCTCAACCCGGTCCCCATCCGCCTCATCCACGACCGCTGGATCGACAAGTACACCGAGCACCGCGTCGCGGCGCTCGCAGACCTCAAGCACGAACTGGAGGAGACGGCATGACGACCATGACCGCCCAGGCGACGCAGATCTACCAGGTGTTCATCAAGGCGACACCGGAGGCCATCTGGGACGCGATCACGAAGCCGGAGTTCACGCAGAAGTACTTCTACGGCGTTCCCGTGCACGTGACCCCGGACACATACGACGCCGCCGATTCCGTGCAGGGCGCGGTGGCGGAGTTCGACCCGGGCCGGAGGCTCGTGCACAGCTGGCGCACGATGTACGACGAGGACGCTGCCGCGGAGCCGGAGAGCCGCGTGACGTGGGAGATCGAACCGAGAGACGGCGGCTATTCGCTCCTCACCGTCACCCACGACCGGCTCGACGCATCGCCGAAGACGGCCACGAACGTCGCCGGCGGCTGGATGTTCGTGCTCAGCGGCCTGAAGACGCTGCTCGAGACGGGCGAGCCGCTCGCCGGCTGAGCGTCACGCGGTCTGCGGCCGGTGTCGCTGCGCACGCTCGAGCGCGGCGACGCCGGCCGCGACGGCCGCCGCGCCCGCGAGAACGACGAGCGCAACGTCCGGCGACGAGACCGCGCCGACGGACACGGAGCCGACGATCGCGGCGGGCGCCCACGCGAGCGTGGCGAACGTCTGGCTCAGCGTCTGGTCGAGGCCAGCGGCCGAGACGGCGCGGCTGAGGAGGACGTTGCCGGCGAGCCCGGGCAGCGTCACGAGGCACACGGCGCCGAAGGAGAGCAGGATCGCGGCGACCGTGCCCGAGGTCGCCTCGAGCCCAACGAAGACGAGCGCGAGCAGTGCGAAGTCGCCGACGACGAGCCTGCGCGTCTTGCCACGGTCGGCGGCCCGGCCGGCAAGCGGGTTCCCGAGGACGAGCACGGCGTACGCGCACGTGAGCACTGCACCGATGCCGAACGCGCCCACGCCGCGGTCTCCGAGCGTGAGCGGGACGGCGACCACCGTCCCGAGGCCGACGATCGCGCCGACGGCCGTCAGGCTCAGACCTCCGACGGCGTCGCGGGACCCGACGACGGCGCGCACCCGGTGCATGTCGGGGCGCTCGAGCATCTCGTATCGCGGTGCCAGGCCGAAGCGCGTGGCGACGAGCAGGAGCAGGGCCGGCGGAACGGCGCACAGCCAGATGCCGACGTGCGCCGCGAGCGCGCCGAGCTGGGGACCGACGAGCATTCCGGCCGTCGACGCGCCGGTGAGGATGCCGATCGTCCGGGCGCGACGCCCGAGCCCCGTGTTCGTGATCGTCCACGCGAAGACGGACTGCCACACCATCGTCGCGCTGAACCCGAATCCGCCGCGTGCGAGCACGATCCACCAGCCGGCGCCGGGCCAGACGAAGAGGACGCTCGCGAGCGAACCGATCACGCCGCCGGAGACGATCACGCGCGTCAGGCCGAACCGGCGCGAGAGGAGAAGCGTCGGCACCGCGGCGAGAAGCGAGCCGGTCGGATGCCCGGCCACGACGAGCGCCGCGTAGAGCGACGAGTGCTCGGAGGCGGCGAAGTGGGGAAGCAGCGGCGCGACCGTGCTGAGCGTGAGGCTGACGAGGGAGATCGCCGCGCACGCGAGCAGGAGGAAGCCGGGAGGGCGCCGGAAGAGCCTCACCGACCCATGGTGGCCGCCGTCACGGCCGCAGGCATCCGCACTAGGCCGTGGCGACGATGATGATTCCGCCGCGCGATCTCGAGCCGGTCGACGCGTGCGACGAGCGTGCGCGAGCGTCTCGAGGACACCGTCGCCGCGTGTGCAGTGCGCCCGGCATGATTCGAACATGCGACCTCTGCCTCCGCAGGGCAGCGCTCTATCCCCTGAGCTACGGGCGCCTGGGGAAGGGCCAGTGTAGCCGGACGCCCTTGCGGGGCTGCGTCTTCCGCCACTCGTCGTAGCTCGGCATCCGGCCCTGCCTCCGGGCCGCCTCGACGCACTCGGCATGCGCGTGGCGCCGCCGGCTCGTATCCCCCTCGGGCGCGATGAGGACGTGGGGCGACATCGCGTGCAGCCGGTAGCCGCAGAGCGGGCAGCGATACGTCGCAGGCTTGAGGTTCGACGCCGCCCGCACCGACCACCAGTCGGCGGGCTCCAACCTAGGCACTGGTGCGCACGTACGCGAGCGCGACGACGGTGCCGTCGGGGCGGCGCGCCTGGCTCGTCACGCGCTCGACCACGGGGCCGTCGTCGAGCTCGACGACCTGGAGCCTGCGGTTGGCGTGGCCGCGGTAGTGCAGCCGCGCGATCGGCTCCTGGCCGGGATAGCAGCCCTTCGAGAAGCTCACGTGGGTCGCGTCGAGGCCGGCCTCGGCCGGGAGGACCCGGTCGTCGAGCTCGTAGCCCCAGCGCGGGACGCCGGCCTCGATCCGCCGCAGCTCGAGCTCGTCCGGGGACAGCGTGGGCTCGAGATCGGCGTCGAGCGCCTCGACGGCACCGGGGAAGCCGGTGGCGATGCCCTCGCCGCCGAACACGAGCACGCAGCTGTGCTCCTCCGGCTCGATCTCGCAGCGGGCGCGCAGCCGCATGCGTGTCAAGTGCGCGCGCACCGTCTCGCCGAGCTCCGGCTCGCTGAGCACCAGGAAGTCGTCCTCGCCGCGGCGCCAGACGACGAGCGGCGCGATGAGCCGGGCCTTCGCCGTCAGCAGGAGCGCCGGTACGGAGTCGCCGACGGCGAGTGAGTCGACGTCGTTGGAAACCATCCGCTGAAGGTAGTCGCGCGCGTCCGGTCCGGCGACCCGGACGAAGGCGCGCGGGCGGTCGGCCACGTCCATCCGTTTAGTGTACGAGTGCGATGCCGCTCTTCCGCTCGAAGGCCGAGGACAAGGTGCGCGAGGCCGGCTACGACCCGGCCAGGCTGCCGCCCGGCCAGTATCTGACGGAGAAGTGGCCGGTGCTGCACGCGGGCGAAGTGCCCGACGTGGACATCGCAACCTGGACGCTGCGCGTGTGGGGCGAGGCCGAGAACGAGATCACCTTGAGCTTCGAGGAGCTGAAGGCGCTGCCGGCGACCGAGCTGACGACGGACATCCACTGCGTCACGCGCTGGAGCCGCTTCGACGCACGCTTCAAGGGCGTCCACTGGCGCGAGCTCGCGAAGCTCTGCAACCCGAAGCCGACCGCGCACTTCGTCGTCGCGCACGCGGAGCACGGCTTCACCGCGAACGTGCCACTCGCGGCGATCGAGGACGAGAACGCGCTGATCGTCTACGAAGCCGACGGCGAGCCGCTCACACCGGACCACGGCTGGCCCGTGCGCCTCTTCGTCCCGACGAAGTACTTCTGGAAGAGCGCCAAGTGGCTGCGCGAGATCGAGCTCTCGAGCGTCGACAAGCCCGGCTTCTGGGAACGCTACGGCTACAACAACAACGCCGACTACTGGCACGAAGAGCGGTACGGGTTCTGACGATCAGCGCTCGCGGCCGGCCGCGAGTGCTGCACGCAGCGCCTGCTCGAGCCGGCGCATCGGCTCGAGCACCTCTTCCGGATCGGCTCCGAGCTCGCTGCTGACCCGTTCGAGCCAGGCGGGGAAGCGTTCGAGGTTCCTCTGCCGGGTCCGCTTCCCCTTCGCGGTCAGCTCGAGCACGTAACGCCGGCCGTCGGCCACGTCGCGCCTGCGCCTGATCTCCCCTTTGTCCTCCAGACGGTTGAGCATCGCCGACAGCGTCGTCGGCGACATGCCGAGCGCGCGGGCGAGCTCGGTCGGCGTGATGCCCGGCCAGATCGCAATCGAGCTCGTCACCGCAAACTCGGAGCCCGAGACGCCGCTGCCTTCGACGATGTCGGCGATCACCTCGCCGACGAGCTGCGAGACGACGAACGGCTGGAGGAACAAGCCCGGCTGTATCACTTGACTCTCCTGCGATTTCGTAGCATATTTCTGCGACTTCGTAGTATCTCTCGAGCGGGAGACGGACATGCTTCGCACGCTACTCGCACTGGCCGCCGTGGCGGCCGCAGTCTCCACGCCGACGATCGGCGCAAAGATCCGGACGGGGTTCCAACCCTGCGGCACCGCCGCGTACGGCCCATACCTCTACGTAGCGAACTACGCCGGCGCGAACGTCGCGCGCATCGACCCGCGGACGGACAAGGTGGTGCGCACGGTCAAGGTCGGCTCCGGGCCGTGCGGGATCGTGGCAGGCGCCGGATTCCTGTGGGTCGAGAACTTCGACTCCGGGACGATCTCGCGCGTGAACCCGCGCACGCTGCGCGGGACGAAGCAGATCCGCGTCGGCAGCAAGCCCTGGGACGTCGCCTTCGCCTTCGGCGCGGCGTGGGCGACGAACCAGGCCGACGGCACCGTCTCGCGCATCGACGCGAAGACGGCCAAGGTGACCGCGACGCTCAAGACGGGCGGAGCGCCGACGTGCGTCCGCGCGGGCGCCGGCTCTATCTGGGTTGCTTCGCAGGGAACGAACGACGTCTACCGGATCGACCCGGCCACGAACGCCGTCACGCCGATCGACGTCGGCAGGGGCGACGAGCTGTGCGTGGACGCGCACGCCGACGGGGTGTGGGTCTCGAACGCGACCGACAACTCGGTCTCGCGCATCGACCCGGCGACGAACACCGTCGTCGCGACGACGAAGGTCGGCACCTCCCCGTCCGACGGCGCCCGCGGCCCGGACGGCCTCGAGTGGATCCCGAATCTCCGCGACGGGACCATCTCGCGCATCGACCCGGCCACGAACGCCGTCGTCGACACCTTCCCGGTCACGAGCTCCCCCTTCGTGGTCCGCAGCGCCTTCGGCGACATGTGGGTGGACGACTTCCAGGGACAGCAGGAGTGGCGCATCCGAGTCGGGTGAGCGAGGGGTGGCCGCCGCGCCCGGCGCAAGCACCAAGGGCCGCAGCTAACGCGCAAGCGTTAGCGGAGGCCGGACAAAGCGTGCGGGGATGCGCGAAGCGCACCACCGCACGCGCAGCACAACCCTCCGCCCACGCCAGAGCAAGAGGACGCGGGCTCGGCCCGCGTCCGCTCTGCGGAGCACAAACAAGAAGGGGGCCGGCAAGCCGGCCCCCTCGAAGCGAAAGCGCAAGCTTTCGCGTCGTTACATCATCCCGCCCATGTCGGGCATACCGCCGCCGCCCATCCCGGCGCCGGCCTTCTCGGGCGCCTCGGCGACGATCGCCTCGGTGGTGAGGATGTTCTTCGCGATCGACGCCGCGTTCTGCAGCGCCGAGCGGGTGACCATCGTCGGGTCGCCGATCCCTGACTTGAGCAGGTCCTCGACCTCGCCGGTGTCGACGTTCAGGCCGAAGCCCGGCTTCGCCTGGCGGACGTGCTCGACGGCGATGGACCCCTCGAGACCCGCGTTCGCGGCGAGCTGCCGGAGCGGCTCCTCGAGCGCGCGAAGGATGATCTTCGCGCCGGTCTTCTCGTCACCGTCGAGACCACCGAGCAGGTCGTCCCGGATCGCGTCCGCGGCGTTGATGAGCGCGACGCCGCCACCCGGCACCTGACCCTCTTCGAGGGCGGCACGGGCAGCCTGCAGCGCGTCCTCGACGCGGTGCTTCTTCTCCTTCATCTCGGTCTCGGTCGATGCGCCGACCTTGACGACCGCGACGCCGCCGGACAGCTTCGCGAGGCGCTCCTGGAGCTTCTCACGATCGAAGTCGCTGTCCGTGTTCTCGATCTCCGACTTGAGCTGCTTGATGCGGCCCTTGATCGCCTCGGAGTCGCCGGCGCCGTCGATGATCGTCGTCGAGTCCTTGTCGACGACGACGCGGCGGGCGTGGCCGAGCTGCGAGATCTTCGTGTTCTCGAGCTTGAGGCCCATCTCCTCGGTGATGACCTCGCCGCCCGACAGGATGGCGATGTCCTCGAGCATCCGCTTGCGGCGGTCGCCGAAGCCGGGTGCCTTGACCGCGACGGCCTGGAACGTGCCGCGCAGCTTGTTGACGACGATCGTGGCGAGCGACTCGCCCTCGACGTCCTCGGCGACGATGAGCAACGGCTTGCCGGCCTGGATGACCTGCTCGAGCACCGGCAGCAGATCCTTGACCGCACCGATCTTCTGGTTCGCGACGAGGATGTACGGCTCGTCGAGGACGGCCTCCATCCGCTCGGGATCCGTGACCATGTACGGCGACAGGTAGCCCTTGTCGAACTGCATGCCTTCGGTGAACTCGAGCTCGAGGCCGAGCGTCTGGCCCTCCTCGACGTTCACGACGCCGTCCTTGCCGACCTTCTCGATCGAGTCCGCGATCACTTCGCCGATCTCGCGCTCGCGCGAGGAGACGGTCGCCACGCGGGCGATGTCCTCCTTGCCGGAGACGCTCTTCGACTGCGACTTGAGGTTCTCGACCACTGCGTCGACGGCCTTCTCGATGCCGCGCTTGAGACCCATCGGGTTCGCACCCGCGGCCACGTTCTTCAGGCCCTCGCGGACGATTGCCTGCGCGAGCACCGTGGCGGTCGTCGTGCCGTCGCCGGCGACGTCGTTCGTCGCCGTGGCAACCTCGCGGACGAGCTGCGCGCCCTGGTTCTCGAACACGTCCTCGACCTCGATCTCGCGGGCGATGGTGACGCCGTCGTTCGTGATCGTGGGCGCGCCGAACTTCTTGTCGAGGACGACGTAGCGCCCCTTCGGGCCGAGCGTCACCTTGACCGCGTCGGCGAGGATGTTCACGCCGCGCTCGAGAGCGCGCCGCGCATCCTCGTTGAACTTCAGCTCCTTGTGAGCCATATCGTTTTCAGTCCTCCCTTACTTTTTTGCGCCGACCGGCTCGCGCGTACCGACGACCTTCGCGAGCACATCGGACTCGCGCAGGATCAGGTACTCGTCCACGCCGACCTTGATCTCGGTCCCGCCGTACTTGGAGAAGACGATCTCGTCGTCCTCCGCCAGGTCGAGCGGAACGAATTTGCCGTTGTCGTCCCGGCTGCCCGGGCCGACGGCGAGGACGCGGCCGCGCTGCGGCTTCTCCTTCGCGGTGTCCGGCAGCACGATGCCGCTGCTCGTCACGTCCTCTTCATCGAGGACCTCGACGATCAGGCGGTCACCAAGCGGCTTCAGGTTCATGCAACTGCCTCCTGACTGCGACACATCGTGACGCTTGCTGGCACTCTCACCCCGAGAGTGCCAGAGCATTGTAGGAGCAATCGGCCCGCTCCGCAAATCGGCTAGAACCCCACCATGGAGCGGGAGTTCTCCGCCGGGGGCGTCCTCGTCCGGAAGATCCAGGGCCGGGCGCACCTGGCCGCCATCCGTCCCCAGGGTAAGCCGGAGGGCACGTGGGTCCTGCCGAAGGGGAACATCGACCCGGGCGAGTCGCCGGCCGAGACGGCGGTGCGGGAGGTGCTGGAGGAGACCGGCGTCCGCGGCCGGATCGTCGAGAAGCTCGGCGACGTGAAGTACACGTACACCCGCCCGGGCGGGGTACGGGTCTTCAAGATCGTGAGCTTCTACCTCCTCGCCGCCGGCCGGGGGCGGATCGGCGAGATCGGCGAGGCGATGCGGGTCGAGGTGGCGGCGGCCCGGTGGCTGCCGCTCGCGGAGGCGCCCCGCGCCCTCGCCTACGGCGGGGAGAAGGAGATGGCGGCCAAGGCGCGCGATAGGGTCGGCGACTGATGAGTGCCGTCAGCGTCTCCGACTACGTCGACGCGGCCGCCGCCAAGGTCGACCCGGCCGTCTGGTGCTACTTCGAGGGCGGGGCCGGGGACGAGGTGACGCTCCGCGCGAACCGCGCCGCCTACGGCCGGTGGCGGCTCCGTCCGCGGATGCTCGTCGACGTCAGCGAGGTGACGACGGCGACGACGCTGCTCGGAACGCCCGTCTCGATGCCGCTCGGGATCGCGCCGTTCGCGATGCAGCGCCTGATCGACCCCGAAGGCGAGGTCGCAACGGCACGCGCCGCCGCCGCCGGCGGCGTCCTCATGGCCGTCTCGACGCTCACGACGAGCTCGCACGCGGAGATCGCGACGGCCGGCGCAGGCCCGCGGTGGGTGCAGCTGTACGTGCTGCGCGACCGGCAGCGGACGCTCGACCACATCCACGAGGCCCGCGAAGCCGGGTACTCGGCCGTCGTCCTCACGGTCGACCTGCCGTACGTCGGCCGGCGCGAACGGGACCTGCGGCTCGGCTTCCAGAACCCGCCGCCGGGCCTGCACCTGCCGTACGCGAGCCTGTTCGAGACGTCTGCGGCGCTGACGTGGCGCGACCTCGAGTGGATTCGCAGCGAGCTCCCCCTGCCGCTCGTGCTGAAGGGGATCCTCACCCGCGAGGACGCGACGCTCGCCGTCGAGCACGGCGCGGACGCCGTCTGGGTCTCGAACCACGGCGGGCGACAGCTCGACGGCGTCGCCGCGGGCCTCGACGCTCTGCCCGAGGTGGCCGACGCGGTCGCGGGGCGGTGCGAGGTGTACGTCGACGGCGGGATCCGCCGCGGCACGGACGTGCTCAAGGCGCTCGCGCTCGGCGCGCGCGCTGCGTTCGCCGCGCGCGCGTTCGCCTGTGCGCTCGCCGTCGACGGAGAGCCGGGCGTCGCCCATGCGCTCTCGCTCCTCCGCGACGAGATCGCCCTCGGCCTCGGGTTGCTCGGCTGCACGGCGCCGGACCAGGTGGCTCGCGCCCATGTGGAGCCGTTCCTCCCCTATGATTCCCCCGCTTGAGCGGGCCGCAGGAGCCTATGTACGCGCTGAACTTCTACTCACCGATGGTCGCCGACCAGCTGCGCACTGGCCGTAAGTCCGCGACCATCCGCCTCGGCGACAAGTCCGGGAAGTACAAGAAGGGCATGGTCGTGAAGGTGCTGTGCGGCAACCGGTTCAGCGCCCGCGAGTTCGTCTTCGACGCCGTCATCGACAAGGTCGAGGTGAAGACGCTCGGCGAGCTCTCCCCGCGCGAGATCGAGCACGACAATCCCGAGATCCGCCGCACCGACGAGATGGCGACGTTCCTCGGCCAGCTCTACAACCGCGCGGTCGACCCCGACGACGTCGTCACGGTCATCCGCTTTTCGCAGATCCTCAGCGGGCCGGTCGTGCCCGGCTTCGACAACGATCCCTTCTAGGCCTTCGCCGCTGCGCTCGCGGTGCTGAACGCGGTCGCCGTCGCGGAACCGGCGTGAACGGTCGCCACGGCGACGATTGCGTGGCCGACGTCGGCCGACGTGATCGCGTACGACGTCGCCGTCGCGCCCGCGATCGGCGTGCACAGACGACCGTTCGCGTTGCACCGCTCCCACGCGTACGTCGTCGACGCCGGCGCCTTGCTCCACGAGCCGGCGACGACGGTGAGCGTCTGACCCTGCACGGCCGAGCCCGTCAGCGTCGGCTGCGCGGTCGCCGCGAGCGTCGCCGACGACGCGCCGACGGGGCCGATCAGCGATGCGTACGCCGGCTGCTTCGTCCCGGTCCCGTCGGTGGCGGTGACCGTGAGCCCGATCGTCTGGCCGGCATCCTTCGCCGTGAGGCGGTACGTCGCGGCCGTCGCTCCGTGCACGGACGCGCAGTGCGCGCCGGCGGTATCGCAGCGGTACCACTGATAGTGGAACGAGATCGGCTCCGTCCCGGTCCACGTGCCCGCGGCGCCGGTCAGGCGCTGGCCGACCTGCGCCGTGCCGGTGACGGTGAGCGGCGCGGTGGGAGCGAGCGGAGGCGGCGCCACGATCGCGTCGGTCGCGACGCTGAACGCAGCCTGCGTCGACGAGCCGACGGTCGCGGTGACGAGCACGGCGAGCGCGTGCCCGACGTCGTCCGCGACCGGGACGTACGTCGCGCTCGTGGCCCCGTCGATCGGTGCGCAGATGCGACCGTTCGCGTTGCACCTCTGCCACGCGTACGCAACCGCGCTCGGCGTCGCCGTCCACGTACCGGCCGATGCGGTGAGCGTCTGCCCCTGCAGCGGCTTCCCGGTCACGCCCGGCTGCACGGTGGACGCCGCGCCCGCCGCCGCCGCGACAGGGCCGACGACCGAGGCGTACGACGGCGTCGCCGTCCCGCCGCTCGGCGTGACGTCGACGGTCAGCCCGATCGTCTTGCCCGCATCCTTCGCGACGAGGACGTACTTCGCGGCAACGGCCCCGTGGATCGAGCTGCAATGCGCACCCGTCGGGTCGCAGCGGTACCACTGGTACGCGAGAGCCCCGGTGGTGCCCGGGCGGGCGCTGCCGGTGAGGCGCTGCCCCACCTTCGCCGTACCCGTCACCGTCGGGCGCGTGCTCGCGCCGGACTGCGGCGCAGGTGTCGTCGTCGTGGTGGTCGTGGTCGGCGTCGTCGTCGTCGCGGTCGTCGTCGTCGTCGTTGTCGTCGTGCCGGGCGCGCCGCCGGCGACGAGCGCCGTCGCCAGGCCGAGCGTCGCCTGGGTCGAGGAGCCCGCCGTCACCTGCACGCGCGCGACGAGCGTGTGGCCCGCGTCGGCGGCGCCGGGGACGTCTGTCGACGAGGTCGCGCCCGCGATCGCCGCGCACGCGCGTCCCGTCTTGTCGCAGCGCAGCCACGAGTACGTCACCACGGACGGTGCAGCCGTCCAGACCCCGACCGAGACGGTGAGCGTGGAGCCGACGTTCGCCGTCCCCGTCACGACCGGCCGGCCGATCGACGCGAGCGCGCCCTGCGGCGCCACCGGGCCGACGAGGCTCGCATACGCGGTCGCGGTTCCGGCGGAGTCCTTCGCGGTCACCGTCAGCCCGAGCGTCTTCCCCAGATCGGCGCTCGTGAGCTTGTACGTCGGCAGGACGGCGCCGGCGATGACGGTGCAGCCGCTCCCGAGCGCGTCGCAGCGGTTCCATACGTACGAGTACGCGATCGTCCCCGATCCCGACCAGATGCCGCTCGAGCCGGTGACCAGCTGTCCGACGCTGAGGGCGCCGACGACCGTCGGGAGCGCTTTGTTCGTCGGGCCGCCGGCGACTCGCGCGGCGCCCGCCGGGGCGGCCGACACGAGGACGAGCAGACAGACGGCGAGGACGTGCCGCATCTCCTCCTACTTGCCGAAGGAGGAGCGAATTCCTGCTATTTCCGGCGGCGAATCGGTGAGCCGAAGAGCTCGTCCGCGCGCAGCGGCGCACCGCACTCTTCGCAGTCGACGGCCGCGATGGAGGAGATCGGCGCGTTGCAGCCCGGGCAGCGGCGCAGAAGCACTCCGCCGCACTGCGGGCACACGTCCGGCAGCTCGGCCTCGAACGCCTCGAACCACCGGCGCGCCGCCCCGCACCGGACGCAGACGGCCACCCAGTCGCCGAGCACCTTGCGGCGCTCTTCGCGCAGCCAGTCGGAGGCCTTGCCCACGGTCGGACTGTAGCCTCGACCGTGTGGCGGTGAGCTTCGACAGCTCGCTCGAGAGCATCGACTGGGAGCAGGCGAAGGCCGACCTCGCCGCCGACCGCTTCGACAACGGCCGTTCGCCCGGCGCACTCCGCCGGTCGTTCGAGCGGTCGCAGCACGTCGCGTTCGCCCGCGACGGCGGCCGCGTCGTCGGCATGGCGCGCCTTCTCTCCGACGGCGTGTGCAACGCGTATCTCGTCGACGTCTGGACGCAGTCCTCCTACCGGCGGCAAGGGATCGCCGCGACGCTCGTGCGCATGCTCGCCGACGCGGTGCCGGGGCAGCACATCGGCCTGCAGACCGATCAGGCGCAGGCGTTCTACGCGGCGCTCGGGTTCGCACCGCAGCCGGAGTTCTGGTCGCGCGTCGCCGGCACGTGGCTGGACAACGATGCAAACCTCTGACTACCCGAAGATCGAGCTGCACGTGCACCTCGAGGGCACGGTGCGTGCGCCCACGCTCAGGGAGATCGCGAAGCGGAACGACTACGCGCTGCCCGACGACCTCGATTCGCTCTACCGCTATCGCGACTTCCGCCACTTCATCGAGGTCTGGATCCTCACGACGAACGCGCTGCGCACCGCCGAGGACTTCCGCCAGATGGTGACGGACTACGCGGTCGAGGCGGCAGCGCACGGCGCGGTGTACCTCGAGGGGATCTTCAGCCCGGCGGAGCGCGTCCGCCGCGGCTGCTCGTGGGAGGAGATCTTCGAGGGCGTCTGCGCCGGCGCGCAGGAGGCGCGCGAGTCGACGGGCGTCGAGGTGCGGCTGACGCCGGACATCCCCCGCAGCTTCACGATGGAGGAGGCGCGCGCGACCGTCGAGTGGTCGGCGCGCTATCGCGACCGCGGCGTCGTCGGCGTCGGGCTCGGCGGGCTCGAGGCCGAGTACCCGCCGGAGCCGTACGCCGAGGCGTTCGCACTCGCCCACTCCCTCGGCCTCGGCTCCGTGCCGCACGCCGGCGAGGTCGCGGGCGCAGCGTCCGTCCGCGGGGCGCTCGACGCGCTCGGCGCCGACCGCCTGCGGCACGGGATCCGCGCCGAGGAGGATCCGGGTCTCGTCCGCGAGATCGCGGCGCGCGGCATCGTCCTCGACGTCTGCCCGCTCTCGAACCTCCGGACGGGGGCCGTGAAGTCGCTCGCCGAGCACCCGCTCCCGCGGCTCGCCGCCGCGGGCGTCCTCTGCTCGATCTCAACCGACGATCCCGCGATGTTCGACACCGACCTCACCCGGGACTACGAGGCGGCGACCTCGTTCGGCCTCGATCCCCGCTCCTTCTACGAGGCCGGGGTCGCCGGAGCCCTCTGCGACGGGGAGACGAAGGCACGGCTTCGACTGATCGGCGAGACCTTCGAGTGGCGCTAAAGTCCCGCGAGATGGCGGTGGCGAGAGAAGCGGAGCCGGTCGGCTCGCTCCACGACGCGCGGGAGGCAGGTCTCGACCGCGAGGACCTCCTCGGGATGTACCGGAACATGCTGATCACGCGCGGCGTCGAGGAGCGCGGCCACATCCTGTACCGGCAGGGGAAGATCCCCGGCTCGTTCTACACGGGCCGCGGCAACGAGGCGGCGTCGGTCGGCGTCGCGACGGCGATGGCCGCCGACGACGTCGGCACGCCGCTCCACCGCGACATGGGCGTGCACATCACGCGCGGTGTCGAGGCGTGGCGCATCTTCGCGCAGTACATGGGCCGCGCCGACGGGCCGACGAAGGGCCGCGACGGCAACGTGCACATGGCCGACCCGAACCTCGGACTGATCGCGATGGTCAGCCACCTGCCCGCGATGCTGCCGGTCGCCGTCGGCGCCGCACTCGCGTTTCGCATCCGCGAGGAACCGCGCGTCGCGCTCGCGTGGTTCGGCGAAGGCTCGTCGGCGCGCGGCGACACGCACGAAGGCATGACGCTCGCGGGCACGAGAAAGCTTCCCGTCGTGTTCATCTGCGACAACAACCAGTGGGCGTACTCCACGCCGACGCATCTCGAGTACGCGACCGAGCACGTCGCCGATCGTGCGCAGGCCTACGGCTTCGAAGGCGTCGTGGTCGACGGGACCGACATCCTGGCCGTGTACCGCGAGGCGAAGCGCGCGGTCGACAGGGCGCGCGCCGGCGACGGGCCGACGCTGATCGAGTGCCTGACGCTGCGCATGGAAGGGCACGCAGTGCACGACGACGCGTTCTACGTCCCGAAGGTGATGTTCGAGAAGTGGGCCGAGTCCGATCCGATCGAGCGCTTCCGCACCTGGCTGCGCGCGAACATCGAGCTGACCGACGAGGAGGAGGACGAGATCTCGACCGGCGTGAAGAAGCTCCTCAACGACGCGCTCCAGCGCGCGGAGGACTCCCCGATGCCGGATCCCTCCGACCTCCTCGACGGCGTGTACGCCTCGATCGAGGACCTCGAGACGCCCCACCACAAGTAATGGCCGAGCTCACCTACCTCCAGGCGATCTCCGACGGTCTGCGCACCGAGATGCGGCGCGACAAGCGCGTCTTCCTCATCGGCGAGGACGTCGGCGTCTACGGCGGCGCGTTCAAGGTCTCGCTCGGGTTCCAGGAGGAGTTCGGGCCCTGGCGCGTCATCGACGCGCCGCTCGCGGAGACGGCGATCCTCGGCGCATGCACCGGCGCCTCCATGATGGGCCTCCGTCCCGTCGCCGAGATGCAGTTCGCGGACTTCATCTCGTGCGCGTGGGATCACCTCGTCACCGTCGCGGCGAAGCAGCGCTGGCGCGCCGGCACTCCGGTGCCGATCGTCGTGCGGCTGCCGTCCGGCGGCGGCTTCTCGGGCGGCCCGTTCCACTCGCAGAATCCGGAGTCGTCGTTCGCGCACATCCCCGGCCTCAAGTGCCTCTGCCCCGCGACACCCGAAGACGCGAAGGGACTGCTCATCAGCGCGATCGAGGATCCGAATCCCGTTCTGTTCTTCGAGCACAAGCATCTCTACCGCCGCATCAAGGCCGAGGTGCGCGAGGAGCGCTACACGGTGCCGATCGGCAAGGCGCGGACGCACCGCGAGGGCAGCGACCTCTCCGTCATCACGTGGGGCGCGATGGTCTACACCGCCGAGGAGGCCGCGCAGCAGCTCGACGCCGACGGCGTCTCGGTCGAGGTCATCGACCTCCGCTCGATCATGCCGTGGGACAAGGCGGCGGTGCTCGAGTCCGCGCGGAAGACGTCGAAGGTGCTCGTCCTGCACGAGGACAACCGGACCGGCGGCTTCGGCGCCGAGATCGCGGCGACGATCGCCGAGGAGGCGTTCGAGGATCTCGACGCCCCGGTGAAGCGCATCGCCGCGCCCGACACGCCGGTGCCGTTCTCGCCCCCGCTCGAGAAGGCGTTCATCCCCCAGGTCGACGACGTCGTCGCCGGCCTGCGCGAGCTCGCGGAGTACTGAGATGGCGACCGAGACCGCCGTCGACGTCGTCATGCCCCAGATGGGCGTCTCCGTCTCCGAGGGGACGATCACGAAGTGGCTCAAGCGCGAGGGCGAGCAGGTCGAGGCGGACGAGCCGCTGCTCGAGATCTCGACCGACAAGGTCGACACCGAGGTGCCGAGCCCCGCGTCGGGCACGGTGACGCAGATCCTCGTCCAGGAGGGCGAGACGGTCGACGTCGGGACGAAGCTCGCGCAGATCGGCGGCGCGGCCGGCGCTCCCGCGCCCGCGGCCGTGCCCCCGCCGGAGCCCGAGCCCGCCGCGGCCCCGGCGCACGAGCCGGAGCCCGTCCCGGCGGCCGAGGCGCAGCCGGCCGCCGAGCCGGAGCCCCGCGTGCCCGTGCAGCAGCCGACGGGGAACGGCAAGTTCGTCTCGCCCGTCGTCGCGCGCATCGCCGCCGAGCACGGCATCGACCCGAATGGGATTCCGGGCACCGGCCGCGGCGGCCGCGTGACGAAGCAGGACATCCTCGCCTTCGTCGAGTCCGGCGCGCCGTCCGCGCCCGCGGCTCCCGCACCCGCTCCGGTGCAGCCTGCCGCGAGTCCGGCTCCGGCGCCTCGAGCCCCCGCAGCACCGGCGCAGGCGGGCGAGGAGGTCGAGCCGGTGACGGCCATGCGTCGCGGCATCGCGGAGCACATGCGCCGCTCGCTCGACACCGCCGCGCACGTCACGAGCACCATCGAGGTCGACATGTCGAGGGTCGTCGCCGCGCGCGAGGTGCTGAAGAAGGAGTACCAGTCCTCCTACGGCGTCAACCCGACGTATCTCGCGTTCATCGGGCGGGCGACCGTCGACACGCTGAAGGACTACCCGTACATCAACGGCGAGCTGCGCGGCGACTCGATCGTCACGCGCAAGTTCGTCAACCTCGGCATCGCCGTCGAGCTCGCCGAGGGCAAGGGTCTCATCGTCCCGGTGATCCGCAACGCCGAGACGATGAACCTGCTCGGCATCGCGAAGGCGATCGCAGATCTCGCAACGCGTTCCCGGGAGAAGAAGCTCGTCCCCGACGACGTCGCCGGCGGCACGTTCACGATCACGAACCCGGGCGGCTACGGGACGTTCCACGGCACGCCGGTCATCAACCAGCCGCAGTCGGCCATCCTCGGCACGTACGCGCTCGTCAAACGGCCGTGGGTGATCACCGACGAGAGCGGCAACGACGCGATCGCGATCAAGCCGATGATGAACATCACCCTCACCTACGATCATCGCCTCGTCGACGGCGCGTACGCCGGGCGCTTCCTGCGCGATCTCCGCGCACGGCTCGAGAGCTGGGAAGGCGACGGCGGCTAGCCGGCGGATCGTCCCGTTCCTCGGTTACGAGGATGCGGCCGCGGCGATCGAGAAGGACGGGCGCGGCCTCGAAGGCCCCCGCTGGATGTTCGGCCAGAGGCTCGAGGCGTGAAGGGCGCGTACTTGCTGCAGCTCGGGCAGGTGCCCTACCGGGAGGCCTGGGACCTGCAGCGCGCGCTCGCGGGCGCCGTCTCGCAGGGCGCGATTCCCGACACGGTCGTGTTCCTCGAGCATCCGCCGGTGATCACCCTCGGCCGGCGCACGGACGAGAGCGCGGAGCTCCATCTCCCCGAGAGCGCCGCGGTCGACATCGTCGAGACCGACCGGGGCGGCAAGTCGACGTACCACGCGCCGGGGCAGCTCGTCTGCTACCCGATCCTCGACCTGAAGCGCCACGGGCGCGACGTGAAGGCGTACGTGCGCAACCTCGAGGAGGCGCTCATCCGCACGACGGCGGCGTTCGGCGTCGCAGGCGAACGCATCGACGGTCTCACCGGCGTCTGGCTGACGCGGCCGCCGCGCAAGATCGCCTCGATCGGCGTGCACGTGTCGCGGTGGGTGACGACGCACGGGTACGCGCTCAACGTCGACCTCGATCCGGCGCCGTTCACGGAATGGATCACCGCCTGCGGCCTCGAGGACGCGACGTTCACGACGGTCGCGCGCGAGGCGGGGAGACCGGTGAGCGTTGACGACGTACGCCCGCACGCGGTCGCGGCGTTCGCCGAGGTCTTCGGCCTCGAGCTGGACGAGATCCCCGCCGAGGACGGCGGCGGCCTCTGGCCGCAGCCCCGCCACGGCGAGCTCGCGCTGCGCTAGCGGCGGAGGCCGTCGAGAATCACATCGGGGAACCTGCTCGCCGCCGGAACGAGCTCGAAGATCTCGTGCGGGGCGAGGTCGTGCCGGAGGGACCCGGCCTTCTGCGCACGCCGGACGAGCGCGTCCGAAGCCTGCTCGAGCAGCGTGTACTGCGGAAGGTCGCGGCACCGCTCGACCCCCTCGAGCAGCGCACGGTTGCGGGCATAGCCCTCGGCGGCGGCGCGGAAGAAGCGCTCGAAGCCCGCGCCGGGATCCGCGTCGGCGAGCCCGGCCTGCGCGAGCAGCAGCATCCGGTCCAGCTCCTTGCCGAGCACCGCGTCGAGCAGCGCCTCCTTCGTCGGGAAGCGGCGGAAGACGGTCCCGTGCCCGACTCCGGCGCGGCGCGCGACTTCGTCCACGCTCACGTCGGCGCCGCCCCGGGCGAAGCACTCCGAGGCGGCATCGAGAACGCGATCGAGATTCCTCTGGGCGTCCGCCCTCATGCGCCGATGATCACCGGCTCCCCTTCGGCCTCCATCTCGATGCGGGCCACGTGCTGCTTGCGGAGCATCGCGACCATGACGCCGAGCGCGACGAGAACGAACACCGCGGCGCCTGCGAACGCATAGTGGAATCCGTGCACGAGCGCCGCGGGCGAGCCCCCGTGCGTGCGCCCGGCGGCGATGGTCGAGAGGACGGCCAGGCCGAGCGCGCCGCCGATCTGCTGCGACGTGTTGAAGAGCCCGGACGCAAGCCCCTGGTCATCGTTGTGAAGGCCGGTGGTGGCGACGAGCGTCAGCGGCATGAAGACGGCGCCCATCCCGAGCGAGGCGAGGGCCATCCCGGGAAGGACGTCCGAGAGGTACGAGCCGTGGACCGGCATGCGCGCGAAGAGGAGCATCCCGAGCGCGGTGAGGACCATCCCGACCGCCGCCACCGGCCGCACGCCGATCCGCGGCGCGATCGCCGACGCGATCCCCGCCGAGATCATGATCCCGGCGGTGAACGGCAGAAAGGCGACACCCGCCTTGAGCGGGTGGTAGCCGAGCACACGCTGCACGTACAGCGTGTTGAAGAAGAACATTGCGAACATGCCCGACGCGACGAGGAACATCGTGAGGTTCGCCGTCGACAGCGAGCGCGTCCGGAAGATCGAGAGGCGAACGAGCGGCTCCGCGGAGCGCGTCTCGATCACGAGGAACGCCGCGAGCAGCACGGCCGAGGCGATGAAGAAGCCGATCGTCGTCCCGGAGCCCCAGCCGTTCGTCTCGGCCTTGACGATGGCGTACACGAGCGCCATCAGGCCGCCGGTGACGGTGACGGCGCCGCCGAGGTCGTAGCCGCGGTGCGCGTGCTCGTCCTTCGACTCCGGCACGAGGCGGAAGGCCGCGAGGAAGGCGAAGATGCCGACCGGCACGTTGACGAAGAAGATCCACCGCCACGAGAACGACTGCGTCAGCCAGCCGCCGAGCACGAGGCCGAACGCCGAACCGCCGATGGCGATCGCCGCCCACACGCCGAGCGCCTTCGCGCGCTCCTTGCCCTCCGCGAAGGTCGTCGAGATGATCGACAGCGCCGCCGGGGAGATGAGTGCGGCGCCGAGCCCCTGGACCGCCCGAAAGCCGATCAGCATCCCCGAGCTCGATGCGAGCCCGTTCACGAGCGACGCGCTCGTGAAGATGACGAGACCGATGAGGAA
Source organism: uncultured Actinomycetes bacterium (assembly GCA_963753295.1). GTDB lineage: Bacteria > Actinomycetota > Thermoleophilia > Gaiellales > Gaiellaceae > Palsa-739. Next base: position 103,406 of record CAVWBZ010000019.1, on the reverse strand, counting down.
GAGCCGCTTGCGGCCGAGCAAGTCGCCGGCGCGCCCGCCGAGCAGAAGGAAGCCGCCGAACACGAGCGTGTATGCGTTGATGATCCACTGGAGGTTGGCCTCGCTGAGCCCGAGATCCTTCTGGATCGACGGCATCGCGACGTTCACGATCGTCGCGTCGAGGACGACCATGAACTGCGCGAGGCAGATGAGTACGAGGATGACCCAGGGATTCGTGCTGTGACGCTGGCGCATGCGACTCCTTCGATAAACGGACGGCTCAGTCCGGTTAAGGCTAGCTGACGGAACCTCCATTACGCGGACATAGACTGGAACGAGCCCATGGAGTCATCGCTTCCCGTCGCCGGCCGGCCCCGCCGCCCCGAGTGGATGAAGGTGCGTGCCCCGTCCCGCGACGGCAGCTATTTCGACGTCCAGAAGCTCGTCCACGGGCTCTCCCTCCACACGATCTGCGAGGAAGCGCGCTGTCCGAACATCTCCGAGTGCTGGGGCCGCGGCACCGCGACGTTCCAGATCCTCGGCGAGACCTGCACGCGCGCCTGCCGGTATTGCTACGTCAACTCCGGCCGTCCGGAGGCGCCGCCCGACCCGCTCGAGCCGCTCCGCGTCGCCCAGGCCGCGGCGCAGATGGGCCTCAAGTACGTCGTCGTCACCTCGGTCGACCGCGACGACGTCCCGGATCGCGGCGCGAGCCACTATGCAGCGACGATCCGCGCCCTCAAGTCGAAGCTCCCGCACGCGAGCGTCGAGGTGCTGACCCCCGACTTCCTCGACGTCGAGGAAGAGGCGCTCCGCACGGTCATCGCGGCACGTCCCGAGGTCTTCAACCACAACATCGAGACCGTCCGCCGGCTGCATGCGCGCATGCGCGGCGCGAAGGCGGACTACGACAAGGCGCTCTGGCTGCTGCGGCGGGCGAAGGAGCTCGCCGACTACGACGTCCTCACGAAGTCGGGAATCATCGTCGGGCTCGGCGAGACGAACGACGAGGTGGTCGAGACGATGCGCGACCTGCGCGCGAACGGCGTCGACGTCGTGACCATCGGCCAGTACCTCCAGCCGAGCGCGAAGCACGCGCCGATCGACCGCTGGGTGCACCCCGACGAGTTCCGGTGGTTCCGCGAGCAGGGCGAAGAGATCGGCTTCGGCTCCGTCTTCTCGGGGCCGCTCGTGCGATCCAGTTACCGCGCGGACGAGCAGCGACACGCCGCGGCCGAGGGCCGCGGCGCCGTCGCGTACTAGAGCCCTCGCTAGCCGTCCGTCAGCTGCGTGGCCGTGCACTGGCCGGTGATGGCGCCGACCACGAGGTTCCCGCTGCCGGTCACGCCGGCGTCGCCGGTGCACTCGAAGTCGCCGGCGACCGTGTTGTTGCTCACCTCGTTCGCCGTGGCGGCGTTGCCGTCGAACTGGAAGTTGTTCGCGACGACGCTGCCCGTGCTGCCGGTGATGTCGGGCGATCCGGCGCAGGCGGTCCCGCCGATGTTCCACGGCGCCCCGCTCGCGCTGTTGTCGATCCGGAAGTTCCCGAACACGGCGCTGTTGCAGACGACATTCACGCCGGGATGGGACGGATCGGCGACGCCGGCGGTATGCCCGGCGTGCAGAGCCCCGGCGATCGTCGTTCCCACGATGCCGAGGCCGGAGGCCCTGTCCGCCGACACGTCGCCGGTGACGGTCGCGTTCAGGAGGTCGCACCACGTGCCGGTCTTCACCGTCACGTCCTTGTAGGCGCCGGTGAGCTGCTGGTTCTGACACGTCACGTTCCTCAGCTTCGAGGGCGCGGACACTCCGGCGACGCTCGTCAGGTCGCCGATGAGTCCGGCCGCGTCCGGCGTGCCGATGCCGGTGACGAGGTCATAGCCGGCATGCGCCGAGAAGCCCGGGATGGACGGGTCGTACGTGTTGTCGCCCGACGTGATGTCGTGGAAGTCGACGTGGTAGCGCGGGCCGGTGTAGATGTTGTAGAGCGCAGCGTTGATCGTCCCCAGCGGCCCGTTGCCCGCATTCGCGCGCGCCTGGTCGGCGAGCGCGATGATGCCGGCCCACTGCGGCGAGCCCGCACTCGTGCCGCCGATGACCGCGTGGCGGCCCCCGAGGATGATGACCACGCCGGCGAAGCTCGACGCGTTGTACGAGACGTCCGGCACCGTGCGCTTCGTGTTGCCGGTGACGCCGGACTGGTACGGCGGGGACGGGAAGAGCTGGCTCGGCCCGCCGCCGGTGGCGCCGCCTCCGATCGCGCTCTCGTTCCACGCTTCCTCGCCGCCGTAGCCGCCGGTCGCGTTCTGCAGGCCATCCGGGTACGGCATGCCCTCGGTGCCGCCGACGGCGGTCACGAGCGGGTCGGAGGCCGGATACCAGGCAACGGGGCCCGTGTCGCCGTAGCCGCTCACGCCGTAGTCGCCGGTCGAGGCGAGCACCGTGTCGCCAAGCGCAGCGGCCGCGGCGTAGACGCGGTGCGCGCTGCGATCGTCGACGAAGCCCTTCCGCACGAAGGTCTCGTCCGTCCCGAAGCTCTGCGAGATGATCGCGCCGGGATACTTCGAGACGACGTCCGCCTCGGCGTCGGTGATCGCGTGCGCGTTGTCGTTGCGCGACACGACGAGGACGATGTTCGCCCCCGGGGCGATCGCGTGGGCCCACTCGACGTCGAGCGACGTCTCGACCTGCCACCCCTGGACGTTCGGGTCCTTCTGCCTACCCGAGCCGTTCGGGCCGATGATCTTGAAGCTCGGATCGGGAAGCCCGTTCTCGGCGTCGAAGGCGGCGAGGTCGGCCTTGATCGTCGGGCTGCCGTAGGCGTCGACGAGGATGATCGTCTGCCCGCTGCCGTCGAGGCCGGCCGGCACGTCGTAGATCGCCTTCATCTCGTTCGGGCGGTAGCAGATGAAGCCGGGCGCGCACGGCTGCGAGCCGCCGGTCGCGTCGAAGAAGATGGACGGAGGACTCGCCACGTAGCTCGTGGGCGGGACCGTCTGCTTGGGATGAGCCGCAGGCGAGGACAACGCCCCGCCGGCGAAGACGAGGGACGACGCCACCACCGCGAGCGCCGCAAAACGGAGAAGGACCTGCCGCAGTCGATTGTTCAAGGCCGCACCTTTCGTAGGCGCGAATCGTCAGCCCGCCCCGGATCGGACGCCATCCCCCGGAAGGGGACTATTGGGCCGGCGGGGGGCCACCGATGAGCCGGCCCGTCGTCGTCGCCTCGTACCGGGAACCCGGAGACGCGAGACTTCTGGACCGGGGATAGAATGCCCTCGACGTGAACCTCCGCGTCGCCAGATTCGCCGGGGTCGGCTGTGCCCTTCTGGCCGCGACTGCCACGGCAGCCTCAGCCGTCAATCCTCCTGGACCGATCCGGCCGATCCAGCCCATCCCGGTGAACGGCGACGACCCCGTGCTGCCGAGCGCGACGGCGGCGCTGTCGAGCAGGAGGGCCGGGGCGAAGCCGGTCGAGCTCGTGATCAGGCTCCGGTACACGATGGTGTGCGGTCAGCCCGGCGCCGGCACGGCGGTGATCATGCTTCCCACAGCCGCGGACGTCCCGGCGAGGATCGCGACCTCCGCCGTCCGCGTGAACGGAAAGGCCGCCCCCGCGGTCTCGGTCGCCGGTCACGACGTCACGATCTCGCTGCCGCTGAAGCGCCCCGGCGTCACCTGCATGGTCGTCGGGCCCGGAACGCTCACGCTCACGCTGACGCGCGCCGCCGGTCTCGGCAATCCCGCCGCCGCCGGCAAGTACACGATCCGCATCCGCCGCCGCACGCGCACGTTCACGACGAGCGTCGCGATCTCCGCGTAGGAGAAGGGCCGCCCGAAGGCGGCCCTTCCCAGGTCGATACGTCCGGCTGCTAGTAGCCGAGAGTGCCGAAGTCGCCCGCCAGCTTGGCGAGATCCGGCGTTCCGAGACCCGAGCCGACGTTGTAGACGTTGCCCGGGGTGCCCGTGTAGTAGAGGTTGTCGTTCGACGTGCCCGGCGTGTCGAGCGGCGTGAACGGCGAGTTCCGAGACGCGGCGAACCGGTAGATCGCCGGGTTCCAGAAGCCGACGCGCCGGCCGAGCAGCGAGTCGATCGCCGACGCCACACCGTTCAGCTGCGGCGCGACGAAGCTCGTGCCACCGAACTGCTCGTATGACGGCGGAGCGCTCGGATTGGTCGAATCGCCGAACGTGTACAGCACGAGGTAGCCCGTCTCCGGGTCGGCGTCGGTCGACAGGTCAGGCGTCGCCCGGCCGTTGCCGGTGCCCCTCGTCGTCGCCGGGTTGGCGTTGAAGTTCCAGTCCCACGGCAGGCTGATGCCGAACGTGAGGCCGGAGACGTACGGATCCGACGTCGAGAACGCCGTCGGCTGGAGGTACTCGACCGCGCTGAAGTTCGACGTCCCACGGACGCCGCGCTGGTAGCCCGGCATCGACTCGTACCCGCTGTAGCCGCCGCCGCTGCCGACCACCTCGGCCTCGGCGTAGTCGATCTCCGGGATACCGAGGTCGACGGACCGCACGGGCCACAGGTAATCCCATGCCCACGTCCGCTCCTGCGGGAAGTCGAACGTGTGGCCGTGGACGACGAACGGGCCCGGCAGCGTCGTGCCGCCGGACGAGGTCACCCACGGGCTGCCGTCGGGGTTGCCGGCGCTGCGGTCGGTCGAGCCGAGGTCACGCGAGGCCGGATACGCGCCCGAGTCGCCCGACGAGAGGAACGCGCTCTGCCCCTGGGCGGCGAACTCGAGGAACGCCTGGTCGAACGTCGTGACGTAGTTCGGATCCTCGAGGGCGACGCTGACGAACGCCCGGATGAGCGACTCCGACTCGCCCCAGCTCGCCGAGACGCTGTCCGCGACGTTGTCGCTCCCGGCCTGGTAGAAGGCGTCGGCGAAGCCCGCGTCGGTGTTCGGAGCCTGGTAGACGCGCATCGCCGCGGCGGGGGCGAGCCCGCCGGACTGCTCCATGTCGAGGGCGGTCTCGTCCGAGCCGGCGCTCTCGTTCGGAGCGCCGGGCCCGCCGTCGACGTTGACCGTCGTGATGCGGTTGGCCGACGCCTGATTTCCCGTCAGCCCGATGTCGGTCCAGAACTGGCTGACCACGTCGGGCCGGTCCGCTGCGAGGGTGACGATGCCGATCGTCCGTCCGTGGCCGTTTCCTCCGGCCCTCGTCACCGGGCCGAGGTCGTACCGCTTGGCGAAGTCGGCCGGGTGCAGGGCGGTGTTGTTGAGCCCTTGGGTGGCGATTCCGTCGGCGGTGCCGATCATGTCGCTCTGCTGCGACGGGTAGTTCGAGAGGCCGAGGATGGCCAGGATGTAGGGCCCCCAATCCGACGGGACCTGCGGGTTCTGCGGCGCGCCGTGGACGGTGATCGTCCCCATGTGCCGGTGCCCGTGTCCGTCATGCGGCACGACGTTCGGGACCTGGTAGTTCTGCTGGACGATCCGGAGCGCCCTGTTGTACTCCCCCGCTGTTCCCGTCGACTGGATGTCGAGGTTGTCCGACATCGCGTGTGACGTGATGCCGAAGAGGCGGAGATAGGCCTGGATCGCGAAGACGACGGCCGGCGGCTGGCCGTACCGGTTCGCGAAGTCGCGGACGGACAGGAAGCCGCCGGGCATGCCGGCCTGCACCTGCGCCTCGAGCTGGTTCGTGTTGCGGGCGCGAAGGATGAACGACACCGCCTCCGGCGTGTTCGGGTCCGTCGCCTCGAACGGCTGGTATCCGGAGAGGGCAGCGGCTGCGGCCCCCTGGGACACGCTCATGGTCTTGCCGGCCGCGCTCGCGGGGCCGGTGGAGACCGAAGCGGCAACCGCGGCAAGCGCGGCGACCACGGGCAGGAGCGACAGCAGCCCCCTGCGTCGGTGATTCTTCAAGAATCCCCTCCCTTTGCTCGGCACGGAGCGCTGCGGCGCTCCCCTCGGGTCAGGATCCTGAACGGGCCGGGGCCGAATTGCAACGTGGAGGACGCGGAAGGTCCGCTAGCCGTGCGGCTTGGCCATCTTGCGGTAGTCGAGCGCCTCGTCGAGCACCGCTTCCTCGATGCCCTTCTCGCGCGCGACCTCGCGCAGCGAGCGGCCGGACGCGGCCGCCTCCTTGACGATCTCGGCCGCGCGGTCGTAGCCGATGTACGGATTGAGCGCGGTCGCGGCGGAGAGCGTCAGCTCGGCGTAGTGCTCGGCCGTCTCACGATTCGCCTCGATCCCGTCGACGCACTTCTCGGCGAAGAGCCGGGACGCGCTCGCGAGGAGCTTCACCGAGTCGAGGATGTTGCGCGCGAGCAGCGGCACGAAGACGTTCAGCTCGAAATGGCCCTGCATCCCGCCGATCGAGATCGCCATGTCGTTGCCGATCACCTGGGCGGCGACCTGCGTGACGACCTCGGGCATGACCGGATTGACCTTGCCGGGCATGATCGAGCTCCCCTTCTGCAGCTCCGGGAGCGCGATCTCGGCGAGGCCCGCACGCGGGCCCGAACCGAGGAAGCGGATGTCGTTCGCGATCTTCGTCAGCGAGACGGCGACGGTCTTCAGCGCACCGGACGCCTCGACGATCCCGTCGCGCGCGGCCTGCGCCTCGAACGGGTCGGCCGGCGCGGAGATCTGGAGCCCCGTCTCCTCGTTGAGGATCGCGCGCACGCGGGCCGCGAACTCCGGATGCGTGTTCAGCCCGGTGCCGGTCGCGGTGCCGCCGAGCGGGATCTGCCCGAGCCGTTCGAGCGTCGAGCCGACGCGGTCGTACCCCTGGCGCACCTGAGCTGCGTAGCCGGCGAACTCCTGCCCGAGCGTGACGGGAACCGCGTCCATCCAGTGCGTTCGGCCGGACTTCACGACGTCGTCGAACTCGACCGCTTTCGCCTGGAGCGAGTTGGCGAGCTGCTCGAGCGCCGGCATCAGGTCCCTGACGATCTCCTCGAGCGCGGCGAGGTGGACGGCGGACGGGAAGACGTCGTTCGACGACTGCCCCATGTTCACGTCGTCGTTCGCGTGCACACCTTCGCCGGCAAGCGTCGCGATCACCTCGTTCGCGTTCATGTTCGAGGAGGTGCCGGACCCGGTCTGGAAGACGTCGATCGGGAACTGGTCGTCGAGCTCGCCGCGCGCGATGCGGTCGGCGGCGGCGGCGATGCGATCGGCCTTGTCGCGGTCGAGCAGTCCGAGGTCCGCGTTCACGCGCGCGCCGGCGCCCTTGATCCGGCCGAGCCAGCGCGCGACCGGGGCCGGGATCGGCTCCCCGGAGACGGGGAAGTTCGCGACCGCCTTCGCGGTCTCGCCGCCCCACAACTGCCGGTGCTCGTCGGTCTGGCTCAGCTCGCCTGGGATTCTAGGCTCGCGGCCTTCTCGGCCGCCGCGAGCAGCGCGTCCCAGGTGCAGAGCTTGACCCGCGGGCGGCCCTGCTTCTCGCCCTCGGAGCGCTCGACCTCGTCGATCGCACGCCAGCCGGCGTAGAGGACGCGCTTGATGCCGCGTTCGTCGAGAAGAGCGTCGACGTCGGCCGCCGTCGCGTCGCTCCGCGCCAGCTTTCCGGCGGCGAAGTCCTCGAGCACGAGCTCGACGGTCTCGACGGCGCACTTCTTGTTCGTCCCGATCACGCCGGACGGGCCGCGCTTGATCCACCCGGCCGCGTAGACGCCGGGCTCCACCCGGCCGCCGTCGCTCGCGATGGTGCCCTTGCGCTCGTCGAAGGGGACGCCCGGGATCGTCACGCCGCGATAGCCGACGCTGCGGAAGACGAGCCCGCACGGAAGCGTCTCGCGCTCGTCCGTCGGGACCGCCTTCACCCAGCCGTCCGCGTCGGTCTCGAGGCGGTTGCGGACGAGCTCGACGGCCTCGACCTTGCCGTCGCCGAGGATCTCGACGGGCGAGGTCAGGAACTTGAAGACGAGCCGCTTGCCCTTGCCCAAGGGTGCGCGCGAGGCGTACTCGCGCAGCGTCTCGAGGTTGCGCTCGGCGTTCGTGTCGCCGCCGCCGTCCGCACCTTCGAGGTCGCGCGGGTCGACGATCACGTCCGCGCCGGCGAGCTCGCCCAGCTCGATGAGCTCCGGAGTCGTGAACGCCGCCTGCGCAGGGCCCCGGCGTCCGACGACGACGATCTCCTTCACCGGCGAGGCGTTGATCGCGGCGATCGCCTCGTCGGCCGTGTCGGTGACTGCGAGCTCTTCGGGTGTGAGCGCGAGCATCCGCGCGACGTCCATGGCCACGTTCCCGACCCCGACCACGACCGCCCGCTCGACGTCGAGGTCGAAGTGGAGGCCCTGGTAGTCGGGATGGCCGTTGTACCAGGCGACGAACTCCGTCGCGGGCCACGAGCCCGGGAGGTCCTCGCCCGGGATGCCGAGCCGCCGGTCGGTCTGGGCGCCGGTGCAGTAGATGACGGCGTCGTAGAGACGGCTGAGGTCCTCGGGGGCGATGTCGCGGCCGACCTCGACGTTCCCGATGAAGCGGAAGCCGGGGCGCTCGGCGATCTTCTCGAACGCGCGCGAGACCGTCTTGAGCTTGGGATGGTCGGGGGCGACGCCGAGGCGGACGAGGCCCCACGGCGTCGGCAGGCGCTCGAACATGTCGACCTCGGCCGGCTGCTCGCCGCCCAGGAGCGCCCCGGCGGCGTAGAAGCCCGCCGGGCCCGAGCCCACGATCGCGACGCGGAGCGGATCCATCGGAGACGATGCTAGTGGCGGACGGAGCGCCCGGACTCGGGACTTATCCCGTACCGAGCTAGTGGCTGCAGCCGGAACCGCAGCCGTGGGCGCCCTCTTCGGGAGCCTCGCCCTCGGCGACCTGGAAGGAGTGCCCGCAGCCGCACGAGGCGACGGCGTTCGGGTTGTCGATCTTGAACCCGGACTCCTGGATCGTCTCGAGGTAGTCGACCGTGGCGCCCTTGAGGTAGGGGGCGCTGAAGGGGTCGACCACGACCTTGACGCCCTCGAGCTCGAACTCGTGGTCGCCCTCCTGGGCGCCGCGGTCGAAGCCGAGGCCGTACTGGAAGCCGGAGCAGCCGCCGCCTTCGATTGCGACCCGGAGGACGGAGACGTCCGTCTCGGTGGCCATGAGCTCGCGGATCTTCCCGGCTGCCGCCGGGGTCAGCGAGACGATGCTCTCGGTGCGCTCCTGGAGCTCCATGTCGACCATCGTACCAACGGGGACGGTCTTCGCCGTCTTTCCGAAGGGGGAACTTTGTAACAGTCGTCTCCCCGGCGGCTCCTGGTGTCGAGCGTGAACAAGTGCGCACTTGGTAACGTCGCGCCTCGGATGCTCCGCGACTGGCTTCCGTTCTTCATCTACGCCCTGATGGCGCTCGCCATCCCGGCGTCGATGATCGTCATGTCGTTCGCCTTCGCGCAGCGGCCGGCCCGGCGCACCCGCGCCCGCACGATCCCGTTCGAGTCGGGCGTCTCGCAGGGCCAGATGAAGCCGCAGCGCTTCACCGTGAGCTTCTACCTCACCGCGATGCTCTTCATCGTCTTCGACATCGAGATCGTGTTCCTGTACCCGCTCGCGGTGCAGCTGCACGCACTCGGCTGGTTCGGCTTCGTCGAGTTCGCGTTCTTCGTCGTCATCCTCGTCGTCGCATACGTCTACATCTGGCGCAAGGGCGCCCTCGAGTGGTGACACGCCTCCGCGACCACGGGCTCCAGTCCGAGCGCCTGCTCTGGCCGACGAAGGGCCCGTCCCGCTTCGAGGAGGAGCTCGGCGTCGAGGAGCTCGAGGAGGCGCTCGGGCTGACGACGCTCGAGAAGGCCGTGCGCTGGGCGCAGACGAAGTCGATGTGGCCGGACACGTTCGGCCTCGCCTGCTGCGCGATCGAGATGATGTCGATCGTCGGCGCGCGCTACGACCTCGCACGCTTCGGGATGGAGGCGTTCCGGTCCTCGCCGCGCCAGGCCGACCTGCTCATCGTCTCCGGACGCGTGTCGCACAAGATGGCCGCACCGCTCCGGCAGATCTACGACCAGATGCTCGAGCCGAAGTGGGTGATCGCGATGGGCGCATGCGCGAGCTCGGGCGGCATGTTCAACAACTACGCGATCCTCCAGGGCGTCGACCGCATCGTCCCCGTCGACATCTACGTCCCGTTCTGCCCGCCGCGCCCGGAGGCGCTCATGGAGGGGATCATCCGCCTGCACGAGGCGCACCTCGCCGGCGTGCCGCCCGCGTACGAGCGCAGGCAGGTGGCGACGTGACCGATCTGGCGAAGATCCCCGGCTACGCCGAGACGAAGGAGGCGCACGGCGAGACTACGGTCGTCGTCGCGCGCGAGAGCATCCGCGCGGCGTGCGCGTACGCGCGCGACGAGCTCGGGTACGCGTTCCTCGCCGACATCGCCGCCACCGACTACCTCGGCTGGTCGGGCAAGGGCGTGTCCGGCTACATCGGCACCGCCGCCGGCCGCGACCTGAACCTGCCGATGACGCAGGGCCTGCAGGCGCTGCCGGAGGCGAAGCCGGCGCGGTTCTCGCTCAGCTACCACCTGCTCGCGCTGCGCCAGGGCGCCCCGCGTCTCCGGCTGCAGTGCTGGCTCGAGGACGGCGACACGGTCGACAGCGTCGTTCCGGTGTGGCCCGCAGCCGACTGGTTCGAGCGCGAGCAGTACGACCTGATGGGAATCCACTTCGACGGCCACCCGAACCTCGCCCGCCTCCTGATGGAGGACGACTGGGAGGGCCATCCACTGCGCAAGGACTACCCGATCGGCGGCGAGCCGGTGCGCTTCTCTCCCGCCGAATGAGCGCGACCGTCCACCACGCCGGCCGGACGCGCCGCTGGCCGATCGTCGGCGACCCGCCCTACGAGGGAACGCGCATCCCGTCGCGCGTGCCGACCGTGCTCGACGTTCCCGCGAGCCTCTCGGAGGCCGACGACATCCTCCAGGTCAACTTCGGGCCGAACCACCCGTCGACGCACGGCGTGCTGCGGCTCATCGTCGACCTCGACGGCGAGCTCGTCGTCGGCCTCTCGGCGGTGATCGGCTACCTCCACACCGGCTTCGAGAAGAACATGGAGCAGAAGACGTGGTGGAAGGCGATCACGTACCCGGAGCGCATCGACTACGTCGGCTACCAGAACAACGAGCTCGTCTTCGTCCTCGCGATCGAGAAGATGCTGCAGCTCGAAGTCCCGGAGAAGGCGACGTGGATGCGGATGCTCCTGTGCGAGCTCAACCGCATCCATTCGCACCTCGTCTACCTCGGCACGTCGGCCCTGGAGCTGGGTGCGATCTCGATGTTCTGGTACTGCTTCCGCGAGCGCGAGACGATCCTCGATCTGTCCGAGCTCGTCACCGGCCAGCGGATGCACACCCGCTACTTCCAGGCCGGCGGGCTCGCAGAGGACATCCCGTCCGGCTTCTATCCCGAGGCGCGCAAGTTCGTCGAGTGGATGCCGCACGCGCTCGACGACTACCTGACGCTCCTCGACCGCAACCAGATCTGGCTCGAGCGCACGAAGGGCGTCGGCCTGTTGTCGGCCGACGACGCGATCGCGCTCGGGCAGTCGGGGCCCGTGCTGCGTGCGTCAGGGGTCGACTGGGACCTCCGCCGCGACGATCCGTACCTCGCGTACGACCAGGTCGACTTCAAGGTGCCGGTGTACACCGGCTGCGACGTCTACGACCGGTATCGCGTGCGCATGGACGAGATGGCGGAGTCGGTGAAGATCGTGCGCCAGTGCATCGACCGGCTGGAGCGCATGGAGGGGCAGCCGTGGATCGCCGACGACCGCAAGGTCGTGCTGCCGCCGCGCGAGGAGCTCCACACGTCGATGGAGTCGCTCATCCACCACTTCAAGATCGTCACGGAGGGCTACCGGGTCCCCGCCGGCGAGGTGTACGTGGCCATCGAGTCGCCGCGCGGCGAGTGCGGCTGCTACGTCGTCAGCGACGGGGGGCCGAAGCCGTGGCGCGTGCACTTCCGCGCTCCGTCGTTCGCCGCGCTCCAGGCGACGGCGACGTGCGCGCGGGACACGCTCATCGCCGACCTCATCGCGGTCGTCGGCTCGCTCGACGCGGTCATGGGGGACACCGACCGGTGAGCGCGCTCGTCGAGGAGATCCGCACGATCGCGAAGCAGTACCCGGAGTCGAAGTCGGCGATCCTCCCGGCCCTGCGGCTCGCGCAGCGGCAGTACGGCTGGCTCTCGCGCGAGGCGCTCGAAGAGGTGGGCGAGGCGCTCGAGCTCACGCCCGCGTACTGCATGTCGGTGGCGAGCTTCTACGACATGCTCCACCTGGAGCCCGTGGGCACGCACGTGATCGAGGTGTGCACGAACGTCTGCTGCGGGCTCGTCAACGCGCAGGCCGTGCTGGAGGCGTTCGAGCTCGAGCTCGGCGTCGCCCCCGGCGGGACGACGGGCGACGGCGCCATCACCCTCCGCGCGGTCGAGTGCCTCGGCGGCTGCTCGACGCCGACGCTCGTCGCGGTCGACCACCGCTACCACCAGTCGGTGACGCCCGAGGACGTCCCCGCGATCGTCCAGGAGCTGCGGAATGCCTGACGTGCTGGTGCTCGCGGGCGCCGAGGAGGCTCCGCTGCGCGAGCTCGCCGCGTACCGCGCCGTCGGCGGCTACGCACAGCTCGAGCGAGCACGGGCGATGGAGCCGCAGCAGGTCATCCAGGAGCTCATCGAGTCGAACCTGCGCGGCCGCGGCGGCGCGTTCTTCCCGTCCGGGCGCAAGGCGAGCTTCATCCCGACGCCGGACAAGATCGCGAAGCCGATCTACATCACGGTGAACGCCGACGAGTCCGAGCCGGGAACGTTCAAGGACCGCGAGATCATGCTCCGTGTCCCGCACCGGCTGATCGAGGGCTGCCTCATCGCCGCGCACGCGATCCAGTCGAAGTTCGTCTTCATCTACATCCGGGGCGAGTACTCGACCGAGTACGACGTGCTCGAAGCCGCGCTCGAAGAGGTGAAGGCAGCGGGCCTGCTCGGCGGCGTCACGATCGTCATCCACCGCGGCGCCGGCGCGTACATCTGCGGCGAGGAGACGGCGCTGCTGTCGTCGCTCGAGGGCGAGCGCGGGCAGCCGCGCTCGAAGCCGCCGTTCCCGGCCATCGAGGGCCTGTACGCCGCGCCGACGCTCATCAACAACGTCGAGACGATCACGACCATCCCGAAGGTGCTGGAGGTCGGTCCGGCGGAGTTCGCGCAGATCGGCGCGCCGCCCGACTCGACCGGCACGCGCCTCTTCTGCCTCTCCGGCAACGTCGTGCGGCCGGGCGTGTACGAGCTGCCGCACGGCATCACCACCCGCCACCTCATCGAGGAGGTGGGCGGCGGCGTCCCGGACGGCCGGTCGCTGAAGGCCGTGATGATGGGAGGCTCGTCCTTCCCGGTGATGACCCCGGACGACCTCGACACGAAGCTCGACGCGAACTCGCTCGGCCAGAAGGGGTACTTCATCGGCTCGGGCGTCGTCTGCGTCCTCGACGACCGAACGTGCATGGTGCAGTTCGCGCTGCGCGTCGGACAGTTCTACATGCACGAGTCGTGCGGCAAGTGCACGCCGTGCCGCGTCGGCACGCGCTGGCTCGTGCAGATGCTGCGCGCGGTCGAGAACGGCACCGCATCCGAGAGCGACCTCGACCTCGCGCTCGACGTGTGCGACCGGATCATCGGCAAGTGCCTCTGCGTGCTCGGCGACTCCGACGCGATGATCGTCGCGAGCTGCGTGACGAAGTTCCGCGACGAGTTCCGCGCGCACCTCGGCGTCGGCTGCCCCTTCGGGCACGACTCCTCGCTCGACGGGCTCTTCGCCCCGTCCGACCAGCACCACCACGCTCCGGTCGCACACGAGGCGGTTGTATGACCGACCTCGTCCGCGTCCGGATCGACGAGCACGAGGTGCACGTTCCCAAGGGGACGGGCATCGTCGAGACGGCGCTCGCCGCCGGCATCGAGATCCCCGTCTTCTGCTACGAGCCGCGGCTCGGCGAAGGCATCGGCGCCTGCCGCATGTGCCTCGTCGAGATCGAGGGGATTCCCAAGCTCCAGACCGCGTGCACGACGACCGCGACGGACGGGATGGTCGTCAAGACCGCGCGCACCTCGGAGAAGGCGTCGGTCGGCCAGAACGGCACGCTCGAGTTCATCCTCGTCAACCACCCGCTCGACTGCCCCGTCTGCGACAAGGGCGGCGAGTGCCCGCTGCAGGACCTGACGTTCCGGTACGGGCCGGGCAGCACGCGCATGAGCTTCGAGAAGCTCACGTTCGAGAAGCCGATTCCGATCTCGCCCACGATCTCGCTCGACCGCGAGCGCTGCATCCTCTGCTACCGCTGCACGCGCTTCAGCGAGGACGTAAGCGAGGACGGACAGCTCGTCGCGCGGAACCGCGGCGCGATGTCCGTCATCACGACGTTCGAGGACGAGCCGTACACGGGCCCGTTCACGGGCAACGTCACCGAGCTCTGCCCGGTCGGCGCGCTTCTGCCGACGCAGTACCGCTTCGAGGCGCGGCCGTGGGAGATCACGAACGTCCCCACGATCTGCGGCCTGTGCCCCGTGGGCTGCAACGTCAACGCGACGACGCGCGAGGGCAAGGTGAAGCGCATCCTGTCGCGGAACCATCCCGAGGTGGACGAGGGCTGGATCTGCGACAAGGGCCGGTTCGCGTTCACGCACATCCGCGCGGAGGACCGGATCGTCGACCCGATCAAGCGCGTCCGCCTCCGAGGCTTCGAGCCGGTCTCGTGGGACGAGGCGATCGACGAGGCGGAGCGGCTGCTGCGCGCCGCCGGCAGCCGCATCGTCACCGCGCTCTCCGGGTCGGAGACGGTCGAGCAGGCGTACGCGCTCGCGAAGCTGCTGCGCGGCCTCGGCGGGCACGAGGCGGTCCTCCCGGAAGAGGTCTCCGGCGCCCTCGACGCGTACCGGCTGCCGCTGTCGGCGATCGGCGACGCGCAGGTGGTCGTCGTCCTCGGCGACGTACCCGTCGCCGAGCGGGCGCCGATCGTCGACCTGTGGATCAAGGCCGCGCGGCGGAAGGGCGCACGCGTGTTGCACGAGCTCGACGACGACGCGGTACGTGGCGCCGACCGCGCGGTGCTCATCTGGTCCGGCCCCGGCGGCCGCGCCGGCGCGCGCATCGCCGAGTGCGCAGAACGCCTCGGCCTCGCAGGCAAGGACGGCTGCGGCGCCTTCTACCTCCCGGAGACGCCGAACGGCCGCGGCATCGCCGACGCGTGGGCGGCCGCGTCCGACGAGGAGCCGGGCGAGGACGAGTCGATCGGCCTCCTCGTCGTCTCGGGCGACGAGGCGGCGAACGACCCGAACGTCCGCGCGCTCGCGGAGAAGGCCGAGTCGGTGATTGCGATCTCGATGTTCCACGGCCTCGCCGCCGGCTGGGCCGACCTCGTCCTGCCGGGCACGAGCTACCTCGAGCGCGACGGCACGTACGTCAACCTCGAGGGGCGCATCCAGCGCCTGCGCCGGGCGGCGATCCCGCCCGCGCCGGACGAGCTCGCGTGGATCTCCCGGCTCGCGTCGCGCTTCGGCATCGAGATCTCGCCCTACGCCTCGGTCGTGTTCGAACAGCTCTCGGAGCGCTGCTTCCCCGGCCTGCCGTTCGGCGAGGTCGGCGAGCGTGCGCCGCTGCGCAGCTACACGGAGGCGCACGAGCACGTCGAGGCGCCGCCGCTGCCCGAGCCGGAGCCGGCCGGCGAGGGGCTGAAGCTCGTCTGCTACAAGCCGCTCTTCTCCGGGCCTGCCGTCGAGCGCGTCGAGGAGCTCCAGTTCCAGCGGCCGCAGGCGGAGGTCGAGCTGGCCGCCGCGGACGCGAAGGCGCGCGGGATCGCGAACGGCGCTGCCGTCGTCGTGTCGCACAACGGCACGTCGGTGCAGCTCCGCGCGAAGATCGCGAAGGACCTCCGGCCCGGCGTCGCGCGCATCGCGCGGGAGCACGCAGGCGACCTGCGCGGCACCGTGGAGGTGAAGGCGTAGTGGAGCCCTGGTGGATCTCGCTCATCAAGGCGGGGATCATCGTCAACGTCGTCCTCGGGCTCTTCGCGTACCTCACGCTCATCGAGCGCAAGGTGATGGGCCGCATGCAGCTCCGCTACGGCCCGAACCGCGCGGGCAAGTTCGGACTGCTGCAGCCGATCGCCGACCTCGTGAAGCTCGTCCGCAAGGAGGCGTTCTCGCCGTCGAGCGCGATCGAGATCCCGTACATCCTCGCGCCGGTGGTCTCCGCGTTCACCGCCATCGCCGCGTTCTCGGTGATCCCGTTCGGCCCCGGCTGGCACATCTACCACTGGCAGGTGAACGGCGAGGTCGCGAACGTGCCGATCGCGCTGCTCCTCGTGTTCGCGCTCGGGTCGATCGGCATCTACGGCTTCATCGTCGGCGGCTGGGCGTCGGAGTCGAAGTACTCGCTGCTCGGCTCGATGCGCACGTGCGCGCAACTCGTGTCGTACGAGGTGTCGCTCGCGCTGAGCGTGCTCGGCGTCGTCATCCTCGGCCGCTCGCTCTCGCTCGTCGACATCGTCCACCGGCAAGGCGTCACCCTCCCGTTCGTCGTGCCGCAGTTGGTCGGCCTGCTCGTCTTCTTCTTCGCCGGCATCGCCGAGACGTCACGCGCGCCTTTCGACCTGCCGGAAGCGGAGCAGGAGCTCGTCGCCGGCTACCACACCGAGTACTCGGGGATGCGCTGGGGCCTGTTCCAGATGGCCGAGTACATCAACCTCATCACGCTCTCCGGCCTCATGGTCACGCTTTTCTTCTCCGGCTGGCACGGCCCGTGGCACCTCGGCCCGCTGTGGTTCCTGCTGAAGCTGTTCGGCGTGCTCTTCGTCTTCATCTGGCTGCGCACGACGCTGCCGCGCCTGCGCTACGACCAGCTCATGCGCTTCGGCTGGAAGGTGCTCCTCCCGATCGCGACGATCAACGCCGTCGTGACAGCGATCGTGGTGGCGGCCACATGAGCCCGCAGCCGATCACGACGCTGAAGGGCTTCGGCGTCACCTTCAAGCAGATCTTCAAGAAGCCCATCACCCAGCAGTACCCGGAGTACAAGCGTCCGGTCTACCCGCGCTTCCGCGGACGCCATCGCCTGTGGACGCATGCCGACGGCCTCGAGAAGTGCGTCGGTTGCTCGCTGTGCGCGGCCGCCTGCCCGGCCGACTGCATCCGCGTCGTCGCCGCCGAGAACACGCCGGACAACCGCGTCTCCGCGGGCGAGCGCTACGCGCGCATCTACGAGATCAACATGAGCCGCTGCATCTTCTGCGGCTACTGCGAGCTCGCGTGCCCGTTCGACGCGATCACGCTCGGCAACGAGTACGAGATCTCCGAGTACAACCGCGACGACCAGATCTACACGAAGGACATGCTGCTCGCGGAGCCGGTCAAGAAGATCCCTGTCGCGGACGCGTCGATCTTCGACACGCCCATCCCCTTCTACAAGTCCGACTCGTGACGCTCGCGATCTCCGCCGGCGGAGGGCTCGTATGGGCGGTCTGGGTGATCGCGGGCTTTGCCTGCCTCGCCTCCGGCGTCGCCGTCGTCTCGTTCTCGAACCCGTTCTTCTCCGCGCTCGCGCTCATCGGCAACCTCGGCTCCCTCGCCGTTCTCTACCTCCTCCTGTCGGCGCAGTTCCTCGCCGCGGCGCAGGTGCTCGTGTACGCGGGCGCGGTGATGGTGATGTTCCTCTTCGTCATCGCGTACGTCGGCCCGCGCATCGAGACGCCGTGGGCGGGCGGCCCGACCTGGCAGGGGATCGGAGCCGCGCTCGCCGCGGGCTCGATCTTCCTCGAGATCATCGTCGCCATCGGCCTCAAGGCCGGCGGACGGCTGAAGCACTCCGAGCAGGTGCACGGCAGCTACGGGACGCCGGCGTGGATCGGCCGCCTGTTCCTCACCGACCACCTGCTCGCATTCGAGATCACGTCGATCGTGCTGCTCATCGCCGCCGTCGGCGGCGTCATCCTCGGGTCGCACACGAAGCGGGCCGGCTGATGCTCCTCGGCCCCGGCATCGCGTGGTACCTCGGCATCGCCGCGTTCCTCTTCGGCATCGGCGCGCTCGGCGTCCTCATGCGCCGCAATCCGCTCATCATCCTGCTCTCGCTCGAGATCATGCTCAACGGCGGCAACCTCGCCCTCATCGCGTTCGCGCGGCACGCGGGCAACGGAGCCGGGCAGATCTTCGCGCTCGCGGTGATGGCGGTCGCGGCCTCCGAGGTGTGCGTCGGGCTCGGCCTCGTCGTCGCCATCCACCGCCGCCGCCTCGCGCTCGACGTCGACGAGCTCTCGGAGCTGCGCGGATGATCACCGGCGCGTGGATCTGCCTCTTCTCGCCGCTTGCGGGAGCCGCGCTCATCACGCTCGCGGGCGGACGCATCTCGCGCCGAACGGCCGCGTGGATCTCGACGGTCAGCGTGTTCGTCGCGTTCGCCGGCGCCCTGTGGTCGTTCTTCGGCCTGCAGTCCAAGAGCGACCGCTCCGGCTATCTCGACACGGCGTGGACCTGGCTCCAGGGCGGCAGCTTCAAGGTCGGGCTCAGCGTCTTCGTCGACCCGCTGAGCACGATGATGATGCTCATCGTCGCCGGCGTCGGCGCACTCATCGTCCTCTACTCGGTCGGCTACATGGAGGGCGACGACGAGGAGCGGCGCTACTTCGCGTACATGTCGCTGTTCGTCTTCTCCATGCTCCTCCTCGTCGAGGGCGGGAACCTCCTGCTGCTCCTCGCCGGCTGGGGCCTCGTCGGCCTTTCCTCGTACCTCCTCATCGGCTTCTGGCACGAACGGCCGGCCGCGGTCGCGGCCGCGAAGAAGGCGTTCGTCATGAATGCGGTCGGCGACGCGACGATGGCGCTCGCGTTCTTCGTGCTCATCTTCCACTCGGGCTCGCTCGAGTTCGGGAACGCGTTCGACACGGCGACGACCCTCTCACCGACGGCCGTGAACCTCGTCGCGCTCGGCCTGCTCGGCGGCGCCGCGGCGAAGTCGGCGCAGATCCCGCTGCACACGTGGCTGCCGGACGCGATGGAAGGCCCCACACCGGTCAGCGCCCTCATCCACGCGGCGACGATGGTCACCGCCGGCGTCTACCTCATCGCGCGCACGCACCCGATCTTCGAGCAGGCGCGCACGGTCGAGCTCGTGGCCGCCGGCATGGGTGCGCTCACGCTCGTCATCGCCGGGTTGATCGCGCTCGTCCAGACCGACATCAAGCGCGTCATCGCCTACTCGACGATGTCGCAGATCGGCTACATGTTCCTCGGCGCGGGAGTCGGCGCGTACGCGAGCGGGATGTTCCACCTCATGACGCACGCGTTCTTCAAGGCGCTGCTGTTCATGGCCGCCGGCGTGGTCATCCACGCGCTCTCCGGCGAGCAGGACATCCGGAAGATGCGCGGCATCGGAACGCTCATGCCGTGGACGAAGTGGGCGTTCCTCGCGGGCGCGCTCGCACTCGTCGGCCTGCCGCCGTTCGCGGGGTTCTTCTCGAAGGACGCGATCATCGCCGCCGCGCTGCACGACCACTGGTACGGCGTGATCCTCGCGATCGCGGGCCTCGTCGGAGCGTTCCTCACCGGCTTGTACACGTTCCGCCTCTACTTCATCGTCTTCCCCGGAAGCCCGAGCGCCTTCGTGCGGGAGCACCACCACGCGCACCACGGCAAGGAGGGCCCGCTCACGATGCTCGTCCCGGTCGGGATCCTCGCCGTGCTTGCAGTCGTGGGCGGCTGGATCCAGTTCTCCCCCTTCTGGCACCCGCTGACGACCTGGCTCGAGCCGGCGGCGCGCACGCTCGGCGTGGCCGAGCCGACGAACACGCAGGAGGCGATCGCGTCGGTCGCTGCGGTCCTGCTCGGGCTCGCCGGCGTCGGCGTGGCGTACGCGCTCTACGGGCGCGCGGAGCCCGTGGCCGTACGTGTGCCGGCGTCCGTCACGCGCGCGCTCGAGCACAAGCTCTACTTCGACGAGGCGTACGACGCGCTCTTCTACCGGCCCGCCGCCGCGGTCGCCGGCTGGCTGCGAAGCGACTTCGAGGAGACCATCGTGCTCGCGAGCGGCCCCGACGTCGGCGAGACCGCACTCGAGATCGGGCAGGGCGCCGGTCGCCTCCAAACAGGCCTCCTGCGGACATACGTCTTCGTCCTCGGCGCCGGCATGGCGATCGTCGCCGTCGTCTTCCTCATCGTGAAATGACCGTCTCCTCGCTCACTTCGGTTCTCATCTGGCTTCCGATCGCGGCCGCGGTCGCGATCTGGATCCTCCCGCTCTCCCGGTACGCGACCGGAAGCCTCGCCGTGCTCGTCTCGCTCGCCGAGGTCGGCATCTGGATCGAGCAGGCCGCGCGCTTCGACTTCACGCGCAGCGGTCTCCAGTTCTCCCAGAAGGTGCCGTGGATCAAGGATCTGCACGTCTCGTACCACGTGGGCGAGTACGGCTTCTCGCTCTGGCTCGTCGGATTGACGGTCGTCGCGATGGCGGCGTGCATCGGCTACGGCTTCTGGGTCGGGCGCGACCGGCCCCGCGCGTACTTCGGGCTGATGCTGCTGCTGACGGGTGCAACGGTCGGCGTCTTCGTCGCCCAGGACCTGCTGCTCTTCTACGCCTTCTTCGAGGCGATGCTCATCCCGCTCTACGTCCTCATCGGCGTCTGGGGGGGCGCGGGGCGGCTCGGGGCGACGGTCAAGCTCCTCATCTACACGATGGCGGGCTCGCTCGTCATGCTCGCCGCGATCGTCGTCTACGGCCTCAAGGTCGGCACGTTCGACCTCGTGAGCGCGCCGGTGAGCACGAGCCGGTGGCTCTTCCTCGGCTTCATGCTCGCGTTCGCGATCAAGGCCCCGCTCTTCCCGTTCCACGGGTGGCTGCCCGACGCGTATCGCGAGGCGCCGCCGGAGGTGACGGCCGTCCTCTCCGGCGTGATCGCGAAGGCAGGGACGTACGGGATGCTCCGCATCGCGCTCAGCCAGTTCCCCGACTCGGCGGGGTACTACCGCACGGTGATCCTCACGCTCGGCGCCCTCGCGCTCGTGTACGGGTCTCTGCTCGCGTTCCGTGCGCCCGATTTCCGCGGCGTCGTCGCCTACTCCTCGATGGCGCAGTCGGGGCTCATCACCATCGGCCTCTTCTCCGGCACGAACCTCGGGTACGACGGCGCCGTGCTGCAGATGGTCGCGCACGGGCTCGTCTCCACCTCGCTGTTCCTCATCGCCGGAGTGATCGAGCGGCGGACGACGACGGGCGAGTTCGCGTTCCTCGGCGGCATGGCGAAGGGGCGGCCCGCGCTCGCGACGCTGCTCATGACGGTCGGCGTCATCTCACTCGCGGTTCCCGGATCGGCCGCGTTCGCAGGCGAGTTCCTCATCCTCGCCGGCGCCTACCAGCTGCATTGGTGGTGGGCCGTCATCGGCGCTTCGGGGATCGTGCTCGCCGCGATGTACATGCTCCGGCTCATCTCCGCCGTGCTCCACCAGGCGCGCGGCCCGCGCGTCGCGGACGAAGCGCTCGACATGCGCCCCGGGGAGCTCGCGCTCATCGTCCCGCTCGTCGCCGCGCTCCTCGTCCTCTCCGCATGGCCGGCGGGCATCTCGCACCACGCGTTCGCCGGTGACGACGCGACGACTGCCGTCACGGAGCAGTTCCGATGATCCACACGCCGCACGTCGACTGGTTCGCGATCTCGACGATCCTCGTGCTCGTCGGAGGATCGTTCGTAGCGCTCCTGTCCGCCGTCCTCGTACCCGCCGCGTGGAGGCGCGCCGTCTCGTCCACCGTTGCGGCGGCGGCCGCGACGGGCGGCATCGTCACCTCGATCTGGCTCTACGTCGACAGCGCGTCCGGCCACACCGTCATCGCCGACGCCTTCTACCGCGACCGCTGGACCGCGCTCGCGCAGGTCATCCTCTGCGCGACGACGCTCGCGGCGGTGCTCGTCGGCTCGGAGCAGATCCGCGAGCACGAAGCGGAGTTCTTCGCGCTCCTCCTCGCGTCGGCCGCCGGCATGACGTTCTTCGTCGGCGCCGCGAACCTCATGACGATGTTCCTCTCCCTCGAATGGTTCTCGATCGCGCTCTACATCCTGTGCGCGATCGAGTACGACCGGGAGGGATCGCTCGAGGCGGGTCTGAAGTACCTCATCGTCGGCTCCTTCGGGTCGGCGGCGCTCCTCTTCGGGTCGGCGCTCGTCTACGGCGCGACGAATCGCATCGGCTTCGCCCAGATCGCCCAGGCGGTCGCCGCCCACGGGCTCTCCGGGGACGCGCTGCTCGTGCTCGGCCTCGCCATGATCATTGCTGGGCTCGCGTTCAAGTCCTCGTCGGCGCCGTTCCACATGTGGACGCCGGACGTCTACCAGGGAGCGCCGACGACCGTGACGGCGTTCATGTCGTCGGCGACGAAGGTGGCGGCGTTCGCGCTCATGATCCGCGTGCTGCGGACGGCGTTCCCGCAGGAGACGCATCTCTGGTCGTGGGCGTTCGCCGGGATCGCCGTCGCCTCGCTCGTCGTCGGCAACTTCGCCGCGCTCGTGCAGAAGGACGTGAAGCGCCTGCTCGCGTACTCGTCCATCTCGCACGCGGGCTTCATCCTCATCGGCGTCGCCGCGGGAACAGCGCTCGGGGGCCGCGCGGTCATGTACTACCTCATCCCGTATTCGGCGATGGCGTTCGGGTCGTTCGCGATCGTCGCCGCCCGGGAGCGCGAGCTCGGCACGCGCGTGACACTCGACAATCTCGCCGGCTTCGGCTGGGAGCGGCCGTTCCTCGGCGTCGCGCTGTGGTTCTTCATGTTCGGCTTCGCCGGCCTGCCCCTCGGGGGCGGCTTCGTCGGCAAGTTCTACGTCTTCGCCGCGGCGTACGAGCACGGCTGGACGTGGCTCGTCATCGTCGGCGTGCTCGCGACGCTGGTGAGCCTCTACTACTACCTCGGCGTCGTGCGCGCGATCTACATGCGGCCGACGGCGGAGCTCGCCGTCGCCGGCGGCTCACCCCCGCGCGACGCGCTCCTGCACGTCGCCGTCGCCGCCGCGCTCGTCGTCTCCGTCGGCTCGCTCTTCGCCGTCTCGCCGATGATCACGCTGGCGAAGCACGCCGCCGCGGCGCTTCCGTTCTGAGGCGGAAAGCGCTGCGCGTTCGCTCCGGCCCTAGGTGTCGGCTCGCGCCAGACGCCTAGAGCACATCTGCGTGGACCGTGACGGTGCGCGCGCGGGCCGGCCTGACGCGGAGAGGCTCGAGGAGCCAGGCGAGCGCCGGGAGGCTGTAGCAGACGAGCGCCATGACGATCGCGCTGACGGCCAGCGTCGGAACGGCCGCGCCGCGCGGAGCTCCCTGGCGGACGGCCGAGCCGAGGACGAGGAGCAGGAGCGCCGCGGTCGCCGCCCAGCCGCTCAACCGGGGGCCGCTGCCCGCGAGCGCGTCGCTGATCCCCACGAAGGCGACCGCGGCGGCTGCGGGAAGGGCGAGGAGAACGAGCCAGAAGGCGAGGCCGTCCAGGCCGGCCGCATCGGCCAGGAGGGCCGTGAGCGCCAGGCCGGGCGCGAGCAAACGGGTCGCCATCAGTGAAGGTTCGCGGCGGCGCCGGACGCTCCTGCCCGGTTAGATTCAGCCCATGGCTGACACGACACTCACCTGGCTCGGACACGCATCCTTCCGCCTCGACACCGCGGGCGGCAAGCGCATCTACGTCGACCCGTTCCTCAACGGCAATCCGAAGTGCCCGGAGAACGAACGCGACCCGGAGCGCGCGGACATCGTCGCGGTCACGCACGGGCACGGCGACCACGTCGGCGACACCGTCGACATCGCGAAGAAGCACGGCTCGACCGTCGTCGCTCTCGTCGAGCTCGCGGGCTGGCTCGGCAAGCAGGGCGTCCCCGAGGACAAGCTGCTCGCTCCGAACAAGGGCGGCACCGTTTCCGCCGACGGCGTCACGTTCACGCTCGTGAACGCGTTCCACTCCGGCTCGGCGCCCGACGGTTCCTACGGCGGAGAGCCCGCGGGCATCGTCGTCGGCGTCGACGGCAAGACGGTCTACTTCGCCGGCGACACCTGCGTGTTCGGCGACATGCAGCTGATCGGCCGCATCTACGAACCGGATGTCGCCGTCCTCCCGATCGGAGACCACTACACGATGGGCCCACGCGAAGCGTCCGTCGCCATCGAGCTGCTGGGGGTGATGCGCGTCGTCCCGTGCCACTGGGGCACCTTCGGCCTGCTCACCGGTACGCCCGACCAGCTCGACGTCCCCGCAGGCGTGACGGTGGAGCGCATGGAGCCGGGCGACTCGATCACGGTATGAGGGAACGCTGGTTCGGCGCAACGGGACGGCAGGTGCCCGAGCTCGCCGCCGAGGGCGCCGTCGACGTCGAGGGGGCGCTCGTCGTCGACGGCGTCGGCGACGGGACGGCGCTGCGTCGCGCATTCGACGCGGGAACGCCGGTCGTCGTCCGCGCCGCCTCGCCGGAGGCGGTGAAGGAGGCGCTCGCCCGGCCGGAGGTGTCGTGCGTCGTCGTCCCGGCCGGCCGCGTCGACCTGCTCGAGCTCGACCTCACCGAGCTGACGTACGGATGACGTACTCGATCGTCGCGCACGACGCCGGTGCGCGGCGGTGGGGCGTCGCCGTCCAGTCGAAGTTCCTCGCCGTCGGCTCGGTCGTCCCGTGGGCCGAGCCCGGCGTCGGGGCCGTCGCGACGCAGGCGTACGCGAACCCGCGGTACGGGCCCGACGGGCTCGCGCTCCTCCGCGAGGGTCTCGCAGCGGAAGAGGTGGTTCGGCGGCTCGTCTCCGGCGACGCGGGTCGCGACGAGCGGCAGGTCGGCGTCGTCGACGCGGCGGGCGGCGCAGCCTCGTGGACCGGCGAGAGCTGCATGGACTGGGCCGGGCACCGCACGGGCGACGGCTACGCGGCCCAGGGGAACATCCTCGTCGGGCCGGAGACGGTCGACGCACTCGCGGAGACCTTCGAGGCGACGGCGGGGCGACCGCTCGCCGAGCGCCTCATCGGCTGCCTCGCCGCCGCGCAGGCCGCAGGCGGAGACCGGCGCGGCCAGCAGTCCGCGTCGCTCCTCGTCGTCGAGCGCGACGGTGGCTACGCGCAGCTGTCGGACGTGCTCGTCGATCTCCGGGCCGATGACCACCCGCGGCCGATCGAGGAGCTGCGGCGCCTGTACGCGCTCCACGACCGGCTGTTCGGGCGGACGCCGCGCGAGCAGTGGCTGCCGCTCGACGGCGCCCTCGCCATCGAGGTGCGCGACCGTCTCGCGCGGCTCGGCTTCGACTCGCTCGACGCGTGGGCCGGCGTTGCGAATCTCGAGGAGCGCGTCGACGGGAATGAGGCGGTCGACCCGGTCGTTCTCACGGCATTGCGGGAGGAGACGCCCTGAAGCTGCTGCATCTCGATGACGTCGAAGGCGTCCCCGTCTTCGGCACGCTCGTCTGGAAGCCGGTGCGGCGGGAGCTCGGCGTGACGTCGTTCGGCATCAACGCGTACACGGCCGCGAACGCAGGCGACGAGGTGGTCGAAGACCACACGGAGGGTCCATCCGGCCACGAGGAGATCTACGCCGTCGTCAGCGGCCACGCGACGTTCACCGTCGACGGCGAGGAGGTGGACGCGCCGGCCGGCACCCTCGTCTTTCTCGACGACCCGACGCAGCGGCGCGCGGCGCGCGCGAAGGAGGCGGGGACGACGGTGCTCGCGATCGGCGGCAAGCCCGGCGCCCACGAGGTCTCGGCGTGGGAGTACATCTTCCCGTCGCTGCCGGCGCGGAACGCCGAGGACTGGGACAGCGCCCGGCACATGCTCGAGGTGGCGCTCGCGGAGGCCGATCTGCCGGCGATCCACTACCACCTCGCGTGCGTCGAGGCGCGCGCCGGCAACACGGATCGCGCGCTCGAGGAGCTGCGAATCGCGATCGAGCGGCGGCCCCAGCTGCTTCCGTCGATGCGCGAGGAGGAGGACTTCGCCTCCATCCGCGACGACCCGCGCTTCCCCGCCTGAGGTCAACGGCCGGCGGGGACAAGCAACGATGGAGCAGAACCTCGAGACCACCGCGGAAGGAGAGGGGATGACCACGCTCGATCACGTCGGGCTCGCCGTTGCCGACTACCCGCGCAGCAAGGCGTTCTACGAGAAAGCGCTCGCCCCGCTCGGGATGAAGCTCCTCATGGAGTTCTCCGAGGCGGCCGCCGGGTTCGGCAGGGACGACGGCGGAAGACCGTCGTTCTTCATCGAGGCCCACGGCGACCCCGTGCGCGGGCGGCTGCACATCGCGCTGAGAGCCGAGAACCGGGCGCAAGTGGACGCCTTCCACGCCGCGGCCGTCGAAGCGGGCGGGACCGACAACGGCGCACCCGGCTTGCGGTGGTATCACCCCGACTACTACGGGGGCTACGTCCTCGACCCCGACGGCAACAACATCGAGGCCGTCTGCCACCAGCCCGGCTAGGGGCGTCCCGTCGCGCTCTCTTGCTGGGAATCGCCGGGAAGCCGAAACTCCGCGGACCGCTCGCGCATCCCCGGCACCGGATCGGACTCCGGGTGCGCGACCAAGAGCACGGCGCCGTACCCGGGCTCGCGGTGCAGCGCGTCGACGAACAGCTGCAGCCCGAGCGCGAGCGCGAGCGCCTTGTGCCACTGCTCGCCGCCGAAGGGCACGAGCTCCTCCTCGGACCGAAGGCCGGCGATGACGTCGCCCCACGTGATCGCACCCATCGAGACGTCGACGACGACCGGGTCGCCGGTCGTGCTCGGGATGCCGATCGCGAGCGGGTTCGTGCCGGCGAGCTTCGGGCCGTCCGGCGGGCCGAGCCGCGGCGGGGACGTCGCCGTCAGGACCGCGACGAGCCCGCCCTCCGCGAGCCGGCGCACCCAGCCGCCGAGCATCCCCGTCGGGAACGTCTCCTCGCACACGACGATCCGCGTGCGCTCGGGCGGGTCCGCGAGCTGCGTGCGCACGACCGCGTCGAGGACGAGGTAGCCGAGCGCGCCGCGGCCGTGCCAGCGCTCGAACGAGCCCTCCGCTTCGACCGTCTGCGGCTGCGCAGCGGGGTCGATCTCGAGCGTCTCCAGCCATTCGACGCGCGAGAAGCCGTGCCCGAGCTTGCCGCGCGCCTCCGCCTCGGCGAAGTGCGCGAAGAGCCGCTGCACGTCCTCCTCCGAGAAGCCGCGCGCACGGAGGCGCGCGAGTGCCTCGTCAGCGTCCACGACGCCGGCCGGCGGCGACACCCGCCCCGAAGACGGCAGACGCCGCCCAGACCGCCGGCGGGACACGCCGGCGCGCATGCGGGTACGCGTGCGTGCTGAACTCGACGACGGGCCAGCCGCGCTCGGCGGCGACCCGGCGAAGCTCGCGGTCGGGGTTGACCGCGACCGGCTTGCCCACCGCCTCGAGGAACGGGATGTCCGTGTGGCTGTCGGAGTAGGCGGTGCACTCGGCCAGGTCGAACCCGTGCGACTCCGCGAGCTCGCGCACGCACGTCGCCTTGTTCTCCGCATGGAGCGCACGCAGCGCGTTGCCCGTATACGCGCCGTCACGCACCTCGCACACCGTGCCGAGCGCGCCGTCGAAGCCCAGCTCGTCCGCCATCGCCTGCACGATCTCCTGCAGCGTCGCCGACACGATGTAGACGCTGTCCCCGCGATCGCGGTGCTGCTCGACCAGGTGCAGCGGCTCGGCGTACACGAGCGGCCGCAACACCGGCTCCATTGCCTCGGCGACGAGGTCGCGCAGCTCGGCGGGCGTGAACCCGCGCAGGACGACGAGACCGTCCTCCGCGGCCCGCCGCACCGCCTCGTGGCTCGCGCCGCGCATGACGAAGAGGAGCTGCCACGCCGCCGCCTTCGCGAGCTGGCGGCGCGAGATGAGGCCACGCTCGCGAAAGGAGCCGGCGAGCGCGAGCGCCGAGGACCGGCGGAGAAGCGTGCGGTCGAGGTCGAAGAACGCCGCAGCAGCCACGTCAGCCGACCTTCAATCCGGCGGCCGCGAACGCGTCCTCGCGGCGCGGATAGTCCTGGATGCTCGCCACCTTCCCCTCCCGGAACACGACGATCTGGAACAGGCGCGGGAAGAGCCCCTTCGCGCCGAGCCTGTCCATCCCGCGACCGCGCAGCTGGACGACGACGCGATCGCCGAGGTCGACCGTGTCGGCCGGGCGGATCTTGTTCATGCCGGCACGCCAGAGCAGCGTGCGCAACACCTCGTCGGCGTCGAGGCAGGGCTTCCATGCGCCCTCGCGCGCCGGATGCCAGCTGACGTCGTCGTGCAGACGGCGCCGCACCTCCTCGCGCTTGCCGTGCCGGGCGAGCTCGTAGAGCTCGCGGATCGCGTCGGCGTTGGCGGATGTGGGCACTAGCCGACGAGCGGGAGCGCCTTGACGATCCCGCCGGCTTCGCGCCGGGCGTCGATCGCCTCCGCGATGGCGACGATCGCGCGCGCGGACGGCGCATCCGGGTCGCCGCTCACGACGGGAACGCCGAGGTCGCCCTGCTCGCGCAACGCGGGGTCGAGCGGCACCGTGCCGAGCAGCGGGATGTCGAGATGGGCTGCGAGCTCCTCGCCGCCGCCGGTGCCGAACACGTCGCCGCTCATGTTCTCGACGACCCCGAGCAGCCGCATGTTCGTCTTGCGCGCCATCGACGCCGCGCGCGAGGCGACGTCCTGCGCGAGCTTCTGCGGCGTCGTCACGACGACGACCTCCGCGCGCGGAAGCAGCTGGGCGAGCGAGATGGAGACGTCGCCCGTGCCGGGGGGCATGTCGACGACGAGCACGTCGAGCGCACCCCAGTGCACGTCGGTGAGGAACTGCTCGAGCGCCTTGTGGAGCATCGGGCCGCGCCACATGACCGGTTCGTTGCCGTCGAGGAAGAACCCGATCGACATGAGCTTCAACCCGTCCTTCACCGGCGGGACGATCATCGCGTCGACCGCAACGGGCTTCTGGTGGATGCCGAGCATGTGCGGGATCGAGTGGCCGTACACGTCCGCGTCGAGGATCCCGACGCTCCGGCCGAGCTGCGAGAACGCGACGGCGAGGTTCGCGGAGAGCGACGACTTGCCGACGCCGCCCTTGCCACTCGCGATCGCGATCACCCGCGTGTCCGGCTCGAGACGGATGGTGCGGTCGTCCGCCGGCGCGTTCCCACGGAGCTTCGTCGTCAGCCGCTGCCGCTCGTCGGGCGTCATGACGCCGAAGGTGAGGGCAACTCCGCGGACGCCCGGGATGCCCGCGAGCGCCTTCTCGACCTGCTCCTCGAACGAATGCCGCAGCGGGCAGCCCGGGATCGTGAGGACGATCTCGAGGGAGACGACGCCGTCCGAGACCTCGACGCCGCGAACCATGTCGAGCTCGGTGACCGGCCGCTGCAGCTCCGGATCGATCACCTGGTCGAGTGCCTTCAGGATCGCGTCGCGTTCCGGCTGCATCAGGGGTCCACCGTAGCGAAGATAGGCGGCGTGACCCGCTCGTGACCTGGTTCGGGCTCGTGGGGAAGAACCTCCTTCGCCGGCCGGTGCGGACGCTCCTCACCGCAGCCGGCGTCGCCATCGGCGTCGGCCTCATCGTCGCCCTGCTCTCGATCGCCGCCGGGACGAAGAAGACCGCCTCCGATCTCATCCACATCGGCCGCGCCGACTTCGGCCTCTTCCAGAGCGGTGTCTCGGACGCGACGAAGTCGCTGCTCCCGGACTCGCTCGAGCCGAAGATCCGGCGCGCCCCCGGCGTCGCGCAGACGGCCGGCATCTTCCTGTTCGTGACGACGGTGAACGGGCAGGCGTCGTCGCTCGTCTTCGGCCTGCGCCCCGGCGAGTTCCCGCTGCAACGGTTGACGCTCGTCTCGGGCACACGCTCCGGCGCGCTCGTCGGCGACAACTTCGACGCGCGCGTCGGCGACACGCTGCACATCGGCGGACGTACGTTCCGCGTGAGCGGCATGTTCCACAGCGGCGACCGATTCGAAGATCAGGGCGTCGTCCTCCCGATGTCGACGGTGCAGGCGCTCGCGAAGCGGCCCGGCGAGGTGACGAGCATCGGCGTCATCGCGAAGCTCGGTGCGCGGCCCACCGTCGTCGCGAAGCAGCTCGAGAAGCGGTACGGCATCACTGCCGTCGCCGAGCCGGGACAGGCCGTGAACGTCGACACGTCGTCGCGGCTCATCATCAACGTCGGCTGGGTCATCTCGGCACTCGCGCTCATCGTCGGCGGCATCGGGGTGACGAACACGATGGCGATGTCGGTGTTCGAGCGCATCCGGGAGATCGGCATCCTGCGTGCGGTCGGATGGCCCGGCCGGCGCATCGCCGCGCTCATCGTCAGCGAGGCGGTGGGCATCTCCCTCGTCGCGCTCGCGCTCGGTCTCGGCGTCGGCGTGCTGGCCGCGCATCTGTTCACCGCGCAAACGGGCCTTTCCAACCTCGTGTCGCCGGACTTCACCGCGAACGTCTTCATCTGGGGCCTCGCGTTCGCGCTCGGTGTCGGCGTCCTCGGCGCCGCGTACCCCGCGTGGCGCGCGCTCCAGCTGAGCCCGATCGAGGCCCTCCGCCGCGAGTAGCAGGACTCGCGCACGGCGCGGAGAACGGCGTCCGCATGTCCTGGCCGGTCGCAGAGTCGCACCGCCGCGCGGTGGCACCGCCGCGCAGGCGTTCGCCACGGGTCGTGTGGGTGCTCGTCGGGTCCGCGTTCCTCTGCGGGGGCCTGCTCAGCGCCGCCGGCTTCTCGATCGGCTGGCGGCACGAGGCGCAGCGCGGCTCGTCGGCCGAGTCGGCGCTCGTGTCGGCGACGGCACGGACGCACACGCTCAGCGCACAGCTCGTGTCGACGCGCGCCGCGCTCGCAGCCGCAGATACGCGTTCGACGTCGCTCGCCACGTCGCGCCGAGGGTTGGCGCAGGCGAAGACGAAGCTCGCCAAGGCGCTCGCCGCCGCCAGGAGCGCGCAGGCGGGGATCGCCTCGGCCGCGCGTCCGCTCGCCGGCGACCTCGACCGCGTGACGACGGAGCTGCACGCGCTGAACGGCTACGTGAGCTCGACCCCGTCGTCGCAGCTCGACGCGGGCTACGTCCAGGCGCAGGTCGCCTACCTCATGAAGTCCGTGGACGGGCTCAGGACCGCTGTTGGAGCGCTGGCCGCACAGGCCGCTCCGGCCGGTCGCTGAGCAACCCGTCGCGGATCTGAAGCACCCGGTCCGCCTGGGCGGCGACATCGTCGTCGTTCGTGACGAGGAGGATGGTCGTCCCGTGCTCGTCGCGAACGCGGCGGAGCACATCCATGATCTGCGCTCCCGTCTCCGAGTCGAGCGCGCCCGTCGGCTCGTCCGCAAGCAGGAGCCGCGGCTCGTTCGCGAGCGCGCGCGCGATGGCGACGCGCTGGCGTTCGCCGCCGGAGAGCGTCGGCGGGTAGCTTCCGATGCGGTCGCCGAGGCCGACCTCGTCGAGCAGATCGTGCGCGCGCTGCTCGCGCGCCGCCCGCGGTCGCATCCCGAGCATGGGGATCTGGACGTTCTCGACCGCGTTCAACGTCGTGATGAGGTTGTGGAACTGAAAGACGAAGCCGACCATCTCGGCGCGGTAGCGCGCAGGGTGGCGGAGATGCGTGACGTCGAGCCCGCCGACGACGATCTCGCCGTCGTCCGGCCGGTCGAGGGCGCCGATGAGATTCAGGAGCGTGCTCTTACCGCCTCCGGAAGGACCTGTGAGCGCGACGAGCTCGCCTGCGCCGATCGACAGCGTCACGTCCTCGAGGGCACGGATCCGGCCGTCCTCGAAGCGCTTGCGAACGTGCCGAACCTCGACGCCGGCGCCGCTCACTTGACGACGGAGATGCTCCAGCCGGCCGCGCCTGCGCGGTAGCCCTTCGCGGTCACGGCCGCGTGCAGCGTGAGCGGCTGGCCCACGGACGCGGGCGGGAAGGCGTTCGGACCGGTGGCGACGATCGTCTCCTTCCAGACGCCGTTCTTCACCACGTGCGTACCGACCTCTCCCACGGAGGAGCCCATGAGCCACATCTGCAGGTGGATCTTGCAGGCGACGGGCTTGCCGTCGGCGGTGACGTGCACCTCGTATCTCCACGTGTGGTGGAGCTTCGGGTGATGGCTCTGCGCGGTGATGACGACGTGGAGCTTCGGCTTTGCGGCCTGCGCCGACCCCGCGCCCACGGACACGAGCAGGAGGAGCGCGATGACGAGAGCGCGCCGCACGCTGCGAACACTATTCCAAGAGCCTCCCCAGCTCCCGGGCGGCCGCGCCGAGCGGGCGCGCCTCCGCCAGGACGGGCGCGAACAGGTCGCCGTGGCGCTCGATGCGGTCGAGCACGGCGTCCATCGTGAAGTCCCGCGGGCGAACGTCTGCCGTCAGCTCCTCCCAGAGAAGCGGTGTCGACACCGGCGCACCCGGCTTCGGCCGCACCGAGTAGACCGACGCGATCGTCTTG
This sequence comes from uncultured Actinomycetes bacterium, assembly GCA_963753295.1. Taxonomy (GTDB): domain Bacteria; phylum Actinomycetota; class Thermoleophilia; order Gaiellales; family Gaiellaceae; genus Palsa-739. The sequence continues at coordinate 71,054 of CAVWBZ010000019.1, read as the reverse complement.
CCCCAGCCGTTCTGGCGGTGGTCGACGAGCACGCCCGAGCGCTTCTTCTTCAACCACTCCGTCGTCACCATGCCCGGGTGGCGCCGCTCGAGGAGACGGGATGCGGCTTCGGCGAACGCGTACGTGTCGTCGAAACCCGCCCGGCGCCGGATCGGGGCGAGCACGTGGATCCCGTCGGCGCCGCTCGTCTTCACGTACCCGGGCAGGCCGACCTCGTCGAGGAGCCCGCGGATGAGGTGCGCCACCTCGATGGCGAGCGCGAAGCCGTCCGGCTCCTCCGGCGGGTCGAGGTCGAAGACGACGTAGTCGGGACGGCCGGGCAGGTCGACGCGCGAGTACCAGGCGTTCATGTCGACGCAGTTCATCTGCACCATCCAGAGCAGCGCGTCTGCCGAGTTCACGAGCGCGAAGTCCACCTCGCGGGAGCCGCCCCCGCGCGGATGCGTGGTGAACCGGCGCGTCGGAATCCAGCCGGGGGCTCCCCGCGGCACCTGCTTCTGGAAATAGACCTCGCCCGTGATGCCGTGCGGGTAGCGCTTCAGCGTGAAGGGCCGGTCGCGGAGGTGCGGGATGAGCACCGGGGCGACCCGCGCGTAGTAGGCGAAGAGGTCGCCCTTCGTGACGCCGTCGTCGGGGAAGAGGATGCGGTCGGCGCTCGAAAGGTGGACGCGGGGTTCCGGCGGCACGCCTCATTCTGCCCGGAAACCTCCCCTTTTATGGGGATGCACAGCACCCCGATCCGGCGACGATACTGCTCGTGAAGACGGGATTACTGCGGACATCTCCCAGGAGGTGAAATCCTGTGGTTCGTTGGTATACACGCACGTTGAATGCGGCGACTTTCGTGAAGGCGGCTGTCGTCCTGGCAGCGCTCGTTGCCCTCGTTGTCGGTGCCGGCGCTGACTGGCGCTGGGACTGAGGAACAAAGTCGGCTTAGTCGGGACCGGAGCCGGGGGCCCGGTCCCGCTAGGCGTCTTTCTCACACGGATACCGCCTTGAAGCTCCCCGACGAGATCTGCGGCCTCCCGAGGAGGCTTTTTCTGTTTATCGGCGCGACGATGGCCGTCGCAGCGCCGCTGACCCTGTTCGCCCTCGTAACGATCGCGCTCGACCCGCCGTCGCTCGACAAGGCCGGCGGGGTCATCCTGCTGTCGGCGCTGGCGATGCTCGCCGACCTGAAGCCGATGCCGATGCACGAGGGCGGCAAGTCGGACGTCTCGGTCGCGAACGTCTTCACCGTGACGGTGGCGATCCTCTTCGGATGGCAGTACGCCGTCCCGATGGCGGCGGTCAGCATCGCGCTCGCGCTCGTCACCGGACGGAGACCGCTCGGGCGCATCGCGTTCAACGTCTCTTCCCACTCGCTGAGCGCGCTCATGGCGAGCCTCCCCGTGCTCCTCATCGGCAGCGCCGACGGCGTCGGCTCCGGCCAGCTCACCCTGTACATCCTCGTCGCGTCGTTCCTGCAGCTCGCGACGAACACCCTCCTCGTCTCCGGGGCGATCTCGTTCGCGCAGGAAGCGCCGTACCGCGAGGTGGCGCTGCTCGGCCTTCGCCGCAACGGGATCGTGTTCATGATGGTCGCGGTGCTCGCCGCACTGACGGCGAACCTCTGGATCGTCCACCCGTGGCTCATCGCGCTGCTCGCCGGCCCGCTGTTCACGCTCATCGGCTACCAGCGGAGCCTCATCAACTCGCGCATGGCCGCGAAGGACGCGCGGACGGACAACCTGACGGGCCTCGGCAACCACCGCGCCTACCAGGCCGCGCTGCACGACATGATCCTCGAGTCGGACCGCTCCGGGAAGCCCTTCTCGCTCGCACTCGTCGACGTCGACGACTTCAAGCAGGTCAACGACGTCTACGGGCATCCGGCGGGCGACGATTCGCTCACCCTCCTCGCCGGCCTGCTCGATTCGATCGCGAACGCCGAGGCGTTCCGCTTCGGCGGCGACGAGTTCGCGCTGCTCGTGTCGCTCGACGAGATGAGCACGTATCGCGAGATGGAGCAGCTCCAGCAGCAGCTCGGCAAGGTCGACCAGCCCGCCGGCCCGACGACGATCAGCATCGGCATCGCGAGCTACCCGCAGCACGGCCAGTCGGCGGACGAGCTCCAGCACGTCGCCGACAGCGCGCTCTACTGGTCGAAGCGGCACGGCAAGAACCGGTCCTGCCTCTACAGCCCGTCCGTGGTGCGCATCTACTCCCCCGGCGAGCTCGGCCGCGAGGCCGAGCGCAGCGCCCGGTTGCGCGCGGCGGAGAACCTCGTGCGCTTCGTCGACGCGCGCAGCCCGTTCACGGCGAGGCACTCGGAGATCGTGTCGACGCTCGCCGGCGAGATCGGCGCCCGCCTCGGCCTCGACGAGCAGATGGTCGACCGCCTTCGCTACGGCGGGCTCCTCCACGACCTCGGCAAGGTCGCGCTCCCGGATGCGGTCCTCTCCGCGCCGCGCGCACTGACTCCGGAGGAGTGGGCGATGGTCCAGCAGCATCCCGAGTTCGGGCATGCGCTGCTCGACGGCGTCGGCATCGAGCCGGTCGACTCCTGGGTGCTCCACCATCACGAGCGGTGGGACGGCAAGGGGTACCCGCACGGGCTCGCCGGCGAGGCGATCCCGCTCGGGGCGCGCATCATCTTCGTCGCGGACGCGTTCGAGGCGATCACCGCCGAGCGGCCGTACCGGCCCGCGCAGAGCGTCGACGCGGCGCTCGTCGAGCTGCGGGCGAATGCGGGCACGCAGTTCGACCCCGCGATCGTGGCGGCGCTCGAGCGCTACCTCGCCGACTGTGAGCCGGCCGAGCGCCTGGCGCTGGCCTGAGCCCATGGCACTCGCGCTTCCCCTGCTCGCAGGCCTCGTGCTCGCGCCGCTCCTCGGCGGCCGCTGGAGCAGGATCGGCTCGCTCCGGCTCCGGTGGGTCTGGATCTTCTACACCGCGATCGTGCTCCAGTTCGTCGCCTTCCCGTTCAAGACGCTGCCGTGGCGGACGTCGGACCGCATCGGGGTCGTCCTCTGGCTCTGCTCGTTCGGGCTCTTCGCCCTCGGCGCGGCGCGGAACTTCCACATCGCCGGCATTCCGCCGATCGCGGCGGGGCTGCTCCTCAACCTCGCGGCGGTCGTGTCGAACGGCGGCCACATGCCGGCGCTGCCGTCGGCGCTCCGCGCCGCCGGGCTCCACTTCACCCAGAGCCGGAACAGCGCGTCGATGGCGTCGCCGCACCTCGCATGGCTCGTCGACCGCTGGGCGGCGCCCGCCTGGGTGCCGTGGGGGAACGTCTTCTCCGTCGGCGACGTCCTGATCGCCGGCGGCGGGCTCCTGTTCGCGCTCGGCGCCACCGGGGCGCTCCGGCCGCCGTCGATCGTCCTCAGGCGGCGCGCGGCCTCATCGGCGTAGAGCGTCCGCGATCGCGTCGCAGAGCGCGGGCGTCCCGGCGGCGGCGATGCGCGAGCGCTTCTCGAGGTCGAGCTCGGCCTCCCCGAACGGGCGCGGGTCGTCGAACAGCTCGACCGCGATCCCGACCTCGCGGCAGAGGAGCTGCGCGGCGGCGATGTCGACCGAGCGCGCCTCCTTCAGTGAGCACACCCCGTCCATCCGTCCCGCGGCGAGGTTGCAGAGCGACAGCGCGAGGGACCCGAAGACGCGGATGCGGTGCGCGAGCGTGGAGAACGCGCCGACGTGGTCGGCGATGAGCGACGTGAGCGTCGCCTCGAAGCCGAGCGTCTCGAGCACGTCCTTCGGACGGACGCCGCCGAGCGGCTCGCCGTCGAGCCACGCGCCCTCACCCCGGCGCGCGGTCCACTCCTCATCCGAGCCGAAGTCGTAGACGTACGCGAAGTGGACGTCGTCCATGCGCCGGCCTTCGGCCACCGCTATGGAGAGGCTGAAGAACGGGATGCCGCGCTTGGCATTGAGCGAGCCGTCGATCGGGTCGACGACGACGAGCGTCGAGCTGCCCTCGAGGAAGCCGATCTCCTCGGAGACGACGGACACGCCGAGCGGCCGGAGACGCTCGAGGACGACGCGCTCGGCCGCGGCGTCGATGGCGGTCGTGTCGTCGCCGCCGCGACCGTGACCGACGACGGGCTCCCGCTCGGCGCGGGTCGGCAGCTCGGCGAGCACGCCGCGTACGTCCTCCGCGGCGGCCCGGCACACGGCGAGCCAGTCAGTCAAGCGGGTGGAAGAGCAGGCCGGAGGTGAGCTTCGGGTAGAAGAACGTGCTCTTCTGCGGCATGACGTCGCCGCGGCCGGCGACCTCCCACACGTCCTCGATACGCGGCGCCCGGAGCAGGAACGCGCCCTCGGCCTCGCCGCGGTCGACGGCGGCCTCCGCGTCCGCCCGCTGCGGCGTGTACGTCACGCCCTCCGGGCTCAGCGCGTCGACGATCTCGGGGTCGAGCCCCTCGCCGTCGATGAGCTCGTAGCGGCCACCGCGGTAGAGGACGACGCCGGGCAGCTCGTCGACGGGGCGCTCGATCGGCCGGCCGGCCGCCCCGTTCACCGACCGGGCGACGCGGTGGGTCGGGAAGATCGTCAGCCCCTCCTGGTCGGTCGGGACGATCACCGCCAGCAGCCAGGGGGACTCGCCGAACGCGAGCGCCGTCTCGTAGCGGTGGTGGCCGTCCGCGATGAGCAGCTGCGCCTCGGCGAGCTCCTCGCCGAGCGCGTCGCCGAAGTCGGCGTCGAGGCGCCAGAGCTTGTCGCCGTCGACCTGCAGGTCCGGCTCGCCGAGGCCGTCGACCTCGATCGTCCCGTCCCAGAGGAAGAAGAGCGGCTCGAGCTGCGTGCGCGTCGCGCGCAGGAGGCGGAGGCGCCCTTCCTTCGGGCCCGCGTGCGTGCGCTCGTGCGGAAGGACGACGCGCGCCTCGTACGGCTCGGCGTAAAGCGACGCGACGAGCCCGTGCCGCCGGCGGGCGACGCCGTCCGGGCCGACGTAGTCCTGCTCGAGCCACCAGTACGCAGGCTCGTCGTCGCGGACGAGGACGCCGTCGTCCTGCCAGGCTTCGAGGTCGCGGGCAGCCTGCTCCTCCGAGTCCGGCAGCGTCAGGTGGACGACGTTGTACGGACTCCGGGCGAGGTACTCCGCGCGCTGCTCGCCGGAGAGGACGTCGTACGGCGGCGCAACGACCGGCGCGAGGTCGGGAAGGTCGTAGCGGAGCGCTCGGAACGGGCGTATGCGCGCCATCGATCACAGCCTAGACTCACGGTGCATGACCGCGATCGCGCAGCTGGAAGAGAACCGGACGGTCGAAGGCGTGTATGCCGTCGCGAAGAAGCAGCGGCTGCGGACGAAGAACGGCGCACCGTACCTCGCCCTCGAGCTCGTCGATCCGAGCGGCCGCATCGCCGCGCGCGTCTGGAACGACGTCGAGCTGCTCGACGGGCGCTTCGGCGAGGGCGATGCCGTGCACGTGCTCGGACGTGTCGAGCGCTTCCGGGACACGCTTCAGCTCGACGTGCGCACGCTCGAGCCGGCCGCCGACGTCGACCCGGCGTCGATGGCGCCCGCGCTCCGCCGCGACGCCGACGAGCTGGAGGGGTTCCTCGAGTTCCTCACCGCCGAGGTGCACGACGACGCGCTGCGCGCGGTCGTCGTGCGTGTGCTCGGCGAAGCGCCGCTGCGCTCGTACCCCGCGACACCCGACGGGCACCACTCGTACGCGGGCGGGCTGCTCGAGCACACCGTCGGCGTCGCCACGATCTGCCGCGAGCTGTGCCAGCTCCATCCGCGCCTGCGCGCCGACCTGCTCGTCGCCGGCGCGCTCGTGCACGACGTCGGCCGAACGCGCGAGCTCGGGCCGCCGCCGCTCTTCCACCCGACCGAGGACGGCCGCCTGCTCGGCCACGTGCATCTCGGCCTGCGGATGCTGGAGGACGCGGGGGCTCCGGCCGATCTCCTCCACGCGGTCGCGTGCCACCACGACGCACGCGCCGCGCGCACCGCGGAGGCGGCCGTGCTCTACCACGCGAACCAGCTCGACGCGGTCGCAGCAACGAGACCCGTCGAGTAGTGGCAGCCGCCTACGCGCTTCTCGCGAGCCTCGCCTGGGGCGTCGGCGACTTCCTCGGCGGCGTGAAGAGCCGTGTGCTGCCGGTGCTCGTCGTCATGGGCGCGTCGCAGCCGTTCGGGCTCGCGATCCTCGCGATCGTCGTCGCCGCCCGGTGGCAAGGGCCGCCCGGCCGGGAGATCCTCTGGGCGATTCCGGCGGCGGTGCTCGGCACCGCCGGCATCGTGGGCTTCTACCGCGGCATGGCCGCGGGCGCGATCACCGTCGTCGCGCCGATCGCCTCGGTCGCAGCCGCGATCCCGGTCGCGTGGGGCCTCGCGCACGGCGACGGCGTCAGCGTCGTGCAGGAGATCGGCTTCGTCGCCGCGCTCGGCGGCACGGCGATGACGTCGATCGAGCGCGGCGGCGACCGCACGCGCATCGCCGCGGGGACGGGCTGGGCGATCGTCGCGCTTTTCGGCTTCGGCGGCTATTTCGTCCTGTTCCACGCCGCATCCACACATGACTGGCTGTGGCCGTCGTTCGTGTTCCGGCTCACGTCCGTGTCGCTCATCTGGATCGCGCTCCTCGCCCGCCGCCAGGGCGTCCGCGGCATCCGCCCGCATCTCGCCGCGCTCATCGCGATCGGCTTCCTGGACACGGGCGGCAACGTGCTCTTCGCCGCAGCCTCGTCCGCGCACGGGCTCCTCAGCGTCGTCTCCGTGCTCGCGTCGCTCTACCCGGTCGTGACGGTGCTCCTCGCACGGGTGACGATCGGCGAGCGTGTGCAGCGCTCGCAGGACCTCGGGGTCGTCATGACGCTCGCGGGCGTGGTGCTCGTCTCAGCCGGGTAGCTCCGCGACGCGCGCCTCGACGACGGCGCGGAGCTCGCGCACCTCCTCGAGACACATGCCGACGGGGTCGGGGAGATCCCAGTCGACGTACTCCTTGCCCGGCAGCACCGGGCAGGCGTCGCCGCACCCCATCGTCACGACGAGCCCCGCCCACTCGACGTCCGCCTGCGTGAGCTTGCGCGGCGTCCGCCCGGCCACGTCGATGCCGATCTCCTCGAGCGCCTCGACGACCGCCTCCTGGAGCTCGGCGCCGGGCGCGGTGCCGGCGGAGCGCGCCTCGCCGCCCAGGCGCTCGTACAGCGCCTGCGCGAGCTGCGAGCGGCCGGCGTTGCGGACGCACACGAAGAGCGCGCGTCTCATCCGCCGAGCGCCGCTCGGAGCGCGGTGACGGCGTCGGGCACGAGCCGGTAGTAGGCCCACGTCCCGCGCGGCGACGATTCGACGAGGCCGGCGTCGCGCAGCACCTTGAGATGGTGGGAGACGGTCGGCTGAGCGAGATCGAGCGCGGCGACGAGGTTGCAGACGCACACCTCGTCGGTGGCGGCGAGCCGGTTGAGGATGGCGACGCGCGCGGGGTCGGCGAGCGCCTTGAAGCGCGCGGCGAGGAGGACCGCCTCGTCGCGGTCGAGGGGCGGCGTGTCCGGGCCGCAGCAGAGCGCGGGAAGGACCGGGAGGGTCTTCATCGATATACGTCAATGTATCATCCATCGACGTCGATCGATGAAAGGAGGGATCCAATGGAAGGCTGTTGCGGAAGCGGCTGCGGCTGCGGCGACTGAGCCGTCCCAGGGGGTCGGCGGGGGCGTACGACCCCGCCGGCGCCTCTTGCCTCAGCGGTAGCGCAGCGCTAGCATTGCGCGTGCATGGCCACGCTGCACGTGCGCAACGTCCCGGACGAGCTGTACGAGCTTCTGCGGGAGCGTGCAGCCGCGAACGACCGCTCGATCGGTGCCGAGACGTGCCAGCTGCTCCAGCAGGCGCTCGCACTCTCCTATGCCGGACAGCCGGCTCGGCGGCTGCCCTTCCCGAGCCGGCGACGGCCCGGGGCGGGCCCGACGCTCACGCGCTTCACGCCCGAAGCGCGCGAGGCTGTCGTCGTCGCGCGGGAGGAGGCGCGCGCTCTCGGCCATGGCCACGTCGGCACCGAGCACCTGCTGCTCGGCGTCCTCGCGCAGGGCGTCGAGGGCGTCGGCCTCACCGCGGACGCGGTGCGCGCGCAGCTCGAGCCCGGGGACGAGCATCCCACGGGCCGGCCGGCGTTCCACCCCGAGGCGAAGCGCGCGCTCGAGCTCGCCCTGCGCGCTTCGGTGAAGGAAGGCGACAGCGTGATCACCCCGGAGCACATGCTCCGCGGGATCGCAGGAACCGAGAGCCGCGGAGCCGACCTCCTCCGCAGCGCGACGCGCGATGTGAACGTGCCGCCGCAGCCGAGGCCGCTCGGCTTCCCCGACACATCCTTTCTCGTCGTCCCGCTCGAAGGCGAGGCCGCCGACTGGGAGTCCCGGCTGAACAACGCCGCGGCGCTCGGCTACGAGCTCGTCGAGATCGTCGACCGCCGCGCGATCTTCAGACGTTGAAGCGGATGTTCAGAACGTCCCCGTCCTCGACGACGTAGGTCTTCGCCTCGAGCTGCTGCTTGCCGGCGCGGGCCGCTTCGGCGTGGCCGCCCGCGGCGACGAGGTCGTCCCAGCGCACGACCTCGCAGCGGATGAACCCGCGCGCGATGTCGGAGTGGATCGTCGCGGCCGCGTCGAGCGCGGTGCTCCCGCGACGCAGCGTCCACGCGCGCGTCTCCTTCTCGCCCGCGGTGAAGAACGTGATGAGGTCGAGCGTCTCGACGAGCCGGCGGAGGATCGCGGCAAGTGCGGACTCGCCGCCGCCGCGAAACTCGACAGCCTCCTCCTCCGGCATCTCCGCGAGCTCCGCCTCGAGCTGGAGGTCGATCCCGTCGGGCCCGTTCACGACGGAGAGCAGCGGCTTCGTCGTCAGCGGCTCGAGCTCGGGCGGCTGCTCCTCCCCCCAGTCGGCGAGCGCGTTGCCGGCGTCGAGGTGCACGAGCAGGCGTTCCAGCTGCTCGGCCTCGCGCTTGAGCTTCGCCTCGCCCGACTTCGCCTGCTTCGCAACCCGCTCGAGCCGGCGCTCGACGTGGTCGCGGTCGGCGACGAGCAGCTCGAGCTTCAGCGTCTCGAGGTCGTCCGCGGGGACGCGCGTCCCGGAGAAGCCGTCGAGGACGACGAGCAGCGCGTCCACCTGCCGCAGCTTGCCGAGCAGCTCCGGCCCGGTCCCGCGCACCTCGACCACCCGGACCGACGCCGGGGTGACCTTGCGTGCGTGCACGACCTCCGCGAGCTGCCCGAGGCGCGGATCGGGGATGCCGGCCATGCCGACGTCGCCGTGCGCCCGCGCGCCGGTGAGCGCCGCGAACAGCATCGACTTGCCCGAGCTCGGCAGCCCGACGATCCCGACTTCGAGAGCCACGACCGAACCGTAGCTAGGTCTTCTGGGTGACCTGCTTCTGCAGCGCCGCGAGCGCGCGATGCTGGAGCGACTTGATCGCGCCCTCGCTCTTGCCGAGGATCGTCGCGACGTCGGCGTTGGCGAAGTTGAAGACGAACTTCAGCGTGAGCACCTGCTGCTGCTCGGGCGAGAGGGTGTCGATCAGCTTCATCATCGACTGGCGGCCGATCGACTGCATCGCCTCGAGCTCGGCCGACGGCTCCTCCGAGCCGGGCGGCTCCGGGACTTCCTCCTCCGGCTGCCACCGCTTGTGCGCCCGAAAGTGGTCCATCGCGACGTTGTGCGCGATGCGAAAGAGCCAGGCGGAGAACGGCGCCGAGCGCCACTTGAAGCGACCGATCGACTCGAGCATCTTCAGGAACGTCTGCGTCGTCAGGTCCTCGGCGTCGTGGCGGTTTCCGACGCTCATGTGCAGGTACCCGTAGATACGGTCGAAGTGGATGAGGTAGAGCTCCTCGAGCGCGTCCCGATCGCCCTGCTGCGCCCGTTCCACGAGCCGGCGGACGTTCTCGTTCGAATCCCGCGACGACTTCTCGGACGGTTCTCCGCTCACCTGCGTGTGCTTCCCCCTCGACCCGGCCGCCGTAACACCGCTAGCCGGATGTGAAGCCGACGCGGCTCGCCCGGTTGAACCGGCGGAAGTACGAGACCACGGGGACGACGACGTGATACGGGCCTTCCTCCGTGTCGAGGACGACCACCCGCGGCCCATCCTCGTGCAACGCCCGCTCGAGCTGGTCGGCGGACTCCCGCGTCACGAACGAGCCGACCGTCTGCCCGCCCTTGAAGCCGACCTCGATGCGCACCCGATCGCCTTCAGCCACCCGACACCACCTCCGTGAGAACGCCGTGGACGGAACCGGGATGCACGAACGCGACCTCGAGGCCGAACATCCCGTGGCGCGGCTCGGCGTCGATCAGCTCGGCGCCCTCCGCCTCCAGGTCGCGGAGCGCCGAGCGGATGTCGTCGACCTCGTACGCGACGTGATGCATCCCCGGCCCGCGCTTTGCGAGGAACTTGCCGACCGGCGTGTCGTCGCCGAGCGCGGCGAGCAGCTCGACCCTGCTCGAGCCGACGCGGACGGACGCCGCCTCGACACCCTGCTCCTCGACGCGCCCGCGATGCTCGACGCGGCCGCCGAAGAGCCTTTCGTACGTCTGCACCGCCTCATCGAGGTCCGCGACCGCGAGACCGACATGGTGAATGCCGCGTGTCTCCACGCGGCCGATGCTATACGCCGGAGCCGGCGCCGCCGGAGGCGACGACCCGCGGGACCCCGACCGAGTCGGATGCCCGCGATTCCGACTCGACGTCGGCGAGCAGGGCCATGACCTCGTCGCGGACGAGCGTCTCCTTCTCGAGAAGCGCGGCGGCGAGGCGGTCGAGGGGGACGCGATGCTTCTGGAGGAGCCGTAGCGCCTCGGCGTAGGCGCTGTCCGTCAGCCGCGCCTGCTCGTTGTCGCGGAGACGCTTCGTCTCCTCCGACAGCGCGTAGTTGTCGGCGCGCATCGTCCGCGAGGAGACCATGTCGGACATACCCCACTCGAACACCATGGCGCGCGCGATCTCCGTCACCTTCTCGAGATCGTTGGCGGCGCCGTTCGTGACGCGTCCGAAGACGACTTCCTCGGCGGCGCGGCCGGCGAGCGCGACGACCATGCGGTCGACGAGCTCCTCCTTCGTGTGCAGGTAGCGGTCCTCCTCCGGGAGGTAGAACGCATACCCGAGCGCGTCGCCGCGCGAGACGATGGTGACCTTCTGCAGCTCCATCGCGGAGCCCATGAGGTGCGCCATGAGCGCGTGCCCGCCCTCGTGGAACGAGAGGATGCGGCGCTCCTTGTCGGTGAGGACCTTCTTCTGCTGCAGGCCGGCGACGACGCGCTCGATGGCGTTGTCGAAGTCGCGCTGCGTCACGTAGACGTCGCTGCGGCGGCCGGCGAAGATCGCCGCCTCGTTGCAGATGTTCGCGAGCTCGGCGCCGGTGAGACCGCTCGTCTGCCGTGCGGTCTGGTTCAGGTCGACGTCGGCGGCGAGCGGCTTGCCGCGCGCGTGCACGCGGAGGATCGCCTCGCGTCCGGCGAGGTCGGGCGGCGCCACGAGCATCTGCCGGTCGAAACGGCCGGGACGCAGCAGCGCCGGGTCGAGATCCTGGATCCGGTTCGAGGCCCCCATGACGACGACCTGATTCGCACCCTCGAAGCCGTCGAGCTCGACGAGCAGCTGGTTGAGGGTCTGGTCCTGCTCGCGGTTGAACCCGTGTCCGGTGCGCTGCGCGCCGACGGCGTCGAGCTCGTCGATGAACACGATCGCCGGCGCGTGCTTGCGCGCCTCGGCGAAGAGCTTGCGGATTCGCGAGGCGCCGAGGCCGGCGAACATCTCGACGAACGAGGATGCGCTCGCGGAGTAGAAGTTCGCACCCGACTCGTGGGCGACCGCCCGCGCGAGCAGCGTCTTGCCGGTGCCGGGCGGCCCGTACAGGAGCAGCCCCTTCGGCACCTTCGCCCCGAGCCGCTGGAACCGCTTCGGATCGCGGAGGAAGTCGACGACCTCCATGAGCTCCGCGCGGACCTCCTCGACGCCGGCGACGTCGCTCCACGTGATCTGGGACTTCGCCTTGTTGTCCACCGTCGCCGGGCGGATGCGCGGCATCATCCCCACCGTTCTCCAGAGAAGCCAGGCGGTGATGATGAGGATCCCGAAGAACGCGAGCGGGAGCCAGGTGGTGGCGAAAGTCGCAGCTTGATGGAACCAGTTCCCCACCATCCATACCCCTCATCGGCAGCTTTGCACGGACCCCTTAGACCGGCTTGTTCGTGCCGGCCGGCGCGATGTTACGCGACCCGCTCGAGCCGCCGGTTCTCGCGGTAGCGGCGGCCGAACTTACCGGAGGGGCGCCCGTCGGTGAGGACGACGTCGCCCGTGAAGTCGTTCGCGCCGCGGATGAGCGACGACCCGACGCCGTACGCGTCCACCGGCACGCCGAGCCGCTCGAAGGCGCGGATCTTGTCCACGGTGAAGCCGCCCGAGGCGACGATCTTCACTCGCTCGAAGCCGTCGCCGTCGAGCGCCTCGCGCACCTTGCGCACAAGGCGCTCGTTCACGCCCGTCGGCACGAAATCGCCCATCTCGGCGACGAGCGAGAAGTCGACGAGGCTCTCGGAGGTGTCGAGCCGGACGCCCCACAGCCGGTCGCCGAGCGCGCGCGCGACGGCGAGGGCGGTTTCGACGGAGTTGTTCTCGAAGTCGACGAGCACCGTGACGTTCATGTCGGGCGACGCCCACTCGGCGAACTTCAGCGCGGCGAGGACGGTGTTGCCGCCGTACGAGGCGATGAGCGCATGCGGCACGGTGCCGATGCCGCGCCCACCCCACCACGACGCCTGCTCGTCGGTCGTCACGCCGATCTCCGCGCCGGCGACGAGCCCGGCGACGTAGGCGGCGTATCCGTCGCCCGTCTGCACCCGGTGATGGTCGTGGCGGGCAGGCATGAAGATGATCGGCTTGCGGTTCGCGGCCTCGATGACGCCGACGACATTCGTCGTGATGAGCGTCCGCCGCGCGAGCACTCCGAGGTACAGGGTCTCGAGATGCGCGAAGAGCGTGTAGTCGCCCTCGATCGTCATCACCGTCTCGTATGGCTCCACCGGCTCGCCGTCGAAGAGCGCGTGCACCGTCAGCGCGTCCCAGTCCTCGCTGCAGAGCTTGAGGATCGCGATCGCCTCGTCCATGCCGCCGAGGTAGGCGTGGTTCTTCTGGAAGACCTGCATGACGACGCGCGGGTGGCGCCCGTCGGCGAGCAGCGTCGCGCGCGAGTGGTTGAAGTAGGCGTCCGTGTAGTAGCCGGCGCGCATCTTGTCGACCGGGAGATCGAAGATCTCCGGATCGAGGCGGCTACGCGTGCTGCGAGCGGTCGCCATCCTCGAGCTCCAGGCAGGCCTGCAGCGCGGCCTCGGCCACCTCGAGCTGCTCCGGCGTCGGCTCTGCGGTCGAGAGCCGATGCTGGAGCTCGTGGCCGGGCTTCGAGAGCGCCTGGGCGACGACGTTCTTCGGATGACGCACCATCCAGCTGAAGAGCTCGGTCGACGCCGCTATCGCGCCGAACTGCGCCGCGGCGCGCGCGTGGCCGCGCAGCCGCTCGGGGGCGAGCCCGGCGAGTGTGCTGCCGATCGCGGAGGTGACGACGAGCGGCCCGATGAGGTGGCCGCCGCAGCGCTCGTGCTCCTTCGTCGCGCCGGGGCCGTGCTCGTACGTCCCGATGGAGATGTGCTCGGCGCCGTGATACGCGGCGAGGTCGCCGCCGCGGAGGGCGAACAGCGCGGGGGCGAGCGACGCGATGCCGGCGAGGAGCTCCTGCGCCGCCGGCCGCAGCCGGCTCGACTCGCGAAGGCCCCTGACGGCCGTCGCCGCGCCGACGACCGACACGAGCGTGCGCCCGTCCTGCATCGGCAGCCGCGCGGCCGGGAGCTTCCGCTTCACGTCCGGAAGGACGGCGACCGCCTCGAGAAGCCGCGCGGGACCGCGCAGCAACGGCGTCTTCAGGCCTGCGGCCCGGAAGCGCTTGCGCGCGGAGGCGACCTCGATGCGACCGTCGTCGTGCCGGATCGCGCACGCCCACGCCGTCGGGCCCTGCACGAGCACGCCGTTGGCGAGGGCCATGCCGCCGAGCCGGATCTTCTCCTCGCTCATTGCGGTGAGGGTACCCCCGCGAGCGCCCGCAACGCCTGCTGCAAGGCGATCGCCGCAGGCCCGGGCGCGCCGCCGGCCACCGGGACGCCGTCGACCGACACGACCGGCATCACCTCGCGGATGGACGACGAAAGGAACAGCTCGTCCGCCTCGGCGATCCGAGCAGCCGGAAGGACGCCCTCGACGGCGTCGTAGCCGGCCGCCGGCGCGATCTCGAAGAGAACGGCCCGCGTGACGCCGGCGAGGACGGGCAGGGCGAGCGGGGGCGTGGCGATCCTCGAGCCCTCGCGCCACCACACGTTCGCGGTGGGCGCCTCGAGAACGGTGCCGTCGGGGGCCACGAGGAGCGCGTCGTCGGCGCCCCGCGCCGCCGCCTCGTCCTGTGCGGCCATGTTCTCCGCGTAGCTCGTCGACTTCGCGCCGGCGAGCATGCCGGTCGCCCAGGAAACGGTGGCGAGCTGCAGGCCGCGACGCCGGAGCTCCTCCAGCTCGGCGCCGACCGCGCCGGCGGTGGCCACGAGCGTCCTCCCCGTCCAGTACAGCCGCACCGCGAGCTCGGGCTCGCCGGCCGCCTCGACGACGAGCGCGGCGAGCCGTGCGCATTCGGCGGCGTCCGGCTCCTGGAGCCGGACGCGGGCGGCGGACAGCCGGAGGCGCTCGAGATGGTCGGCGAGCCGGAAGAGCCTCCCGCCGTACACGCGCGCGGTCTCGAACACCGCCCGGCCACGGAGGAGCGCCTCGTCGTCGGCCGCGAACACCGGCTCGTGCGGCGGCACGAGGCCACGGCCGGCGACGGCTGTCGCGAGGACGTTCACATCGCCGCCAGGAGCGGTCGCGCCTTCACCCACGACTCCTCGACCTCGGCGAGCGGGTCCGAGTCCCAGACGATGCCGCCGCCGACCCAGAGGTGGATCTCGCCGTCGGCAACGGCGAACGTGCGGATCGTCAGCGCGAGGTCGAGATCGCCGTTCGCGTAGAAGCGTCCGAGTGCTCCCATCGACGCACCGCGGCCGACCGGCTCGAGCGCGGCGATGAGCTCGACCGCGGTGCTCTTCGGGCAGCCGGTGATCGAGCCGCCGGGAAGCACCGCCTCGAGCAGCTCGGTGAGGCCGACGTCGTCGCGCAGCTCCCCCTCGACCGTGGCGACGAGGTGCGTCACGCCGGCGAGCTGGCGCTCGGCGAGCAGCTCCGGCCAGTGCACCGTCCCCGGCTTGCAGACGCGCGAGAGGTCGTTGCGCTCGAGGTCGACGATCATGACGTGCTCGGCGGAGTCCTTCGCCGAGTCGATCGGCACGCCCGCGGGCCGCGTGCCCTTGATCGGCGACGTACGCACGATGCGGCCGCGCTTCTGCAGCATGAGCTCGGGCGAGGCGGAGACGATCGCCCACCCGTCGCCGGCGAGCGGGGCGGGCTCGAGCGGCCGCAGCGGCGCAAGCGCCGCGGCGAGCGCGGCCGGATCGCCGTCGAACTCGGCACGGAGATGCTGCACGAGGTTCACCTGGTAGACGTCGCCCTCGAAGATGGCCGCGCGCACGATCTCGACCGCGTCGGCGTACTCGCACTCGCTCCACGTCGCATTCCACTCGCCGACGGTGAACGAGCCGCACGCGGGCTCGGACGGGTCGAGCGAGTACGCGACGCGCGGGAGCGCGCACGGCTCCGGCGCCGACGGCGCGCACGCGCCGTACGAGACGAACACGCGCGCGACCTCGAAGTCCTCCGCGGCGAGCGCCGCCTCAAGCTCCGCAACCGAGCCGAGCTCGACCGTCAACTGCACACAGTGCGGGCGGCGTGACGCAGCCAGTCGACGCCGAGCTCGAGATCGTCGACGGGGATGCGCTCGTTCGCAGAGTGGATCAGCGACGCTGCGACGTCGGCCGGCATCGTCCGCAGCGGGAAGAACCCGTACGCGACGGTGCCGAATGCGTCCCGCAGCCAGTGGCTGTCCGTGAAGCCGGCGACGCAGATGGGGACCGCGTGGGCTCCGGGCTCGATCTCGGAGACGAACGACTCGACCGCCCGCCACAACGGCGTGTCGAGCGGCGACCGCGTGCCGCCCTTGCCCTCGAGCCACTCGATGTCGTAGTCGACGTCGCCGCCGAGGACCGCGCGGATCATCGGCTCGAGATGCTGCTGCGTCTGACCCGGGAGAATGCGGCAGTCGACCGTGACCTCGACGAGCGCAGGGATGACGTTGCGCTTCTGCGACGCCGTGATCATCGTCGGCGAGAACGTCGGGGCGAGCAGCGGCTCGATCAGCTCCGCGGCGGCCCGGTCGACCTCGCGCGCGCGCTCCACCGCGTGCGCGGCGCTCGGGACCTCTCCGAGCACTGCGTGGAGGAAGCCCTCGACCTCCTGCTGCATCTGCGGCTCGGGCCGGTACGCGGCGATTCGCTGGATGAGGACGGCGGCCTTCACGAGCGCGTTGTCGGCGATGTTCGGCATCGACGCGTGCCCGGAGCGCCCGTGGACGCGGAGCTTGAACGGCGAGCTCATCTTCTCCGCCGACGAGCAGAGGTAGTACGCGCTGCCGCCGATCTCCATCCGGTCGCCCGCGCCCTCGTTGACGCAGTAGTCCGCGCGCACCGCTTCCGGGTGCGCCTCGCACATCCACTCGAGCCCGAAGCCGACGCCGTTCTCCTCGTCGGCGTTCGCCACGAAGATCAGGTCGCCGGACGGCCTGAAGCCCTCGCGCGCGAGTGAGGCGATCGCAACGGCGTTCGCGGCCACCTGGCATTTCATGTCGAGCGCGCCGCGGCCCCACACCTCGCCGTCGCGCACCTCGCCCGAGAACGGCGGCACGTCCCACTCGGCCGGATCGGCGAGGACGACGTCCGTGTGCCCGAGCAGGAGGAGAGAAGGGCCGTCGCCCGTTCCCTTGATGCGCGTGACGAGGTTCGCCCGCTCGGGGGACCGGGCGATCAGGTCGCATTCGAGGCCGGCGGCTTCGAGGTAGGCGCGCAGGTACTCGGCGGCGATCGTCTCGTTGCCGGGCGGGTTCGTCGTGTCCAGCTTGATGAGCCCGCCGAGGAGCTCCGTGACCTCCGTGCGAAGGCTTGTCGTGACCATGGGCGGAGCATACTTCCGCTCGTGAGCGATCTCTTCGCCGACGCAGCCTCGCAGCGGGCCGGCGAGGTGGCGCCCCTCGCGCAGCGGCTGCGCCCCCGGACGCTCGACGAGTTCGTCGGCCAGGCGCACGTGCTCGCCGAGGGCTCCGCGCTGCGCCTGGCGATCGCGGAGGATCGCGTCCGCTCGTCGATCTTCTACGGACCGCCCGGCTCCGGGAAGACGACGCTCGCACGCATCGTCGCCGCCTCGACGGGTGCGGCGTTCGAGGAGCTGTCGGCGGTGTCGGCGACGGTGAAGGACGTGCGCGAGGTGCTCGGCAGCGCGCGCGAGCGGCTCGGAACGAGCGGCCGGCGGACGATCCTCTTCCTCGACGAGATCCACCGCTTCAACAAGGCGCAGCAGGACGCACTGCTCCCGGCCGTCGAAGAGGGACTCGTGACGCTCATCGGGGCGACGACGGAGAACCCGTACTTCGAAGTGAACTCGGCGCTGCTGTCGCGCGTGCAGATCTACGAGCTCGAGACGCTCTCGCCCGAGGAGATGACGGTCGTCGTGCGCCGCGGCCTCGCCGAGGTCGGCGCGGAAGCGGCGGACGAGGTCGTCGCCCTCGTCGTGCAGCGCTCGGGCGGCGACGCGCGCAACGCGCTGAACATCGTCGAGCTCGCGGGCGAGACGGCGCGCGGGGCGATCACCGCGGAGAACGTCGAGGACGCCGCACGCAAGCGGCCGGTCGTGTACGACAAGGCGTCGGATGCGCACTACGACTTCACGTCCGCGTTCATCAAGTCGATGCGTGGCTCGGATCCCAACGCCGCCGTGTACTACCTCGCGGCGATGCTCGAGGGCGGCGAGGACGCGCGCTTCATCGCGCGCCGCATGATCGTCCTCGCGTCCGAGGACATCGGCAACGCCGACCCGCAGGCGCTCGTCGTCGCAGTGTCGGCGGCGCACGCGGTCGAGCACGTCGGGCTCCCGGAAGCGCGGCTCAACCTCGCGCAGGCGGCGATCTACCTCGCATGCGCGCCGAAGTCGAATGCGAGCTACGTCGCCTTGAACGAGGCGACCGCCGACGTCCGCGAGCACGGGAACGTCAAGCCACCCGACGCGCTGCGCGACGGGAGCTGGTACGGACGCCAGCTCGGCCACGGCAAGGGGTACGTCTATCCGCACGACGACCCACGCGGGTTCGACGTCGACTACCTTCCGGACGAGCTGAAGGGGCGGAAGTACTACCGGCCCAAGGCGGACGAGAACGCCGAGTAGGCGTCGGCCCCGAAGACGGCGAAGACGACCCACTCGAGCGACCGCGGCTCGAACGCGCGCGTCTCCTCGACCATGATCCGCGCGCATTCGTCGAGCGGGAAGCCGCCGACGCCGGTGCCGAACGCGGGCAGTGCGAGGGAGCGGCAGCCGAGCTCGTCCGCGAGCGTGAGACACGCATACGTCGTCCGGCGAACGAGGCCGGCGTTCGTGCGCAGATCCTGGCCCATCACCGCGCCGTGGATCACGAAGCGCGCCTGGAGCCTCCCCGCCGGCGTCGCCACGGCGGTGCCGACGGGGATCGGGCCCTTCGCCATCGCCTCGCGCTCGATCTCCTCGCCGCCCGCGCGCTTCAACGCGCCGGCCACGCCGGCGCCCATCCAGAGCCGGTCGTTGGCGGCGTTCGCGACCGCGTCGACCTCGAGCGACGCGATGTCGCCCTCGATCACCTCGATCCACACGGCGGGAGTATCGTCGCCGCGTGCAGCTCCACGTGGCCGAGTGGGGAGATCCCGAGGCGCCGCCGATCGTGTGCGTGCACGGCGTCGCCGGCCACGCGGGACGGTTCGCGCAGCTCGCCGAGGAGCGCTGGGCCGAGCGCTTCCACGTCGTCGCCGTCGACCTCCGCGGCCACGGCCGGTCGGGGTGGGATCCACCGTGGGACTTCGCCACGTACGTGGGCGACCTCGTCGAGACGATCGACGCGCTCGGGCTTGCGCAACCGGACTGGGTCGGGCACTCGTTCGGCGGCCGCCTCATCCTCGAGCTCGCGGCGCGGCGGCCGGAGCGGATCCGCCGGGCCGTCCTCCTCGATCCGGCGATCCACGTCCTGCCGCAGATCGCCGAATGGGTCGCGTCGACCGAGCTCGAGGAACGCGCGTACATCTGGGAGTCGGTCGAGGCCTGGGTCGCGTCGCGCGAGGACGCGGGTGGCTTCGACGCGGCCCGAGCCGCCGCCGACGTCGCGCTGCAGGTCGAGGCGCTCCCGGACGGCCGCGTGCGCAGGCTCACCGCGCAGGACGCGGTCGCGTCGATCTACCGCGAGCTCGCGACCGAGCCGCCGTCGCCCGATGTGCTGACGATGCCGGCGCTCCTGCTGTACGCGCCCGCATACGGCCTCGTCCGCGAGGAGCACGTGGCCGCGTACGGCCGCGGCGGCGTCGTCACCGTTCCCGGCATGCACATGGTCATGTGGGCGGCGTTCGACGAAACGGCCGACGCGGTCGAGCGCTTCCTCTCCGACTAGAGGATCCGCTCGCCGAGCGCCGAGGCGATCAGCTCGACGGCGAGCTTCCCCGTCGCGTTCTCGCGGTCGAGGACGGGGTTCACCTCGACGACGTCGAACGAGTCGGCGAGCCCGGACTCGGCGATGAGCTCCATCGCGAGGTGCGCCTCGCGGTAGGAGAGGCCGCCGCGGACGGGGGTGCCGACACCGGGGGCGGTCTCCGGATCGACGACGTCGAGGTCGAGGCTCACATGCAGGAACGCCGCCCCGGACGCGTGCGCGATCGCCTCACGCATGCACCGCTCGATGCCGATGCGATCGAGGTCGGTCATCGTGAACACCTTCGCGTCGAGCTGCTTGAGCAGCTCGCGCTCTCCCTGGTCGAGCGACCGCACCCCGACGAGCGAAAGCCGGCCCGACTCGACCGCCGGCACCGTCCATCCCTCGCGCGCGAACCCCGGGCCGGCGAGACCGAGCGCGGCGGCGAGCACCATGCCGTGGACGTTTCCCGTCGGCGACGACTCCGGCGTGTTGAGGTCGCCGTGCGCGTCGAGCCAGATGACGCCGCCGCGCCCGTGCACGGACGCCATGCCGACGAGGCTTCCGAGCGCGACCGAGTGGTCGCCGCCGAGGACGAGCGGCGTCTCTCCCTTGCGACGCGCGCCGGCGACGAGCGACGCGACGCGGTCGCAGAGATCGAGGATCTGCGGCAGGAAGCGTGCACGTTCGTCGCCCACCTCCATCGATTCGGCGACAGGCGACTCGATGTTGCCGAGGTCGGCCGACGCGATGCCGAGCATCTCGCGCAGGTGCTGTTCGAGCCCGGCGTAGCGGATCGCCGAGGGGCCCATGTCGACACCGCGCCGGCCCGCGCCGAGATCGAGCGGCGCGCCGATCAGCGCGACCTTACGCTCAGCCGGTTGCGCGGTCACGACGACAAGGCTAACGTCCTCCCGTGGAACAACCGGACGGGTCGATCGCAGTCCCGGTGCGCGTCCTCCTCGTGGACGACGACGCCGACTTCCTCGACTCGCTCCGCCCCCTCATCGAGCACCAGCCGGCACTGACGGTGGCGGGCACCGCGGGCAACGGGCTGGACGCGATCGAGCTCGCGGACGAGCTCGACCCGGACGCGGTCGTCATCGACTTGCACATGCCCGTCGTCGACGGCGTCACCGCGGTCGCCCGGCTCCGGAAGGACCACCCGAACCTCTGCCTCATCGCGCTCACCGGCGACCCGGCGCCGGAGCTCCACGAGGCGGTGGGCGAAGCGGGCGCCGATGCGGTCCTCTTGAAGGGCGACCTCGTCGACAGCCTCGTGCAACGCCTCCACGCCGTACGAGCCGCGCAGGAACACCGCTAGACTTGCGGCCCGCGGCGAGGTAGCTCAGCTGGTAGAGCACTCGGCTGAAAACCGGGGTGTCGCCGGTTCGAGTCCGGCCCTCGCCACCTTCTCCTGCAATCCGGTGCCAGGCACCAGGGGTTCGCCCCTTGCCCACCGTTCGCCGACGCAAGGTGCCTGGCTCCGGCGTACGGCGACAAGAAAGAGCCCCCGCAAATGCTGACGCTTTCGCGGGGGCTGCAGGCGTCCGGACCGGTGCAACCGTGTCGCGAACGTCCGTTGGCGGGAGACTAGCGCCTCCGGGCTCGAAATGCCGTCGCCGGAGGGGCGGCAAAAGCCGCAAAGTCCGAGAACCCCCGGCGGCCGAACGCGTCCCGCAGGCGCGACTCGGGGACGTAGATCGGCGTCTCGGCGCCGCGGGAGAACGAGAGCGCGATCGTGCCCCCCGGCGCGGTCACGCGGGCGAGCTCGTCGAAGAACGGGATCGCGTTCATGAGGACGACGAGATCGAAGCTTTCGTCGGGGAACGGGAGCGCGGCCGCGTCGCCCACCTGGAGACGCACACGGTCGTGGACGCCGGGCACACGCTTCCTCCCCGCCTCGGCGAGCATCGCCGGCGAGAGGTCGAGCCCCGTGACGTCGGCGTCCGGATACCGCGCGGCGAGCGCGAGCGCCGCGACGCCGGTGCCGGTGCCGACGTCGAGGATGCGCGCCGGCCGCTCGACGCCGGCGAGCGCGAGCTCGAGCGCAGCGAGATGCCCGGGCGTGAGCCGCGTCTCCCACGTCGGCGCGACACGCTCGAAGATGTCCCGCATCCGTCCCCGCAGCAGGCGCCAGAGGACGGGCCGGCGCACGACCGCGTCGGTGATCAGCCGCGCGACCTTGCGCTCATCCAACGTTGATCAGGAGGTCGCTGCCTTCCTCGAGGCCGAGCAGCTCGGCGGCGCTGCCGCGCGACACGGCCACGGCGGCGTTCCGGTAGCTGTCCTCGTAGAGGACGAGCTCGCCGGGCCCGGCGTCGCCGAAGGTTCGCGCCGCGACCGCGAAGTAGCGCTGGTCGTGGGCGACGAGCTCGACGCGCATGCCGGGGACGATCCCCGCGCCCTCGAGCTGCTCGCGGGTGAGATTGAGCGCGACGTTCCCGAAGCGGTCGACGGCCAGGACGTTCCCGCGGATCGTCGACGCGCCGATCTCCGGCTCGGGGATGTCGAGGCGCACGAGCTCCTCCGGGTCGATCGGCGGCCCGAGCTCCGCCAGCTCGACGCCGAGCGAGAGGTGGGCGGCCGCCGGCGAGAAGAGATCGCGGCCGTGGAACGTGCGCGAGACGCGTTCGAGCGCATACGCGGGATTCGCGAGCTCGTGCGCGGCGCTCACGCCGCCGAAGCGCTCGGCGGCGGGCAGCAGCAGGCCGTTGTCGGGGCCGACGTAGAGGCGTCCGTCGCCGTCGCGCAGCGCGAGCGGCCGGCGCGAGCTGCCGACGCCCGGGTCGACGACCGCCAGGTGGACGCCGGTCGGCATGTACGCGAGCGTGTTCGCGAGCAGGAGCGCTCCCTGCAGCACCCGTCCGGGCCGGATCCCGTGCGTGATGTCGATGATCTGCGCATCCGGCGCGATCCGCTTGATGACGCCGTGACACGTCCCGACGAAGTCGTCCTGCAGCCCGAAGTCGGTCAGGAACGTGATGAACATCAGAGGGAACCTACGGCTTCGACCAGGCCGTCGAGGTCGTGATCCTTCGCGACGGCGACGACCTCGAGATCGAGCGCACGCGCCTGCGCGGCCGTTTGGGGGCCGATCGCGACGACAGGCATCCGCGCGCCGGTGGCGGCGAACGCCCGCGCCGCCGACCCGGACATGAGCACGGCGAGGTCGCCTTCCGGCGCCGGCGGACTCAGCTCGACGGTGCGGTAGAGCGGAAGGAAGTCGGCGTCGAGCACGTCCCGGCGCGCGCCCTCCGCCGCCGCGAGCAGCCGACGGCCCGGCGGAAGCTCGTCGCGCAGCCCCTCCTGTGTGTGGACGCGCGGAACGAGGTCCGGCTCGTAGCCGTACCGCCGCAAGGCCTCCGCCGTCCCCGGGCCGATGGCGGCGAAGTGCCGCGGGACACCGGCAAGCCGGCGCCCGATCTCGTCCGCGCCGTTCGGGCTCGTCACGATCAGCCAGTCGTAGGCACGGGCGTCGATCGGATCGTCTCCGAGCGGCTCGGTCCGGGTGAGCTCGCAGACGACGACGTCGTGGCCCAGCGCCTCGAGGCGCGGGACGAGCTCGTCACGCGTGACGATTACTCGCATCGATCAGCTCCCGTCCGAGCGCGTCCGGATCGTCCCCGGTGAGCCGCTCGAGCCACGACCCGTCCTCGGCGGCGATGAGCCCGGTCAGCGTCGAGCCGTCGTGATGGGCCGCCACCGGTGCGAGGCAGCCGCCGCCGACCGCTGCGACGACCGCGCGCTCCGCCTCGACGGCTCGGCGCGTCGCCTCGTCGTCGGTGGCCGCGACGAGATGCCCGTCGCCGCTGCGAACCTGGAGCGCAAGGGCGCCCTGGCCGGCCTCGGGCAGGAGCTCGTCCGGCTCGAAGCGATGCCCGATCTCGTGCGCGAGCCCGAGCCGGTCGAGCCCGCAGGCGGCGAGGACGATCGCGTCGAGGCCGCGCTCGCCGCGCTTGCGCAGGCGCGTGTCGATGTTCCCGCGCAGCGGCTCGATCGACAGCGACGGCTCGAGCGCGAGGAGCTGCGCCTTCCGCCGCGCAGACGCGGTGCCGACGCGCATCCCGGGCCGGATGCCGTCCGCACCGCACAGTGCGTCACGCGGGTCCTCGCGGACGAGGTATGCGCCGACGCAGAGACCGTCGCGATCGGTCGAAGTCATGTCCTTCGCCGAGTGGACGGCGACGTCGATGCGGTGGTCGAGCAGCGCCTCCTCGAGCTCCTTCACGAAGACGCCCCGCGCGCCGATCTCGCCGAACGGCTTCGACCGGTCGCGGTCGCCCGCCGTCGTGATCGGGACCAGCGCGATCTCGATGCCGGGAGCCCGCAGCCGCGAAGCCGCACGCTCCGCCTGCGTCAGCGCGAGCCTACTTCCGCGGCTGCCGACGCGGATCAGCACAGCGCGATCGCCTCCGCACCGGCTGGCCGCACATCGACGCGCCCCGCGGCCGCACGCGTACGAATGCGGTGGGGACTTGCAGCGGCAGCGGCCGCCCCGTCAGTCCGACCAGCTTCAGCGCTCTTCCTCGCCGAGACCGAACAGGTGCCGCACCGCCTCAGCATAAATCACCCCGTCGGCTGCCGCTGCCGCCTGCTTCAGACGAACCGTCGGCAGGTGCAGGAGCTTGTTCACGATCTGCGCCGTGATCGACTCCACCGCGCGGCGCTGGCTGTCGTCGAGCCGGCCGAGCACCCCTTCCGCCTTCGCGAGCTCCTGCTCGCGGATCTCCTCCGCGTGCGCGCGGAGCGAGGCGATCGCCGGGACGATCTCGAGCGACGCCTGCCACTCGTGGAACTTGTCCGCTTCCGCGGAGACGATCGACTCCGCCCGGTCCGCCTCGCTGCGACGGCCGGCGAGCGTCTCGGCGACGATCGCCTCGAGGTCGTCGATGTCGTAGAGGTAGCAGCCTTCGAGCTGGTGGATGGCCGGATCGAGGTCCCGCGGGACGGCGAGGTCGATGAGCAGCAGCTGCCGTCCGTGGCGCGCGCGCTCCACGGTCGCGGCATCGAGGACGTAGCCGGGCGCGCTCGTCGACGAGACGACGACGTCGGCGCGCGCCAGCTCCACCTCGATCTGCGCACGGTCCGTCTTGCTGTCGGCGACGAAGGCGATGCGCGCGCCGCGCGTGCGCAGGTTGCGTGCGGCCTGGCCGCTCACCTTGCCCGCGCCGATGAGAAGGATGTCGCATCCGTCCAGCTCGCCGAAGACCTGCTCGGCGAGCGCCGCCGCGGCGGACGAGACCGACGCCGGGCTCTCGCCGATCGACGTCTGAGCGCGAACCTTGCGGCCTGCGTGCAGCGCGTGCCGGAAGACGCGGTCGAGAAGCGCTCCCGTGGTGCCCGCCTCGTACGCCGCACGCACCTGACCGAGGATCTCGCCCTCGCCCGGGACGAGCGAGTCGAGGCCGGCGGCGACGCGGAACAGGTGCAGCGCGGCCGCCTGGTCGCGCAGCCGGTAGAGCGCCTGCTCGACGTCCGGCTCGAGCGCGGCGAGCGCGGCGACGGCCTGCGCCTCGGCCGCGTCGGCGTCCTCGGAGGCTACGTAGATCTCGGTGCGGTTGCACGTCGACAGGCAGACCGCCTCCCCGAGGCGCGCGGCGAGCGCCGCACCTTCGTCGGGACCGAGCGCCACGCGCTCGCGGATCTCCACCGGCGCATGGTGGTGAGACGTACCGACGAGGACGAGACGCATCATGCGAAGTGGGTCGCCGGCAGGGCGAGTCGGACGATGACGACGAGCACGAAGCCGGCGAGCGCGACGTAGGACGCGCGCCGCCCCGACCAGCCGCGTGCGCGCACGACGAGGTAAGCGGCCCACACCACCCAGGTGGCGAGCGTCGTGACGACGACGGCGTCGACGCGATCGCCGCGAGCGACGAGCCGGCCGATGCCGACGGCGATCCCGAGCGTGAGCGCCGGCACCGACACGGCGACGGTGCGAACGGCGAGCCGATCGAGCGTCGCGAGCGACGGTGCCGGCCGCCGCAGGATCGTCGCCGCACGCGTCTTCAGCCGGTGTTCCTGCCACAGGTAGAGCGCCGACAGCGCCGCCGCGAGCGTGAAGCCCGCGAACGCCACGAGAACGAGGCCGACGTGAAGGACGAGGAAGAGGTTCGAGTAATGGCTCTTCGCCCCGACGCCCGTGCCGCCGCCCGCGCGCGCCACGATGAGCAGCACGGCGGCGAGCGGCATGACGACGAGACCGAGCAGGCGATACGGCCGCCGGCAGCCCCAGATGAGGTACGCCGCGACGACGAGCCAGACGAACAGGTTCAGCGACGCGGCCCACGTCTCCCACGGGAAGCCGTCGTCGCGGGCGACCTGTACCCCGAGCAGCGCCGTCTGCACGAGCCAACCGAGCCGCACCCCCCAGGTCGCAGCCCGCCCGGCCATGCCGGGACGGCGCGCGTCACCGAAGTAGCCGACGGCGGCTTCGCCGTACAGCAGGAGCGCGGGCCAGAAGAGGAGCTCAGCCAACGTCGGCCGTCTCGCGCTCGTTCTCGGCCGCCGGTTCCGGCGGGCGGCGGTGCTCGAGCTCGCCGACCTCACGTTCGAGCCGGTGGAGCTTGAGCGCGATGAGGACGACGTACACGAGCACGATGGCGAAGACGGCGCAGTACGCGGCGGTGACGTATTTCTCCGCCGTCGTCACGCGGTCCTCAGCTCGCGAAGGCGCGCGTCGAGCCACTTGCCCGAGAGCTCGATGCGATAGAGCGTGTACGCGAGGACGAGCAGCGCCGCCTGCGCGACGCAGTACGTGACGAGCATCCAGCCGGGCAGGTTGCTGGTCACGTTGCTCGTGAACACGATCGGATGGATGAAGTGCTTCGCGATGCGGATCGCGAGAAAGCTCACCGGGATGAGTACGACGCCGAACAGCGCGTACACCGCGCTGAGATTCGCGCGCTGAGGACCGGGATCGACGGAGAAGCGCAACATGAAGTACGCGGAGTAGAACAGGAACAGCACGAGGAAGAGCACGAGCTGATCCTCGCTCCACAGCCACCAGTGGCCCCACGAGATCTTCGCCCAGATGGAGCCGGTGATGAGGACGAGCGAGCCGAAGATCAAGCCCTGGTGGACGGCGACGTAGCTCTCGAGGTCGGCGTTCGGGTCCTGCTTCCACAGGTGGCGAAGCGCCTTCCACGCACCGCCGGCGAAGCACGCGTACGCGGTGAACGCGATCGGGACGTGGAAGTAGAAGATCCGCTGCGAGAAGCCCTGGTCGGCGTCGTTCGGGACGACGTAGAACGCCATCACGAGCGCAGTCGTCACGAGGACGAGGGACGCCGCCGCCAGCGCGGGCAGCGGGATGCGGTACGCCTTACCCACCGCCCTCATTGTGCCTCCGCGACCACGTACTCGAAGGTAGCCCAGCAGAGCACCCCGAAAAGGAGGTCGTAGAGGGCCAGGAACGCGAGGTAGCGCCCCGGCGCCGAGACGACGCTCGCGCCGACGCCGCCGACGACGATCGGGATCGCGAGCGGCAGGAAGAGGAGCGGCAGCAGGAGGTCGCGGGCGCGGGTCGCCACCGCCATCGCGCCGAGGAACGTCCCGACGAAGCAGATGCCGACGTCCGCGAGGACGACCGCTGCGACGGTGGCCCCGCCGATGCCGTGGAAGAAGAGCGCGAACACCGGCAGTGCGACGACCTCGGCGGCGGCAAGGAACGCGAACGTCGCGATTCCCTTCGCGAGCCAGATGGCGCTGCGGTCGCACGGCGCGAGCACGAGGCCGTCGAGGACGTGCTGCTCCCGCTCGGGCACGAACGCACGGCCGAGCCCGAGAAGGGCCGTGAAGACGATCGCCACCCAGAGCAGTCCGCTCGCCGCGAGCTTCGACGAGCCCGACGGAAGCGAGAAGTGGAAGACGACGAACGTCGCGACGACGAAGAGCAGCATTGCCGGCAACGTGTCGCGCGCGCGCAGCTCGAGCAGGAGATCCTTGCGCGCGAGCGCGCGGACGTCGGCGAAGTAGCTCACGTCAACGCGATCTGCGCAGTCGCGAACGGTGCAACGCGCGCGGGGTCGTGCGTGGAGACGAGCAGCGTGCGCTCGCCCTGCAGGTCGGCGAGCTGCGCGTCGAGCAGCTCCGCTCCGGCGGTGTCGAGCGCGGAGTACGGCTCGTCGAGCACGAGCAGCTCGGGCCCGTGCAGGAGGACGCGGCAAAGGGCGAGCCGCTGCGTCATCCCGCGCGAGTACGACGCGACGCGCTCGTGCCGCGCCTCCCACAGGCCGAAGCGCTCGAGGAGCATGCCGATTCGTTCCCGCCGCTCGGGCACGTGGTAGAGGCGGCCGTACAGCTCGAGGTTCTCGTGCGCGGTGAGCTCGCGGTACACGAGCGGCTCGTGGGCGAGATAGCCGACCGCCGCGCGGCCCGCCTCGCGCTCGATCGTCCCCTCGGTCGGCGCGGCGAGCCCGGCGCAGATGCGCAGGAGCGTCGTCTTCCCGCAGCCGTTCCGCCCGGTGACGACCGCGAAGCCGCCGCGGCCGAGGTCGAAGTCGATCCCGTGGAGGACGCGCTTCTCCCCGAAGCGCTTGCCGAGCTTCTGTGCCCGAATCATGGGCGGTTAGTGTAGGCGCGGTGGATCTGCGCGAAGCCCAAAAGCCTCTGAAGGACCGGTATCGCGCCGAGCCGGACGCGGCGAGGATCACCCTCGGCGCGCGCGGCGGCGAGACGTCGGGCGCGGCGGCGTGCTCCGTCGACATCGGCCGCGCCGTCTACGAGGCGCAGGCGCACGCCGGCGTCGGCGGCTCCGGGACGGCCCCGTGCTCGGGCGACCTCCTCCTCGGAGCGCTCGCGGCCTGCGCACAGGTGACGTGCCAGATGGTCGCCGCCGCGTCCGGCATCGAGACGACGAAGATCGAGGTGACCGCCGAGGGCGAGCTCGACCTGCGTGGAACGCTCGGCATCGACCGCGACGTCCCGGTCGGGTTCGACAGGATCGCGCTGCGCTTCGATGTCGAAGGCGCCGGGGAGCGCCGAGACGAGCTGATCGAGAAGACGCTGCGCTACTGCGTCGTGTTGCAGACGCTGCAGGAGCCGCCGGCGGTCGAGATCACGTAGTCACGTCGAGGATCACGAACGCCGCGAAGACGACGCTGATCACGCCGTTCATCGTGAAGAACGCAGCGTCGAGCCGGCGCAGGTCGCCCGGCCGGACGAGGGCGTGCTCGTACCCGAGCAGCACCGCAACCGCGGCGACGCCGACCCAGTAGAGCGCGCCGAGGGAGAGGCCGAGCCCCGCGGCGACGAGACACGCGACGGCTGCGAGATGCGAGAGCCGCGCGCCCGCGAACGCGCCGCGCACGCCGAAGCGCGTCGCGATCGAATACAGGCCCTGCTCACGGTCGACGTCGAGATCGAAGAGCGCGTAGAAGCAGTCGAAGCCGGCAACCCAGAACGCGACGGCGGCGCCGAGGGCCCACGACTGCCACGGCAGCCGGTCGGTGATCGCCACCCAGGCGCCGACCGGCGCGAGGCCGTCGACGGCGCCGAGCCAGAAGTGGCAGAGCCAGGTCCAGCGCTTGAGGTACGGGTAGAAGACGAAGCCGGCAACGGGGATCGGCCACAGCCAGTGCGTCCGCGGCGCGAGCTGCCAGACGGCGACGAGGAAGAGCGCGAGGGACGCCGCGCAGAACAGGGCGACCTGCGCGACCGACAGCTGGCCGCTCGGAAGCTCGCGGCCCGCGGTGCGCGGGTTGCGCGCGTCGATGCCGGCGTCGACGAGCCGGTTGAGCGCCATCGCGAGCGACCGCGCCCCGACCATCGCGAGCGTGATCCACAGGAGGTCGTGCGCCGACGGCGTGCGGCCGACGGCGAGGAACGCGCCGACGTATGCGAACGGCAGCGCGAAGATCGTGTGCTCGATCTTCACGAGCCGCGCGAGACGCGCGGGCAGCGGGGCGGCGACGCTCACGTCTGGCGGTGCGCCGTCGTCTCGTCGGCGAGGAGCCGCAGTGCGTGCTCGAGGACGGGACGCAGGACCGCGAAGCCGTCGCGGCAGCCGCCCGGCGAGCCGGGGAGATTGACGACGAGGGTCGAACCGGCGACTCCTGCAACGCCGCGCGAGAGGAGGCCGTGCGGCGTCTTCGCCCGCGAGTCGGCCCGGAGCGCCTCGGCGATCCCGGGCGCGTCGCGCTCCACGAGCTCCCGCGTCGCCTCGGGCGTGACGTCGCGCGGCGCGAGCCCGGTGCCGCCGGTCGTCAGGACGAGGCGCGCCCGCTGCGCGAGCTCCCGGATCGCGTCCGCGATCTCGTCGTGCTCGTCCGGCACGACGCGGCGCTCGACGTCGTAGCCCTCACCGCGCAGCAGCTCTTCGAGGACTGCGCCGCTCGCGTCTTCGACCTCTCCGCGCGACACGCGGTCGGAGACGGTGAGCACCGCAGCCTTCAGACCTCCTCCTTCGTCTTCTCGAGCAGGCGCACCTCCGCGACGACCATCCCCTTGTCGATCGCCTTCGCCATGTCGTACACGGTGAGGGCCGCGACCGAGGCGGCCGTCAGTGCCTCCATCTCGACGCCGGTCTGTGCGGTCGTCTCGGCGGACGCAACGATCTCCACCGACGAATCGCGCACCTCGAGCACGACCTCGACGTGCGAGAGCGGCAGCGGGTGACATAGCGGGATGAGCTCGCTCGTGCGCTTCGCGGCCATGATCCCGGCGAGCTGCGCCGTCGCGAGCGCGTCGCCCTTCGGCAGCTCCCGCAGCCGGCGAGCCGTGGCGGGATCCATGCGCAGCTCGGCCCGCGCGACCGCGCGGCGCCGCGAGAGCGGCTTGGCGCCGACGTCCACCATGCGGACCTCGCCGCCTTCGTCGACGTGCGAGAGCTCGTTCACCGACGGGATCGTACGCGGTCGAGGTCGGCGAGCTGCACCGCGCTCCATTCTCCGAGATCGTGCTCGCGCAGATGCGCCCGGATGGCGTCGAGGCGGCGTCGGCGCTCGGCGGCGTCCATCGTCAGGGCGGCATGGATCGCGTCCGCCTGGCCGGACACGTCGAAGGGGTTGACCGACACCGCCCACGCGCCGAGCTCCTCGTGCGAGCCGGCGTTCTCGGACAGGATGAGGACACCGTCGCGCGCGTTCACGTACGGCGCCTCCTTCGACACGAGGTTCAGCCCGTCGAACACCGCGTTGACGAGCAGCGCGTCGTACTGCTTGTACGCCGCGACCGACTGCGCGAAGTCGTCGGCGATGCGCAGCTCCACCGAATCGCCGAGGGCCCGCGCCTCCCGCTCGACGGCTGCGACGTAGTCCGCGTACTCCGGGATGTCCTGCCGCGACGGATCGAGGAGCGCGAGCATGCGTACGCGGCCGCGAAACTCGGGGTGGCGCTCGAGGAACAGACCGAACGCGCGGAAGCCGCGCACGATGTTCTTCGACGGATCGGTGCGGTCGACACGAAGGACGATGTGCTCCGGCCGGTCGGCGACGAGCGCACGTTCCTGCTCGAGCACCGCGTCGTCGTTCGCGAGTGCGTCGAACTCGTCCACGTCGATCCCGATCGGATGACTCGTCACGCGTGTCTCGCGGCCGGCGTGGCGCACGACGTCGCCGTCCACCTCCGCGCCGAGGACGTCCGCGCACGAACGCAGGAAGTTGCGGCTCCACCGCCGCGTGTGAAAGCCCACCACGTCGTTCGCGAGCAGACACGCGTGCACGTCTCGGCGCACGTCATCGGGAAGCACCGACCATGCGCCCGCGTCGGGCCACGGCACATGGACGAAGTGCGAGCTGAGGAGGTCCGGCCGCGCGCGTCGCACCATGCCCGGCGCGAGGTAGAGGTGGTAGTCCTGGAACAGGACCGCGGCCGCCGGCTCCCGGTCGAGCTCGGCGAGGGTTGCCGCCGCGAACCCCTCGTTCACCGGCACGTATCCCGTCGACCACGCGTCGTGCCGCGCGTCGTCGAAGTCGGGCGCATACGCGAGATCCCACAGCGAGTGCTGGACGAACCACAGCGTCGGATTGGCGGCGACGGTGTAGAAGCGCTCGTACGCGGCGGCGGCGTGCTCGACGAGACGCAACCGGTACGACGATCCGTCGCGCGCCTCTTCTTCGAACGCCGCGCCGCCGTGCTCGCGCGCGACCGCGCGGTCCTCACCGCTCATCGCGCTCGCGATCCACGTCACGTCGTGACGGGCGAGGAGGTTGCGCAGCGCGGTTGCCAGCCCACCGCCGCCGCGACGCGCGACGCGCACGCCGCTCTCGTCGCGTGCGTAGGAGACCGGGCCGCGGTTGGAGACGACGATCAGCTTGCGGCGGACGGCCATGCGGGCAAACCTACCCCGCGGTGCTAGAGCGTCTTGACGAAGCGCAGACGCGAGCCGCGCACACCGGGCTGCGACTCGATGTCGAGCTCGTCCGCGATCGTCCGGATGATCGCGATGCCGAGTCCGCCCTCCGAGAGCTCGTCGCCGTCGAACGACGGCGACTCCTCCGGGTCGAACCCGTTGCCGTCGTCGACGACCTCGATCGTCACGCGGTCGGCGCGAAGCTCGTAGCGGATCTCGACGTGACCGTCGCCTTCGGCCCCGTATGCGTGGCGCACCGAGTTCGAGACGGCTTCCGTGAGCGCGAGCTTCAGGTCGGCGATCGTGTCCGCCTCGAGCGTGCGCGCCTCGGCGAGGCCGGTGAGCGCCAGGCGGCCGAGCGCGATGTACTCGGGGCGGGCAGGGAGCCGCAGCCGGACCGACCGGATGCCCTCCGCACTCTCCGCCGCTGTCGTCGTCTCGCCGATCACGTGCATCGCCACGCTCCGCTTTTCCCACATTCGGGAAGGTAAACCCGCCGATTTCTACACGATCACGATCTCGGCCGCCGTCTCGCGACTGGTTCTTCCCATTTGCGAGGCGTCCTAACGCGGTTACTCGTGCGGATTGCCACGAAGTGCGCGAGGTTTTCCCGTGGAACGGCTGTCGCGGGCCGCCGGCAGCTCGAGCGTGAAGACCGTCCGGCCCGGACGGGAGTCGAGCCTGAGGTCGCCGCCCATCCGGTCGGCGAGCTCCCGCGCGATCGCGAGGCCGAGACCGCTCCCGGACGCCCGCGAGCCCTCGAGCCGGGTGAAGCGGGCGAACACCTGCTCCTGATGCTCGACCGGAATCCCCGGCCCGTCGTCCTCGACGCGGAGGGTCGTCCCCGAGGCGACGATCCGCACCGGCGTGCCGGGCGGCGTGTGCACGAGCGCGTTGTCGACGAGGGCCCGGCCGACCTGGAGGACGCGCTCCCGGTCTCCGAGCGCGACACCGGCCGCCTCGACCACCGTGTCGAGCGGGTGCGCGCGGCCGGCCGCGAGCCCCTCCAGCTCCTCGGCGAGGTCGGCGGCGACCTCCGGCAGCGACAGGGGGGCGATCTCGATCCGCATCCCGCCCGCGTCGAGGCGCGAGAGGTCGAGCAGGTCGGTCGCGAGCTTCGACAGGCGCGTCATCTGCTCGGACATCGCATCGACGAACTCGGCACGCGTCTCGTCGTCGAGCTCGTCCTCCTGGAGAAGCTCGAGGAAGCCGCCGAGCGAGAAGAGCGGCGTCCGGAGCTCGTGGGAGGCGTTCGCGATGAACGCCCGGCGGGCGTCGTCGAGCCGCGCCAGCTGGAGGCGCATGCGGTCGAACGCGTGCGCGAGCTCCCCCACCTCGTCCCGTCCCGAATCGACCACCGGCTCCTCGAAGTCGCCCGCGGCGATGCGGTCGGCCGCCCGCTCGAGCCGGCGCAGGCGCCGGGCGAAGAGCGTCGAGGCGGCCCAGCCGGCGAGGACGGCGAGGCCGAGCGCGATGAGGCCCGACCAGATGAGCCGCGACCGGACGAGGTCGACGTTCTTCAGCGTCGCCCGGAGCGAGGCCGAGAAGAGCAGGACGTTGCCGTACCGGTCGGGCACGGCCGCCTCGGCAAACGGCTCGCCCGCGCGCGTGACGACGCCGCGCGCCGGTGCGAGCGTCCGGGCGGCGCGGAGCGCGACCGCATCGCCGACGACGTCCTGGGACAGCCCCGTCCGGCGCGAGTCGGCGACGACGAGGAGCGTCGGCGAGCCGGCCCCGTTCGCCGGGCTGAAGAGGACGGCCCTGCCGGCGTCGGCTGTCCGCGCCGCGTCGTCGATGAAGTCCTGGTCGGGCGGCCCCGACTCGGCGGACGCGATCTCGTGGGCCGACTGGGCGAGGAGCGCGAGCCGGCCGTTCACGAGCCGGTGCTGGAGGGTCGGGACGAGGGCGACCCAGACGACTCCGAGGGCGCCGGCGACGACGACGGCCAGCGCGAGGCTGAGCCGCGCGCCGACGCTGCGGAACAACGGCATCGTCAGCCCCGGAGGCGGTACCCGACGCCGCGGACGGTCTGGATGAGCGCCGGCTCGTGCGGGTCCGACTCGATCTTCTCCCGCAGATGGCGCAC
Organism: uncultured Actinomycetes bacterium; assembly: GCA_963753295.1. Taxonomy (GTDB): domain Bacteria; phylum Actinomycetota; class Thermoleophilia; order Gaiellales; family Gaiellaceae; genus Palsa-739. Next base: position 37,038 of record CAVWBZ010000019.1, on the reverse strand, counting down.
GTGGACGTCGATCGTGCGCGGCTCGCGGTAGGCGTAGTCGCCCCAGAGGGACTCGAGCAGCGCCTGCCGGCTGAACACGCGGCCCGGCCGGGAGGCCATCGTCCGAAGGAGCTCGAACTCGACGTACGTCAGGTCGACGGGCAGCCCGCGGATCGCCACCGTTCGGCGTGCGAGGTCGATGACGAGGCCGTCGGTGCCGAGAACGTCGCGGCCGTCGGCCTGGGAGCCGAGCGCGGCGCGGCGGAGAAGCGCCCGGACGCGGCTGCGGAACTCCCGGATGGAGAACGGCTTGGTGATGTAGTCGTCCGCGCCCAGCTCGAGGCCGACGACCTTGTCGAGCTCGTCGTCGCGGGCGGTGAGCATGATGATCGGGACGGTGCTCTGGCTGCGGAGCCGCCGGCAGACCTCGAGCCCGTCGAGCTTCGGGAGCATGAGGTCGAGCACGACGAGGTCGATGCGCTCGCGGCCGAACTGTTGGAGGGCGTCCTCGCCGTCCCGCGCCTGGAGCACCCGGAACCCCTCGCGCTCGAGCGGGTACGTGAGCAGCTTCTGGACTGCGTCCTCGTCGTCGACGAGAAGGATGGTCGCGGAGTCGGGCGTCGGCGTTTTCACGGGGAAACATGCGTCCTGCTCGGGGCCTGCCGAATCCGCGTCCTACTATAGAGCGCCGATGGCTGCCGTTCCGCCTCCGCCGGCGCGGCGCCGCGCGCGTCCGGGCTCGCTCGACCGCCCCGTCAACGGGCGTCTGTACCGCGGCACGTGGCTTCTCGTCGGGCTGCCGCTCCTCGTTCTCGCCTTCAGCGTCGCGCGGCCGGCGGCGCTCCAGCCGCCGAACGTCCCGCCCGCCTTCGACGCGGGCGACGCCCGCTCCGTCGCCGCCGACCTCGCACTGAAGATCCCCACGCGCGTGCCGGGCACCCCGGGAGCGGCGGCAGCGGCCCGGTGGTTCACGAGCGAGCTCACCCCGTACGGCTACGAGATCACGCGGGAGCGGTTCACCGCCGAGGTGCCCGGCCGCGGACGGATCCCGCTCGTGAACCTCGTCGCCGAAAAGACCGGGCTCTCGCACAAGACGATCGTCGTCCTCGCCCACCGCGACGACAGCACAGGCCCCGGCGCGAACGACAACGCCTCCGGCACGGCCGTCCTCGTCGAGCTGGCGCGCGCCTACGCTCCCGCCGGCGGCGCGGCACGCCTGCCACTCCCGTACTCGCTCCTCTTCCTGTCCACCGACGGCGGGACGATCGGCGGGCTCGGCGCGGCCGAGTTCGCCGCCCGTGCGCCACAGCGCCAGGACGTCATCGCGGTCATCGACCTCGACGCGGTCGCGGGTAACGGCCTGCCCCGCATAGAGCTCACCGGCGACACGCCCCGGTCTCCCGCCGCGAGCCTCGTGGAGACGGTTCGAGCTCAGCTCGCCGCCGAGACGCGGAGCGAGCCCACCCGGCCGAGCGCGCTCCGCCAGCTCGTCGACCTCGGCTTCCCGTTCAGCCCGTACGAGCAGGCGCCCTTCGTCGCGCGCGGCGTGCCCGCGGTGACGATCACCACCGGCGGCGACCGGCCGGCGGCGGCGACGGGCGAAGGGCCCGGCAGCCTGAACGGGGCCCGCCTCGGCCAGGTCGGGCGGGCGACGCAGAACGTCGTCGACGCGCTCGAGCAGGGCATCGCGCTCTCCTCGGGACCGTCGAGCTACGTCTACCTCGGCAGCCGGATCGTCGGCGGCTGGGCGATCGAGATCGTCCTCGTGGCGATGCTCCTGCCCTTCCTTGCCGCGACCATCGACCTCTTCGCCCGCTGCCGCCGCCGGCACATCCCGATCGCGCCGGCGCTCCGCAGCTACCGCAGCCGGCTCGCCTTCTGGGGCTGGTGCGGAGGCGTCTTCGCCCTCTTCGCCGTCGCCGGCGTCTGGGCGGACGGCGCCGCCAGGCCGCCGACGCTCGCCGGCGTCGGCTGGCCGACGGGCGGCCTGGTCGCGCTCGCGATCCTCGCAGGGCTCGGATGGATCGTCTCGCGCCACCGGCTCATCCCGCGCCGGCACGTCCTCCCGGAGGAGCTGCTCGCCGGGCACGCGGGCGCCCTCCTCGCGCTCAGCGTCGTCGCGCTCCTCACCGTCGCGACGAACCCGTTCGCGCTCCTCTTCCTCCTGCCGTCGCTGCACGTGTGGCTCTGGCTGCCGCAGGTGCGCGGGCGCGCGTTCCTCCTGCGGGCGGCGGTGCTCATCGCCGGCTTCGCCGGCCCCGCCCTCCTGCTCTGGTCGTTCGCGAGCAGGTACGGCCTCGGGCTCGACGCCCCCTGGTATGTCGCCTGGCTCTTCGCACTCGGCTACGCGCCTGCCCCCGGCCTCGTCGTGGGGCTCGCGTGGGCGGCCGCCGCCGCGCAGCTCGCCGCACTCTCGGTCGGCAGGTACGCGCCGTATCCGGCCGCCGAGGAGCGGCCGCCGCGCGGCCCCATCCGGGAGACGATCCGCCACCTCGTCCTCGCCGAGCGCCGCCGCCGGCTTGCGCACGCACCCGAACCGGAGCGCAGCGCGTTGCACGGCTGAGTTGCATCGTGCGCTTGCGGATCCTCTGCGGGATCCTGATCGCGGCGGACGTCCTCGCCGGCGCGTGGGCGATCGTCGTCTGGCGCCGGCAGGACCCGTTCACCGCCCGGGCGACGCCATCCGCCTCGAGATGCCGTACGCGAAGCTCGTGGCGATGACCCCGCGGGACTAGATGCGCACGAACGAGACCGCGGCGCCGGCTTCGAGGACGCCGTCTCCGCGAATGACGTGAACGAGCGCGTTCGCAACCGCGGCGCGGACGATCATGTGCGACTCCTGTCCCGAGAACGGCTCGAGCGTGACGCCGTCACCGTCGAAGCGCGCACGCGCGCGGACGAAGTCGTCCCGCTCGGCGCTCCGGCGCAGCGCCGCGAGGAGCCGGCCGCGCTCGTAGCGCGGCAGGGGATCCGGCACGCCCTGGAGCGCACGCAGCGCCGGCTTCACGAAGAGCTCGCAGCCGACGAGCGACGACACCGGATTGCCGGGCAGACCGAAGACGAGCGTCGCCCCGCGGACGCCGAACGACACCGGCTTGCCCGGACGGACGGCGACGCGCCAGAAGATCTCCTCGACGCCGAGCTCCGCCTCGATCCGGCGGACGAGGTCGTGCGGCCCGACGGAGACGCCGCCCGAGGTCACGAGCACATCCGCTTCGAGACCCCGCTCGATCGCTGCGCGATGGGCGTCCTCGTCGTCCGCGACCGACGGCAGCCGGTCGACCTCCGCCCCCGTCTCGGCGAGCGCCGCGGCGAGCATGAGCGCATTGGCCTCGTACACCTGTCCGGGCCCGAGCGGCGTTCCCGGCGGCACGAGCTCGCTCCCCGTCGCGACGACCGCGACGCGCGGCCTGCGCGCGCATGCGACGCGCGCCACACCAGCGGCCGCGAGCGCCCCGAGCTGCGTCGCGCCGAGCCTGACACCCACGCCGACGACCGTCTGCCCCGCGACGACGTCGCCGCCGCGGGGACGAATGTTCGCGCCCGGCTCGACCGCAGCCGCAATCGCGACGCTGTTTTCCATCCGGACAACATGCTCGATCGGCACGACGGCGTCCGCTCCGTCCGGAACGACGCCGCCGGTGGAGATGGCCATCGCCTCGCCGGGACGGAGCGCACGCCCGGAGGGACTGCCCGCCGCGACGTCATCGACCACCGTGAGCGCGCCGGGCACCTCGCTGCCGCGTACGGCGAAGCCGTCCATCGCCGAGCTGGCGAACGGCGGCAGGTCGACGAGGGACTGCACGGGCTCGGCCGTGACGCGGCCCGCGGCTTCGTCGATCGAGACCGTCTCCGCGACCGGCGGTGCGACCGCCGCCAGCACCTTCGCCTGCGCGGCCTCGAGGGAGAGCAAAGCGTCCACGCCCGACGCATACCGTAACGCGATCGCGGGGCCACCGGCCCCACCGGCTACGGCGTCGTCTGCGTCTCGGTCGTCGTCTCCGCCGTCGTCGTCGGCGGCGGGGCCGCGGTCGTGGTCGGCGGCGCGATCGTCTCCACCGTCGTCGTCGTCTGCGGCGGCGGCGCCGTCGTCGTCGTCGGCACGCGCTTCGGCGTCGTCGTCGTGGTCGCGGTCGTCGTCGTCGTCCCGTACGCGAGCCCGTACTGATACGTGCCGTGCCAGCTCAGCCACTGCGGCTTCGTCGCCGGCGGCGGGAACGGCGTGTCCGGCAGGCTCGCGTCGGCCGCCTCCATGTACAGGTGCCAGATGTCGGCCGGGAACGTCGGGCCGGAGACGGCGATGCCGTGGACGTTCAGCATCGGGATCTCCCCGCGCGCATAGCCGATCCACACGGTCGCCTCGAGTCGCGCCGTGTACCCCGAGAACCACGCGTCGGCGTAGTTGTCGGTCGTGCCCGTCTTGCCGGCATCCGTTCGCCCGGAGACGTGCGCGCCCGTGCCCGTGCCGTAGAGCATGTTCTGATTGAGCACCTGCGTCACGGTGGACGCGACCCAGTCGGGGATGACGCGCTCACGCTTCGGCTTCCCCCAGCCGGCCGCGGTGTCGGGCTTTCCGTCGGCGAGCACCACCTTCGTGATCGCCATCGGCTTCGAGTAGATGCCGCCCGCGGCGAGCGTCGCGTACGCGCTCGCCTCCTCGAGCGGCGTAATGCTCTCGCTGCCGAGCGCGATCGACGGGTCGGGCGTCAGCGGCGACGTGCGGATGCCGAGCTTCCGTGCCATGTCGACGATGTTCTGCGGCCCGATGTCGAGCGACAGTCGCGCATAGACGGTGTTGTCCGACTGGACGGTCGCGCTCGAGAGCGGCTCGACGCCCGCGTACGTGTGCTCGTACGTCTGCACGTTCCACTTCAGCGGGGCGTAGTAGAACGGCGCCGACAGGTAGTCGGTCGTGAACGGGTCGAGCCCCTGCGAGACGGCGGTCGCGAGTGCGATCGTCTTGAACGTCGAGCCGGGCTGCCGTGCACCGCTCGTGACGAAGTTGAACTGGTTCCCCGTCGTGCCGGGCGTCACAGCCGTCATCGCGCGAATCGCACCGTTCTTCGGATCGATCGAGACGACCGCGGCTGCCGGATCGGTCGACTCGTCGAGGACGTGCGTCACCGCCGCCGTTGCGGCGTGCTGCAGTCCCGGGCGAATCGTCGTGTACACCTTCAAGCCGCCCTCGCGAACGGTGTTCGTGCCGTACTCCTGCTGGAGCAGATCCTCGACGTAGCTGAAGAAATACGGCTCGTGAATCGAGCTGTACCGATGCCCCGGATGGAGGTGAAGGCTGCGGTCCGCACGCGCTGCGTCGTATTGCGCACCGGAGATGTCGCCGTTGACGAGCATCGCGTGCAGCACCTCGTCGCGACGCGCCATCGCCTCGTCGGGCCGGACGAACGGATCGTAGATCGACGGTGCCTGCGGCACCCCGGCGAGGAGCGCCGCCTGATCGAGCGTGAGCATGCGCGCCGGCTCGGAGAAGTACGTCTCGGCCGCCGCCTCGATGCCGTACGCGTGGTTGCCGTAGTACACCTCGTTGAGATACGCCGTCAGGATGCGGTCCTTCGACCACTTCTCGCCGAGCTTGATCGCGAGACACGCCTCGGTGAGCTTCCGCTGAAGTGTCCGCTGGCGCGTGAGGTAGAGGTTGCGGACGAGCTCCTGCGTGATCGTCGAGCCGCCCTGCACGATCTTCCCCGCACGCACGTCCGCGACGACGGCGCGGAGGATGCCGATCGGGTCGACGCCGCCGTGCTCGTAGAAGCGCCTGTCCTCGATCGCGACCGTCGCCTCGCGCACCCACGGGCTGATCGCCGCGCCCGCGACGGGCGTGCGGTTGCGCTCGGCGGGGATGACGCCGAGCTCGGCGCCGTTCTCCGCGTAGACGACCGAGTTCTGGCCGACGGCCACCGGCCGGAGTGCGTTCAGATTGCACGACGACCCGAACGCCGCCTCGCCGCCGAGCGTCGCCGCGGCGAGGACGAACGGCGCCACGATCAGCGCGACGATGAGCGCACGGCGGCGGCGGCGATGGCGCTGTTGCGCCTTACGCTTTCGCCTCGCGTAGCCGCTCATCCGAAGACGCCGATCGCGCGCAGGCGGGTGTGCGCGCGCAGACGCAGCTCTCCTTCGAGCCGCAGCGCCGCCGCCGCGTCCGGCGCGGCGGCGCGGATGGTCACGGTCGCATTGCCGTCGAGGCCGCTCACGAAGACGTCGGAGAGCCGTTCCTCCTCGACCTCCGCGCGCAAGCCGTCGACCGCGGCGGCGAGGTCTGCCGACAACGGCAGCTGCAACGTGATCTCGGCGAACGTCTCGCGGCTTCGGATCGTCGAGTTGAGGATCGTGTCGGAGGCCAGCTTGTCGTTCGGCACGACGAGACGCGACCCGTCCGCTGCACGGATGAACGTGTACGTCACGCCGATCTCCTCGATGACGCCGTCGACCCCGGCGTACGTCACGCGGTCCCCGAGCCGGATCGGCTGCGTGAGCGCGATGAGGATGCCGGCGATGAAGTTGCCGAGCACGCGCTGCGACGCGAGGCCGATGATGACGGCGAGCACCGCCGACGAGGCGAGCAGGCCGCCCGCGATCGCGCGCACCTCCGGAATGACGAGCAGCGCGGAGAAGAACCCGATGACGAGCATGGCGACGGTGATGCTGCGGCGCAGAACGCGATAGCGCGTCACCGCCTCCGGCGGCAGCTTCCGGCGCGCGAGGAGCCAGTCGACGGCGCGTGCGACGAGCGTCACGACGGCGAAGACGGCGGCGGCTATGACGATCCGGTGCCAGAACGGCATGGAGCCCTCCTACTTCGACGCGGGATCGTCCAACTCTGCAAGCGGCCGCCGGCCGCCGAAGCCTTCCTCGATCCGGTGCCAGTAGCGGATCTCGTCCTCGCCGAGCCGCCAGCAGAGCAGAACGGTCTCGCCGCCGTGGAGCGCCGGAAAGTCGATGAGACCCTCGTCGACGTCCTTCACCTCGACACCGCGCTCGGCGATCGCGTCGATCGCACGGGCAAGCGAGCGGGCCTCGCGCTCGACCACCGCCGCCGCCTCGGCGAGGACGGCCGGCGGGATGCCGCCGCCGTTGCCGCGGATGCGGCCCTCGAGCTCCTCCTGCTGCGCGAGGGCGGCAACGTGCGCACGGCGGTGCTCGACCATGCGCTCGACGAGCGGGCGCACCTGCACGAGCTCGGCGTTCGCGTCGTCCGGGGTGAAGTGCCTCATCGACCCAACCATATGATCGGCGTCCGTGGACGTCGAGGCGGTGACCATCGATGCGTACGGCACCCTGGTGCGCCTGCGCGATCCCGTACCGCGCCTGCGGGCGGCCCTCCGCTCCCGTGGAGTCGAGCGGGACGAGCCGGCGGTGCGGATCGCCTTCGACGCCGAGGTCGCGTTTTACGTCGAGCGATCGCACGAAGGGCGGGACGAGGCGACGCTCGCCCTGCTGCGGCGCGACTGCGCGGAGGTGTTCCTCTCGGCCGCCGGCGCCGGCATCGACCCCGGGGAGTTCGCGCCCGCCTTCGTCGGCGCGCTCGCCTTCGAGCCGGAGCCCGGCGCGGCCGCCGCGTGCCGCACCCTCGCGAGCGCCGGGCTGAAGCTCGCCGTCGTCTCCAACTGGGACGTCGGGTTGCACGACCATCTGCGGGACGCCGGGCTGTACGACCTCTTCGACGCCGTCGTCACGTCGGCGGAGGCGGGTGCTCCGAAGCCGTCGCGGCGGATCTTCGACCGCGCGCTTGCTCTTCTCGACGTCGCCGCCGGCGGTGTCGTTCACGTCGGAGACGCAGAGGCGGACGCGGACGGCGCGCGCGCCGCCGACATTCGCTTCGAGCCGGCCCCGCTCGCCGACGCGGCGAGGAGGATCCTCGCATGAAGCAGCGCGGCCGCCTCCTCGCCTGGACGCTGCTCGTCCTCTCCATCGCCGCGATCAACTACGCGGGCCGGTTCACGAGCACCGGCAGTGCGTCGAGCAACGCAAGGAACAACGAGGTGTACAGCTACTCGACGTTCGCGGGCGGGTTGATCATCTATGCGCTGTGGCTCGTGTTCGTGCTAGCCATCGCCGGCGGAAGCCGCGACCTGCTCGCGCTGCGCAAGCCGCGGTCGTGGCTCCGCAGCGCACGGCTCGCGATCGGGGCGATCGTCGCCATCTACATCCTCGAGGCCGCCGTGTCGTTCATCCCGCTGCCGGAGAGCCCGGGCAAGGAGCAGGGGCTGACGCCGACGCACTGGGAGCCGGCGCACGCGGGCGCGTTTGCCGCGAACGTCGTGCTGTTCACGCTCGTAGCTCCGCTCGTCGAGGAGCTCACGTTCCGCGGGCTCGGGCAGTCGCTGTTGCTGGCCTTCATGGGGCCGTGGCCGTCGGTCGTCGTCGTCGGGATCGCGTTCGGCCTCGCGCACGGGCTCGTCGAGGCGCTGCTCGTCCTCGTTCCGTTCGGCGCCGCGCTCGCGTGGCTGCGCAACCGGACGGACAGCGTCTACCCGGGGATGATCGTGCACGGGCTGTTCAACGGCATCGCGCTCGCCGCGTCCGTGCTCAACTGAACGGGCATGTGCCCGCGACTATTCGTCTTCGCCGTCTTCGACCGCGAACTGGTCCGGCGTGACCTCGTCGAGGAAGTTGCGGAACTTCGCCACCTCGTCGTCGAGACGCTCCTGGTCGATCTCCTCGCCCTCGAACTCGATCGCCGACTCCTCGATGACGCGGTCGGCGGCGAAGATCGGCGCCTCCGCCCGGATCGCGAGCGCGATCGCGTCGGACGGGCGCGAATCGACCTCGATCTCGCTGCCGTCCTGTTGCAACGTGATCTGCGCGTAGAACGTGTTCTCGCGCAGCTCGGTGACCGTGATGCGGATGATCTGTGCGCCGAGCTGGTCGAGCACGTCGCTCAGCAGGTCGTGCGTCATCGGCCGCGGCGGCGCCTGGCTCTGCAGCTTCATGAGAATCGCCGCCGCCTCGGGGTGACCGATCCAGATCGGCAGGAACTTGTTTCCGTCGGCGGTCTTCAACAGAACGATCGGCTGCTTGCCGACCAAGTCGAAGCTGACGCCGTAGATGAGCATCTCCTGCATCCCCGACCTCGGACCGAATATAGCTCAGGCCGCAGGCCGGGAACCCGTATCCACCCGAGCGACGAGATCGTTGAGGCGACGATGCTCCGGCACCGGCTCGACGGACTACCTCCGCCGCACCCGGCTCGTCCACGGAACCTCGGTATATTGGCGCTCGCTCGCGGGCGATTAGCTCAGTTGGTTAGAGCGCCGCTCTGATAAGGCGGAGGTCCGTGGTTCGAATCCACGATCGCCCATTCCGGCCTGCCGAGGCGCCATGCGGGGAACGGCGCATAGGCGTCTCGCGGCGAGGCCGTCTCCTCCTCGACGCCTGCCCGGTGCCGCAGCGCAAGCTCCGAACGCGGGTAGAAGATCGTCTTCCCGTCGAGCCGCGCGCCGACCATGAGCAGGACGCACGGACCGTCACCGGCGCCGACGAACGCGTGCACCGTTCCCGCGGGGCAGTGCACGAAGTCCCAGCGCCGCAGCGGCCGCTCCTCGCCCTCGATCAATGCGATGCACTCGCCGGCGAGAACGAGGAAGTCCTCCTGCGCCGACTCGCTGTGGTAGAGGCCGCTCGGCCTCCCGGGCAGGATCACCGTCAGCGTGATCCCGACCTGCTCGAACCGTTGCGGCTCGAGCTCGGCGCGCTCGGCCAGCACGCGTGGCGACGACTCGAACACGCAGCGTGCGCCGAACGCGTCGTTCTCGACCCACGCCGCGTCGTCCACGTTCACGACGAACCAGCCCGTCGTCACCGGCGTGAGACCGGAGCCGGCGTCCTCGAGTCGCGCCTCACTCATGTCAGCAGCAATCCTGCCATCCGCCGACGTGCAACCCAGATGCCGAACACCCCGAGCACGACGAGGTAGCCGGCGTCGACGAGGTTCATCGGGCCGACGGTGCCGAGCGTGAGCGAACGGATGAGGACGATCGCGTGGAACAGGGGCGAGAACCGGACGACCCACTGGATCGCCACGGGGTACACGCTCAGCGGATAGAACGTCGCGCTGAAGAGGAACATCGGCAGCTGCACAAGCTGAACGGTGTCGAAGTCCTGCCAGCTGCGGATGAACGTCGACACGCCGATCGCCATGCCGGCGAAGCCGAAGCCGACGACCATCGCCGCCGGCAGCGCGAGCGCGCCCCAGTACGAGTGGATGAGCCCGAGCGACGCGATCGTGACGATGAACGCCGTCGCGTACAGGACACCGCGGAACTGCGCCCAGCCGGTCTCGCCGACCGCGACGTCCGTCGGTCCGATCGGCGTCGACAGCATCGCGTCGTAGACCCTGCCGTAGCGCAGCTTCCAGAAGACGTTCGTCATGCCGTCGTAGACAGCGCCGTTCATCGCCGACGACGCGAGCAGCGCAGGCGCGATGTAGCTCGCGTACGAGAACCCGCCGATCGCGCCGACGTAGTGCCCGAGCCCGAGCCCGATGGAGAAGAGATAGAACATCGGCTCGAAGAAGCCGCTCACGAGCGTCAACCACGAGCGCCGGTAGACGAGCAGGTTGCGCTCGAACAACAGGTGGCCGCGTGTGCGCGTGAGCCGGACTGCGAGCGTGCTCACGTCACGAGCCTGTTCGTGTACGTGCGGCGCGCGAGCAGCATCCCGACCGCAAACCACGCGAGGAGATACGCGACATGGCCGAGCGACGGCCACAGCGTCGCCGTGCCCAGCGTCAGGTGCCGCATCAGGTCGACGGCATGCCAGAGCGGCGTCGCGTACGCGATCTCGCGAAAACCGTGCGGAAGCCGCGTCACCGGGAAGAACGTGCCCGAGAAGAGGAACATCGGCGTGATGCCGAACCGGAAGAGCGCGTTGAACCCCTCGTCCCGCTGCAGCCACGCTGCCATCGCCGAGACCGGCGCCGCGAAGGCGAGGCCGAGCATGATCGCGACCGGCCACGCGGCGATCGCCTCCGGCGAGTGGACGGCGCCGAACGCGGCGATCACGCCGAGGTAGACGGCGGAAACGAACGCGACGCGCGACGCGACGTAGAGCTGGTGGCCGACGATGACGTCGCGAATGCGAAGCGGCGTCGCGAGCATCGCGTGGAACTGCCGCGTCCACCGGATCGCCGCCATGATCGGGTACGCCGACTCGAACGACGCGATCTGCATGCACGCAGCGCCGAGCATCCCCGGCGCGACGTAGTCGACATACGGCACCCCGAGCGCGTTGCCGTTGCGCTTCATGACGGAGCCGAGCCCGACGCCGAGCGCCGTGAGGTAGAGCACCGGGTTGACGAGGCTCGAGATGACGCTGCCGCGCCACGTGCGCCGGTACGAGCGCAGCCAGTACTCGTAGGATCGAAGCGCGTAGTCCATCAGTCGATGAGCGTGCGGCCTGTGAGGCGGAGGAACACGTCCTCGAGCGTGCTGCGGCGGACGAGGACGCTCGACGGCTTCAGCCGCTCGTGCGCGCGCGGGACGAGCGCGTCGCCGTCGTCGGTGTAGAGAAGAAGCCGGTCCGGCAGCGCCTCGATGCGCGCCACCTGCCCGTCGAACACCTCCGGCCCGATCTCCGGAACGTCATCGGGGAAACGCAGCTCGACGACCTCGCGCGTCGACAGGCGGCGGATGAGCTCGAGCGGCGAGCCCTCCTCCGCGATCTTGCCGCGGTCCATGATCACGAGCCGGTCGCAGAGCTGCTCGGCCTCGTCCATGTAGTGGGTCGTCAGCACGAGCGTGACACCCTGGCGCTTGAGGCGGAAGAGCCGGTCCCAGACCGCGTGCCGTGCCTGCGGGTCGAGCCCCGTCGTCGGCTCGTCGAGCAGCATGAGCTCCGGCTCGTTCACGAGCGACCGGGCGATCGTGAGCCGCCGCTTCATGCCGCCGGAGAGCGGCTCCACCTTGTCCTTCGCCCGCTCGGCGAGCTGGACGAACTCGAGCAGCTGGTCGGCGCGCTCGCGCGATTCCTTCCGCGAAAGGCCGAAGTAGCGGCCGTAGATGAGGAGGTTCTCGCGGACGGTGAGCTCGTTGTCGAGCGTGTCGAGCTGCGGCACGACCCCGAGGCGGCCGCGAATCTCGGGGCCGTTCCGCGCGGGGTCGAGACCGAGCACGTGCAACGTGCCATCCGTGACCGGCGACACGCAGCCGATCATCCGCATCGTCGAGCTCTTGCCGGCGCCGTTCGGGCCGAGGAAGCCGAACGCCTCGCCACGCTGGACGTCGAAGTCGATGCCGTCGACGGCGACGAGATCTCCGAACCGCTTCGTCAGCCCGCGCGCATGGATCAGCGCCTCGCCCGCACTCATGCTCCGAGCCTAGCGCGGAGCTTTTTTATACGCGCTCGAGCGCTTCGGCGAGCTCTTCGAGCTCGTGCTCGTCCGCGAAGGCGAGCTCGACGCGGCCGCTGCCGACCTTCGCGTGGAAGCCGGTGAGCCGCTCGAGCGCGTCGCGCACACGCGCGGCGAGCGCCGGATCGACGGGGCCCGAGCGCACACGCGGCTTCTGCCTCGCGCCGGCCCATTTCGCCCGCTGCTCGGCGACGCGGACGGACAGGCCCTTCTGCACGATCTCGCGCGCGAGGCGGCGGCGGCCCTCGTTGTCGGGTACGGCGAGCACTGCACGCGCATGTCCTTCCGTGAGCTGGCCGCGCTCGACCATTCCGAGCACGTCGTCCGGGAGCTCGAGCAGGCGGATGCGATTCGACACCGACGGCTTCGAGCGGCCGACGCGCTCGGCGACGTCTCCGAGCGACAACGCGAACTCGTCGATCAGGAGCGCGTACGCGCGCGCTTCCTCGACCGGCGTCAGCTGCTCGCGCGCGACGTTCTCGATGAGGCCGAGCAGGAGCGTGTCGCGATCGTCGGCCTCGCGCACGACGGCGGGAACCGTCGTCCGGCCGGCCTCGCGCGCGGCGCGCCAGCGGCGCTCGCCGGCGACGATCTCGTACCCGCCGGCGGTGCGCGGGCGGACGAGGAGCGGCTGGATGACGCCCTGCGAGCGGATCGACTCCGCGAGCCCCGTGCCGGCCTCGCCGTCGAAGCGCTTGCGCGGCTGCCGCGGGTTCGGGTGGATCGCGTCGACCGCCAGCTCGACGAGCTCGGACGGCGCCGGCTCGAGGCCGCCGACGAGGACCTCGAGGCCGCGGCCGAGGCCGCGTCTGTTAGCTGCGCTCGACAAGCTCCATCGCCACCTTCCAGTAGGCGTCGGCTCCGGCGGAGCGACGGTCGTAGGCGATCGCCGGCAACCCGTGGCTCGGCGCCTCGGCGAGGCGCACCGACCGCGGGACCGACGTCCTGAACACCAGCTCGCCGAAGTGCTTGCGGACCTCCGCCTCGACGTCCTGCGCGAGCCGCGTCCGCGTGTCCACCATCGTCATGAGGACGCCGCCGATGCCGAGACGCGGGTTGAGCCGGCGGCGGATGAGGTCGATCGACTGCATGAGCTGCGTGAGCCCCTCGAGCGCGTAGTACTCAGCCTGGACGGGCACGAGCACGCGGTCCGCGGCCGCGAGCGCGTTCACCGTCAACGGCCCGAGCGACGGCGGGCAGTCGATGAAGACGAAGTCGTACTGCGAGGTTCCGGATGCGAGCGCCTGCGCGAGGTAGCGCTCGCCGTCGCCGCGCTGCGCGAGCTCGACGACCGCGCCGGCGAGATCGGGCTTCGACGGCACGAGGTCGAGGTTCGCGAACGCCGTGTGCTTTGCGAGCTCGGCGAGCGGCGCGCCGTCGAGGAGGTCGTAGCTCGAGGTGCCGTTCGCGCGCATGCCGAGGCCGGAGGTCGCGTTGGCCTGCGGGTCGAGGTCGACGACGAGCGCCCGCTGGCCGGCCTCCGCGAGGCACGCAGCGAGGTTGATCGCGGTCGTCGTCTTACCGACCCCGCCCTTCTGATTGGCGAGCGCGTAGATCCGGGCCACGCCCCCATTCTTCCTACGCGAGCGGACGCTTCTTCGGCATGCCCGCCCGGCGCGGGAATCCGGCGGGAGTCGGCGCCAGCTTGCGCACGAGCACGAGCCCGTCCCGCTCCTCGGGCACGTCGCCGCCGAGAAGCGCCGACACCTGGCCCACCACCCTGAGGACGGCGCTCGGCCCCACCCAGAGGAGCGCGGCGCCGCCGGGACGCACGAGCGGCAGGCACAGCTCGGCCGCGACGGGCGGCGGCGCGAGCGCCTTCGCGAGCGCCACGCCGTACAGGTCCACCTCCTGCCCCTCGGCGCGGCCCCAGACGACGCGTGCGTTTGCCGGCGCCCACCGCTCGAGGAAGTCGCACTTGCGGCGCTCCGCCTCGAGCAGGACGACCTCGCGGTCGGGGAGCGCGAGCGCGATCGGAATCCCCGGCGAGCCGCCGCCGGAGCCGACGTCGACGATCGTCCCGGGGAGCTCGCGCACGATCTCCACCGCGCGCAGCGCATCGGCGACGAGCATCGCGCGCGCCTCCGCCTCGTCGTGGAGCGCGGTCATCCCCCGCGTCGCGATGACTGCCCGGAGCCAGTCGTCGAGCACCGACGTCACCGGCGAACGAGCTCGTGCCAGAGCAGCCCGCCGGTCGTCGTGAAGGCGGCGCGCGGGCGACCGGGCTCCGACCCCTCGTACACGGCTGCCCACTCGAAGGCCGACGCTGCGACAGCGGCGCCCCACGTATCCGGCGTCCAGTACGACATCTCGTGGAGCTGGTCGTGCACCTCGCCGGCGCGCGGCCCGGTGACCACCTCGAACACCGAGCGGTGGAGCTCCGTGCCGCGCTCGGCGTCCCGGGACTCGACCGTCCACGTCGCCCGGACGCGGACTCCGTCCCGGTCGACCTCCCATCTCGACGCGACGCCGATGTCGGCGCCGACGGCGAGCTGCACGAGGTATCGCGCACCCGGCTCGAGGGCGCGGGCCATCGCCCGAAAGTGCGATCCGACCTCGTCGTGCGAGAGATGTCCGAGCGTGTTGATCGGACAGATCGCACCGTCGAAGCGGGCGTCGACGTCGAAGTCCGTCATGTCGCCGAGAACGACGGTGCCGGCGTTTCGAGCTCGGGCGCGCGCGACCATCGCCGCAGACCGGTCGATTCCGGTGACGCTCAGCCCGCGCGCAGCGAGGGGCGCGAACATGCGTCCGGACCCGCAACCGGGCTCGAGCACGCGCCGGCATCCGGCGCCGAGCCGTTCGACGAGCCAGTCGGCCTCGTGCTCGACGTCCCAGTCGAAGACCGCGTCGTACAGATCCGCGAGATCGTCGTAGAGGTCGCTCACTCAGGCGCGACGACGACGTAGCGATTCGGCTCCGCTCCCTCCGAACGCGTCTGCACGCCGGCGAGCTCCTTGAGCTTCAGGTGGACGACCTTGCGCTCGATCGCCGTCATCGGGTCGAGATCGACCGGGCGGCCGCTCGTCCGCACCTGATCCGCCGCGCGCAGCGCAAGCGTCTCCAGCGTCGCCCGCCGGCGCTCGCGGTAGCCGGCCGCGTCGACGATCACGTCCTTGCGCTCGTCGCCGAGCGCCCGGTGCGCAACCGCGTTGAGCAGGTACTGGATCGCGTCGATCGTCTGGCCGTGACGGCCGATCAGGAGGCCGGCGTCCGCTGCCGTGCAGGTCGCGACGATGCTCTCCTCGTCCTCGTGCACGTCGATGCGAGCGTCGACGCCGAGCGCGAGCGTGATCTGCCCCACGAGCCCGCGCAGGTCGGACGCGAAGTCGCTCTCGTCGATCTCGACGACCGCGTCCGCCGGCGCCATCGCAACGACGCGTGCGGGCGCGTAGCCGACCCCGAGCAGTCCGCGCTCGCCCTCGGACACCACTTCGAACTGCACCGCCGACTTGTCGAGCCCCGGATGCCGCAGCTCGAGCTCGCGCAACGCCGCCCACTTCGCCTCGCCGACGGTCTCCCCCGTGGCCTCCACGGTGAGCTTCTCGGCGTCGCTCATCTCCGTCGCGCCGCGCCTTTCTTCCGGCGCACCTTCCGCGGCTGTCCGGCCGGGCGCTGCGCCTGCGGCTTCGGCTCGGAGCCGGACGGCTGCGCGCCGTTGCCGTCGCTGCCGCCGTCGCCGCCGTCGTCCTTCGGCGGGGTACGGGAGCTGCGCTTGAAGAGATCGGGCGGCGGAGTCTTCGGCATGAGCCGCCTCGTGATGAGCCCCTGGCCGACCGTCCACAGGTTCGTCGTCACCCAGTAGAGGACGAGGCCGGCCGGGAACCGCGCAATGACGAACACGAAGACGAGCGGCATGAGCATGAACAGCATCCGCTGCGTCTTGTCGGCGGTCGCCGACATGTACAGCGTCGAGGCCATCTGGCTCGCCACGTAGACGACGAGCAGCACGTAGCCGCCCCAGTGCGTCGTCGTGTGCGCGGAGATGGACGGGATGAAGTGCAGGAACGAGAGATCCGAGCCCTTCGGCGCGTGGAAGTGCTTCAGCGTGTAGTAGAGCGAGATGAAGACCGGGATCTGGAAGACCATCGGCAGGCACGAGGCGGCCGGGTTGATCTGGTTCTCCCGGTAGAACTTCATGAGCTCTTCGTTCTGCTTCGCCTTGTCGCTCTTGTACTTCTTCTGGATCTCCTTCATCTGCGGCGCGTAGCGCTGCAGGTTCTGCATCGAGTGGATCTGCTTCACCGTCAGCGGGACGAGGAGCATCCGTACGGCGACCGTCGTCGCGACGATCGCCCACGCCCACGGCAGGTGCAGCGTCCCGTGGAACCAATCGAGAACGTGACGCATCACCGTCTCGAGCTGGCCGATGATCGGAATCGCGTAGAGGATCATCGGACCGGGTCGAAGCCTCCGTGGCTCCACGGGTTGCAGCGCAGGAGCCGCCAGCCGGCGAGGAGGGCGCCGCGGAAGAGACCTTTCTGCCGCAGCGCGTCGATCGCGTACTGGGAGCAGGACGGGTGGTACTTGCACGTCGTCGGGAAGAGCGCGCCCCACGTGGCGCGGTAGACCCAGACGGCGGCGACCCCGATGCGGTACATCAGGCGGCCGCCTTCGTCATCGCGAGCACCTCGTCCACGCGCTCGGCGAGCCAGTCGAAACCGTTCGCCGTCGCCGCCTCCGCGACGCCGGGGCGGACGATGAGGACGTAGTCCTGCCCCGCCGGCACCCGGTCGAGGCGGGCGTGCCACAGCTCGCGGAGCTGGCGCTTGATCTTGTTGCGCGCGACCGCGTTTCCGACCGAGCGCGGCACGGAGAGGCCGAAGCGCGGGTCGGCCGGCTCGTCCTGGCCGAACCAGTAGAGGACGAGGAAACGCGTCGAGACGGAGCGGCCGTGCCGGTACACGGCGTCGAAGTCCCGCGAGCGGGACAGACGGTTCGCGCGCTTCACAAGACGGAAGGTTACGGCCACGCCGCGCATGTCGGCGCGGCCTCCACCACGAGGCGTCGCAAGGGGCGCCTCAGGCCGAGAGGCGCGCGCGGCCCTTGAGGCGGCGCTTCTTCAGGATCAGGCGTCCGGCGCGCGTCGACATCCGGGCGCGAAACCCGTGCTTGCGCTTTCGGCGCCGTACGTTTGGCTGATAGGTCCGCTTCACGAGAGAAAAGAGTCGAAAGAGGCACGCGCGCCGACCGGCGGACGGCGCGAAGGGGCAGTATAGACGACGATCGTCCACCGACTTGTCCACAGGTTCACCCCGCACAACGATGCGGAGCAGAAGAGTTTCCCCCACACTTGTCCACAGCTGTGGAGGGTTTTAGGGGGCTTCAAAGGCCCTGCAAAGCGGCTCCTTTTTGCCCCCATTTAGAGCCCTGCTAGTGTCGCGTTCCGGTTCACGAGGGAGGAGTTGGCGGCAGGGTGGAGGACCAAATCGAGCTGACTGCGGAGAGCCTGTGGAGTGACGTTTCCAGTCGGCTCAGGAGCGCCCTCAACAACACGACCTACGACACCTGGTTCGCCCATACGGCGGGCGTCGCCCTCGACGAGGGCCGGTTCCTCCTCGCCGTCCCGAACGACTTCACGCGCGACTGGATCGAGGGCCACTTCCTCGAGCTGATCGGCGCGGCCATCCGCGACATCACCGGCGTCCCGCGGCGGATCGACCTCGAGGTGACGAGCGGGGCCCCGGCGCCGGCGGCGGCCGAGTCCGCTGCGCCGGCGCCCGCGCGCGTGGCGCCGGTCGAGCGGCTCGTCCCGCCGCACCGGCCCGAGAGCGGCGGGTTCAACGCGAAGTACACGTTCGACTCCTTCGTCATCGGCTCGTCCAACCGGTTCGCGCACGCGGCCGCGCTGGCCGTCGCCGAAGCGCCGGCGCAGGCGTACAACCCGCTCTTCATCTACGGCAGCACCGGGCTCGGGAAGACCCACCTTCTGCAGGCGATCGCGCAGTACGTGAGCGAGCACTCGTCGGAGATGAGCGTGCGCTACGTCACGAGCGAGACGTTCATGAACGACTTCATCAACTCCCTCCGCGATAAGCGCATCGAGGGCTTCAAGCAGCGCTACCGCACGTACGACGTCCTGCTCATCGACGACGTGCAGTTCTTCGAGCACAAGGAGCGGATCCAGGAGGAGTTCTTCCACACGTTCAACTCGCTCTACGAGGCCGGCTCGCAGATCGTCATGTCGAGCGACCGGCCGCCGCGCGACATCGCGACCCTCGAGGAGCGCCTGCGCAGCCGGTTCGAGTGGGGCCTCATCACCGACATCCAGCCGCCCGACCTCGAGACCCGCATCGCCATCCTGCGCAAGAAGGTCAAGACGGACGGGATCCACATCCCCGATCCGCAGGTGCTGACGTTCATCGCCGGCCGCGTCTCGACGAACATCCGCGAGCTCGAAGGCGCGCTCACGCGGGTGGTCGCGTTCTCCTCCCTCACCGGCCGCGCGATGTCGGTCGAGCTCTCCGGAGACGTCCTCAAGGACGTCTTCCCCCAGGGCGAGGCGGCGGAGGTCTCCATCAAGCGGATCCAGGACCTCGTCGCGGAGCGCTTCAACATGTCGCTCGAGGAGCTCTGCGGCGACAAGCGCTCTCAGAACATCGTCTATCCCCGCCAGGTCGCGATGTATCTCTCGCGCGAGCTCACCGACTCCTCCCTGCCGAAGATCGGAAAGGAGTTCGGCGGCCGCGACCACACCACGGTCATCCACGCGACGTCGAAGATCGCCCGTCTCATCCGTGAGGACAGATCTGTGTACAACCTCGTACAGGAGCTGACCGCACGGGTGAAGCAGGTCCGCTGAGAGCACGCCCTGTTGAACGCACCGTTTCGTCCCCAGGTCCTCTCCCAGGCGTCCACGGCTCTCTCAGACGCTTTGCGCCCAATGTCCCCGTCGTCCACACTCCCTATTACTTCTACGAGGATTTATTAGATGATTGAAACAGACATCGTGGCGAGCGCAGGACTGAGGATCACGTGCGTCAAGGACGAGCTCGCGCAGGCGCTCGGGGTGGTTTCGCGCGCCCTGTCGACGAGGACGTCCGTGCAGATCCTGTCCGGGATCCTGCTCGAAGCGCGCGGCGCGGAGCTGCGCCTCGCAGCGACGGACATGGAGGTGTCGCTGCGCGCGACCGTCTCCGCGCAGATCGAAGGCGACGGTTCGATCGTGCTGCCCGGCAAGACGCTCGTCGACATCGCGCGGCTTCTGCCGGGCGACGACGTGACGATCGAGCACAGGCCGGCCGAGTCGGTCGTCCACGTGACTGCAGGGAGCGCCAGCTACACCCTCAACACGTACAACGCCGAGGACTTTCCGCGGCTGCCCGAGGTGGACGCGGTCGCCACCTTCGCGGTCGACCGGGAGTCGTTGCTGGAGACCATCGCCCGCGTCGCCCGCGCCGCCTCGCGCGACGAGTCGCGCCCGGTGCTCACCGGCATCCTCGTGCAGTTCGGCGGCGGCAAGCTCGTGATGGCGGCGACGGACTCGTACCGGCTCGCGGTGAAGGAGACGACGTTCTCGGGCAACGTGCCCGACCTCGAGGCCATCGTCCCGAGCCGCTCGCTCCAGGAGCTCGCCCGCATCGCGGGCTCGGGCGACGAGGTGGAGATCGGCGTCCAGGAGAACCAGGTGCTCTTCGCCACCGACGGCGTCTGGCTCACGACGCGCCGCATCGACGGCCAGTTCCCGAACTACCGCCAGCTCCTGCCCGAGTCGTTCGAGTACGAGCTCACGATCCCGCGGGCCGAGCTGCTCGACGTCATCCGCCGCGCGTCCGTGATGATCCAGCGCTCGACCCCGCTCCAGCTGCGCTTCGCCGAGGGGGAGCTCACCGTTCTCGCCCGGACGCACGAGGTCGGCGAGTCGAAGGAGTCGATGCCGGTCGCGTTCACCGGTGACACGCTCGAGATCGGCTTCAACGCGGACTTCCTCCGCGACGGGCTCGAGCTGCTCGACACCGAGGACGTGCGCGTGAAGCTCATCAGCCCGCTGCGGCCGGCCGTGATCCAGGGTGAGGGGGACGACTTCACGTACCTCGTCATGCCGATCCGCTTGCCGGGCTGAAGTAACTGATCGTCGAGACGGTCTCGCTCCGCAGCTTCCGGTCGTACGAGCGGCTCGAGCTTCGCCTCGAGCCGGGGCTCGTGCTCGCCACCGGGCCGAACGGCGCCGGCAAGACGAACCTCCTCGAGGCGCTGCACGTCGGCACGCAGGGCTTCTCTCCGCGCACACGGACCGACCGGCAGCTCGTGCGCTTCGGCGACTCCGCGGCGCGGATCGCAGTGCGCGGCCGCCGGCTCGACGTGCCCGTCGAGGTCGAGCTGACGCTCGAGGTCGGCGCCGCGAAGCAGGCGAAGCTCAACGGCGCACCCCTGCGGACGGTCGAGCACCTGCGGACCGAGCTGACGACGCTCGTGTTCACGCCGGACAGGCTCGGCGTCGTCAAGGGCGCGCCGGCGTCGCGTCGCGCGTACTTCGACCGTGCGCTCGGCCGCCTGTCGCCGGCGCGCGCGCAGCTGCCGGCCGACTACGGCGCCGCGGTCGCGCAGCGCAACGCGTCTCTGCGCCGCATTGCCGCCGGGGCGTCGTCACGCGCCGCCCTCGAGCCGTGGACGGCGCAGGTGGTCGAGCTCGGTCTCGCGCTCGTCGCCGCGCGCAAGGAGCTGCTCGCGCTGCTCGCGCCTCCATTCGCCGCCCACGCCGCGGCGCTCGGTCTCGACGACGGCGAGCTGCGCTACGTCGGCGATCCTCCGACCGTCGCGCAGCTGGAGGCGCGGCTCGACCGCGATCTCGACCGCGGCGTCACGGGCCTCGGCCCGCATCTCGACGACGTCGTCATCGCTTCCGGCCCGCGTGAGCTGCGCGAGTTCGGCTCGCAAGGCGAGCAGCGGCTGGCGGTGCTCGCGCTCCTGCTCGCGGAAGCGGAGCTCATCGCGGAGCGCCGAGGCGTCCCGCCGCTGCTCCTGCTCGACGACGTGCTCTCGGAGCTCGACCCCGCCCGCCGCCGCATCCTCGCCGAGCTCGTCGTGCGCACCGGGCAGACGCTCATCACGGCCACCGACCGGGCGATGCTGCCGGCCGACCCGGATCAGCTCGTGGAGGTGGGCGCTGGAACCGCTCGGTGACGACGTCCGCCGCGAGCTCGACCGCTTCGGCCCGCAGGGCGGCATCGGCGACGTGGTCGCCGCATGGCCCGCCGCCGTCGGCGAGGAGATCGCGCGCAGCGCGTGGCCGGCGCGGTTCCAGCGCGACGGGACGCTGATCGTGCACGCCCGCGACTCCGTGTGGGCGTTCGAGCTGACACAGCGCTCGGGCGAGATCAAGGAGCGGCTCCCGAACGTCGCCGGGCTGAGATTCGTCCCGGGACCGCTCCCGGAGGCTACGGTGGAGAGTCCGCGGGCGCCGGCGGAGGGGCCCCCGGCGCCCTCGCCCGAGCAGGTCGAGCAGGCGGCCGCGTGGGCTGCCGGGATCGCCGACGAAGAGCTGCGGAACGCGGTCGCGAAGGCCGCCGAGTTGTCTCTCGCCCGGGCAACGAACGACCGCTCGTTCTGATACACTTGGTGGCGCCCGCAAATGCGGCATTTGCAGGGCTTTTTTCATGGCTGAAGACGTCTATACCGCAAAAGACATCACCGTTCTCGAGGGGCTCGAGCCGGTCCGGCTCCGTCCGGGCATGTACATCGGCTCGACGGGCCAGCGCGGCCTCCATCACCTCGTCTACGAGGTGGTCGACAACTCCGTCGACGAGGCGCTCGCGGGCCGCAACGACCGGATCGAGGTGACCCTCCATCCGGACCACTCCGTCACGGTCAGGGACTGGGGCCACGGCATCCCCGTCGACGTCATGCCCGACCAGAACCTGCCGGCGCTGACCGTCGTGCTCACGAAGCTCCACGCGGGCGGAAAGTTCGGAGGCCACGGCTACAAGGTCTCGGGCGGGCTGCACGGCGTCGGCGTCTCGGTCGTCAACGCGCTGTCCGAGTGGCTCGTCGCCGAGGTCCGGCGCGACGGCAAGGCCTATCGCCAGGAGTTTGCGCGCGGCGTCCCGCAGGGCGACATGGAGGTCGTCGGCGATGCGGCGCCCGAGGACACCGGCACCACCATCTCGTTCATGCCCGACGCGGAGATCTTCGAGGAGGTCGACGTCGACGCGGCGACCGTCACGCAGCGGTTGCGCGAGACGGCGTTCCTCACGAAGGGGTTGCTCATCAAGCTCACCGACGAGCGCGCCGAGGGCAAGACCGTCGAGTTCCATTACGAGGGCGGCATCAAGGACTTCGTCGCGTACATCAACGAGCAGAAGGACCCGGTCCACAAGCACGTCGTCTACTTCGAGGGCGAGACCGACCAGGGCTCGGTCGAGGTGGCGATGCAGTGGAACAGCTCGTACCAGGAGTCGGTCTTCACGTTCGCCAACAACATCAACACCGTCGAAGGCGGCTCGCACCTGTCCGGCTTCCGGAGCGCGCTCACGAGCACGCTGAACCGGAAGGCGCAGGACCTGAAGCTCCTGAAGAAGGACGAGAAGCTCGAGGGCGAGGACGTCCGCGAGGGACTCGCGGCGGTCGTCTCGGTGAAGCTGCGCAACCCGCAGTTCGAGGGGCAGACGAAGACGAAGCTCGGCAACCCCGGTGTCGAGGGTCTCGTGCAGACGACGGTGAACGCGCAGCTCGCGCAGTTCCTCGAGGAGAACCCGCAGGACGCCCGCGCGATCATCAACAAGGCGATCGCGGCGATGCGTGCGCGCATGGCCGCACGGAAGGCGCGTGAGCTGACGCGGCGCAAGTCGGCGCTCGACAGCTCGTCGCTGCCGGGCAAGCTCGCCGACTGCTCGATCCGTGATCCCGAGGCGGCCGAGCTCTACATCGTCGAGGGCGACTCCGCCGGCGGCAGCGCCAAGATGGGCCGCGACCGCACGTACCAGGCGATCCTCCCGCTACGCGGGAAGATCATCAACAGCGAGAAGAACCGCATCAACAAGGTCCTCTCGAACAACGAGATCCAGGCGATGATCACGGCGATCGGCACCGGGATCGGCGACGAGTTCAACATCGAGGGCCTTCGCTACCACCGCATCGTCCTGATGACGGACGCGGACGTCGACGGCTCGCACATCCGCACGCTCGTGCTCACGTTCCTGTACCGGCACATGAAGGAGCTGTTCGAGCGCGGCCACATCTACATCGCGGTGCCGCCGCTGTACAAGGTCAAGCTCGGCAACCAGGAGTACTACTTCGAGAAGGACGCGCAGCTCGAGGACCTGCTCGTACGCGAGCGGTTCGGCGATCTCGCGGTGAGCGATCGCGACGGCAACGACGTGAAGCTCACCGAGGCGCGGTGGAAGCGGTTCACGTCCGCACTCGCGGAGTTCGAGGGCTGGTCGGCGCGTCTCCGCGCCGACTTCGGGCACCACGCCGCCGACCTCGTCATCTCGCACCGGCTCGTCGAGCTCGAGGCGCTGACGCCGGCGGACGTGGAGAAGGCGCTCGCGACGCTGCCGGAGAACGGCTTCACGCTGTCCGTGCTCGAACGGGACGAAGCAGGCCTGCGCGTGAAGGTCGTCGAAGAGTCGACGTCGTCCGCGGAGATGGTGCAGCTGTCGGCCGAGCTCCTCTCCTCGCCGATCTACACGAACCTCCGCAGGGCGCACGCGCGGCTCTCCGAGGTCGTCGGCGCGCCGCCGTTCGCTCTCACGCTCGGCAAGAAGACGGGTGTCGCCCAGACGTTCTCCGAGCTGCGCACGCTCGCGCTCGACCTTGCGAAGGAGGTGGGGATCCAGCTCTCCCGCTTCAAGGGCCTCGGCGAGATGAACGAGTCGCAGCTCTGGGAGACGACGATGGATCCGACGCGGCGGCTGATGATCCGCGTGGACGTCGACGACGCGCACGCCGCCGATCAGCTCTTCTCGATGCTCATGGGAGACCAGGTGGAACCCCGCCGCGTCTTCATCGAGGAGAACGCGAAAGACGTGAAGTTCCTCGATGTCTGAGCTCGATACCGGCGCGATCGACCGCGGCCGCGTCGAGCCGCGCGAGCTCGAGCAGGAGATGCGCTCGAGCTTCCTCGACTACGCGATGTCGGTCATCGTGTCGCGCGCGCTCCCGGACGTTCGCGACGGTCTCAAGCCCGTACACCGGCGCGTGCTGTACGGCATGCACGAGGCGGGCCTCCAGCCGAACCGGCCGTACAAGAAGTCCGCCGCCACCGTCGGCGACGTCATGGGCAAGTACCACCCGCACGGCGACCAGGCGATCTACGACACGCTCGTGCGCATGGCGCAGCCGTTCTCGCTGCGCTATCCGCTCGTCGACGGGCAGGGCAACTTCGGCTCCATCGACGACGACCCGCCGGCGGCGATGAGATACACCGAAGCGCGCCTCTCGCGCATCGCGACGGAGATGCTGCGCGACATCGACGCGAACACCGTCGACTTCGAGCCGAACTACGACGAGTCGCGCCGCCAGCCGACGGTCCTTCCGTCGCGCTTCCCGAACCTGCTCGTGAACGGCTCGACGGGGATCGCGGTCGGCATGGCGACGAACATGCCGCCGCACCGGCTGTCGGAGATCGTCGACGCGGTCGTCGCGATGATCGACAACCCCGACGTCGACGTCGAAGGCCTGATGAAGCACGTCAAGGGCCCGGACTTCCCGACCGGGGCGTACGTCGTCGGCCGCTCGGGCATCCGCGACGCGTATCGCACCGGCCGCGGCCGCATCGTCATGCGCGCGCGCGCACACATCGAAGAGCTCCGCGGAGGCAAGTCGGCGATCGTGATCAGCGAGCTCCCGTACGGCGTGAAGAAGGGCGGCGACACCGGCGTCATCCGCAAGATCGCCGACCTCGTCCAGGAGAAGGTCCTCACCGAGATCTCCGACCTCGCCGACCACTCCGATCGCACGGGCATGCGGATCCAGGTCGAGCTGAAGCGCGACGCGATCCCGCAGGTCGCGCTCAACAAGCTCTTCAAGCACACGCCGCTCCAGTCGACGTTCGGCTACAACGCGGTCGCGCTCGTCGACGGCGTCCCGAAGACGCTGTCGCTCCTCGAGCTCGTCCGTCACTACCTCGACTTCCAGCGCGAGGTCGTCATCCGCCGCTCGAAGGACGAGCTGCAGAAGAAGGAGCGGGCGGCGCACGTCCTCGAGGGCTACCTCAAGGCGCTCGACAACCTCGACGCGGTCATCGCGCTCATCCGCGCCGCCGCAGACGTCGACGACGCGCGCGCGAAGCTCATGGAGCAGTTCGACTTCAGCGAGATCCAGGCGCAGGCGATCCTCGACCTTCGTCTCCGGGCGCTCACCGCGCTCGAGCGGCACAAGGTCGAGCAGGACTACAAGGACCTCGCGGAGCGCATCGCCGAGCTGCGGGTCATCCTCGGCGATCCGGCCCGCATCGACGGTCTCATCCGCGAAGAGCTGACCGAGATCAAGGACATCTACGGCAAGAAGGACGAGCGCCGCACGGAGATCGTCCACGCGGAGGAGGAGCTCGAGCTGGAGGACATGATCGCGGAAGAGGACATGGTGATCGCGATCACGCAGTCCGGCTACATCAAGCGCCTACCGGTCACGGCCTACCGCGAGCAGAAGCGCGGCGGCATCGGCGTCATGGGCATGGAGCTGAAGGACGAGGACTACATCGAGCACCTGTTCGTCGCGTCGACGCACGACTACATCCTCTTCTTCACGAACGTCGGCAAGGTGTACCGCCTCAAGGTGCACGAGCTTCCGCTCGGCTCGCGCCAGTCGAAGGGCCGCGCGATCGTCAACCTGCTGCCGTTCCGGCAGGACGAGACGGTGCGGGCCGTCGTGCAGACACGCGACTTCTCGGAGGCGAAGTACCTCGTCTTCGGGACGAAGAACGGCGTCGTCAAGAAGACGGAGCTCGCCTCGTACAACACGCCGCTCAAGGCAGACGGGATCATCGCGATCAAGATGCGCGAGGGAGACGAGCTCGTCGGCGTCCGGCATTCCTCCGGCAACGACGACATCCTCATGATCTCGAAGCTCGGCCAGGCGATCCGGTTCCACGAGAGGGAAGTGCGGGCGATGGGCCGCGACACGTCAGGCGTCGCCGGCATGAAGCTGCGCGGCGACGACGAGGTGATCTCGGTGAACATCGCGCAGGACGACTCCGATCTCCTCGTCGTCACCGAGAACGGCTACGGCAAGCGCACGCGCGTCGGCGACTATCCGCGGAAGGGCCGCGGCGGGATGGGCGTGAAGACGATCCAGCTGACCGAGGCGAAGGGCACCCTCGCGGGTGCCCGTGTCGTCCGCGACGGCTACCAGGTGATGCTCATCTCGACCGGCGGGACGGTCATCCGCATGTCCGTCGAGGACGTCAAGCGGCTCGGCCGCGCGACGCAGGGCGTCATCGTCATGCGGCTCCGCGGCGACGAGCGGGTCTCCTCGCTTGCCCCGGTCGTCGACTCCGAGGGGAACGGGAACGGCGACGGCGACGCGGAAGCCGCCGAGGAGCCCGCGGCCGAGTAGCTCGCTCGGACGGGGGCGTTCCGGGGACCGCCCTTCCAAAACGGAAGAAACCCTTCTATAACTCTCAACCGCGGGTCGAAATCTCCTCGACGGTGGGGAAGGGCATGGCGATCAACCGGCAGGTCGACTTTCTAGAACCCATAAACCTCGCCGAGCATCTCGGCAAGGTCGAGCTCTACCTGGGCCAGGTCTGCCAGATCGCCGGAATCTCGAAGATGCAGCTGGACTACTGGACGAACAAGGCGCAGATCCCCACGAAGGGGAAGAAACAGCGCATCTACGACATCGACGCGCTCGAGACCGTGATGCTGATCAAGCAGGCGAAGGACAAAGGCCTGAACCTCGGCGCGGCGATCGAGGCCGCTCGCCGGTTCAGAGCGCAGCAGCCGGCCTGACGGCCGAGATCAGCCCGACGTTCCCTTGCGGTCGAGGAACGGCCGGATGAGGTCGATGGGCGCCGGGAAGATGATCGTCGACGTGTTGCCTGCGCCGAGCTCGAGCAGCGTCTGCAGGTAGCGCAGCTGGAGCGCGATCGGGTGCTCCTCGATGACGATCGCCGCGTCCTTCAGCCGCTCGGCCGCCTGGTACTCGCCCTCGGCGTTGATGATCTTCGCGCGGCGTTCGCGCTCGGCCTCCGCCTGGCGCGCCATCGCGCGCTGCATGCCGGCGGGGATCTCGACGTCCTTGACCTCGACGATCGAGACCTTGATGCCCCACGGGCCGGTGGCGCCGTCGATGATCTCCTGCAGGATCGCGTTGATCTTCTCGCGCTCGGAGAGGAGCTCGTCGAGCATGTGCTGGCCGAGCACCGCGCGCAACGTCGTCTGCGCGATCTGCGACGTCGCGACCATGAAGTTCTCGACCTGCACGATCGCTGCGTTCGGGTCGACGATGCGGAAGTACGCGACCGCGTTCACGCGCACGGGCACGTTGTCCTTCGTGATGACTTCCTGCGGCGGGATGTTGAGCGTGATCGTGCGCAGGTCGACCTTCACGAGCTGGTCGACGAGCGGGATCTTCCAGACGATGCCCGGCCCGCGCGGCGGATCGAGCAGACGGCCGAGCCGGAACATGATCCCCCGCTCGTACTCCCGCATGATCCTGACGAAGCCGAGCATGACTCGATCCTACTCCTATCTACGCACGGTCAGCTCGAGCCCGCGGACGGCCTCGACCTCGACCTGCTCGCCCGGGACGAGGTCGCTCTCGTCGTCCGCGTGAGCCTGCCACAGCTCGCCGTTGACGTAGACGAGGCCCGGCGCCCGCACCTCACCGGTCCGGCCGACGATCGACTGCGGGCCGACCTTCACGGGCTGCCGGCGGGCGGCGAACCCCTTGCCGAGCGCGAACGCCCAGAAGGCGGCGACGGCGCTCCCGATGCCGACGATGAGCCACGTGTTCGTGTGGTACGGCGCCGGCTCGTTCTGGAAGAGGAGCGCCATCCCGAATCCGAGCGCGACGAGCCCGCCGACGGTGAGCGCGCCGTGCGTCATCGCGTGCAGGTCGATGACGAGGAGAGCGACGCCGAGCAGGATGAGCGCCACACCTCCCCAGCTCGGATTGAGGACCGAGAACCCGTACAGCGCGATGACGAGGCACACCGCGCCGAGCGCGCCCGGAAGGACGATGCCCGGGTGCAGCACCTCGAAGATGAGGCCGACGATGCCGGCGAGGAAGAAGATGCTGATGAGATTCGGATCGATGACGGTGTTGAGCAGGCGCGTGACGAACCCGGGTTTGACGGTGTCGACCTGCGCGCCGGCGAGATGCAACGTGTACGGCCGCTGCGCATCCTTCGTTCGGTAGCCGTTCAGGCGGTTCAGGAGCGCGGGCAGCGTCGGCGCGATCATGTCGATGACGTTCATCTTCAGCGCCTGGCTGGCGGTGAGGTTCGAGGCGACGCGCACCGCCTTCCCCGGCCACGTCGTGTTCCGGTGGTGGGCCTGCGCGAGCGCGGTCAACGACGCGACGGAGTCGTTGATCACCTTCCGGCGCAGGTCGGAGCCGATGTTCTGGCCGCTCGAGTCGATGGGCGTCGACGAGCCGATGTTCGTCGTCGGGGCCATCGCGAGCACGTCCGCCGCTTCCGATACCCATACGCCGGCCGAGGCTGCGCGCGCTCCGTTCGGCGAGACGTAGACGATCACCGGCAGCTTCGCGTTCAGCTCGGCGTTGAAGATCGTCTTCATCGACGTCGAGAGGCCGCCCGGCGTGTCGAGGAGGATGACGGCGGCGTCGTAGTGGTCGGATGCGGCGCGCGAGAGCTCGTGCGTCAGATAGTTCTGCGTGACCGGGTTGATGTCGAGGTCGGGCCCGAACGTGATCGCAAGCACCCGGGGCTTGGATGCAGCGCCGGCAGCTCCGGCGAGGATGAGTGCGGCGATCGCGGCGAGCAACGTGCGCTTGGCCACGATCTTCAGGATACGCCGCACCAGGCGTCGTAGCGCTGCTCGAGCTCGAAGAGGATCGCGGCGAGGAGCGGGGCGCGCGGGAGCGCGCGGCCGAGCTCGACACGGAGGGAGGTCGGCGGCTTCACCGTCTCGGCCGGCAGGTCGTTCTCGCGCTGGTTGACGTTCACGCCGATGCCGAGGACGACGCGGCCGCTCGCCGCCTCCGGGAGGATGCCGGCCACCTTGCGGCCGCCGACCATGACGTCGTTCGGGTGGAGCACCGTCGCGTCGACGGGGAGTGCTGCGGCGACCGCCTCGCCGGCGAGGACGGAGAGCTCGGCCCAGACGGCGACCGGCCGGGCAGGCCGGAGCAGGACCGAGAAGAGCAGCGCCTGTCCCGGAGCGTCCTCCCAGATGCGTCCCAGCCGCCCGCGTCCCTCCGTCTGGTGGTCGGTTGCCACGAGGGCGCCCTCCGGATCCCCGCCGGCGAGCAGGCGTTGCGTCGACTCGCACTCCGCCACGTGCCGGTACGGCTTGCCGAGTCGCCCGCGCAGGAGCGGGAGCACGATCTCGGGCGAGAGATCCGACACGCCCAACTAGACTAGTCGGGCTGTGAAGGCCATCCGGCAGCCGTTGCGCCAGCAGGCCGCTCCTGTCTACGAGAAGCTGAGCGACCCCATCCTCGTGAGGCGCGCGAAGGATGGAGACCGGGCTGCGCTCGACGCGCTCTGCGAGCGGCACGCCCCCCGGGTGGAACGACTCGCGCGGCACATCCTCCGGGACCCGGAGGACGCGGGTGACGCGGCCCAGGAGGCGCTCGCGAAGATGTGCGTCCGCCTGCACCAGTTCCGCGGCGACGCGCAGTTCTCCACGTGGCTGCACCGGCTCGTCGTCAACACCTGCCGCGACGCGGCGGAGCGGCGGTCCGCGCGCATGACCGAGCCGCTCGACGACGAGATCCGCGCCGGCACGACGGGCGATCCCGTCCGCGCCGCCGGGATGGCGGAGCTTCGGCGCGAGCTGTGCGACTCGCTCGCGGAGATCTCGCCGCGTCAGGCGCAGGTGGTCGTGCTGAAGGACGCGATGGGCTATTCGTTCGAGGAGATCGCCGAGGCCGCGGGCATGCCGGTCGGTACGGCCAAGTGCCATGCGCATCGCGGCCGCAGTCGCATGCGCGAACGGCTCGAGGACAGAGTCGCTTGAGCCCGCCTCGGGCCCCGTTCGGCCGGGACGTGATCATGGAGCTCATCCCGCACCGCCCGCCGTTTCTCCTCGTGGACGAGATTCTCGAGCTCGAGCCCGGCAAGCGCGTCGTCGGCCGGCGCGAGATTCGTGCCGACGACTGGTGGTTCCCAGGCCACTTCCCCGAGCGGCCGGTGATGCCCGGCGTCCTCACGATCGAGGCGATCGCGCAGGCCGGCGCCGTCGCCGTCCTCGCCGACGAGGCCAACCGCGGGAAGATCCCGTTCTTCGCCGGCATCGACAGCTGCCGCTTCAAGCGGGTCGTCGAGCCGGGGGACATCCTCACGCTCGAGTGCGAGTTCGTCCGGGTCCGTGGCCCGATCGCCAAGGGCGAGGGCCGGGCGAGCGTCGGCGGAGAGCTCGCGGCCGAGGCGGTCCTGACAGTCTTCGTCGCCGAATGATCGGAACCGCCAGGAAGGGGCTCGACGTGTCCATCACCGGGCTCGGGTGCAAGGTGCCCGACCGGGTGGTGACGAACGACGAGCTGTCGCAGTACGTCGACACGTCGAACGAATGGATCATGGAGCGGACCGGGATCCGCGAGCGCCGCATCGCCGCGCCCGAGGAGGCGCTCTCCGACCTCGCGCTGCCGGCCGCCCGCGCCGCGCTCGCGCAGGCGGGGCTCGAGGGGAAGGACGTCGACCTCCTCATCGTCGCCACCGTCACTCCGGACATGGCCTTCCCGTCGACGGCGGCCCTCATGGCCGACGCGCTCGGCGCGGTGGACGCTGCCGCGTACGACCTCTCCGCCGGCTGCACCGGCTTCATGTATGCGCTCGCGCAGGCCTACGGCATGCTCGCCGCGGGACTTGCCGAGCGGGCGCTCGTCGTCGGCGGCGACGTGCTCTCCCGGATCCTCGACTGGGACGACCGCTCGACGCTCGTCCTCTTCGGCGACGGCGCGGGCGCGGTCGTCCTCGAGATCGTGCCGGAGCAGGGCTTCCTCGGCTTCGAGCTCGGCGCCGACGGTGGCGGCGGGGCGAACCTCTGGCTGCCCGGCAGCGGCTCGCGGATCTTCGCCGAGCCCGACCGGCTCGTGAAGATGAACGGGCGTGAGGTCTTCAAGTTCGCCACGCGGGTCCTCGTCCAGTCGGCGGAGGACATTCTCGCCAAGTGCGAGGTGTCGATCGACGACGTGGACGTCTATGTGCCCCACCAGGCCAACGTCCGGATCATCGACCACGCAACCCGTAAGCTCGGCGTCCCGTCTGAGCGGGTGGTGATCAACGTCGACCGGTATGGCAACACCTCCTCGGGATCCATCCCGCTCGCCCTGGCCGATGCGGCCGCCGACGGCAGGCTTCGACCCGGCGAGCTCGTACTCATGACGGGGATGGGAGCCGGGCTAACCTGGGGGAGCGCGCTCATGCGCTGGACCATGGAGACCACGTGACGACCAAGATCGCGTTCTGCTTCCCGGGCCAAGGCTCCGTCGAGCCCGGCATGGGCCGCGACATCGCCGAAGCGGTGGCCGAGGCGCGCAGCGTGTACGAGCGCGGGAGCGTTGCCGCGAGCCTCGACCTCGAACGGCTCTGCTTCCACGGCGACGCGTCGGAGCTTCTCGACACCGCCGTCCAGCAGCCCGCCCTTGTCGCCACTTCGCTCGCCGTTCTCGCTGCGATCCGGTCGCGCGGGATCGAGCCGGACTACGTCGTCGGGCACTCCGTCGGCGAGTTCGCCGCGCTTGCGGCCGCGAGGGCGATGACGGAGGAGGAGGCGATCGCGCTCGTGCGCGAGCGCGGCATCGCGATGGCGGAGGCCGCAGCCCGCCATCCCGGATCGATGGCCGCGATCCTCGGGCTCGAGGACGAGGTCGTCGAGACGCTGTGCCGCAAGATCCTCGGCGTGTGGCCGGCGAACTACAACTGCCCCGGCCAGATCGTCATCTCGGGTGAGAACGACGCCGTCGACGAGTGCTGCGAGCTCGCGCAGGAGGCGGGCGCGCGCCGCGCGGTGAAGCTCAAGGTGTCGGGCGCGTTCCACTCGCCGCTCGTCGCCCGCGCCGCCGACCGGCTGCGGCCGGCGATCGACCGCGTGAAGTTCCAGGAGCCTGTCGCCCCGTTCATGTCGACCGTGACGGCGCGGATCGAGTCGGCGCAGCGGATGGCGCCGCTGCTCGTCGACCAGCTCACGGCCCCCGTGCGGTTCACGCAGGCGGCGAGCGAGCTCGTGCGCGAGGGCGTGCGCACGTTCGTCGAGGTCGGTCCGGGCAATGTTCTGTCCGGGCTCGTGAAGCGCATCGACCGGAGTGTCAAGACCGTGTCGGTGAACAGCCTCGCGGCGCTCGACGAGCTGCACAAGGTGCTCGCCGCCGAATCGTCGTGACCTTCGCCTCGCTCGAAGGGAAGACGGCGCTCGTCACCGGCGCGTCGCGCGGGATCGGTCGCGCAATCGCCGCGGAGCTTGCGCGCGCGGGAGCGTCGGTCGTCGTCGGCTACCGCTCGGGCAAGGACGAAGCGGACGCGCTCGCAGCGGAGATCGGCGGCCGCGCCGTGCAGGCCGACGTGTCGAACGCGGACGACGCGAAGCGGCTCGTCGAGGAGGCGGGCGACCTCGACATCCTCGTGAACAACGCCGGCCTGACCCGCGACGGCCTCCTCGCGCGCATGTCGGACGACGACTGGCGGATCGTGATCGACACGAACCTCGCCTCGGTCTTCTACACGTGCCGAGCCGTGTGCCGGCCGATGATGAAGAAGCGCGCCGGCGCGATCGTCAACGTGTCCTCGATCGTGGGTGTGCACGGAAACTGGGGCCAGACGAACTACGCCGCCTCGAAGGCCGGGATCATCGGCTTCACGAAGTCGCTCGCCCGCGAGCTCGGGAGCCGGAACGTCCGGGCGAACGTCGTCGCTCCGGGCTACGTCAAGACGCAGCTCACCGAGGTGCTGCCCGAGGAGGCGACCGCGGCGATGCTCCAGAACACCCCGCTCGGCCGTCTTGGCGAGCCGACGGACGTGGCAGGCGCGGTACGCTTCCTCTGCTCCGACGAGGCCTCGTTCATCACAGGCGAGGTGTTGCTCGTCGACGGCGGAATGGGAATGTGACCACCGACAACGGTTCACTCAACGGGCGACGCCGCGTCGTCATCACCGGCCTGGGCGCGCTCACGCCGCTCGGCCTCGACGTTCGCTCGTCCTGGGACGCCCTGATCCGCGGCGAGTCCGGCGCGGGGCCGATCACCCACTTCGACGCCTCCGAGTACCCGGTCACGTTCGCGTGCGAGGTGAAGGACTTCAACCCCTCGGACTGGATCGACCACAAGCAGGCCCGGCGCATGGACCGGTTCGCGCAGCTCATCGTCGCCGCTGCGCGCCAGGCCGAGCAGGACTCGGGCCTCGACGTCGCCCCGGAGGCGGACCGCGTCGGCGCGGCGATCGCCACCGGAATCGGCGGGCTGACGTCGTTCCAGGATTGCCACGACACCCTCCGCGACCGTGGGCCGGACCGGGTGAACCCGTTTGCGATTCCCGCGATCATCCCGAACATGGGAGCCGGCTGGGTGTCGATGGAGCTCGGCACGAAGGGACCGCTCGCGTCCGAGTGCACGGCGTGCGCCGCGTCGAACATGGCGATCGGCGACGGCACGGACGCGATCCGCCTCGGCCGCGCCGACGTGATGTTCTGCGGCGGCACGGAGGCGGCGATCAACAAGGTCGGAATCGCCGGCTTCGGCGCGATGCGCGCTCTCTCGCGCCGCAACGACGATCCGAAACACGCGTCGCGCCCGTTCGACCTCAAGCGCGACGGGTTCGTCATGGGCGAGGCCGCCGCGGTGCTCGTGCTCGAGGAGCTCGAGCATGCGCGCGCGCGCGGCGCGAAGATCTACGCGGAGATCGGCGGCTACGGCGCGTCGGCGGATGCGAGCCACATAACGGAGCCCGACCCGACCGGAGTGAACCCGGCACGCGCGCTGACGATGGCGATGGCGGACGCCGGCATCACCGCCGGC
Source organism: uncultured Actinomycetes bacterium (assembly GCA_963753295.1). Classification (GTDB taxonomy): domain Bacteria; phylum Actinomycetota; class Thermoleophilia; order Gaiellales; family Gaiellaceae; genus Palsa-739. Next base: position 2,612 of record CAVWBZ010000019.1, on the reverse strand, counting down.
CAGGTCGACTACGTGAACGCGCACGCGACGTCGACGCCGATCGGCGATTCGAGCGAGACCCGCGTCATCAAGCTCGCGCTGGGCGAGGAGGACGCGCGACGCATCGCGATCTCGGGCACGAAGGGGGCGACGGGCCACTGTCTCGGCGGCGCGGGGGCGATCGAGGCGCTCTTCACGACGCTCGCCGTGCACGAGGGCATCCTGCCGCCGACGATCAACTACGAGTACGAGGACCCCGAGTGCGATCTCGACTACGTGCCGAACGAGGCACGCAAGGCAGACGTGAACGTCGCGATCAACAACTCATTCGGCTTCGGCGGACATAACGCCTGCGTCGTGATCAGAAGGGTTGCGTAATCCGTTCAGGCGGCCACGCGGGGGACCCGCGCGGCCTTTATGGTCGGCGCCGCAAGCGGCGCCTCGGCGGCGGGCATAACGCCTGCGTCGTGATCAGAAAGGTTGCGTAATCCGTTCAGGCGGCCACGCGGGCGACCCGCGCGGCCTTTATGGTCGGCGCCGCAAGCGGCGCCTCGGCGGCGGACATAACGCCTGCGTCGTCATCCGTCGCGCCGAGTAGCCTCACGCCGGTTGGACGAGCTCGTAGTCGTACGCCGCTCGCGGCGAGCGCGACGCTGGACCATCGACGTTCCGTGGGGCGCGCCCGCGTCTCTCACCGTGCCCGCCGGGATGCCCGACGCAGAGATCGACCGCGTGTTGCGCGAGCACCGCGACTGGCTCGCGGAGCAGCGCGCGAAGCAGAAGCCGCGGCTCGGCCTCGACGCGCGGCGCATCTCGGAGCTCGAAGGGCGGCGCGCGGCGCGCGAGCTCGTCCGCATGCTCGTCGACGAGGAGGCGCAGGCGCTCGGCGTCGAGGTGGCGCGCATCACGATTCGCGACCAGCGCACGCGCTGGGGATCGTGCTCCGCGACCGGGACGCTCTCGTTCAACTGGCGGCTCGTGCTCGCCCCGTTCGAGGTGCTCGACTACGTCGTCGTGCACGAGCTCTGCCACCTGCGCGAGGCGAACCACTCGCGCCGCTTCTGGCGGCTCGTCGAGAGCCGCCGGCCCGACTGGCGCGACCAGCGCGCCTGGCTGAACGAGCACGGCCCCGAGCTGCTCGCATTCAGGCCGGCTGCCTGAGATACGCGTCCGAGCCGTCGAGCCAGTCCTGCCGCGGCGGGTTGAAGATGTCGACGTCGAGCGTGTCCTCGAGCGCCTCCGCCTCGTGCTCCAGGTCGCGTGGGATGCAGAGCACCTCGCCGGCGCCTACGTCGACGATCTCGCCGCCGTCGCCGCCGAGCTTGAACCGCAGCCGTCCCTCGAGGATGTACGTGAGCTGCTCGTTGTGATGCGCATGCCTCGGGATGACGCAGCCCTTCTTCAGGTAGACGTGCGCGATCATGAGGTCGCCGCCCGTGACGAGGCGGCGGCTCAGTAGCGGGTTGAGCTCCTCGCGCGGGAGATCGTCCCAACGATGATGCTTCGCCTGATCAGCCATGATGCCGAGTATGGACCGCTGGGCGACGTTCGACTGCTACGGCACGCTGATCGACTGGAACGGCGGGATCGGCCGCGAGCTCGAGCGGCTGTTCGGCGCCGGCGAGTCGGCGCGGCTCCTGCACGCGTACCACGAGGTCGAGCCGGCGGTGCAGCGCGAGGATCCGACGCGGACGTATCGCGACGTCCTCACGCAGACGCTCGTCCGTGCGGCGCAGCGCGAATCTCTGCCGCTACCCGCCGGCGAGCACGACGCCGTCGCCCGCTCGCTGCCGGCTTGGCAGCCGTTCCCGGAGGTGCGCGCTTCGCTCGAGGAGGCGCGGTCGCGCGGTTGGAAGCTCGCCATCCTCTCCAACACCGACCGCGACTACATCGACGCGTCGATGGCGACGCTCGCCGTCCCGTTCGAGCTCGCGATCGTTGCGTCGGAGATCGGCTCGTACAAGCCCGCGCACGGCCACTGGGACGCGTTCTTCGCGCGAACGGGCGCCGAGCGCGCGGGCCACGTGCACGTGGCGGCGAGCCTCTTCCACGACGTCGTACCCGCGCGCGAGCTCGGCCTGAAGACGATCTGGATCAACCGGCTCGGCGAACAGCCCGAGCCGCAGCCCGACGTCGAGCTGCACACGCTCGGCGGCCTCGCCGGCGCGCTCGACTCGCTCGTGCCGTGAACGTCCGTCCGATCGACCCGGGCGCCGACGTCGACACGGTCGTCGCGATCGTTCGAGCGGACGAGGAAGCTCTTCGCGGCCGCCCCTCGCACGTCGAAGGGGCCGACGTGCGCATGTGGTGGACGCGGACCGATCTCGAGCGCGACTCGTGGCTCTTCGAGGACGACGGTCGCGTGGTCGCGGCCGGATGGGGCGGCCTCGAAGGCGAGGCCGGCGAGTTCGCGGGCGTCGTCGCGCAAGGAGCGAAGGGCCGCGGCCTCGGCTCGCTGCTCGTCGAGCGCGGCGAGACGGCGGCGGCGGAGAAGGGGGCCCGGCTCGTGCGGACGTGGGCGCCGCCCGAGGACGCCGCTGCCGCCTCCCTCCTCGGCGGCCGGGGCTACCGCGAGGTGCGCCGGTTCTACGACATGGCGATCGAGCTCCGGAGCGAGCCGGCCGTGCCTGCAC
>CAVWBZ010000018.1:0-20825 GCA_963753295.1 uncultured Actinomycetes bacterium | reverse complement strand
CGGCGACGCTCGACGCGTCGCGCAGCTCCGGAACGAGCTCCAGCACGTCCTCAATCACCATCAGTACGGAAGCTCGACTCCGCGCGCAGGCCTGAAGGTTCGCTTCTCCGGACAGACGCTGACGTCGCCCGGGATCAGGTCGCCCATGGTGACGAGCTGCATCCCCTCCGGTCCGACCTCGATGCGGTGCCCGACGCCGGCGTTCGCACGGGCGAACCAGAACGAGCCGGCGCGCAGCGGGTGCGCGTCCTCGCCGAGCCGTGCGATCCCGCTGCCGCCGCGCACGTACCACGCCTCCTCGCGTGCGGAATGGAAGTGCAGGTCGGTGTTGTGCGTGTCGGGCGGCATCTCGTCCTGGGCGAGCACGAGCCGCTCCGAGCCGACGTCGCGCGCGTCACGCGTCGCGTACGCGCACGGCCCATCGCGTCCCTCGTACAGGGGCAGCTCGGAGAGGTTGCGGATGTTCGGCGGGCGCTCGGCGGCCGGCGCGGGCGGCACGAGCGGGCCGAGCTCCGCGTCCGCGACGAACGGATGCCTGCTGTCGGCCGGCGTCCAGCGCGGCCCGAGCCAGAACTGCCCGGTACGCGGCAGGAACGTGATGCCTGTGCGCGAGCCTTCGGCGACGACGATCACGGTCAGCCCGTCCTCGCCCGCGATCAGCGTGTGCGCGTCGCCGTTGGACGGATGCCAGAGCACGTCGTCGACGCCGACCGCGTAGGCGCGCGCGTCGTCGGGCGACGACGTCAGGTAGCAGAGCCCGCTGCCGGCGAGCACGAGGAACACCTCGTCCTCGTCAGCGTGGCTGTGCGGCGGCGAGAAGCGCTTGCCGGGGTCGATCTCGATGAGGGCGATCCCGAGCCGCGTCGCACCGGCCGCCGCGCCGAGCCGGCGGCGAGTCCCGGCGAGCTCGCCGATATCCCGGCGCTCGGGCGCGACGTCGTCGACGTGGAACGGGAGGTCGGTCGGCATCGCGCGATCCTAGGCGTTCGCTTGCGACGCCGACAATAGGAGGAGGCGCCGATTCAATCGGCGCCTCCGATTTCTTTAGGCTCGCATCATGGCGCCCCTCGAACGCGCACGAGCCGTCGTCATCGGTGGCGGCGTCATCGGCTGCTCGTGTCTCTACCACCTGGCGAGGCAGGGGTGGACGGATTCCGTCCTCGTCGAGCAGTTCCAGCTCACGCACGGGTCGACGTGGCACTCGGCGGGCCTCGTCGGCCAGCTGCGCTCGTCCATCTCGCTCACGCGGATGATGCAGTACTCCGTCGGCCTGTACGCCGAGCTGAAGGAGCTGACCGGCAACGACCCGGGTTGGCACCAGCTCGGCGGCCTGCGGCTCGCGTCGTCGCCTCCGCGCCTCGAGGAGATTCGCCGCCAGGCCTCGTGGGCGAAGACCTTCGGGCTGCCGATGGAGATCGTCTCGGCGGAGGAGGCGCAGGCGCTGTTCCCGCCGATGTCGACCGACGGCGTGCTCGCGGCCGCGTTCATCCCCGACGACGGCTATCTCGACCCGTCGCAGCTGACGTTCTCGCTCGCCGACGCCGCTCGGCGGCTCGGCGCGCAGATCGAGGTGCGCACGCGCGTCACCGGCATCGAGACGCGCGACGGCCGCGTGTGCGCGGTCGAGACCGACAAGGGGCGCATCGAGTGCGAGGTCGTCGTCGACGCCGCCGGCATGTACGCGCGCCAGGTGGCGCAGCTCGTCGGCGTCGATGTGCCGCTGATCCCGTTCGGCCACCAGTACCTCGTCACGGAGCCGTTCGAGCCGCCGCTCGAGCCCCTGCCGACGCTGCGCGACCCGGACAACCTCGTCTACTTCCGCACCGAGGTCGGCGGCCTCGTCATGGGCGGGTACGAGCGCAAGCCCGCGCCGTGGGCGCTCGACGGCATCCCCGACGGCTTCGAGGCGAAGCTCCTGCCCCAGGAGTGGGAGCGGATGGAGGAGCTGTTCGGCAACGCGATCCACCGCGTGCCCGCGATGGAGACCGCCGAGGTGAAGATGTTCTTCAACGGGCCCGAGGCGTTCACGCCCGATGCGGACTTCCTCCTCGGCGAGACCGACGTCCCCGGCTTCTGGATCGCCGCCGGCGGCTGCGCGCACGGCCTCGCGGGCGCGGGCGGGATCGGGAAGATCATGAGCGAGTGGATCGTCGACGGCCGTCCCGAGTGGGACGTGTGGCCGCTCGACTGGCGCCGCTTCGGCCGCCAGTACCGCAGCCGCGACTACACGCTCGCGCGTGCGTACGAGGCGCTGTCGCAGTACTACGACATCAAGTACCCGGGCGAGGAGCGAAAGGCGGGGCGCCCGCTGCGCGTGTCGCCCGCGTACGCGCGGCACGAGGCGCTCGGCGCCGCGTTCGGCGAGAAGGGCGGCTGGGAGCGCGTCAACTGGTACGAGTCGAACGCGGCCGGCGGCGACGAGTCGCTGCGTCCGCGCGGCTGGGCGGGCGCGAACTGGTCGCCGGCGATCGAGGTGGAGGCGCGCGCGGCGCGTGAAGGGATCGCGCTCTTCGACCAGTCGAGCTTCTCGAAGCTCGAGGTGCTCGGCCCCGGCGCGCTCCCGTTCCTCGAGCGGCTGTGCGCGAACAAGATCGACCGGCCTGTCGGCGCGGTCGTGTACACGCAGCTGCTGAACAAGCGCGGCGGCATCGAGGCGGACCTGTCGGTGCTGCGGCGCGGAGAGGACCGCTTCCTGCTCGTGACGGGCACCGCCTTCGGCACGCACGACCGGGCGTGGCTCGAGCGGAACATGCCGCGCGACGGCTCCGTCTACGTCAACGACGTCACCTCCGCTTACGCGTGCCTCTGCCTGTGGGGGCCGAGGGCGCGCGACGTGCTCGACCTGTCGCACCCGTACATGACGGCGCGCGAGGTGAGCGTCGGCGACGTCCCGTGCATAGCGTCGCGCGTCACATACGTCGGCGAGCTCGGCTGGGAGCTCTACTGCCCGACGGAGTACGGCGCGACGCTGTGGGACACGCTCCGCGTCGACGGCGTCACGCCGGGCGGCTATCGCGCGATCGAGTCGCTCCGCCTCGAGAAGGGCTACCGCGCCTGGGGGAGCGACCTCACCGCCGAGACGACGCCGCTCGAGGCGGGGCTCGGCTTCGCCGTGAAGATGGACAAGGGCGACTTCATCGGCCGCGACGCCCTCCGCGAGCCGACGCAGAAGCTCGTCTGCATCGTCCTCGACGACCCGCGCGCAGTCGCGCTCGGCTCCGAGCCGGTGCGGAGCGGGGAGGAGATCGTCGGCCGCGTCACGAGCGGCGGCTACGGCTATGCCGCCGGCGCGAGCATCGCGTACGCGTACGTGCCGGTCGCGCACTCCCGGCCGGGAACGCAGGTCGCGGTCGACATCTTCGGCCACTGGGTCGGCGGCGAGGTGCGCGCCGAGCCGCTGTACGACCCGAAGGGCGAGCGGGTGCGGGCCTGAGCCCGCACCCGCCGTGCGACTGTCAGGTGCCCGGAGCCGGCGGCTCGACCTTCGTCGGAGCCGTCGAGCTCGCGAGCCAGGACTTCACGAGCGCCTGGTGCGAGTTGACGAATGCGGCCGCGGCAGCGGAGTTGCTCATGTGCTTCACCGCGAGGTCGTAGGAGACCGAGTTCTGGTCGTCCGACGTCCAGCTGAACCGCTTGATGAAGTTCGCCACGTCCGGCGCCTGCGACGCGAGGTTCGCCGCCATCACCTTGTACAGGTGGTAGGGCGGGTAGGCGCAGTTGATCGCGGCGGGCTTCAGCTTGCCGCACGCCGGCGTCCACTTCGGGAGCGCGACCTGGGAGAACTTGTAGATCGCGTTCTGATACTGCGGCGTGTACCAGTAGAAGAGAACCGGCTTCTTCGCCTTGTAGTCCGACTCGATCTCGGTCAGCTGCGCCGCTTCCGTGCCGGCGAAGACGACCTTGTAGTTCATCCCGAGGTTCTTGACGAGCGCCTGGTCGTTCGTCACGTAGCTCGGCGAGCCGTCGAGGAACTGGCCCTGCGGCGAGGACTGCGGGGTGACGAAGAGCTTCCAGTCCTTCTTCACGCCCTGCCACGTCTTGAGCTCCGGATGCTGCTGCACGAGGTACGTCGGCACGTACCAGCCGATGTTGCCGCTCGGGCCCTCGAGCCCCGCGTCGACGACCTTGTGGTTGCCCTTGACGTACTGGGCGTACAGCGGGGAGTGGCCCCACACCTCCATGACCGCCGAGACCTTGCCCTGCACCATCGCCGGCCAGGCGGGGATCTCGTCGATCGTGAGCAGGTTGACGTTGTAGCCGAGGTTCTTCTCGATCACGTACTGCGCGACGACGTTGTTCGCGACCGACCCTTCCCACGAGTTGTTCGCGAGAACGATCGTCGGCTTGCTGGCGCGGCCGCTCGCTGTGCCGGCGCTGATCGCGACGGCGACCAGGCCGACCAGCGCGACGACGACCGCCAGCCGTACCGGCGTGCGTCGCACCCTCCGCGGTTCTTTCATCGATTCCCTCCTCCTTGTGTCCCTCATGACGTTGCTACGCGTCCACGACCGGAATTCGACTGACTGAGACGGTCGAGCACGATCCCCATCAACACCATCGACAGGCCCGCCGCCGCACCGAGGCCGACCTCGGAGCGGGAGAAGCCCGTGACGACGTCGAGCCCGAGCCCGCCGGCGCCGACGAGCCCGGCCACGACCACCTCGGCCATGACGAGAAGAATCGTCTGATTCACCGCCAACATCAAGTACGGGCGCGCGATCGGCAGCTCGACCTTGAACAGCAGCTGCCAGCGCGTGGACCCGAACGACTGTCCTGCCTCGATGACGTCGGTTTGCACTGCCCGCAGCCCGAGCGTCGTCGCGCGGACCGCCGCCGGCAGCGCATAGATGAGCGACGCGCTGACACCGGCGACGTTGCCGACACCGAAGAGCGTCACCACCGGGATGAGGTAGACGAAGGCGGGCAGCGTCTGCAGGAAGTCGAGGATCGGCCGCAGGATGCGGTCGACGGTGCGCGAGCGATACGCGGCGATCCCGAGCGGGATCCCGACGACGAGGTCGAGCACGAGCGCGACGACGACGAGGCTCAGCGTCTCCATCGCATCGCTCCAGGCGGGGAAGTCGTACGAGGTCGTGCCCTGGAACGTGTAGCCGCTCGGCGCCTGCATGAGCCCGAGGAGCGCCACGCAGCCCGCGAGCAGAACGCCCCGCCGCCACCCGCCGCGCACCCATCCGACCGCGCCGACGACCGCCGCGACGATCCACCACGGCACGTCGCCGAGGTACCGCTGCAGCGGGTTGAGGATGTCGAGCGTGAGGAAGCTCGAGATCGGTCCGGAGATGCCGGTGAACTCGTTCGTGACCCAGTTCAGCGCGCGGGTCGACGCGTCCACCGCCGAGAAGCCCCAGCTCGACGGCCAGTCGCCGAGCGCGAACCCGTAGCGCGAGACGAGCACGACGACGAACGCAGCTCCCCAGACGCCGGCGAGCTGCCGCCGCGTCAGCGTGTGCGTGGAGGTCGACCGGTCGCGCGCCGCGCGGCGTCCCACGGCGCCCGAAGCCCGGTCGAGCCACATCGCCATGAACACGATGAGCATCCCGGCGACGAACCCCTCGCCGATCTGCTGGGTCTGGAGCGCGTTCAGCACCGGGTCGCCGAGGCCGCCGGCGCCGATGAGCGAGGCGATCACGACGATCGACAGCGCCATCATGATCACCTGGTTGAAGCCGAGCATGATCGACTGCGCCGCGAGCGGCAGCTGGACGTGGCGCAGGATCTGGCCCCGCGTCGAGCCGAATGCTTCCGCCGCCTCGATGACGTCCTTCTTGACCGAGCGGATGCCGAGCTCCGTGAAGCGGATGAGCGGAGGCACCGCGTAGATGAACGTCGCGATGATTCCCGCGGGGTTGCCGATCGAGAACAGCACGACGATCGGCACGAGGTATGCGAACGCGGGCAGGATCTGCATGAGGTCGAGCACGGGCCGCAGGACCCTGCTCACGCCCGGCAGGATCGCGGATGCGATCCCGAGCGGGATGCCGACGATCGTCGACAGGGCGATCGCGACGGCCATGAGCGCGAGCGTCGTCATCGCGCTCGGCCACATCTGCGAGATGCCGTTGGGGCCGCCGTTCGGGATCTGCAGGATGCCGAACGACGAGACCATCAGTCCGGCGAAGAGCGCCGTCCGCCACGAGCCGGCGAGCCAGGCGAAGATGGTGGCGATCAGGAGGACACCGAGCCACGTCATCCAGTGGAGCACGTTGACGACGTCGTTCGTCGCGCCGTTCAGGAAGTTGCCGAAGCCGCCGACGATCGTGTGCAGGAAGAAGTTCGAGCTGTCGTTGTTCGTCACCCAGTTGTCGGCGCTGTCGAACCAGCGCGGTACGCCGAGGTACCACGTTCTCGGGAAGCCGGAATGGACGCCCTCGAGGATCGCCGCGACGACGCAGAGCGGCACGGCGACGAGCAGCGGCGGCACCCACCGGCTGAAGCGCCCGTCGAGGAAGCGGGCCGCACCCGGCAGGTGGATCGCCGTCGCGCTCGGAGTCGCCACCGTTACGCGGGCGGCGCCGGGAGCTCTTCCGGGACCGACGGCTCTTCGCGGCCGGCGAGCACGTGCACGACCATGCGGCGGTCGAGGATGCCGACGAGCTCGCCGCTGCCGTCGACGACCCCGATCGGGCCCGGGGCGCCGAACACGACGGGCAGGAGCTCGCCGAGCCGCTGGTCCTGGCGGACGGTCTCCTTCGGCCGTTCGCCGCCCGGATGCGGCTGCGTCGCGAACGCGGCCGTCAGCACCTTGCCGCGCGGCACGTCGCGGACGAACTCGCGGACGTAGTCGTCGGCGGGAGCGCCGACGATCTCCGCCGGCGTCCCGACCTGCACGAACCGGCCGTCCTTCATGATCGCGATCCGGTCGCCGAGCTTCAGCGCCTCGTCGAGATCGTGCGTGACGAAGATCACCGTCTTCTGCAGGCGCTCCTGCAGCCGCAGCACCTCGTCCTGCATCTCGCGGCGGATGAGCGGGTCGAGCGCGGAGAACGCCTCGTCGAAGATGAGCACCTCCGGGTCGACCGCGAGCGCGCGGGCGAGGCCGACGCGCTGCTGCATGCCGCCGCTCAGCTGGTCGGGGAAGGACGCCTCGACCGGCGCGAGCCCGACGACGCCGAGCAGCTCGCGCGCGCGCTCGTACCGGACAGCCTTGTCGATGCCCTGCACCTCGAGCCCGTAGGCGACGTTGTCGAGCACCGTCCGGTGCGGGAAGAGGCCGAAGTGCTGGAAGACCATGGCCACCTTCGTGCGGCGGAGCTCGCGCAGCTCTTTCGGTTGCGCGCCGAGCACGTCGCGGCCGCAGATCTCGATCACGCCGGACGTCGGCTCGACGAGGCGCGTGATGCAGCGGACGAGCGTCGACTTGCCGCTCCCCGAAAGCCCCATGACGACGAAGACCTCGCCGCGGTGCACCTCGAAGGAGATGTCACGCGAGGCCACCGTGCAGCCGCACTTCGCCATCAGCTCGGCGCGGGGGAGATCGACGTCGCCGCTCTCGATCGCGCGTGCGGCGTTCGCGCCGAAGACCTTCCAGACGTCCCGGCAGGCGACCTGGACCTCAGAAGAGGCCAATAGTCCGCCCCTTGTCGTCGATGTCGACGTTGTGGGCGGCGGGCGTGCGCCCGTAGCCCGGCATGGTCTGCATGTCGCCGCAGAGCGCGACGAGCCAGCCCGCGCCCGTGTACGCGCGGATGTCGCGCACGGTGACGGTGAAGCCGGTCGGCGCGTTCGCGAGCGTCGGGTCGTGCGAGAGCGAGAGGTGCGTCTTCGCCATGCAGATCGGGAGCTTGTCGAAGCCGACCCGCTCGAACTCCTCGATCTTCTTGCGGGCGGCCGGCTGGAGCAGGATCCCGTCGCCGCCGTACACGCGCGTGACGATCGCCTCGATCTTGCGCTCGATCGGGTCGTCGAGCGGATAGACGGGGGCGAAGCTCGACGGCTGCTCGGTCGCGGCGACGACCGCCTCTGCGAGGGCGGTCGCGCCGGCGCCGCCTTTCGCGACGGCCTCGTTCGCCTCGGCGGCGAAGGCGCCGTGCTCGAGCGCGATGCGCCGGATCTGCGCGACCTCCTCGTCGGTGTCGGTCGGGAAGCGGTTGACGGCGACGACCGCGTTCAGCCCGAACTCGCGGATCGTCGCGAGATGGCGGACGAGGTTCGCGGACCCGGCCTCGATCGCCTCGGCGCCGCCGTCCGGGTTCCCGCCGTGGTGCTTCAGCGCCTTCACCGTCGCGACGAGGACGACCGCGCTCGGCGTTATGTCGCCGACGCGGCAGACGATGTCCATGAACTTCTCCATGCCCATGTCGGCGCCGAAGCCCGACTCGGTGACGACCATGTCGCCGAGCTTGAGCGCGATGCGGTCGGCGACGAGCGAGCTGTTGCCGTGCGCGATGTTCGCGAACGGGCCGCAGTGCACGAACGCCGGCTGGCCCTCGAGCGTCTGAACGAGGTTCGGCTTGATCGTCTCCTTCAGGAGGACGGTCATCGCGCCGGCGGCCTTCAGCTGCTCGGCGGTGACGGGCTCGCCTTCGTACGTCGAGCCGACGGTGATCGCGCCGAGCCGCGCGCGCAGGTCGAAGAGGTCGCGGGCGACGGCGACGATCGCCATCACCTCGGAGGCGGCGGTGATGTCGTAGCCGGTCTGGCGCGGGTAGCCGTTCGCGCGGCCGCCGAGGCCGACGGTGATGTCGCGCAGCGCGCGGTCGTTGATGTCGATGCAGCGGCGCCAGCTGATCGAGAGCGGGTCGATCCCGAGCTCGTTGCCGTGCAGGAGGTGCGCTTCGAGCATCGCGGCGAGGAGGTTGTTCGCGGCGCCGATCGCGTGGATGTCGCCCGTGAAGTGGAGGTTCATGTCCTCCATCGGGACGACCTGTGCGAGGCCGGCGCCGGCGGCGCCGCCCTTGATGCCGAACACGGGGCCGAGCGAGGCCTCGCGAAGGCAGAGCACCGGGTTGCGCCCGATCGCGCCGAGCCCCTGCGTGAGCGACACCGACGTCGTCGTCTTGCCCTCGCCGAACTTCGTCGGCGTGATCGCGGTGACGCAGACGAGCTTCGCGTCGGGGCGCCCGGCGAGGCGGTCGAGGACGGAGAGGGAGACCTTCGCCTTGTACTTGCCGTACAGGTCGACCTCGTCGGGCTCGAGCCCTGCGGCGGCCGCGATCTCGGTGATCGGCCGGAGCGTCGCCTCCTGCGCGATCTCGAGAGAGGAGCGGGTCTTCGAAGCCACGAGGTTCCTTTCTACAGCTTTTCCGCGGGGACACTCCCCTGAATATGAGTAATATATCTATATGGAGATCGCGGAACAGGCGCCGCCGTCCCTCGCCGATCAGGCGTACCTGGCGATCCGCGGGCTCATCGTCTCACTGAAGCTGGCGCCGGGGGCGCTCATCGACGAGCGGCGGCTCATGGAGAGCCTCGGGATCGGCCGGACGCCCGTGCGCGAGGCGCTGCGCCGGCTCGCGCAGGAGCAGCTCGTCGAGGTCTTCCCCCGCCGGGGCATGTTCGTGACCGGCGTCGACGTCCGCGACCTCGTCCACATCTCCGAGGTGCGCGAGGCGCTCGAGCCCGAGGCTGCCCGACGCGCGGCCGAGCGGGCGACCGACGAGGAGCGCGCGGAGCTGGAGCGGCTCGCCGCCGAGATCGGACGCTCGGGCGTCGACCTCATGGGCCTCGACGAGCGCGTCCACCGCGCCGTCTACGCCGCCGCGCACAACGACTACATGGCCTCGACACTCGGCCGGTACTACGTCCTCGCGCTCCGCATCTGGATGATCGCCATCGACCGCGCGCACGAGCTCGAGTCCGCCGTCGAGGCGCACCGCGACCTGCTCGAGGCGATCGTCGACGGCGACGGCGACCGTGCCGCCGGCACGATGCGCGTCCACGTCCAGGACTTCGAGCAGGCGATGCGCCGGGTGCTGGTGGCCGTATGACGACGGTCGTGATCGGCGGCGGCATCGTCGGCAACAGCCTCACCGGGTGGCTCGCCGAGCTCGGCGTCACCGATCTCATCCAGATCGACAAGGGCCCGTTCCCGAACCCGGGCGGCTCGACCGGCCACGCGTCGAACTTCATCTTCCCCGTCGACCACTCGAAGGAGATGACGCAGCTCACGCTCGAGTCGATGCGCCAGTACCGCGACGCGGGGACGCTGCACGAGTGCGGCGGCATCGAGGTCGCGCGCACCGAGGAGCGGATGGAGGAGCTGCGCCGCCGGATGGCGTCGGCGAAGTCGTGGGGCGTCGAAGGCTGCCGCCTCGTGACGCCCGCGGAGATCAGGGAGCTCGTCCCCTTCGTCGACGAGTCGATCCTCCTCGGCGGCTTCTACTCGCCGACGGTCGCGGTCGTCGACTCGCTCCGCTTCGGGACGATCATGCGCGAGAAGGCGCAGAGCCTGGGCGCGCAGGTCCACGCGAACACCGAGGTGCTCGGCATCGACGTCGAGGACGGCGCCGTGAGGCGCGTGCGCACGACGCGCGGCGACTTCGACGCCGACACGGTCGTCATCGCCTGCGGCGTCTGGTCGCCGCGGATCGCCCGGATGGCGGGGGCATCGATCCCCCTGACGCCGGCGGTGCACCAGATGATCGACGTCGGCCCGGTGCCGCGCTTCCTCACCTCGAAGACCGCGGTCGACTTCCCGATCGTCCGCGACATGGATACGAACATGTACGAGCGCCAGGACGGGCAGGGCCTCGAGGTCGGCTCGTACGCCCACCGTCCGATCCTCCACGAGCCCGACGACATCCCGTCGATCGAGGAGTCGGCGCTCACGCCGACGGAGCTGCCGTTCACCCAGGAGGACTTCGAGCTCCAGCTCGAGCACGCGCTCCAGCTCGTGCCGGAGGTGCTCGGCGACGAGTCGGTCGGCATCAAGTACGCGATCAACGGCCTGCTCTCGCTCACGCCCGACGGGCTGCCGCTCCTCGGCGAGACGCCCGAGGTGAAGGGCCTGTGGTCGGCGGCCGCCGTCTGGGTGAAGGAAGGCCCCGGCGTCGGAAAGTCGGTGGCGGAGTGGATGGTGCACGGCGAGGCCGAGATCGACCTGCAGTCGTCCGACATCGCGCGCTTCTACCCCGAGCAGCGCACGCCCGAGCACATCAAGGGCCGCACGTCGGAGGGCTTCAACAAGACGTACGGGATCGTCCACCCGGCCGAGCAGTGGGAGTCGAATCGCGGCGTGCGCGTGTCGCCGTTCTACGAGCGGGAGAAGGATCTCGGCGCTGTCTTCTACGAGGCGGCGGCGTGGGAGCGGCCGCACTGGTACGAGTCCAACGCCTCGCTCGTCGAGGAGTACGGAGTCCAGGGGCGCGAGCACGAGTGGGACGCGCGCTGGTGGTCGCCGGTCATCAACGCCGAGCATCTCGCCATGCGCGACCGCGCGGCGATGTTCGACCTGACGGCGTTCTGCATCTTCGACGTCGTCGGCCCGAACGCGCTCGACGCGGTACAGATGGTCGCCGCCCGGCAGATGAACGTGCCGAACGGCCGCGTCGTCTACACGCCGGTCCTCGCGCCGGGCGGCGGCTTCAAGTCCGACCTCACGATCATGAAGATGGCGGACGACCGCTTCCGCGTCGTCACCGGCGGCGCGCACGGGATGGCGGACATGAAGTGGTTCCGCGACCACTGCCCGGCCGGCACGCGCATCGAGGACCACACCTCGTCCGTCTGCACCGTCGGCCTGTGGGGCCCGCGCGCGCGCGACATCCTCGCCTCGATCACGGGCACCGACGTCTCGAACGAGGCGTTCCCGTTCTCGACGTGGCAGGAGCTCGACAACGGCGTGATCGCGTCGCGCATCTCGTACGTCGGCGACCTTGGCTGGGAGCTGTACACGCCGATGGAGCGCGGCCTCGAGCTGTGGGATGCGCTGTGGGAGGCGGGCCGCCCGCACGGGATCGTCCCCGCCGGCATCGGCGTGTACGGGACGACCGGCCGGCTCGAGAAGGCGTACCGCGCGTTCGGCGCCGAGCTCGACCAGGACTACGACGTCGTCGAGGCCGACATGGCGTGGTGGAAGGTGAAGGACGAGGACTTCGTCGGCAAGGCGGCGCACGTCGCGGCGCGCGAGCGCGAGCCGGCGGCGACGCTGTGCACGCTGACGATCGACGAGCTGTCGCGCACGCCGCTCGGCCGCGAGCCGATCGTGCGAGGGGACGGCTCGCCGCTCGTCGACGCGAAGGGCCGCCGCTCGTACGTCACCTCCGCGGGCATGGGGCCGTCGCTCGGCAAGTACATCCTCATGTCGTATCTCCCGCCCGGCGACCACGGGAAGCTCTATGTCCAGTACATGGAGAAGCTCTACCCGGTCACGGTCGACGTCGTCGGCTCGCGCGCGCCGTTCGACCCCGAGAACGCGCGCATCCGCTCGTGAGGATCCTCTGCTGCGTCAAGCGTGTGCCGATGACCGGCGGGAAGATGGTGCTCACGGCCGATGCGCAGGCGCTCGAGACGAAGCACCTCGGCTTCACCATCTCGCCGCACGAGGAGTGCGCGGTCGAGGAGGCGGTACGGATCGGCGGCGAGGTGGTCGTGCTCACGCTCGGCCCGGCGGACGCGGAGGAGCAGCTGCGCGACTGCATGGCGATCGGCGCCGACCGCGGCATCCTCCTGCAGACGGACGAGGAGTGGGATGCGCAGGCGACGGCGGGGGCGATCGTCGACGCGGTCCGAGCGGAAGAGCCGTTCGATCTCATCCTCTTCGGCAACGAGTCGGCGGACGCGGGCGGCTACCAGGTCGGCATCCGCGTCGCGCATGCGCTCGGGCTGCCGGTCGTCACCGGGCTGAAGAAGATCGAGCTGGGCGACGGGCGCGTGCGCTGCGAGCGCGACGCCGGCGGCGCGCGCGACGTGTACGAGGCGCCGCTGCCGGCGGTGCTGACGGTGCTCGAGGGCCTGAACCTGCCGCGGTACCCCTCGGTGCCGGGGCGGTTGCGCGCGAAGTCGAAGCCGCTCGACGTACGTGAGCCGGCGCGCCCGGCGGCGAAGCTCGAGAAGCTGCGCCTCGCCGTGCCGGAAGGGCAGGGGAAGCAGGCGGAGATCCTCGAGAACGCTGCGCAGGTCGTCGCGGTCATGCAGGCGCTGGGAGTCGCGTGATCCTCTGCTTCGTCGAGGAGGACGACCTCTCCGCGCAGGCGGTCGGCTTCGCGCGGACGCTCGGCGACGTCCGCGCGGTGACGTTCGCGGGCGCGTACCAGCCGCTCGCATGGGCGAAGGCGCTCGCGGCGCAGGAGGCGGAGGCGATCGTCGCCGCCGGCTCCGACCGCGGCAACGAGCTGCTTGCGCACGTCGCGGCTTTGCTCGACCAGCCGTTCGCGGCGAACGTGACGGCGATCGACGGCGACACGGTGACGCGCATCCGCTGGGGCGGCAGCCTCCTCGAGGAGGCGCGGCTGCACGGCGAGCCGAAGATCCTCACCGTCGCGCCGCACACGCAGCCCGTCGCCGAGACCGGCGCGGTCGAGACGCTCGCCGCGCCCGACGACGGCTCGCCGAAGGTCGTCGCAAGCGTCGAGGAGTCGTCCGGCGGCGTGTCGCTCCGCGACGCGAAGGTCGTCGTCAGCGGCGGCCGCGGCGTCGGCTCGGCGGAGGGCTTCGCGATCATCGAGGAGCTCGCCGGCCTGCTCGGCGGCGCGGTCGGCTGCTCGCGCGTCGTCACGAGCGCAGGCTGGCGGCCGCACGCCGACCAGGTGGGGCAGACGGGGACGAAGATCTCCGCCGACCTGTACGTCGCGTGCGGGATCAGCGGCGCGA
This sequence comes from uncultured Actinomycetes bacterium, assembly GCA_963753295.1. GTDB lineage: Bacteria > Actinomycetota > Thermoleophilia > Gaiellales > Gaiellaceae > Palsa-739. Next base: position 7,055 of record CAVWBZ010000018.1, on the reverse strand, counting down.
CGCAGCACATCGCGGGCGCGAAGGGCGCGAAGAAGATCCTCGCCATCAACAGCGATCCGGAGGCGCCGATCTTCGCGAGCGCCGACTACGCGGTCATCGGCGACCTGCACGAGATCGTGCCGGCGATCTCGGCCGAGCTGCGGAGGCTCAAGTAGGCGCGATCGGTCTCGCCGTGCTCGTCCTCGTGTGCGGCGGGATCTTCGCGCGCCGCGCGTGGTTCCTCACGCGGCTCGTCACTGCCGCGCGGCCGAGCGACCGGCCGGGCGAAACGCCGGCGCGTGTCGTCGCCGAGGCGGAGATCGTCCTCGGCCAGCGCAAGCTCCTGCAGCGGCTCGTGCCGGGGCTCATGCACGCGTTCATCTTCTGGGGCTTCCTCGTCCTCTTCCCGACGATCATCCTCGCCGGGATCGACGTCGCGGGCGGCGACGTGACGCCGTGGCACTGGTACCGCGTGCTGAGCGACGTCTTCGCCGTGCTCGTGCTCGCGGGCGTCGCGACCGCGCTTGTCATCCGCCTCGTCGTACGACCGGCGCGATTTGCCGGCTCCCACGCGGACGAGGGCTATTTCATCCTCGGGCTGATCGCGCTCGTCGTGGTCACGCTCCTGTTGTGGCATCACGTCGGCGGCGTGGGCTTCGCGTGGGCGCATCTCGTGATCATCGGCGTGTTTCTCGCGTACGTGCCGTACTCGAAGCACCTGCACATCGGCACGGCGGCGGTGAACGTGTGGATGGCGCGGACGCGCAAGCGTGGGCGGCTCGAGCCGCTGCGCTTCGACGTGCCCGACGACGAGCTGCGCTTCGGCGCGGCGACGATCGCCGACCTGACGCGCAAGGAGGTGGTGGACGCGTTCTCGTGCACGGAGTGCGGCCGCTGCCAGGACGCGTGCCCGGCGCACGCGACGGGGAAGATCCTGTCGCCGAAGCTCCTGATCATGGGCGTCAGGGACCAGCTGTTCGCGCAGAGCGCGGAGCCGATCGTCGGCAACGGCGTGCCGGAGGAGATGATCTGGGACTGCGTCACGTGCGGCGCGTGCGTCGAGGTGTGCCCGGTGTCGATCGAGCACGTCGACCACATCGTCGACCTGCGCCGGAGCCGGCTCATGGTCGACGCGGCGTTCCCGGCGGAGGCGGAGCCGATGCTGCGCGACGTCGAGCGCGCGTCGAACCCGTGGGGGAAGCCGCAGACGGAGCGGGCGACGTGGGCGGCCGAATTGGGTGTGCGCGTCCTCGAGCCGGGCGATCCGGCGCCGGAGTACCTGTACTGGGTCGGCTGCGCGGCGTCGTTCGACGAGCGCGCGAAGAAGTCGGCGGAGTCGACGGCGAAGCTGCTGCAGAAGGCCGGCGTCGACTTCGCCATCCTCGGGCCGCGTGAGGGGTGCACGGGCGACCCCGCGCGGCGGATGGGGAACGAGTACGTGTTCCAGGCGGCCGCGGAGCAGAACGTCGCGACGCTGAACGAGCAGGGCGTGACGAAGATCGTCGCGAGCTGCCCGCACTGCTTCAACACGCTCGCGAACGAGTACGGCGACTTCGGCGGGAGCTACGAGGTGCTGCATCACACGGAGCTGCTGGCGGAGCTCGTCGAGTCGGGGCGGCTCGCGCCGGCGGCCGGCGCGGGGACGGTGACGTACCACGACTCGTGCTATCTCGCGCGCCACAACGACGTGCGCGTGCAACCGCGGAAGCTTCTGAACGTCATCGGCCGGCCGGTGGAGATGGAGCGGAGCGGCAAGAAGACGTTCTGCTGCGGTGCCGGCGGCGCGCACATGTGGATGGAGGAGCGGGGGAGCCAGATCAACGTCGAGCGCGCGAAGGAAGCGGCGGCGACGGGCGCGGACACGCTCGCGGTCGCGTGCCCGTTCTGCACGGTGATGCTCGACGACGGCGTGCGCGAGATGGGGGCGGAGATGCGGGTGGCGGATCTGGCGACGCTGCTCGCCGAGGCGACGAGCTAGGCTCACGCGGTGACCGCGCCTCGCGCCGAGACGGAGCTGGCGGCGCCGGTCGTCCCGCCGTGGGGTGGCGTGAGCGCGCGCGTCCGGACACCGGACGGGATGCAGCCGACCTTGTTCTCGGGAGCCTAGGAGCCGTGTTCCGCACCGGGTTCGTCAACCTCTACACGAACGACATCGAGGCGGGCGTCCGGTTCTACCGCGACCTGCTCGGGTTCCGGGAGACGTTCCGCACGCCGAGGGAGGGCGTGCCGGAGCATGTCGAGTTCGCGCTCGAGGGCTTCATGCTGGGGCTGGGGACGGTCGAGGCGGCGAAGCGCGTCCACGGAGTCGACGCGTCGCCGGGCAGTCCGGCGATGGTCGTGGTCGTGTGGGCCGAGGATGTCGACGACGCGTTCGAGCGGCTGACGGCCGCGGGCGTGGAGGCGGTGCAGCCGCCGCACGACACCGGCAACGACAACCGGAACGCGTTGCTCCGCGATCCCGACGGCAACCTCGTCGAGATCGTGTCCAAGCGTCAGCCGTAGCGCGCGACGTACCCGACCGCCGAGAAGGCGCTGCTGCGTGTGCTGGCGTGGCCGCGTGTCGAGCTCCGCTCCGGCAACGTATCGTCCGGGCGTGCTCGCCGGTCTCGGCCACGTCGACCTCGTCTGCCGCGACCTGGAGCGGTCGCTCGCGTTCTACGGGGCCGTGCTCGGGCCGCTCGGCCTCGAGCCGCCGTTCCTCGTCGACGGCGAGCGCGGCGAGCAGATCCACTACCTCCGGTTCCCCGCGGCCGGATCGGGCTCGATCGGGCTCCGGCAGGCGCTGGAGGAGCAGGAGTTCGAGCTGTACGCGCCCGGGCTCCACCACCTCGCGCTCGCGGTCGACTCGGCCACCGACGTCGACGTGGCGCACGCAAACGCGGTCGCGGCCGGGGCGGAGGTACTGCATGCGCCGCGGCTGTGGCCGCAGTACCACCCGCAGTACTACGCGACGTTCTTCCTCGACCCGGACGGGTTCCGGATCGAGGTCGCCGCGAGCCGTGACGCCCGACTGCCCGGTTAACCTCGCAGCGGATGGACAATCGGCTGCGTGCGGCGGGCTCGGCCTCCCTCGGCGAGTCGCCGCTGTGGCCGTCGGCTGCGATCGTCGCGTCGGCAGTGCTGTATGCGGATCTGCCCACACGGTTCATCGCCGGGTCGTCGGCGGGGGCGTTCTCGGTGGTTCGGTGGCTCGTGCCGGCGCTGACGGCGCTCGTGCTCGCGGCGCTTCTCGTCACCGTGCCCGGGGGCCGGCTCGTGCGCGGCCTCGGCTGGCACGCGCACCAGGTGCACCTCACGCGGCGCTGGCTCTCCCTGACGATGATCGCAATCGTCAGCGCCGCGAACTCGGCGTCGATCGTCCTGCTCGTCCACCTCCTCATCAACGGTGCGCATGCGAACGCGCCGACACTCCTGCGCGCGGCCGTGCACATGTGGGTCGTGAACGTGCTGCTGTTCGCCCTCTGGTACTGGCAGCTCGACGGCGGCGGCCCGCTGAACCGGATGGTCTGCATGCCGCACGAGCGCGACTTCCTCTACCCGCAGCAGACCGAGCCGGCGCTGATGGCGGGCGGCTGGAAGCCGAAGTTCCTCGACTACCTGTACGTCTCGTTCACGAACGCATCCGCGTTCAGCCCGACGGACACGATGCCGCTCAGCCGCTGGGCGAAGATGCTCATGCTCGTGCAGTCGTCGATCAGTCTGAGCCTCGCGGTGATGGTGGTGGCGCGGGCCGTGAACATCCTCAAGTAGCGACGCTCGCCGGCCGGATCCGCGCGGTAGGCTGGTCGGAGCGACCGGACGAGGAGGACGCGTGGCGGGGTTGATGGCGCGCACGACGGCGATCACGCAGGCGAAGGTGTCGAAGCTTCTGGATCGGGCGGAGAATCCCGAGGAGACGCTCGACTATTCGTACGAGCAGCAGCTCGTACAGCTGCAGAACGTCAAGCGTGGGATCACGGACGTCACCACGGCGAAGAAGCGGCTGGAGCTGGAGGACAGCTCGCTGCAGCAGCAGGTCGCCAAGCTCGACGGTCAGGCGAAACAGGCGTTGCAGGCCGGCCGCGAGGATCTTGCGCGCGAGGCGCTCACGCGCAAAGCCGCTTTGCAGGCCCAGATCGCCTCGCTCGAGGAGCAGGAGCAGCAGCTCGCGGCGCAGGAGCAGAAGCTGATCGACGGCGAGCAGACGCTGCAAGCAAAGGTGGAGGCCTTTCGCAGCCAGAAGGAAGTGATCAAGGCGCAGTACTCGGCCGCCGAGGCGCAGGTGAAGATCGGTGAGGCCGCGACCGGCATCGGCGAGCACATGGCCGACACCGGTCTGGCGATCCAACGCGCCAAGGACAAGACCGAGCAGATGCAGGCTCGCGCCGCCGCCGTCGACGAGCTGACCACCTCGGGTGCGCTCGAGGACTACACCGCTCAGGGTGACGATCTCGATCGCCAGCTCGCGCAGATCTCGGAGAGCAGCCAGGTCGACGACGAGCTCGCCAAGCTGAAGGCGCAGCTCGGTCAAGGCGACCAGCCGGCCCCGTCCGGGGGCGCGAGTCAATGATCGTGCGGCTGATGGGCGAAGGCCAGTGGCGCATCGACGACGCGCTCGCGCCGCGCCTCGACGAGCTGGACGCCGAGACCGAGCGAGCGGTCGAGGCAGGCGACGAGGCCGCGCTGCACGCGGCGCTCCGGGCGCTCCATGACGCGGTGCGCGCCTCCGGCGAGCAGCTCGACCACACCCACCTCCCGCCCTCCGATGCCGTCGTGCCACCGATCGACCTGACCCTCGAGGAAGCACAGCGACTCCTCGAAAGCGACGACGCGATCCCCGAGCTCCCCTGAGCTCTAGGCTGCCTGGGTGGACGACGCGATCGAGACCCGGGATGGTGGCGGGTTCGATCTGCTTGCCGCCTCGCTCCGCTCTTCGGGCAGCGACTTGGACGTCTTCGTCGAAGTGCTCGCGGACAAGCTGGCGCTCGCGCTACCGGGACGGGTCGTCGTCGAGCGTCGTGCGCTGCGGCGGTTCTCGAAGGAGAAGCGTGTCGCCCGGATCGAGGTCGCTCTGGGAGACAACCGGTACACCGTCGTCATGCGGAACGGCGCGCTGGAGACGCGCTGTGCGAAGGCGGTGCGGGGTGTCGTGTTGAAGACCGAGGAGCTGCCGCTCGACGGTTGGCTCGCGGCTCTCGGCCGCGAGCTTGCAGTCGAAGCCGAAGCGAGCGAGCAGTCTCGGGCCGCACTCGACCAGCTGCTGCGGGGATAGCGCCCGTGCCGCTGTTCCGCCGCGGAAGCACCGACGACAGCGAGGCCCGGGGGAAGGCGGCGGCCGATCAGGCGGCAAGCCTCGAGGCGCTCGAGCGGGGCGAGTTGCCGCTGCGTGCGCAGCAGCGCCTGGGCGAGATCGGGAGGACGTCCGGGGGTCTGTTCACATCCGATCTCTCCGTCGGCGAGTTCGCGCTCGTGCACGCGATCGGGCTGCGCCCGGTCGCACAGGTGATGGGGAGCTCGATCTATCACGTCGGGTGGCAGCAGCGTCCGGGTGGCTTCGTCGTGCAGGCGGGCGGGATCTCCCAGGAGCTGACGGTCGTCTCGGAAGCCTGGAACACGGCGCGGCTGCGCGCGTTCGCGCGACTCGAGCAGGAAGCGACGCTCGTCGGGGCGGACGCCGTCGTCGGCGTGCGGCTCACGGTCGGCACTCACGACTGGGCCGCCGGGTCGATCGAGTACGTCGCCGTCGGCACCGCGGTTCGGCTCGACCGCGCCGAGCGGGCGGAACGGCCGGCGCTCACCGACCTTTCCGGCCAGGACTATTGGAAGCTCTGGCAGGGCGGGTACCGGTGTGTCGGTGTCGTGGGCGCCACGACCGTCCACTACATCGTCCCGGGCTGGGCCACCCAGCAGGCGCAGTCGGGTATCTACGCGAGCTGGGCGAACCAGGAGCTGCAGGACTTCACGCGCGGTGTCTACGACGCGCGCGAGACCGCGCTCGGCCGCATGAGCGCCGAGGCGCGCCGGCACGGGGCGGCCGGAGTCGTCGGCGTCTCGATCGTCCATCACGTCGAGGAACGAGAAGCCGGCGCCGGATCGGGCCGCAAGGACCTCGTCATCACGTTCCACGTCCTCGGCACGGCGATCGCCGAGCGCAGCGCCGCCGGCCGCGAGCTCGACGTCTCGCCGCGGCTCGACCTGAGCAGGGACACCCTTCGACCGCACCTCCTGGGAGGCAACCGATGAGCTACGACCCAACCTCGACCGAAGGTGTCCCCGAGCACGGGCGCGCACGTCTCGCCCAGCTGAAGGGCGGCTTCTTCACCTCGGACCTGTCGGTGAACGAGTTCCTGCTCGTCAAGCAGGCCGGGTTCGACCCGCTCGGCCTCGTCATCGGCAGCTCGATCTACCACATCGGCTACCAGCAGTCGAACTGGAAGCAGTCGATGGAGATGGCCGTCCTCTCGCAGGCGATGTACGAGGCGCGCGAGCTTGCGATGACGCGCATGGAAGAAGAAGCCGATCAGCTCGGTGCGGACGGGATCGTCGGTGTACGCCTCGACATCGGCCGCTACGAGTGGGGCGAGCATCTCGCGGAGTTCATCGCGATCGGCACGGCGGTGAAGCACCACGAGGGCGAGCTGCACCGTGCGCCGAACGGCAGGCCGTTCACGAGCGACCTCTCCGGCCAGGACTTCTGGACGCTGCTCGCCTCCGGGCACCGGCCGGTCGGGCTCGTGATGGGCTCATGCGTCTACCACGTCGCCCATCAGGGGATGATGGCGGCGATGCGGCAGGTGGGTCAGAACGTCGAGATGCCGAACTTCACCCAGGCCCTCTACGACGCCCGCGAGCTCGCGATGGAGCGCATGCAGAAAGAGGCGGAGGAGCTCCAGGCCGAAGGGATCGTCGGCGTGCAGCTCCAGGAGCGCTCCCACGGGTGGGGATCGCACGTGATCGAGTTCTTCGCCGTCGGGACGGCGGTCGTCCCGCTCCAGACGGGGAGCCGGCTCCCCGAGCCGGTCCCCACGATCAGCCTGAACGACTAGGGCCTCGACGGGGGTTTGACGCCGGGCGCCCGTTGGGTCACACTGTGCGTG
>CAVWBZ010000017.1:0-45168 GCA_963753295.1 uncultured Actinomycetes bacterium | reverse complement strand
GCGTTCCGCCAGAGTCCGCAGCTCGACGCAGTAGCCCGGTGGCGCCACCTCGTCCGGGCCACGCCCGCCCTGCTGGTTGCCGAAGAAGCTCGACTCGACAGACGGGTGCACGGCGTTGAGGGTGTCGTCGACACGGCCGTACAGGTACGACCGGAGGGACGTGTACGTGGCGACATCCGCGGCGACGAGCCCGACGGCCGCGAGCGCGATCGTCCCGAGCAGCAGCCGGGTACGGAGCGACAGCCGCGACAGCATCAGCCGTCGCCGAGCTCGAGCATGTAGCCCGCCTGCCGCACCGTCCTTATGAGCGGCGGCCCGAGCTTGTCCAGCTTCCGCCGGAGATAGCTCACGTACGTCTCGACGACGTTCGAGTTGCCGCCGAAGTCGTAACGCCAGACGTTCTGGAGGATCTGGTGCTTCGAGAGGACGCGGCGCGGATTGAGCATGAAGTACCGGAGAAGGCTGAACTCCGTCCCGGTGAGCTCGACGCGCGTGTCGCCGCGGAAGACCTCGTGGCGCTGCTCGTCGAGGACGAGATCGGCGAAGCGCAGGACGTCGCCCGGAAGCTCGCTCTGCGTCCGCCGGAGGATGGCCTGCACACGCGCGACGATCTCGGCGAGGCTGAACGGCTTCGTGACGTAGTCGTCGCCGCCCGCGCGGAGCGCCTCCACCTTGTTCTCCACGCCGTCCTTCGCGGTGAGGAACAGGATCGCGCTCTTGAACCCGCGCTCGCGCATGCGGCGGCCGACCTCGATCCCCTCGAGGTCGGGGAGCATCCAGTCGAGGACGACGAGATCCGGCTCACGCTCGGCCACCGCGCGGAGCGCGTCGCGGCCCGCGTTCGCCTCGTCCACCTCGAAGCCCTCGTAGCGAAGCGCCGTCGCGACGGCGTCGACGATCGACGGCTCGTCGTCGACGACGAGGATCCGCTTCCCGCTCATGCCTCCAGCCTCCCTCTCGTTCCTGTGAGTCGCCTGTGGATTCTCCTCCAGGCGGAGGGAGGCCGGAGGCCGAGTGCGTCGCTACATGTGCGCCATGCCGGCGAACAGCGTCCCGCGGAGGTCGCCCGGGTGGCCCTTCGTGTCGATCCAGACGCGGTACTTGCCCGGCGTCGCCTCGATGAGCGCGAGCGCCTTCTTCGACTCCGCCTCGCAGCCCTTCGCCGTGTAGTGCATGCCGAGCTCGAGGACCTTCATCCCCGCCGCGTCGCGGACGGACGCGGCGGTGATCCCCTTCGTCGGCACGTCGACCGTCCAGCAGAGCTTCCCGCTCGTCGCGTGAGACGTCAGGTTGACGATCCCGTGCTCACCCATGCCGGAGACCCGGGCGCCGAGCTGCGGGTGCATCGTGTCGGCGGCCGCGGCGGCAGAGAGCGCCGCCGCTGCGAGCACCGCCGCGGCAATCGTTCCGATCGTGCGCATATGTCCTCCTCGTCGAGTTGCGCCGAGGATGCCGTGCGGGCATTGCAGGCTTGTTGCGCGGGGCTTACCGGTTCGTTAAATCGCGGTGGTGCGCCGTCCCGTACGCTCCGGGTGTGATCGTCGCTTCCGCCCAGCCCTTCACGGCGTGGACGGCGGTCATGCTCGTGGCCATCGGACTCGGGGTCGGCGCGTTCGGGACGCTGATCGGGGCCGGCGGCGGCTTCATCCTCACTCCGATACTCCTCCTCCTCTACCCGCACGACTCGGCGCGGACGATCACGGCCATCAGCCTCGCCGTCGTGTTCTTCAACGCGGCGAGCGGCTCGGCCGCGTATGCGCGCCAGCGCCGGATCGACTACCGCAGCGGGATCGTGTTCGGGCTCGCGACGCTCCCGGGGGCGGTCGGCGGCGCGCTCGTGGTCGGCAGCGTCTCGCGCCACGTCTTCGACGGGATCATGGGCGCCGTCCTCGCCGTGCTGGCCGCCTGGCTCGTCGCCGGAGAGCGCTGGCCGCTTCCGCTCCCGCAGCACCACCTCGAAGCGCGCGAGGTCGTCGACCGGTCCGGCGCGCGGTACGTCTACGAAGTCCCGCTCAGGCGCGGCGCGCTCTATAGCCTCGGCGTCGGCTTCCTGTCGAGCTTCCTCGGCATCGGCGGCGGGGTCATCCACGTCCCGCTCCTCGTGCGCGCACTCGGCTTCCCCGTCCATCTCGCGACCGCGACCTCGCACTTCGTCCTCGCGATCATGGCCGGAGCCGGAACGGCGACGCACATCGGGCTCGGAAGCTTCTCGCACGGCGAGGGCGTCCGCCGCACGCTTTCCCTCTCCGCCGGCGTCGTCGCCGGCGCCCAGTTCGGCGCGCACGTGTCGCTCCGGCTGCGCGGCGCCGTCATCCAGTGGCTCCTCGCCCTCGCGCTCCTCGCGCTCGCGGCGCGGCTGCTGCTCGCCGCCTGAAGATCGGTAGTAATCCCCGACCCGCGCCGTGATACCCTCCCGGGGTATGACTGACACAGTCACGTACACCGTCCCCGGCGTCTCGTGCGAGCACTGCCGGAGCGCGATCGAGGGCGAGGTCTCCCAGGTCCCGGGCGTCGCCTCGGTCGCGGTCGACCTCGAGGCGAAGACGGTCACGGTGACCGGCGCGCCGCTCGACGCGCAGGCCATCGTCGCCGCGATCGACGAGGCCGGCTACGACGTAGCCACGTAGTGGCCGCGGTCGAACAGGAGACGCTCGCGCTCACCGGTATGACGTGCGCCTCGTGCGCGGCGCGGATCGAGCGCAGCCTCAACAAGCTCGACGGGGTCGAGGCGACCGTCAACTTCGCCACCGAGACCGCGACCGTGCACTACGACCCGGGGCTCGTCGCCGCCGATGCGCTCGTCGGCGCCGTCGAGCGCATCGGCTACCACGCCGAGCCGGCAGGCGCGCGCACACACGTCCACGCAGACGGCGCACCGCCCGTCCGCCTGCTCGTCGCGATCGCGCTCGCCATCCCGCTCGTCGTGCTCGCGATGGCTCCCCCCGCCCGCTTCGCCGGCTGGGAATGGGTCTCGCTCGTCCTCGCGACGCCGGCCGTGTTCTGGAGCGGTTTCGAGTTCCACCGTGCGGCATTCCTGAACGCGCGCCACGGCGCGGCGACGATGGACACGCTCGTCTCCCTCGGCACCCTCTCCGCCTGGACGTGGTCGGTCGTCGTGCTCTCCGCCGCGCTTTCCTCGGGCACGTACTTCGAGGCATCCGCCGTCATCACCGCGCTCATCCTGCTCGGACGCTGGTTCGAGTCGCGCGCGAAGCGCCGGTCCGGCGCGGCGATCGAGGCGCTTCTCGAGCTCGGTGCGAAGGAGGCCCGCGTCCTGCGCGACGGCGAGGAGATCCTCGTGCCCGTCGAGAGCCTCGCCGCCGGCGACGTGTTCGTCGTGCGCCCGGGCGAGAAGATCGCCACGGACGGCGTCGTCGTCGAGGGCGCCTCTGCCGTCGACCAGTCGCTGCTCACCGGCGAGCCCGTACCCGTCGAAGCGGAGCCGGGGACCGAGGTCGCCGGCGGGACGATGAACACCTCGGGCCGGCTCGTCGTTCGCGCGACGCGCGTCGGCGCCGACACGGCGCTCGCGCAGATCGCCCGCCTCGTCGAGCAGGCTCAGACCGGCAAGGCAGCGGTGCAACGGCTCGCCGACCGCATCTCGGAGATCTTCGTGCCGGCCGTGATCCTCGTCGCGCTCGCGACCCTCGCCGGGTGGCTGCTCGCGGGCGTGAGCGCGTCGTCGGCGTTCACCGCCGCGGTGGCCGTGCTCATCATCGCGTGCCCGTGCGCGATGGGGCTCGCCACGCCGACGGCTCTCATGGTCGGCACGGGACGCGGCGCCCAGCTCGGCATCCTCATCAAGGGCCCGGAGATCCTCGAGCGGACGCGGCGCGTCTCGACGATCGTCCTCGACAAGACCGGAACGGTCACCGAGGGGCGCCCGGACCTCGTCTCGGAGGCTTCGCCCGACGTGCTGCGGCTCGCAGCCGCGGTGGAGAGCGCATCCGAGCACCCGATCGCGCAGGCGATCGTGCGCGCAGCCGGTGCGCCGCTCCCCGCCGTCACCGAGTTCCGCAGCGTCGCGGGCGTCGGCGTGAGCGGCGTCGTCGAGGGCCACCGCGTCGAGGTCGGCCGCGGGAACGGCTCCCTCGCAGTCACCGTCGACGGGGAGAAGCGCGCGGCGCTCGAGCTCGCCGACCGCGTCAAGCCGACAAGCGCCGAGGCGATCGCCGAGCTGAAGGCGCTCGGGCTGACGCCCGTCCTCCTGACCGGCGACTCGCGCGTGCGCGCGCGGCAGGTCGCGGCGGAGGTCGGGATCGAGCGTGTGCTCGCGGAGGTCTACCCGGAGGACAAGGTCGCGGAGGTGCGCAGGCTGCAGGAGGCCGGCGAGGTCGTCGCGATGGTGGGCGACGGCGTCAACGACGCCCCCGCGCTCGCCCAGGCGGACCTCGGGCTCGCCATCGGCACGGGCACCGACGTCGCGATCGAGGCGTCGGACCTGACCCTCGTCTCCGGCGACCTGCGCGCGGCGGTCGACGCGATCCGGCTTTCCCGCCGTGTGCTCGCGACGATCAAGGGCAACCTCTTCTGGGCATTCGCCTACAACGTCGCCGCCGTCCCGCTCGCCGTCGCCGGGCTTCTGAACCCGATGATCGCCGCCGGCGCGATGGCCTTCTCCAGCATCTTCGTCGTCAGCAACAGCCTCCGGCTGCGCCGCTTCCGCAGCACGAGGGAAGGAGTCGTATGACCACGGTCCAGCACCACGGCTACCACGGGCAGAAGGACGCGCTGACCAAGCGTCTGCACCGCATCGAGGGGCAGGTGCGCGGCATCGAGAAGATGGTCTCCGACGACCGCTACTGCATCGACATCCTCACGCAGATCGCCGCCGTCTCCACCGCGCTCGACAGCCTCGCTTTCCGCATCCTCGACGAGCACGTACAGCACTGCGTCGCCGGGGCGCTCGCGTCCGGAGACGAGACGGAGGCGCAGACGAAGGCGGCCGAGCTGCTCGAAGCGGTCCACCGCTTCACGAAGACGCGCTAGGCGACGAGGTCCGCGTACTCGGGGTTCCGCCGGATGAACGCGGCGACGAACGGGCACGTCGGGATGACGCGGTCGCCGCGGGCGCGCAGGTCGTCGAGCGCCCCGCGCACGAGCACCGCGCCCAGGCCGCGGTTCCTCACGCCCGGCTCCACCTCGGTGTGGAAGAGGTCGACCGCGCCGACCTGGCGGCGGTACTCGAGCTTGCCGGTCAGCTCGTCGCCGACGCGGACCTCGTAGCGGGCGTCAGCCGGGTTGTCGACGACGGCGGTCAGCAGCCGAGCGTGTTCACGTTGCGCTTGGCGATGCCCTTCGGCCTCGCCCCTGCGTACACGATCGTCAGCCGTGCGTAGTAACGCGCCTTGCCGCATTGCAACAGCCGGTCGGCGACCGCGGTCATCGGATACGCATGGAAGTGCCCTGCGGCGCAATACGGCTTGCAGTCGTTCGCGTGCGCCGTTCCCGACGCCGTCGCGCGTGCGGTTCCCCAGCCGTGCCAGCGCAGCCCGGACAGCTCGTAGTTCGCGTCGGCGCACGTGATGACGAAGCTCTTCGGCGCGCTGACGAGCGGGCCGCAGTTCCAGATCCACGCAGTCGCAGAGGGAGGCGTGCAGCCGACGCCGAGATCGGCGAGCACCGACTTCGGCGCGGAGCTGCAATTCATGGACGAGCCGAAGCCGACGACGAACCACGTTCCGTGGCTCTGGTGGAAGACCATCTCGGACGGGCCGGCGCTCTTGGAGAGCAGCCTCGCCGACGCGTACCGCCCGTCGAGGCTCGAGACGCCGATCGACACGATCTTGTTGTCCTTCGCCGCCGGCGATCCCGGCATCGCGACGTATCCCGCGAAGCTCGAATGGATCGCGCTGCGCTCACCTGCGGTCGGAGCGCGCTTCGCCGCAGCCGACGGCGCGCCGACCACCGCGGCGAGCACCACGAGAGTGACGAGAGCGCGACCCACGTCCCCACATTAGCCCTCCTGGTCGGTCAGGAGGAACGCGATCCGGTCGTCCTCGATGCTCGCGTCGAGGATCTTGCCGTCGAGGAGCGAGGCGGCGGTCGACTCGAGGAACACGCGCGCGCCCTCCGCCTCGATCACCTCGTCGTCCTCGCCCGGGAGCACGACGACGTTGAACTCGAGGCTCACCATGTCGCCCTCGTGCTCGGCGGCGACGCGGAGCCCGCCCGTCTCGGCCGTCTCGTCCGATGACGACACGAGGGCCCGGACCGCCTCGGCTGCGCTGTCGGTGAGGGCGAGCATTGCGCTCACGTGCCCTTTTCGGCCCCGGACCAAAACCGGGTTCGATGAGTTTTCGCGCCGCCGGCGGTCTGTGCTGTCGATGGCGATGCCGGCGCCACGGACGATCACCTTCGCCGTCTACGGCCCGATCCACCGGGACGACCTTCCCGGCCTGTGCACGCGCGTGTGCCGGTTGTTCGAGCGGGAGAAGCCGGCGGTCGCCCTCTGCACCGTCGTCGGCGTCGACTCCGACGCGGTCGCGGTCGACGCGCTCGCCCGTCTCCAGCACGCCGCGCAACGACACGGCTGCTCCGTCCGGCTACGGGACGCATCCGGCGAGCTGCTCGACCTCGTCGCCTTCATGGGGCTCGAAGACGTGGTGTCGACGTAGCTACGCGCGTGCGGCCCGCGTGACGATCGCGGGAAGGTCGAGCGGGTTGAACGGCTTCGAGACATACGTCGCGCCCAGCTCGCGTGCCCGCTCCTCCGCAGCTTCCCCCGTGAGCGCCGTGAGGAACACGAGCGCCACCCCGGCTGTCACCTCGGTCGCGCGCAGTTGGGCGGCGACCTGCCAGCCGTCGAGGCCCGGCATCATCACGTCGAGGAGCGCGACGTCCGGCGGTGCGGCGAGCGCGACGCCGATCGCTTCATTGCCGTCCACCGCCTCGTCGACGCACAGGCCGGCGGCCTCGAGATTCACGCGGCAGAGAAGGCGGATCGAGGCGTCGTCGTCGACGACGAGCACGCGAAGCGCGTCCTTTCCAGCCATCTCTTCCCTTCGGCTCGGGGGGTTGCCGACTCCTGCACTCCGAGGATATGCGGTCGACCGCCGCCGGTGGAAGACTGCGCTGGTGGCGAAGACATCGCAGGAGCACTGGAAGGACGAGCCGGACGCCCACGACTTCCCGGCCGCAGAGGACTACCTGACCCTGGTGTTCTCCGAGGCCGACGCGGGAGGACTCGTCGAGGCGCTGCGCGCGGCGCCGACGATCCGGCGGAAGGCGAAGGACCTGCTCCGCGCCAGCGGGCTCCCCCTTCTCGGGCAGGAGAATCCCCACGTCGACAAGGACCTGAAGAAGGTGGCGCAAGGCGAGCCGCTCTCGCCCGTCCTCCTCGTCCGCGGCCGCGCGGCCAAGGGCCGGCCGCTCGTCGTCGCCGACGGCTACCACCGGATCTGCGCCAGCTACCACCTCGACGAAGACGAGGACATCCCCTGCCGCCTCGTAGACGCACCGTGATGCGGGGTGGTTGGAACCGGCTCGTCGTGCTCGAGCCGCCGACGACCGTCGCGCTCGAGAGTCCCGTCATCGAGGCGCGGCGCCTGTTCTCGGAGCTCTTCGGCACATTCCTGCTCGTGCTCGCCGCCGCGGGCGGCCCCGTCGTCGGCGCGCTCAGCCACGGCGCGATAAGCCGGTCCGCCGAGGTCGTCGCGCCCGGCCTGACGGTGATGGCGGTCATCCTCTTCATGGGCGCCGTGTCGGGCGCGCACCTCAACCCGGTCGTGACGATCGCGTTCACGTTGCGCACGGACTTCCCGTGGCGGCGCGTGCCCGGCTACATCGTCGCGCAGCTCGCCGGCGCGACGCTCGCATGCCTGTTCCTGTGGGGGACATACGGAAGAGTGGGCTCGCTCGGCGCCACCGTTCCCGGATCCGGCATCGCCGACTGGCAGGCGTTCCTCATGGAGCTCGTGCTCACGCTCGGCCTCGTCAGCACGATCCTCGGCACGTCATCGCGCGCGCAGAACGTCGGCGCGCTGTCGGCGGTCGGTGTCGGCGGCTACATCATCCTCGCGGGGCTCTGGTCGAGCCCGATCAGCGGTGCGTCGATGAATCCCGCGCGGTCGTTCGGGCCGGAAGCGGTCCTCGGCGACTTCGCACACTTCTGGGTCTACGTCGCCGGGCCGCTCGCGGGTGCGCTCGTCGCGGTCGCGTGTGCGTTCGTCCTCCGCGGGCCGGGCGGCGGCGGCAGCGCGGCCGCGCGGGGCACGCTCGACCCGTGATCTCGACTCCCGACTACAGCCGGCGCCGCCTCGCCCAGCAGTCGACGAGGCTGCGCGCGCGCTCCTATGCCGAGACGCGGCCGGTCGACGAGCTCCTCGTCTCGCCGCCCGTCGGCCGCATCTCCTGGCAGGAGGCGCAGGGGCTCGACTACCGGCCGGCCGAGCTCGGGGAGCGGTTCGGCCCGCTCTGGGCGACGTACTGGTTCCGGATCCGCGCGACGATCCCGGACAAATGGGCCGGCTCCCGCGTCGACCTCCTCTGGCGGTCGGGGAGCGAGGGGACGCTCTGGGCCGACGGCGTCGTCCTCGCCGGGATCAACGTGCATCACGCCGAGGCGACGCTCGCCGACGCGGCGCGGCCCGGCACGGTCGCGTGCGAGGTGGAGCTCGCGTGCAACGGGCTCTTCGGCGAGCAGGACGCCGCGGTCGAGCTGACCCGGTGCGAGCTCGGCCGCTTCGAGCCGGCCGCCTGGTCGCTCGCCGCGGACTTCGAGGTGCTCCGCGCGCTCGAGGCGCATCCGGCGACGGAGCCCGCATGGGCGGCCCTCCTCCGCCGCGAGCTCGGACGGTTCTGCGACGAGCAGGACCCGGCGATCCTCGCCGCGCTGTACGAGCACGCGAACGCGACGCACGCGCACGAGGTCGTCGCCGTCGGACACGCGCACATCGACACGGCGTGGCTGTGGCCGCTCGCGGAGACGTACCGCAAGACGCTGCGCTCGTTCAGCACCGCCGTGCGCACCATGGACGAGTATCCCGAGTACCGCTTCGCGTGCTCGCAGGCGCAGCAGTACGCGTGGATCAAGGAACGGAACCCCGACCTGTGGGCGCGGATCTGCGCGAAGGTGGAGAGCGGGCAGTTCGTGCCGGTCGGCGGGACGTGGGTCGAGCCCGATCTCAACCTTCCGTCCGGCGAGTCGCTCGTGCGTCAGCTCCTGCACGGCCAGCGCTTCTTCGAGCGCGAATTCGGCATCCGTTGCACGGAGCTGTGGGCGCCGGACGCATTCGGGTACAACGGCCAGCTCCCGCAGCTCATGCGCGGCGCCGGCATCACGCGCTTCCTCACGCAGAAGCTCTCGTGGAACCGGTTCAACAAGCCCGAGGAGAGCACGCTCGTGTGGCAGGGCATCGACGGCAGCGAGGTGCTCGCGCACTTCCCGCCCGCGGACGACTACAACAGCATGGCGCGGGTCGACGAGCTCGTGAAGATCGCGCGCGAGTCGAAGAGCCTCGACCACTCCGGGACGAGCATGCTCGTGTACGGCTACGGGGACGGCGGCGGCGGCCCGACGCGCGAGATGCTCGAGACGCTCCGGCGGGCGCGCGACCTGCAGGGGCTGCCGCGAACGCGGACGGGAACCCCGCGGGAGTTCTTCGACGCGCTCGAGGCCGAACGCGAGGTGCGGCCCACCGTCGTCGGCGAGCTCTACTTCGAGTACCACCGCGGCACGTACACGACGCAGGCGTTCGTGAAGCGCGGCAACCGCCGGTGCGAGCAGGGGCTGCACGACGCGGAGCTGATCGCGGTCGCGCGCGGCGGCGCGTACCCGCGCGAGCAGCTCGACCGCCTGTGGAAGCTCCTCCTCCTCCAGCAGTTCCACGACATCCTTCCCGGCTCGTCGATCCGGCTCGTGTACGAGGACGCGAAACGCGACTTCGCCGAGCTCGACGCCGGCATCGCGGCATTGATCGGGGCGGGCGACGTGCCGGTGAACACGACGTGCTTCTCGCGGCGCGAGGGCGAGTGGGAGGCGGCGCCGTTCGCGGTCGCCCGCCGCGTCGAGCCGGACGACGCGGTGACCGTCGACGGCCTCACGCTCGAGAACGCGCACCTGCGCGTGCGCCTCTCGCCCAACGGTGGCGTCGCGAGCGTCGTGCACAAGGGGAGCGGCCGCGAGACGCTCGCGGCGCCGGGCAACCGGCTCGAGCTGTACGACGACGACCCGGTCCAGTTCGACGCATGGGACATCGACCCGTACACGCTCGGGACGCGCCGCGACGCTCCCCCCGCCGAGCGGCACGAGGTCGTCACCGCGACGCCGCTTCGCGCCGAGGTCGCCTTCGAGCATCCGCTCGGAGAGGCGAGCCGCCTCCGGCAGGTGGTCCGCCTCGATGCCGGCTCGCGCCATCTCGAGTTCCACGTCGAGGTGGACTGGCACGAGTCGCACACGCTCCTGAAGACGTGCTTCCCGCTGGCCGTCCGCTCGCCGAACGCAACGTACGAGATGCAGTTCGGGTACGCCGAGCGCCCGACGCACTACTCGACGTCGCACGACCGCGCCCGCTACGAGGTGCCCGGCCATCGCTTCGCCGACCTCTCCGAACACGGCTTCGGCGCGGCTGTCCTCACCGACTCGAAGTACGGCTACAGCTGTTTCGGAGGCGACCTGCGCGTCTCGCTCCTGCGCTCGTCGAAGAGCCCCGATCCCGAAGCGGACATGGGCCGCCACACCTTCGCGTACGCGCTCCTCCCCCACGCCGGCGGCTGGCGCGAGGCGGGAGTCGTCGCCGAGGCCGCGCTCTTCAACGCGCCGCTCGTATGGACGGACGCCGCGTGGGAGGGCTCGTTCGCGTCCGTGGACGGCGGCCTCGTGCTCGACACGATCAAGCGCGCCGAGGACTCCGACGCGATCGTCATCCGGCTGTACGAGCCCCACGGCGGCCGCGGCGTCGCCCGCGTGCGCCTCGCGGCGCCGTTCACGTCCGCGCGACGCGCGAACCTCCTCGAGGAGCCCGGAGACGAGGTCGATGTCGACGCGCTCGGCTTCCGCCCGCACGAAGTGATCACGGTGGTCGTGTCGTGATCGCCCGCGTCGAGCCGACCCGCGTCTACCGCTTCTACCGCGGCGGCGCGCTCATCGACCGCCTCCGCGGCGAGGAGGAGCGCGACGGCGAGTTCCCGGAGGACTGGGTCGGGTCGATCGTCCCGGCGAACAATCCCGGCCGTGACGAGCCGGACGCAGGGCTCTCGCGGCTCGAGGACGGCCGGCTCCTGCGCGACGCCGCCGCCGCCGATCCCGCGTACTGGGGCACGCCGGACGTGCTCCTCAAGCTGCTCGATCCGGTCGAGCGCCTACCGGTGCACTTCCACCCCGACCGCGCGTTCGCCCGCGCGAATCTCGGCTCCGCGTACGGCAAGACGGAGGCCTGGATCGTCGTCGCGACGCGCGGCGGGGACGCGGACGTGTGGCTCGGGCTGCGCGAGTCGGTGGAGCCCGCGCAGTACCGCGAGTGGATCGACCGTCAGGACGATGCGCTCCTCGACTCGCTCCACCATCTGAAGCTCGGCGTCGGGGATGCCGTCTACGTTCCCGCCGGCGTCCCGCATGCGATCGGCGCGGGTGCGCTCATCGTCGAGCTGCAGGAGCCTGCAGACATGTCCATCGTCTGCGAGTGGCGCGGCTTCCCGATCGACCCGGACGACGCGCATCTCGGCATCGGCTGGGACCGCGCGGTGCCGGCGCTCCATCTCGACGCGTACGAGCCGTCACTCGGCCTGCCGCCCGAGTCGCACGCGTTCTTCCACGTGGACGAGCGGGCGGAGCCCGCGGGCCGCTTCGCGGTGCTGCTCGTGCTCTCCGGCGCGGGCGAGCTCGACGGCAAGCCCGCCCGCGCGGGCGACGCGTTCGTCGTCCCGGCCGCAGCGGAGCGGATCGAGGTCGCCGGCGAGATGCGCGTCGTTCGGTGCTACGGCGGGGTCTAGGCCGCCGGAAGCTCGACCGTGAACGTGGAGCCGCCCCCCGCGGAGGCGACGCTGATCCGCCCGCCCATCCGCTCGACGAGCTCCCGGCAGATGTACAGGCCGAGCCCGGTCCCGCCCGGGACGAGCCGGTTGCTCGATTCGCTGCGGTAGAACTTCTCGAAGATCCGCGCCTGATCCGCCGCGGCGATGCCGGAGCCCTCGTCCGCGATCTCGACGACGATCGCCGCGTCGACGCGTGCTGTCCGCACCGCGACGGTGCCGCCGTCCGGCGAGAACTTCACCGCGTTGTCGATGAGGTTGATGAGCACCTGCTGGAGCCGGTTCGCGTCGCCGAGCCCGGCGCCCGGCGCGCCGAGCCGTCGTTCGATCGTCACCGACGGCGGCAGGCCCGCTTCGAGCGCCTCGACGGTCTGGTCCACGAGCTCGTCGACGTCGACGCGGGTCTTCTCGACGTCGATCTCTCCGCGGTCGAGCCGGCCGGCGAGGAGGACGCTCTCCGTCACCTCGGTGAGCCTCGCCGCCTGCGTCGCGATCATCTCGAGCAGCTGGCGCACCGTCTCGGGCGGGAGCTCGATGTCCGTGCGCAGCAGCGTGTTCGCGGCGCCGAGCACCGCCGTCATCGGCGTGCGCAGCTCGTGCGACACCGTGGCGACGAACTCGTACTTGCTCTCCTCGAACTGGCGCTCGTACGTCAGGTCGCGGAATGCGTACACGACACCGTCGCGGGTGCGGACGGCGACGAACGACAGCCAGAGCTCGCGGCCGTCGACGTCGATCGGAAGCGTCACCGGGCGGGGGCGCTCCTCGGCATGCGCCGCGCGAACCGACGACGACAGCGCCGCCCAGCCCGCGCCGAGATCGACGAGCGGCCGCCCGCGCACCGTCTCGCCGAGGAGGCCGGTGATCGTCTCCGCGGCGCGGTTCCAGAAGTCGATCACTCCGTCGTCGTCGACGGAGAAGATGCCGTCCCCGACCGCCTCGAGCACCTGCGCCGCGCGTTCACGCTCCTCCGCCGCCGCGCTCGCCGCCGCGGCCGCCGCCTCGAGTCGAAGCCCCTCTGCGTGCAGGCGCGCGTTCCGCACGGCCGCGCCGAGCTGCGCGACCATCCCTTCGGCGAGCTCGAGCTGTCCCTCGTCGTAGGCGGCGCTGTCCGTCATCAGCTGCACGACGCCGACGACGGCGCCCTCGTGCTTCACGGGCAGCATGAGCGCGGCCCGCGCCTTCACTTGTCCCTCGTCCGGGATGCGGCGCAGCTTCCCCGACCTGTCGACGTCGTAGTACGTGCCGGTGTCGCGCACGCGCGCGGCGACGTCGTTCGTCAGCAGCGGCAGGCCCGTGCGGATCACCTCGCTCTGCATGCCGCCCGTCGCGTTGAGCTTCAGCGGTGGGAACACCGAGACGTCGAGAAGCTCCCCGTCGACGCACGCGTAGTCGCAGCGGATGATCCCCTCCTCCGCGTCGTACGACGAGACGATGACGCCGTCGTGGGGAATCGCGTCGGCGAGGATCTCGCGGAAACGCTCGTAGACGCGCGTCGGCTCGAGCGTCTCGCCGAGGTAGCGCGCGGCCTCGAGGAGCAGGCGGACGGTCTCGATCTCGCGGGTGGGATCCGGGGACACCGCGAAATGCTGCCTGCAGCGGCCGGGAAACGCGAGCGAGCGTCAGCCCGGCGGCGCGAGCATCACGACCTTCGTCCCGTCGCCGAGCAACCGCTCGATGTCCGTCTCGCTCTCGTCGAGCCGTTCCACGGGTGCCCCGAGCGCCTCGAAGAACGCGTCCGGCGGGTCGAGGAAGCTCAGCGCCGGCGTCCGGTAGTGCATCGGGACGACGAGCCGCGGCGACAGCGCGCGGACGATGTCGGCCGCGGACTCTCCGCCGACCGTCGGGCCGCCGCCGGCGGGCAGGAACAGGAGGTCGACGGCGCCGACGGCCTCCTGTTGCTCGGGCCGCAGCGACGCCTGGCCGAAGTCGCCGAAGTGGCAGATGCGCAACCCGTCGAGCGCGAAGCAGAAGA
Source organism: uncultured Actinomycetes bacterium (assembly GCA_963753295.1). GTDB lineage: Bacteria > Actinomycetota > Thermoleophilia > Gaiellales > Gaiellaceae > Palsa-739. Next base: position 31,223 of record CAVWBZ010000017.1, on the reverse strand, counting down.
TCGTGTTCTGCCCGCGGATGGTGCCGGCGGCCGCGTCGTGCTCGGATGCGACGCCGACGACCTCCCCCACCGGCGATTCGAACCGCCCCGCCCGCGATCGGAGCACGACGGGATCGCCGCCCACTACCTCGACCGCGTTGTGGTCGCGGTGCTCGTGCGTGACGAGGAGGAGATCGGCCGACACGCCGTCGATCGGTGGATAGTCGAAGCGCATGCCGCGCGCGGCGGCGGCGCTCATGTCGCCGAAGGGGTCGACGAAGACGTTCTTCTCGCCGGTCAGCGCGAACGCAGACTGGCCGAACCAGCGGATGTGCACCTGAGACCTCCCGGTCGAGCTCAGCCGTCGTGGACGACGGTAACGGGGCAGTGTGCCCCGTGGACGCACTCGCCGCTGACCGAGTGGTGGAAGATCCGCCCCGCGATGCCGAAGTCACGGCAGCCGACGACGAGCTGCGCGGCGCCCTCCGCCTCGGCGACGAGGACGTGCGCTGCATCGCCCTCGCGCACGACCGTCACCATCGGGACGGAGCCCGTCTCGACGGCGGCGACAGCGTCTGCCAGCGCCTCTTCCGCCGCACGCCGGAACGTGTCCAGCTCCGGCACCGACGGGCCGATGCCGCCGTACGCCGCCGGAGGCACGTGCCACGCCGTCACCGCCTTGACGCCGCAGCCGTGGAGCCGCGCCTCGCCGATCGCGTAGCGGAGCGCGGCAAGCGACGGGCGGGAGCCGTCGACACCGACGACGATCGTGTTCATCCCTCTCAGCATTGCGACGTCAACGGGGCCGCAACGTCGGAGGTTCCACCGATCCGGCGGAGGAACCGGCCGCAGCGGAGCGAATCCTCACCGGGTGGAAGCACAGCTGCGCCGCTACTTCCTCGGGCTCGTCGGCTTCGGCTTCGTCGCCTGCTGGGCGGCGGCCGGCCTCGTCACCGGGCTCCTCTGCATAGCCGCCTGCGCGGTCATCGTCGCCGGGCCGCAGCTCCTCCGGCGCCGGACGGCGACGTCCCGGAAGCGGCGGGCCGAGCCGAGACGGCGACAACCCGTCCGCGCCCGTCCGCTCATGGACGAGGCGCCGCTGGAACTGCCGCTCGTCCCCGACGAGCCCTCGCTCGTCCTCGAGCTCGGCTAGAGCCTCTCGAGCAGCTCCCAGCGCGCGTCGACGTGCGACTGAATCGTGTCGATCTCGGCCGCCGACAGGTGGGCGAAGCGTCCCTGCGTCGCGAGGAAGTCGCGCACGGGCACCGGGTGCTTCGGACGGAACGTGATCTTCCACGTCCCGTCGTCGACCTCGAAGAGCGGGAAGTAGCGCGACTCGACCGCGAGGCGGATGACCTCGGTCGAGTCGGCCGTCGGGTACCTCCAGCCGGGCGGGCAGCCGCCGAGCACGTGGAGGAAGCGGAAGCCGGGCGTGAGCGCGGCGCGCTCGACCTTCGCCCGGAAGTCCTTCAGCATCGGCAGCGAGCCGGCGGCGAGCGTCGCGACGTACGGGATGCCGTGCGCCGCCATGATGCGCGCCAGGTCCTTCTTCGCGCCGCGCTTCGTCGCGCCGGCGGGCGTCGTCGTCGTCCATGCGCCCTCGGGTGTCGCGCCCGACTTCTGCACGCCGGTGTTCATGTACGCCTCGTTGTCGTTCAGCACGTAGACGATGTCCTCGTTCCGCTCGGCCGCCGCGGAGACGCCGGCGAAGCCGATGTCCGCCGTGCTCCCGTCCCCGCCCCAGACGACGACCGTCGTGTCCCCGGCACCGCGCAGCCGCAGCGCCGCCTTGATGCCGGACGCCTCCGCCGCGGCCGACGCGAACGGCGTCAGGTGGACGGACACGCCGAACGCGTTGACCGGGTAGACGCCCGCGATGATCGTCCAGCACGACGCGGGGATGACGACGACGATCTTCGAGTCGGGCTTCGCCGCCGCGAGCCCGCCGAGCACGTGCCGGATGCTGATCGCGGGGCCGCAGCCCGCGCAGGCGGCGTGGCCGGGCAGGAGAAGCCGCTCCTCGGAGACGATCTCGTCGAGCCAGACGGCCATCAGACTCCTTTCGGGACGTAGAGCACGCTCGAGCTCGTCTGATGCATGGCCCAGCGCAGCGTGTCCGGCGTGACCTCGGCGCCGCCGAGGCCGCAGACGACGTTCGTCGCCGCGATCCCGAGCGCCCGCACGTCCGCGCCGAGCGGGCCGAACGCCCCGAACGCGGCGGCGCGGTCGATCACCGTCACGGCGGAGGCGCGCGCGAGAGCGGCGGCGAGCTCGGCCGCAGGGAACGGCCGGTACGTGTGGACGCGCACGACGAGCAGGTCGTCGTCGTCCTCCAGCAGCTCGCGCGCCGAGTCGGCGATCGCCCCGACGGCGACGATCGCGCGGTCGGCGTCCGGGTTGCCCGCGAGCTCGATCGCCGCGACCTTCTCGCGACCGAACCGCTCGGTGAACTCCGCCGCGACGGCGTCGATCACACCGCGGGCGTCGTCCATCGCCGTCGCGACGTTGCGCTGGAACTCGAAGTAGTCGTCCGAGCCCGGCATCGCCGAGAACGTGCGCGGGTTGCCCGGGTCGAGCACCCACTCCTCCGGCGGATGTAGAGCCGGGAGGAATGCGTCGACCGTCTCCTCGTCCGGCACCTCGACGACCTCGGACGTGTGCGAGAGGAGAAAGCCCTCCTCGCAGACCATGACGGGCAGGAGCACGGTCTCCGCGATCCGGTACGCGCAGAGCACGCTGTCGAGCACCTCCTGCGCCGACGAGCAGTACAGCTGGATCCAGCCGGTGTCGCGCTGGCTCATGCTGTCCGTCAGGTCCGGCTCGATGCTCCACGGCGCGAACACCGCGCGGTTCACGTCGACGACGACGAGCGGGACGCGCTCGCGCGACGCGCGATGGAGCTGCTCGTGCGCATAGAGCAATCCCTGCGACGAGGTGGCGGTGAACGTCCTCACGCCGGCGCGCGCAGCCGCGATGACGTAGCCGAACATCGAGTGCTCGCTCTCGAGGTTCGCGAACTCGACATCGTCGCGGCCGGCGACGAGGTCCGCGAGCCGTTCGACGATGAGCGTCTGCGGCGTGATCGGGTAGCAGCCGATCGCCTGCACGCGGGCGAGGACTGCTGCGTACGCCGCCGCCTCGTTGCCGGTCACGACCGTGCGGCCGCGTGGAAGCGTCTGCGTCATGCCGGTACCGCCTCCATCGCGATGGCGCCCTTCACGGGGCACACGACCGCGCAGATCCCGCAGCCCTTGCAGTACAGGTAGTCGATCGACATCGAGCCGTCCGTCCTGGCGATCGCGCCGTCCGGGCAGAAGAGCGCGCAGAGGGCGCAGTCGTTGCACGGGTCGCGGAGCACGGGACGGTCGAGAGACCACCCGCCGGTGTGGTTGCGCAGCGAATCGGTCGTGCTCACCGCGAAGACGGGCCGACGGCGCGCATGCCCGACCTCCGGCGCCGGCTGGAGGATGGTGTCGCCGGTGCGTGGGCGCTGCCGGGTCACACGCGAATGCCCTGCGCGCGCCGCCTGCACGTTCTTCGCCGCCGAGGCGGGACCCATGCGGGCGGTGACAGCTTCCTCGAGAAAACGGAGTCCGTCCGGCACGAGCAGCTTCATGCACGCGCCGAGCACGGCGACGTTGCCCATCGGCCGGCCCTCCGACGACAGGATGCCGTCCTCCTGCGCGATGCGCGAAGCCGGGACGCGCGCGATCTCGAAGGCGCCGCCGTGCGCGAAACGCGTCTCGCGGTTGAGGACGACGAGCCCACCGGGCCGTACCGCGCGCAGGACGTCGTCCGACGGCGGCGTCGGCGAGACGTCGACGAGGACGTCGCAGTCCTGCACCTTGTAGCGCCGGTGGATCGGCGACGCGGCGTCCCAGCGCAGGAACGCGGAGATGGGTGCACCGCGGCGCTCGGCCTTGAACTCGGGGAAGCTCTGGACCCAGAAGCCGGCGCGGGCGAACGTGTCGGCGAGAATCTGCGAGGCGAGGACGACGCCCTCGCCGCCGCGCCCGACGATCAGCATCTCCTTCACCTCTGAATCGTCCGTCCGGGCCTCCGAGAAGGCATCCGGGAGAATGCCGAGCCCCGTCAGTAGTCCTGCTCAGACCGTCCGCAGCGCCTCCGTCGGCGACATCCGGGCGGCCCGGATGGCGGGGAGCAGCCCGGCGACGGCGCCGATGAGGATGGCCGCAGCGAGCCCGCCGGCCCAAGCCGTCGTGGGGACGACGACCGCCCAGTGCTTCGTCATGGCGTAGACGGCCGTCGACAGCGCCCCGCCTGCGACACCGGCCGCGCCGCCGACGACCGCGAGCAGGATCGCCTCCGCGAGGAACTGGGTGCGAATGTTCCGTTTGGTCGCGCCGAGCGCACGGCGGAGGCCGATCTCGGAGCGCCGCTCGAGCACGCCGATGAGCATGATGTTTCCCACGCCGACGGCGCCGACGAGGAGCGAGACCGCCCCCAGCCCGAGGAAGAGGCTGTTGAGAGCGCCCTGCGCCTCGGCGCGCGCGGTGAGCGCGGCCGACGGCTGGCTCACGTCGACTTCGTTCGGCGCCTCGGGGTTTGCAGTGGCGGCGAGCACCGACTGCACGGCTGCCGTCTCGCTCGTGACCGAGCGGACGTAGACGGTCGTGGGATGCCCGTCGAAGCCGAGATACCGCTTCGCGGCCGGAAAGCCGACGAGCACCGAGTCGTCGATCTCGGGAGCGAGCGGCGCGCTGTTCAGGATCCCGGCGAGGTAGAACCACATCCCGCCGAGCCACACGCGTTCGCCGGGGAAGATGCGATCGATCCCGAGCCGCTGCGCGGCCGCCCAGCCGAGCACGGCCACGGGCTCGCGCGCGGTCGCCGGATTGAGAAAGCTGCCGGCCCCGACGGTGGCGCCGACGGTCGCCGGCAGGCCGAGGCTCGCCGCCTGGACGGAGAGCGCGTTCGTGTTCACCGACGGGATGAGCGGGCTCCGGTAGACGTTCGCGCTCGTCGAGCCCGTCTCCTGGACCTGCTGGACGGGGCCGATGCGCGCGATCATCCCGGGGGCCGCGAGCGGCAGCTCCGCCGTCTGCCCGAAGAGCGTCTGGCCGTTCGTGACCGTGAGCAGGTTCGTCCCGAGCTTGTCGATCTCGGCGAGCAGGCCGGCCTGAGACGACGACGAGAGGCCGAGCACGGCGACGATCGCGGCGACGCCGATCGCGATCCCGAGCGCCGACAGCGCGGCGCGCATCCGGCGCGTGCGCAGGCCGACGCTCGCCACGCGGGCGAGGTCGGACGCGCGGAGTCGCGGAGACTCCAGCGTTTCGCTCATCCGCGCGGCCGGTTGACGAGGGCGAACGCCGTCTGCGGCGACGCGCCCTTGACCGTTGCGGTCACGGCGTAGCCGCCGGCCGACGAGCTCGCTCTGAAGACGGGTGCGACTGCGATGCCCTTCGCGTTCGTCTTCACGCGCACGACGCGCCGCTTGTGCGAGAAGCGGCCGGTCGCGCCCTTCTTCGGCGCCGCGAAGACGACGGTGGCGTGAACCACCGGGTTGCCCTCCTTGTCGGTGACGGTGACCGCGAGGGGAACGTCGAAGCGGGCGCCGACGGTGGCCGACGTGCCGGACGCCGCGCCGGCCGTGACCGCGTACGGCGCGGCCGCGAGGTTCGTGAGCGTGAATGCGAGCGCCTCCGACCCCGGCGTCGAAGCGGTGGCGGTGAACGCGCCCGCGGTCTTGTCGGCGACGATCGCCGGCGAGACTGCGGTCCCGTCCACGCCGGTGAGCGCCGTCGCCTGCGTACCGCCGCCGAGGAAGCTCGCGCCGGCGCCGTTCTCGGCGGCGGCGAGCGCGAACGTGACGGCCGCCCCCTCGATCGGCTGGCCCGTGGCGTCGAGGACCCGCGCCTGCAGCCGTTCGAGGTAGCGCGTGTCGACGACGGCGGCGGAGGCCGATGCGGCGACGGCGGAGACGGTCATGGCGGCCGCGTGGTTGTCGAGGGAGAACAGCGCAACAGCGGAAAGGCCGTCGGTCGATGCGGTTGCGGTGAACTTGCCCGGGACGCCGTTCGCGAGCAGCGGCGAGGACGTCGCGATGCCGTCCGAGTTCGTGACGGCGCTCGCCTGACCGGCGCCGAGGAAGCTCGCGCCGGCGCCGGTCGTGCCGGTCACGACCGAGAAGCTGACGGTTGCTCCCTGCACGGGCGCGCCGTTCGCATCGGTGACCTCCACCTGGAGCGGCTGCGCATATTGGGTGTTCACCGCAGCCTCCTGGCTGCTCGACACCTGGGTTGCGATCGCCGCCGGCAGGCCGTTGGCGGTGTTGCTCAGGCTGATGCCGACGCTGCCGTAATCGGAGTGCGCGTCGACCGAGTAGTTGCCGACCGTGTAGTTGGCGGTGAACGGCGGTGCCGTCGCGACCCCGTTCGAGTCGGTGCCGACGACGGCGAAGTGCGAGCCGTTGAAGAGGCCGCTCGGGCCGCTGCCCGGGGCGTCGAACTCGACCGTCACGCCGGCGAGGTTGCCGGTCAGGTCGCACCCGTTCGTGTTCGCGAGCTTCACCGAGAGGTTCTGCGGAAAGACCTTGCCGAGCTGCCCCATCTGGGCGCTCCCACCTGCGAGCACGAGCTCGTTCGGACCGTTCGACGTCGGGCACGCATTGCCGGTGCCGCTTGCGGAGCCTGCTCCCGCGGCGAACACAGCCGCGCCCAGGAGCGCGGGAACGATGAGCTTCATGCGGTCCTCCCTCGGTCGTCGTCGGAGACGACGCGGCCGTCGAGCAGCGTTATCCGTCGCGGGAACCGCTCGGCGATCTCGTGCTCGTGCGTGATGACGACGATCGTCGCGCCTTCGGCGTGGAGCTCGTCGATGAGTGTCATGATCGACTGGCCGGTGGCGCTGTCGAGGTTGCCCGTCGGCTCGTCGGCGAGGACGATCGCAGGGCGGCCGACGAGCGCGCGCGCGATCGCGACGCGCTGCCGCTCGCCGCCCGACAGCTGCGTCGGACGAGCGCCGAGCCGGTCGCCGAGGCCGACCCGGGCGAGGGCCTCCCCGGCCCGGTTGCGGCGCTCGCTCACGGGGACCCCCGCGTACAGGAGCCCGTCGGCGACGTTGTCGAGCGTCGTCGAATGCTCGGAGAGGAAGAACTGCTGGAAGACGAAGCCGATGCGCGTCGCCCGCACCGCGGCGAGATCGCGATCGGACAGCTCGGCGACGTCGAGGCCGGTGATCGACACGCGGCCGGAGCTCGGACGCTCGAGCGTGCCCATCAGGTGGAGGAGCGTCGACTTGCCGGAGCCCGAGGGGCCGACGATCGCGACGAGCTCGCCCCCGGCGATGCGGAAGCTCACGCCCTGCAGCGCGGGAATGGGCGGATCGGCCCCGTACGTCTTCGTGACCCCGTCGAGCTCGAGGACCGTGCTCACGACGAGGGCACCACCACGCGCTGGCCGACGTGCACGGACGCGCCGCTCACCTGGACGACGCCTTCGGCATCGTCGAAGAGCCCGACGTCGACCGCTTCGAGCGTCTTCGTCCCGGTCGCGCCGGCGACCTCGAGGGCGTAGCCGCCGCCCGCGAGCGCGACGAGCGCGTTCACCGGCACCACCAGCGCGTTCTTGACGGTCGCCGTCGTGATCGACACGTCCACCGGCGCCTGGTCGAGACGGCCGGTCGCGGCCGGATGATCCGGCCTGACGTCCACCTCGATCGTCGGGGAGCTCGACCCGCCCCCACCCTGGTCGCTCGAGGGCGTCGTGGCGACCGTGCCGACAAACGTGACGTGGCCGGCCGTCGTCGAGTTGTCGGGGAGGGTGATGACCACGGGGTCTCCGACCGCGACGCTCGTCTGGCTCGACGCGTCGAGCGCAATCGTGACGACGCGGCGGGTCGACGTGATCGTGAGGACGGGGCCGGGCTGCACGGCGGCGCCGGAGGTCGGGGTGACGCTCGTCACCCGCACCGCACCCGGCTCGAACACGACCGAGCCGAGGAGGAACGTGCCCGTCACGTCCATTCCGTGCGCCGCCTGGAACGAGCGGACCGCGGCCTCGGTCGAGGCCGTGAACGCGTCACCCGAGAGGCCGAGGTTCCTGTTCAGCTCCGCGACGTCGCGGCCGGGCGACATGCCGGACGCGAAGGCACGCCATGCCGGCGTGCCGCCGTACAGCAGGACGACGGGCTGCCCGCCGATCGCGTACAGCGTTTCGCCGCGTCGCACGACGCGGCCGACGGCGGGCAGCATCGTGTACGCGGAGGTCTGGCCGTAGACGGACGCGGACGACTGCGCGTCCGTGAGCGCCTGCGCGGCGCCGGCGAGTGCGCGCTGGTCGGTCTGCACCTTCGACGTCCCGGTGGTGACGTTCTGCTGGTCGGTCGCGACGCTCGCCGAATCGGTGGCGCACGGCGCCGCGCTTCCGCCGCCGCCTTGTCCACTCCCGCCACCGGTCTGCGCGGCGTTCGCGCCACGGCAGTCGGCCGCGAGCTTGCGGCTGTCGCCGGCGAGCGCCGCCTGCGCCTGCTCGAGCGCGCGCGTGTCGGTCTCGAGCGTCGACTGCGCCGTCGCAGCGGTCTGCTGCGCCTGCTGGACGTTGGCCGGCGCCGTTCCGGCCGGAAGGGCGATCGTCCCCGGGTCCGCGTAACCGAGCGTCGCGCTCACCTGCGTCTGCTGTGAGAGGTCCTGTCGCTTGACCGTCGTGAGCGACGTCGGGGAGCCGTTGTCGAGGGAGGAGGCCGGCGACGACGGGCCGCCGAACGGGTTGACGAGCACGATCACGACGGCCGCGATCGCGACGACGGCGACCGCCGCGACGGCGACCGCCCGCTTCCGGAAGATCCGCGAGCGCAGAGCGCTCACGTGCCTCCGCCGAACTTGCCGGGCAGGTTGCCCTGGCAGGCTTCTTGCGCCGCCTGGAAGAGGGGCGAGTTGGGGTTCAGGTCGCTGCCGGGACCGCCCCGCAGCCGCATCTCGACACCGCCGCCGGAGAAGGTCGGGTCGGGAAAGTCCTTCAGCCCGTGCTTGCGCATGCAGGCCGAGAACGCGAGCGCCCCCTTCTGCACCTTCGCGATCTGCTGCGCCGACGGCCGGCCGCCGTTCGGGAGCAGCTTCTGGCAGGTCTGTTGGGCCTTCTGGAACTTCGGCGAACGCGGATCGATGCCGGAGCCCGGCCCGATCGAGAGTGCGCCGTTGCTCGACGGGTCGGGGAAGTTCGCCACGCCGTTCGAGCGCATGCATTGCGAGAACTTCTCGCCGTTCTGCACCTTCATCGTGAGGTTGCCGCCGCCGGCGTCCTGGCTCTGCGCCGATCCTCCGGGCGGAGCCGCGCTCTGCGCCGACGACGTCGTCGTCGTGCCGAGGCTCGCGACCGACGGCGACTTTCCGCCTCCGCCGCAGCCGGCGGCGACGAGCAGCACCGCCGCCGCGCCGGCGATGACGAGTGCGCGGATCAGCGTGCTCATCCGCCTTTCCCGCCGAGGGGGAGGTTCTTCTGGCACGCCTGCTGCGCCTTCTGGAAGGTCGGATTGTTCGGGTCGAGATCGCTGCCGGGACTCACGCGGATCTGGAGGCCGCCGTTCGACGGGTCGGGGAAGTCCTTGACTCCGTGCGCGCGCATGCAGGCGGAGTAGGCGAGCAGTTGCTTCTGCTGCTGCGCCATCTGCGCCGGGGTGGGCTGACCGCCGTTGGGGAGGAGCTTCTCGCACGCGGTCCGGGCGGACGTGAACGCCGGCGAGCCCGGATCGATCCCCATCCCCGAGTGGATCGTGATCACGCCCTGGCCGTTGGGGTCGGGGAAGTTCGTCACCCCGTGCTTGCGCATACAAGCCGAGAACTTCGCCCCGTCGGCGGCGTTCCCTACCCTCATCCCGATCTGGAACCGGCCGCCGCTCGGGCCTCCGAGCGCCTTGCCGCCCGCCGGGGAGCTGCTCGGCGGCGGCGTGGCTGCGGTCGTCGTCGTCGTCGACGACGCGACGCTCGCCACCCCGGGCGACTTCCCGCCGCCCCCGCCGCAGCCGGCGGCGACGAGCGCGACGCCTGCGAGGACGGCGGCAGCGATGAGGATGTAACGGGATCGCATCGAGATCAGCTCCTTGTCATGGGCGGCCGCGACAAGGAATAGAGCTCCGGCGGTAACAGCGGGGCCACGGTGACTGTTACCTGCGTGTAACCGCGTCACGGCGCGACCCTGATCTTTGGGACCGACCCTCGGGTAGAGCGACCGGCACACGTCGTACGCAGCCTTGAAGACGGGCGTGCGCGGATCGGTGCCCTGCATCGTGTCGGGGTTGGCCGCGAAGCCCTGCACCGCCGACTCCGTCGTCGTCGGCATCGTCGATGTGGCGGTCGTGCCGAGGCTCGCGACGGAGGGAGCGTTCGACGCGCCGCCGCAGCCCTCGGCGAGCGCGGCTCCTACCGCGCCGAGGGCAACCGCGGGAAGCACCTGCCACGGCGTCATCGGCTGCAACGAAAGCCGCCGACCCTAAACCGATCGTGAAACCGCCCTAACGAGTGGTGAAAGCTGCAACCGGAAGCGCGCGCCGCCGTCCGCCGGACGGTCGAGCGTGACGCTGCCGCCGTGCGCGTCGGCGATCTGCTTGACGATCGCGAGGCCGAGCCCGGCGCCGGGCATGCTGCGGGCCTTCGCCGAGCGGTAGAAGCGGTCGAACACGCGCTCGGCGTCTTCGTCCGCGACGCCGGGGCCTCGATCGCGGATCTCCACCGCCCCGCCCCGGACGGAGACGTCGACCGCCTCACCGGCCGGGCTCCACTTGCGCGCGTTGTCGAGGAGGTTGGCGACGGCGCGCTCGACGCGCTCGGGGACGCCGGTGACGATCGACGGCTCGAGTTGCGTGCGGAAAGCGACGCCGGGCGCATGCCGAGCAGTGCGCTCGACGACGTTCCGGACGACCTCGTCGAGGCGGAATTCGTGCTGCTCGACCTCGCTCTCCTCCCCGCGTGCGAGCTCCAGCAGCTCACCGACGAGGGTCGTCATCGACTCGAGCTCGGCGCGCACGTCGGTGAGCATCTCGGCGCGCTCCACCGGATCGAGCGCGTCGGGCTCCGCCAGCAGCTCGACGTTTGCGCGCACGGTCGCGATCGGCGTGCGCAGCTCGTGCGACGCGTCGGCGACGAGCCGGCGCTGCGTGGACAGCGACGTCTCGAGCATCGCGAGCAGCTCGTCGAGCCGCGCCGACAGGCGGCTGATCTCGTCGCGGCCGCGCTGTCCGGTGCGGGCGCTCAGATCGCCGGTCTGGACGATGCGCTCGGTCGTCTCGGTCAAGCGCCGCAGAGGTTTCGTCGCGCGGCTCGACACGAGCAAGCCGAGGATCGCCGCCGCGCCGGCGCCGCCGAGCGAGACGAGGATGAGCAGCCAGCGCAGGTGCGCGAGGTTCCGGTCGACATCCTGGAGCGAGGCGGTGATGCGCACGACCCGCTGCGGCCCCGACACGGTCAGCACGCGCGTATGGACCCGGCCGGAGCTCACGGTCGCGAACGCCCGCTTCCCCACTCCGAGCGGCACGGCGTAGCCCAGCTTGCGCGCGACCGCCACGTTCACGACCTTCAACGACCCCGGGAGCACGAGCTGCCGCGGCGGGACACGGACGAACCGGTTGCCGGACGGAAGGGGTGGCCCCTTGACGATCTGCTCGACGCGTGGGAGCTGCAGGCTCGCGGTGAGCTCGCTGTCGACCTGTTTCACGAGCTCGGATCGGTCCGTGTAGTAGACGACGACCGAGGCGCCGACGATGGCGACGGCCACCGCGAGCGCCGTCAGGATCGTCACGCGGAGCCGGAAGCTCATCGCTCCCTCAGCGTGAAGCCGACGCCGCGCACGGTGTGGATCAGACGCGGCTGACCGAGCTTCCGGCGCAGATGTCCGACGAAGACGTCGAGCGAGTTCGACGACATCGAGCCGTCGTATCCCCACACGCGCTCGTAGATGAGCCCCCGCGGCAGCACCTGCCGCGGGTGGCGGAGGAAGAGCTCGAGCAGCTCGTACTCGATGCGCGTCAGCTCGATCTCGCTCGTGCCCCGGCGGGCGTCGCGCGTGAGGAGGTCGAGCTCGAGGTCGGCGAAGGCAAGCGTCTCGCCGCGCCCACGCGAGCGGCGCAGCAGCGCGCGGACGCGGGCGACGAGCTCCTCGTTCGCGAACGGCTTGACGAGGTAGTCGTCGGCGCCCGACTCGAGCCCGGCGACGCGGTCGCGAACGGCGTCGCGGGCGGTGAGCATGAGCACGGGCAGGTCTCCCCCTTCGGCACGCATCCGCTCGCACACCTCGATCCCGTCCGTGCCCGGCATCATGACGTCGAGGAGCACGAGGTCGAACGGGCGCTCGCGAAATCGCGTGAGCGCCTCGTCGCCGTCCGCGGCCTCCTCGACCTCGAATCCGTGGGCGACGAGCACGCGCCGCAGCGCGCGCCGGAGGCCAGCGTCGTCGTCGACCACGAGGATCGGCACACCGGAAGTCTGCGCCGAGAACATGAATCGAGCCTAAAACCCTTAATCCGGTCTCATCGCCCCGCCGGAGCATGTGTTACCTGCCTGTTACCGGCGCTGCGGCAGGCTTGCCCGAGGGGAAACGATGCGCGTACTCGTCGTCGAGGATCACAAGGAGCTCGCCGCCACCATCGCGGTGGGACTTCGGCGCGAGGGGATGGCCGTCGACATCGCCTTCGACGGCGGCGAGGCGCTCCGCCGTAGCTCCTGCGACGCGTACGACGTCGTCGTCCTCGATCGCGACCTGCCGAGGGTCCACGGCGACGAGGTCTGCCGAGCGCTCGTCGCCCGCGGCTCGCGCTCGCGCGTGCTCATGCTCACGGCGGCCGACACGATCGAGAGCCGTGTCGACGGGCTCGGCCTCGGCGCGGACGACTACCTCCCGAAGCCGTTCGCGTTCGCCGAGCTCGTCGCGCGCATCCGCGCGCTCGCGCGGCGCAGCCGTCCTGCGCTTCCACCCACGCTCGCATCCGGAGACATCCGGCTGGACACCGTCCAGCGCGTCGCGAGCCGGGCCGGCCGCAGGCTCGAGCTCAGCCCGAAGGAGCTCGCCGTCCTCGAGCTCCTCCTCGCCGCCGACGGCGCACCCATCTCGACGCGGGAGCTTCTCTCGCGCGGCTGGGACGAGTACGTCGACCCCGACGGGAAGGTCGTCAAGGTGACGATCAGCCGGCTCCGACGCAAGCTCGGCGAACCGCCTGCGATCGAGACCGTGCCGCACCTCGGGTATCGGATCGGCGGATGAGGGTCCGCCTCCCGGCGCCGACGATCCGGCGCCGCCTCACCGCCGCGTACAGCGGCCTCTTCCTCCTCTGCGGCGCCGCGCTGCTCGGCACGACGTACGTCCTCGCCCGGCACCAGTACACGAGCTCCTTCTTCATCTCCTCCGGCAAGCCGTCGGTCATCGCCGTCGCGACGAGGACGCAGGCCCTTCCCGTCAAGATCCCGGGAGGAAGCGGAGCGCTCGCCGGACCGTCGCCCCGGCAGATCGTCGCTTCGGCGGCGTCTCAGTCGCTCGCGGCGCGCCACCAGCTGCTCGTCGACTCGGGTATCGCGCTCGCGATCATGGCCCTGCTCTCGCTCTGGCTCGGCTGGTTCGTCGCGGGCCGCGCACTGCGGCCGCTGCAGACGATCACCGACGCCGCGCGCGACATCACTGCGAGCAACCTGCACAGGCGCCTCGCGCTCGCCGGTCCGGACGACGAGCTGAAGCAGCTCGGGAGCACGTTCGACGGGCTGCTCGGGCGGCTCGAGGCGTCGTTCGACGCGCAGCGCCAGTTCGTCGCCAACGCCTCGCACGAGCTGCGGACGCCGCTCACGCTCGAGCGGACGCTGATCGAGGTCGCACTCGCCGACCCGGACGCGACCGCCGCGTCGCTGCGCCGCACGTGCGAGCAGGTGCTCGTGGCGGGCGAGCAGCAGGAGCGGCTGATCGAGGCGCTGCTCACGCTCTCGCGAAGCCAGCGGGGCCTCGAGCAGCGCGAGCCGGTCGATCTCGCCGCCATCGCCGCCGCGGCGACCGACGCCGTCGACCGGCGGGGGCTCGAGCTCGACGCGACGTTCGCGCCGGCGCGGACGACCGGCGACCCGCGCCTCGTGGAACGCCTCGCCGCGAACCTCGTCGGCAACGCCGTGCGGCACAACGTGCCGCACGGTCGCCTCACCGTCGAGACCGGCACGCGCGGCGGTCACGCCGTGCTCACGGTGACGAACACGGGGCCGCGCATCGCGCCAAGCGACCTCAGCCGCCTCTTTCGCCCGTTCCAGCGCCTCGAGGCGGGCCGGAGCAACGACCCCGCCGGGCTGGGCCTCGGCCTGTCGATCGTCGACGCCGTCGCGAACGCGCACGACGCGACGATCGCCGCGCGCCCGCAGCCCGAAGGCGGCCTTCACATCGAGGTGGCCTTCCCGTCGCGTTAGGCTCGCGCCAGGTGCGTTCGACGCGGGTCATCACGGTCGTCGGCTGCCACGCCGGCGGCGAGGTCGGGAACGTCGTCGTCGGCGGGGTGCTCGCGCCGCCCGGCGGGACCGTCTACGAGCGCATGGTCGCGCTCCGCGCAGACGACTCGCTCCGGAGGCTGCTGCTGCGCGAGCCGCGCGGCAGCGTCGCGGTGCACGCGAACCTCGTCGTGCCGTCTTTGCGCCCGGAGTGCGACGCCGGGTTCATCGTCATGGAGCCGACGGAGTACCCGGCGATGTCGGGCTCGAACACGATCTGCGTCGCGACCGTGCTGCTCGAGACGGGGATGGTCGCGATGCGCGAACCGGAGACGACACTGCGGCTCGAGGCGCCGGCCGGCGTCGTCGAGGTGACGGCTCGCTGCCGCGACGGGAAGTGCGAGAGCGTCGAGCTGACGAACGTCCCGTGCTTCACGGACCGTCTCGACGCGCCGCTCGAGATCGATGGGCTGGGCACGATCGTCGTCGACGTCGCGTTCGGGGGCATGTGGTACGCGATCGCGGACGCGCAGGCGCTCGGCTTCGCGCTCGAGCCGTCGGAGGCGCGCGAGCTGTCGCGCGTCGGCGAGCTGATCCGCACGGCGGCGCGCGAGCAGCTGCCGTGCGCCCATCCGGAGAACCCGGACATTGCCGGCGTCAGCATCGTGGAGATCGCCGAGCCGTGGCACGGCGTCGGCGCGGTCTCGAAGAACGCCGTCGTCGTCGCGCCGGGACGGCTGGATCGCTCGGCGACCGGAACAGGGCTGTCGGCGCGGATGGCGGCGCTGCACGCGCGCGGCCTCATGCACGCGGGGGACTCGATGACGCACGCGTCCGTCATCGGCTCGACGTTCGACGGCCGCATCGTCTCCGAGACGGAGATCGGCGGACGTGCGGGGATCGTGCCGGCGATTCGCGGCAGCGCGTGGATCACCGGGATCACGCAGGTGCTCGTCGACCCGGGCGATCCCTTTCCCGAGGGCTACCTGCTCTCGGACACGTGGCCGGGGGACGACGTCCAGGGCTGAAAACGGGCCTGCGGTAGACTTGTGCAGAGCGTCCCCGTGTTCTGACTCCCACACGAGCCCGCCGCACGCCGTTCCGGGGGAGTCGCCTAAGGGAGGACGTCATGAGGAAGACGCTGAGGCGCATCCTCGACCTGTTGCGCGGTACCGGTAGCGAGGCGCAGCGCGAGGGAGCACCGATCCGCACCGGGCTGCAGGAGCCGCAGAACTAGCGCGTGCGTACGGCAATCGTCTCCACCTACCCGCCCCGCGCGTGCGGGATCGGAACGTTCGCCGCCGACGTCCGGGGGACGCTTCTCGGCGTCTCCGACGTCGACGGCGTCGATCTCGTCGCGGTCGTGAACGAGCCGTCGAGCCCGCAGCGGCGCGGCGTGCTCGCGACGATCGCGCAGGCCGTCCGCGGCGACTACGTTCGCACCGCCCGGATGCTCGGGCGGCTCGACGTCGACGTCGTGCTCCTCCAACACGAGTACGGCATCTTCGGGGGGCAGGACGGCGAGTACGTGCTGTCGTTCGCGCGCGAGCTCGCGCAGCCGCTCGTGGCGACGTTGCACACCGTCCTCTCGAAGCCGACGCCTCACCAGACGGAGGTGCTGACCGAGTTGTGCGCGGAGGCGGAGCTCGTGATCGTGATGACCGAGACGGCGCAACGGCTGCTCGTCGAGTGCGGGGCCTGCCCGGCGGGCAAGGTGCGCGTCGTACCGCACGGAGCTCCGGCGCGCATCACCGCCCGCGCCGCTGCCGGGCCGACGGGCGATCCTTTCCAGCTCTCGACGTTCGGACTGATCTCGCCGGGCAAGGGCCTGGAGACCGCCGTCGAGGCGCTGCCTGCGATCCTCGATCGCCATCCCGACGTCATGTACGTGATCGCCGGGCGCACGCATCCCGACGTCGCCCGCCGAGAAGGCGAGCGGTATCGGCTGATGCTGCAGCGACGCGTGCTCGAGCTCGGGCTCGATGACAACGTCGAGTTCGACGACCGCTTCCTGTCGATCGACGACCTCGGAGACCTGCTCGCAGCGACCGACGTCTTCGTGACGCCGTACCGCAGCCGTGAGCAGGCCGCCTCCGGCGCGCTCACGTTCGCGATCGCAGCCGGCTGCGGCGTGGTCTCGACGCCGTACTGGTACGCACAAGACATGCTCGCGTCGGGCGCCGGACGGCTCGTCCCCTTCGACGATCCGGCCGCCGTCGCAGACGCGGTGTGCACGTACATCGAGCAGCCGGAGACACTCGCCGCCGCCCGCGCCGAGGCCAGACACATCGGCTCGACGCTCGCCTGGCCGTCGGTGGCGGAGGCGACCGCCGCCGTGCTGAGGGAGGCGCACGCACTTGCGCCCCGCCGCCGCCCTTCGGGCGTGGCCGACCTGCATCTCGCAAGCATGCGAACCGACCATCTGCTCACCCTCGTCGACGACGTCGGGATCGTGCAGCACGCGCACGGGATCATTCCCAACCGCGAGACCGGGTACTGCGTCGACGACGTCGCGCGGCTCGCTGTCGTCTCGCTCCCGCTCGCCCGGCGCGGGAGCGAGCAACAGTGGACGTCGATCCTCTACCGCGCGCTCGCCTTCCTCCATGCCGCAACCGGCGAAGACGGGATGCGGAACTTCATGGGCTACGACCGCCGTTGGCTCGACGAGCCGCACGTCGGCGATCACGTCGGCCGTGCGGTGTGGGCGCTCGGGGAGATCCTCGCCACGGCGTGGATCGACGCCCTCGTCGTCCCCACGCGCGACCTCCTCGCGAAGATGATCCGCCCGCTCGCCGGAGACGTCTGGCTGCGGACGGCCGCCTACACGGTGCTCGGCCTCTCGCGCCTCGATGCCGACCGGCTCGACCCCGAGGCCCGTCACCTGCTCGAGCGGCTGACGGAGCAGCTGGCGGAGGCGTATCGCAGCACGGCCACGGACGACTGGCGCTGGTTCGAAGACACGCTCACCTACGACAACGCGCGTCTTTCGCAGGCGCTCATCGTCGGCGGCGAGGCGCTCGGCCGCAGCGACTTCGTCCAGCTCGGGCTGGAATCGCTCCGCTGGTACGGCGACGAGTGCGGCCTCGACCGGGGGCTCTTGCGGCTACCCGGCCACGACGGCCGCTCCAGAGGCGAGCCCGCGCCGGGTGACGGCGACGAGCAGCCGCTCGATGCGGCAGCGCTCGTCGAGGCCGAGCTCGCCGCGTTCGCGGTGACGCACGAGGCCGGGCACGGCATCAGGGCGACGAGCGCGTTCGAGTGGTTCCTCGGACGCAATCGCCTGCAGAAGCCGCTCTACGACTTCGCGACCGGCGGCTGCAGCGACGGGCTCGGGACCGAGACGGTCAACGTCAACGAAGGCGCGGAGTCGACGCTCGCCTTCCACCGCGCTGCGCTCCTGCTCGACGCGGCGGGCGTACGCGCGTCAGCGCGCGAGCCCGTCGGAGAGCTGCCGAAGAGCCTTCACGCAGCAGCGCACAAGGCGGCGACGAGCTCCGCCGAGTTGACGCTGGCGGCTCCGACACACCGGTCCCCGGCGCCGTAGGTGAGATAGATCGTGCCGTCGGGCAGCGGTACCGCACCCTGCACGAACACGACCTCGTTGACGTCGCCGCTGCGCTCCCACGAGAGCTCCGGGCGCAGGACCGGCTCCGGCAGGAGCGACGCGACCCGGCCGGTGTCGTGATCGAGGAGCGCGACGTTGAGCGTGTAGTGCGAGCCGGCGTCACGCTCGTGGTAGAAGAGCAGCAGCCCCTCGTCGACCGCGACGGGCGGCGCCCCGGCGCCGACGCCGAGCGCACCGGCCGACGGCCTGATCAGGGTGTGCCGGTCGAGCTCGCGAAGATGCTCGTCCCAATAGTCCGCGCGCGCGTCGTACAGCTCGTCGAGCGAGTCGAACAGCGCGAGCTGCATGTCGGGGATGATCCGGTGGATGAGCGCGACGCGCCCGTCGCGGAGGTTGAAGATGACCGCGTCCTTGTCGGGAACGTCCTCGGGACCGACGACGCGACCCGAGTCGTGGTTGAGCGCGAACCGGCCGTCGGCGTACAGGAGCCGGTGCACGCCGACGCGCCACGGCAGCCCCGAAGCCGGAGCGGGCAGGTTCGTGTACGTCATCATCACGTGCTCCGCGCCGCCGCTGCGCACCCGCTGCACGCGCGGATCCTCGTAGCTGTGGACGCCGCCCTTCGTCCCTGCCGCAAGCACCTGCTGGAAGCGGTAGTCGAGACCGTCGTCGGATGTGAAGACGAGCACGTCGGAGACGTAGTCGACGAAGCGGGCACCGCGTCCGCGATTACGCGTGTAGCCCTCGCGCACGCCGCGCGCGAACAGATGGAACGTGCCGTCCACTTCGATCGCGCCCGCGTTGAAGATCGGGCCGTAGCCTGGAACGGATCCGAAGTCGACGACCGGAGTGTCGCGAAGACGCCGCACGACGACCGTGGACGGACCATTGGACGCTAGCCGGTCAGGGCGGCTCATCTTTGACAACCTCTACAGGAGTGATCGGATGGATGGGGTGAGGAGTTGAGGTCCTCGGAGCTGTTCACACGGTATACGGGGAATCCGATCCTCGTAGCGGGGGATTGGCCGTACACCGTGAACGCGGTGTTCAACCCGGCCGTCGCGCGCCTCGGGCCCGAGACCGTGCTGCTCGTCCGGGTCGAGGACCGCACCGGGCTCTCGCACCTCTGCGTCGCCCGCAGCGCCGACGGCGTCGAGGGCTGGACGATCGACGCCGACCACCGGCTCCTGCCCGACGTGGAGTCCGAGGCGGAGCGCTTCGGCATCGAGGACGCCCGGATCACCCTCTGCGGGGACGAGCACATGATCGTCTACACGGGTTACTCGAGCGCGGGGCCGCTCGTGCGCCTCGCCTCGACGCGCGACTTCGAGACGTTCGAGCCGCACGGCACCCTGATGCCGCCCGAGGACAAGGACGCGGCGCTCTTCCCGCATACGTTCGACGGCCGCTGGGCGCTCATCCACCGCCCGGTGGCGACCCAGCCCACGCAGACCGCGCACATCTGGATCTCGTGGAGCCCCGACCTCCACTACTGGGGCGACCACGCAGTCCTGCTCCCCGCACGCGAAGGCGCCTGGTGGGACGCCCACAAGGTCGGGCTCTGCCCGCCGCCACTCCTCACCGAGCGCGGCTGGCTCCTGCTCTACCACGGTGTGCGCGTGACCGCAGCCGGATCGATCTACCGGCTCGGTCTCGCGCTGCTCGACGCCGAGCATCCGGATCGGGTGCTCGCACGATCGAGCGAGTGGATCTTCGGGCCCGACGCGCAGTACGAGCGAACCGGCGACGTCCCCGACGTCGTGTTCCCGTGCGGCTGGCTGCTCCGCGAGGACGGCGACACCGTGCGCCTGTACTACGGCGCCGCCGACACGTCGATCTGTCTCGCCGAGGCGAGCCTCTCGGCATTGCTCAATTGGCTGGAGCGCCACTCGTCCTGACGGAAGGCATCAGGAGCGAGAGCGCGCTTCGCCAGACGACGACCGCAACGAGGACGGCTGTGCCGGTGATCACGCCGAGCACGCCGATCGAGACGGCCGCGTGCACCGCACGCGACGCCTCGACGCCGACGGCGACGAGCGCCGCGCCTCCGGCCCCCATCTGCGTGGCCGCCCCCGCCAGGCCGACCGGAAGTGCCGCCGCAGCTGCACCGGCGCAGAGGAAGAGCAGCGCGACCGGCACCGAGTAGCCGACGCCGAACGCCCCGAGAAGGAGGAAGAACGCGACGGCGCGGACGAGCCAGCACGCGGACACGAGCGCCCACGCCTCGGACGCCGGACGCAGCGACGTCGTGCGCGTGCTCACCCAGCGGCCCAGTCGAAAGCGCACTGCGCGCCGGCTCGCCGCGAGGCGGGGCAGCTTCCAGATGAGGAGCGCGGCGGCGACGCCGGCTGCTGCGACGAGCGCGAGCCCGGCCCGTAGACCCGTCCCCGCGTTCGGGAGGACCGCGCCCGCAAGCGCGAGCGGAGCGAGGGCGACGCTGTCGATGAGGCCGAGCATGACGAGCGACAGGCAGAGCACGCGCACACCGGCCGGGCACCCTGGATAGCGGCGGACGACGGCGACGCGCATCGCGTCGTCGAAGCGGCCGGGAAGGAGGACGCCGACGAGCGCGGCGCCACCGTTGCCGGCGGCGAGCGCCAGCGCCGCCGGCCGTTCGGAGGCGGTGAACAGCCGCCCCCACCCGAATGCCTTGAGCGCCTGCGCGAGGACGAGCAGGAACCCGGCGACAACGAGCAGCGCGGGATGTCGGCTCGAGAGCGGCCACGACATCACCGCGAAGTGGCGGGCGGCGAGCCCGGCGAGGACGAGCGTGACGACGCCGGTGACGGCACCGAGGAGCCAGCGTCCACGGCGGGAGTGGCGCAGGTCGACGCACGCTCCGATGAGAAGCCGGTAGCGCGACTCGAGCAGGATCGGCGCGGCGGAGACGACAACGGCCGTCAGCGGATCGCGCGGCAGCGCCGGGTGCTCGCTCATCGGTGAAGCCTCCCTCCGTCGCAACATGCGATCCCGACCTGGGTTCTGAGGGCGGATTCGTCGCCGGACCGGATTTCTTCTGGCCCCGCCGAGCTGCCGTAAGTGTACCGCCGCCGCCTCGAGTGGTACGATTTGTCACTTGCGGCGCCGAAGTGATCGACGCCGCGAGCCACCGCGCGAGTCCGAAAGCAGTTGGGCTCGCGGCAGGTCCACCCTCAGCCAAGTGGGTCGGAGTCGTAATCGACCGGCTGCACGTGCACGGGCCGGCGACATGCTTCGAGTCGCAGGAGGGCCTCATGGTGGAGATTCGCGTCGCCGTCGCAGATGCAGCAGTCGCGCACGGGCTCATGCAGCGCCTGGCAGCGCTCTTCGACCTGTCGTCCGTCTCGTTCGACCGGTTCCGGAACGAAGTCCACGTTCGCTCCGAGTGGGAGTCGCGCGCCGTCGTCCAGGTGATCGACACGGTCGAGTCCTGGTTGGCGGCCGCCGGCGTCGGCTCGGCGGAGCTCACGGTCGGAGACCGCTCGTACACGATCGTCGGCCCTGAATTCCCAAGCGGGTCGGCCGCGTGAGCCTTTCAACCCTCCCAACGGAGGTATCGATCTGGGAATCAGCGCAAGCCTGCTTCCGAGCGCCGCCGGTGCGGTGCTGATCTGGGCCGTGGACGTAACGGTGAGCGGCGTGAACATCCACACCGTCGGTGTGATCCCCGGCTCCGCCGCTACCGTCCCGTGTAGGCTTCCCGGACAACGGTGGAACCGAACGATGTCTTCTCTCACATCGTCGCGATCTACGACGAAGGCGGCGTCCTCCCCGTGTGTGCGTGGTGCCACCGCGTACGCATCGACGACACGTGGGTCGTGCCGCCGCCCGCCGCTCTCGCCGCGATCGATGCGCGCCACACGCTCTCGCATTCCGTCTGCGACGTGTGTGGGGCGAGCGACGCTCCCGTGAACGCCGCCGCCGGCTAGGAGGCAGGCTGCGGCTGCGCGGCGGAGGGCGGCAGAAGCAGGAGGTGGCTCTCGACGACGGCGGCGGCGACGTCGCTCAGCTTGCGGCCGTTGTGCTGGGAGTGGTCGCGCAGCATCTCGAACGCCCGGTCGGCGTCGGTCGAGTGGCGGGCCATGAGAATGCCCTTCGCCTGCTCGATCAGCGCGCGACGCCCGAACGCCCCCTGGAGGCTCTGATACTCGGTGAAGCGCTGCAGCGTGATGTCGATCGCGCTCTGCAGCTCCTCCGGGCTGGCGTCGATGATGTAGGCGAACACCCCGCGCTTCGCCGCCTCGTGGATGTAGGCGGGGTCGTCGGCGTGGAGGATCGCGATCACCGGGCACGACGCCTCCCGCACGATCTCCGAGATCAGCTCCAGCGCATGCGTCGAACTCTCCCCAAGCCCGACCAGCGCCACGTCAGGACGCTCCCTCGCCGTCGCGGCGCCGACCTCCTTGACGTAGATCTCGCGCGCGATCACGTCGTGGCCGAGCGCGACCACGACGTTGGCGAGCAGCTCGAGCCGGTCGCGCTTCTCGTTCGCGATCAGGACGCGGAGGTGTTGGAGCTCGCCTTCGGGCACGGGAGAGGACAATGGAAGAACCTTAGATTCTATCTCGGATCCGCGCATGGAACGTGGTAAAGTTCCGTGCGTAGCGTCGTAAACGCTGGCGCTTCGATGTCCTCGCCGGGCCCCAAGCTGTGTGGCCCGGCGGCACGGCCTCCCACAGGCGACCGCGGGCGGAGCATGTTCACGCCTCGACCACCGGGAGGGGCCATGACTCAGCTTCAAGACCCGCAACACGAGTTCGACGTACCCGTCGCCGACTCCGCATCGGAGACCGGTTCGACGTCGTTCTCGCCCGAGTCGCGGCGGGCACGCCTGACGCGGCAAGGCCGCCGAGCCCGTCTCTACACAGGCGCGGTCGTGTTCGTCGCCCTGCTCGCGGTGCTCGTCGTCCTCATAACGAAGAACACGCCCAGCGTGAAGCTCGATTGGGCTTTCGGCTCGGGCCATGCATCGCTCGTATGGATCATCCTCGCGGCCGCCGTCATCGGCTGGCTGCTCGGGATCACGACCGCAGTCGTGTTCCACCATCGAACGCGACGGCCGTGATGGCCGTACGGGCGCCGTCGCGCGCGCGCAGACGTCTCCGTATCGATCCCGCGCAGATCCCTCTCGGCGCCTTCGCGCTACGCGACACGCGGCGGGAAGCGAATCGCAAGGGCAGGGTGTTCGTCGACGAGCTCCGGTGCGAATGCGCCCGGCCGGGTTGCCGGGCCACCTTCCCCGCCGCGGCCGAGGCGCACCGCCGGCGACCGGACAGGTTCATCGTCGTACCCAACCACCTCGCCGGCGAGGCGGTCGTGGCGGCGGCAGACCGGTTCTTCGTCGTCGAGCAGCAGGCCCGGCCGAGCTCGAGCTAGCTGTCCTGCCCACGGAGGGTGCGAACGCGGCGGGCTCGCCCTGGTGAGGGCGAGCCCGCCGGCCGCAACGGCTACGGACGAACGGTGACCTGCACGAGCCGCCGGGTCGAGACGCCGGCGAGCAGGTCGTCGCCGGACTTCCGTGCCCGGACGAAGATGACGACCGCGCTTCCGCGCGCGAGCGGCATCATGCTCGTCGGCTGGATGGTGATGCTCGCCCAGCCGCTCGCGTCGGTGGTCGCCTCCTGCGCACTGTGCGACCAGCTGTACGGCACGACGAGCGCGTAGACGAGCGCGCCCTGGATCGAGAAGCCACGCGTGTCCGAAACGTGGAAGCGAGCCACGAACGAGCTGCGAGAGCTCAGAGGATTCGGCGTGAACTTCAGGTTGTCGACGACGAGCCGGTTCGGGAGCGTGACCTGTGTGATGGAGATCGCCTTGCCGCCACCCGCTGTCGCGGGGACGATCATCGTCGTCTCCGTCGTCGTCGCGAGCGTCGCTCCATGCGTGTTCGTTCCGGTCACCTTGACGCGGAGCGTCGTGCCGACGTCGGCAGCGACGGCTGCATACGTCGTGGCGGACGAGCCCGTGAGGTCGGCGCACGCGCCGCCGGTCGCATCACAGCGCTGCCACTGGTACGTGAACGTCGGCGCCGGGGAGCCTGACCAGCTGCCGTGGCCGACAGTCAGCGTGTTGCCTTCCTTGAATGTGCCCGAGATCGCAGGCGGCGAGGTGGCAGCCGGAGCGGATCCCGTCGACTTGACCGCGTCCGTCGGGCGCGACGTCGCCGCCCCGGACCCGGACGTGTTCGTCGCCGTCACGCCGACCTTCAGCCGGTAGCCGACGTCTGCGCCGACGATCGTGTAGCGGGTCCCGGTCGCGCCGGCGATCGCCGAGCAGGAACCACCGCTCGAGTCGCACCGCTGCCACTGGTACGCGTACGAGGCCGGGCCGTTGGCCCAGCCGCCCTTCGACGCCAGCAGATCCGAGCCGTCACGGGCGGAGCCCGAGATCGACGGCAACGAGGTGTTCTGCGGCGTGAGGTTCCGGTGTCCTGCCGCCGGTCCAGCCACGACGAGCGTGAGCGCCGCCGCGGCACCGACTAGGACGAGGATCTTGCGTGGTATCGCATGCATGGTCGGTTCTCCTGACTAGTAAAGAACGGGTGGCGGGCCGCGAGGTGCTTCCACGACCGCCAGGAACTGCGCGATGTCGGTAGAGGGGCGAATCAGGCACGTCCGGCCGCC
The DNA here is from genome assembly GCA_963753295.1 of uncultured Actinomycetes bacterium. Classification (GTDB taxonomy): domain Bacteria; phylum Actinomycetota; class Thermoleophilia; order Gaiellales; family Gaiellaceae; genus Palsa-739. The sequence goes on along the minus strand of CAVWBZ010000017.1, from coordinate 6,673 downwards.
GTAGAGAACGGTCGCCCAGGGGAGCCGGGCTGCCTCGAGCCAGCGCTGGACGAGCGAGAGCAGCTCGACCGCCCAACCCAATCGGGCGGGCGGCTGCACCCGGACGATCCATACGAGGCCGGGGCCGATCTCCGCCGAGAACGGCGGCGCCGTGGATTCGAGCAAGAGGTCGGCGAAGTACCGGGTCCGGACGAAGACCTCGACCGGCTCGGGGCGTTCGTGCACGGTCGAGCGTCTGTGCGCACGCAGACGAAGCCGCGATGCAGACATCACGCTCAAGTCGCCTCCTGTGGTCGAAAAACGGTCGCCGACCGTCAACGAACGGGGTCGGCCAGAACCTGCTCCAACCCGCGACACATGTGGGAGGCACTCACGCCGGGCCACACTCCTAGGGGCCCGACAGTCACTCCGCAGCACCGATCAATGCGGCACTACCACACGGAGTATACGCCTTCGGGCTCCCGGCGACGATAAGATTCATGCTGCGGCGCCTCACTGACCGGCGCAGCGACACGATCCGCCCTCAGCAGAGCAGGCCGGACACGGCCGACCTCAGCGCCTTGGTCGGCGTTCACGCTCGTGACCGAGGGAGGATCGACGATGGCAAAGGCCCCAACTGTCGTAGTCGGAGTCGACGGCTCCGCCGGATCGGCCGAGGCCCTGAGCTGGGCGCTCGCCGAAGCGCGTCTGCGGAAGAGCCCGCTGCGCGCCGTCCATGCATGGATGTTCGGGTATGCCGGAGGGACGGTCGACGGCTACCCGTCGCTGGGCGGCTCACTCGATCCGTACGGCTCGCTCGGCATCGACCCAGGCGACCTGCATCGTGCAGCCGAAGGTCTGCTCGATCGCGCTCTCGCGGACGCCGGCGCGGACACCGAAGGGGTCGAGATCGACCGCCAGGTGGTGCAAGGGTCGGCCGCCGAGGCATTGCTGACCGCGGTCGACGAGAACGACCTCCTGGTCGTCGGGTCGCGCGGGCACGGCGGCTTCGCCGAGCTTCTCCTCGGGTCCGTCAGCCAGCAGTGCGTGCATCACGCTCCATGCCCGGTCGTCGTCGTGCACTCGACGAAGCCGTAGCCCCAGGAGAGCTCGACGACCATACGGCTGGTAGCCCACAGGGGAGTCGGTACACGTGGCGGCGGCTCCGATCGTGAATGTCGTCTCGGCGCTTACGCCGACGCCCTCCCGACCTTCCTGAACACCGCGACTAGCAGCAGCACGATGAGAATCAAGAACAGGAACTTCGAGATGACGATCCCGCCGACGATCGCGAGGATGAAGAGCGCGAGCAAGAGCACGAGCAACATCGTGTGCCTCCAATGCGTAGAGGTTCAGCAGCCATGGTGTCGGTCACCTGGGTCTTCGGGAACGTGGGACGCTGGGTGCCGTGGGCGCGAGTCGCTCCTCGTCGGCGGCGGCGACGAGTGCCTGAAACGCTCCCTCGTCGTAGACGACGAGCGCGTCCGACACGATCGCGAACGCCATCTCGTCGCCGAGCCGCAAGCTCCCCAGGAGCGCACCCGACGCCGCACCGAAAACGTGCCACCTCGATTCGGGGTCGGCCTCTTCGAGCTCGACGGCTTCGTCGCGCGTCTCGTAGTAGACGTCCAGGTCCGAGCCGGCGCGCTGCTCGCCCCTGCTCACCGATCCGTACACGAGGAGGAACTCGAGCCGGCCGCCGGCGAGCGCGCCGTCGAGGATGCGGCGAACGGCGGCGTCCTGCGCAGGGCTCAGCTGGGCCTGGAGGATGGTCCGATCCTCGCGGAGCCGATCCTCCCAGACATCCTTGCTCTCCGAGAGGCTCGCCGGCATCAGAACTTCGCGCAGCCGTTGTACTTCGCGCCCGGCGTGGGCCCGATCTGGCAGAAATCGCCTGCGTGGGCGGTGATCACGTCCTTGCCCCCGCCGCCGACGAAGCAGTTGTGGCTGCCGCTGGAGGTGATGGTGTTGACGCCCGACGTCCCGAGCACGAGCGCGTTGGAGGCCGTGTTCTTGTAGCTGCCGCTGGAGGCGATCACGATCCTCGAGAGGCTGAGCGACCCGCAGCCGCCGGGCGCGAGCTCGGAGATCTGCCGCGGCAGCGTGGAGAGCCCGGCGTTGCTCGTCGGCACGCTCGTCGAGGCGGTGAAGCTCGTGGCGAGCGTGACGGCGACGACGAGCGCACCGAGGCCGGCGACGAGCGGCAGCCGGCTCCGCTTCCACGGTCCCCGTCGCCTCCCAGGCCCGCTGGGCGCCGGTAGACGCGCGGGCGGCTGGAGCGTCACGACGTCCGCCGTGGGTGCGGCGGGGCGGTAGACGTAGCGGCGACTCACGTCGTCGACGGCGTAGCTGTCGCCGCCGGCGACGTGGTGGAGAATCGGGCGCTCGAGGTAGCGGGCGAGGCTCGCCAGGCTCGCGAAGTCGTGGATTTCGATCGGGGGCGAGTCGTCCTCCTGCATGCCCAACGAGTCGACGGGAACGAGCAGGCATCCGAAGTGCTCGGCGATCCGCTGCTCGATCGGGCGCGCGACGTGGCGGCGCAGGAGCAGGTGATGGACAACCGCCACCACGAGCAGGGCAAACGCGAGCATCAGTCCGAGAAGCCGGGCTGCGATGACGGACACGTGGTAGCGGGCGACCGTGACGAAGTTCGTCACCCGATGCTGCACGGTCCCCATCTGGGCCGGATGGAGCGCAGACGCGAGGGCCTGGCCCCCCGTCGAGGGAGCGTACGTCGCCCCCGGTGGTGTGCTCGCAGGGCCGACGTCGAGCTTGACGACGGCCGAGGTCACCGTGAACGGGAGGACAGGCGAGAACGTCTCCCGAATCTGGTGCCCCCCGACGAGCCCGGTGACGTGCACGATCGGCTGGAGGTCGACCTCGTAGCTGTCGCCGGCGGCCCCCGAGGCGAGCGCCAGCCGCTTGAGCAGCAACTCGAGCTGGCCGAGATCGACCGGACCGCCGGTCACTGCCGTATCGCCCGTGAACTTCGTGCTCTTCTCGAGGACGTACACCTGCTGCCAGCTCGTGGACTGCGAGAGAAGCGACGCCGTGAGCTCGACCGTGCCGTGGATCTGATGCGGAAGCTGCGACCGGAACCGGTACCGGAAGTCGAGCGTGATGGAGTTGAACAAGCTCGTGAAGATGGGCTGTCCGGTCTTGAGCATCCCGCCCGGATAATCGGGAGTCAGGCCGGGGGTGTGGCCCGTGTACGAGAAGGTTCCGGTGTGCTCGTATGCATCCGGCATCGCAGCGGAGCGGTGGAGCGGGGTGGCGAAGGCGACAACGAGGGCCGCGGCCGTGATGACGAGCAGGAGCACGAACACCGCGAGGCTCGCCCTCGTCGCATCGTTCAATGCGCCGGGGCCGGTACGGACGAGCGGCGCCTTGGCAGCTGCGGGCTCGCCGCGACGCCGTTTGCGACGACCTCGCGCCACCGGTGCGCCGCCCAGGAGAACGAGCAGGACGACGACGCCGGCGAAGAGCGCGGCGTGCATCGGCTTCCCGAGCCAGCCCACGGCTTTGCCCACCCACGGAACCCGCACCCACAACTTGCCCACGAGCTCGGCCCGGGTCGCATACCCCGGGTCGACGAAGTCGTTGTTGTCGCCCTTGAAGAAGTAGTGGCCGTTCTGGATGACGAGGATCCGGTGCAGCACCGGCCGGTGGAGGACGGGGCTCTCGTACAGGACGACGTCGCCCACCCGATAGGAGGACTGCGTCCGCAGGAGCGCCAGGTCGTCCTTGTGGAGGAGCGGCTGCATGCTGATCCCCTCGGTGATCGAGTAGACCGTCGAGCCGCCCAGGCGCGTCGGCGCGAGGAACAGCCATGCGGCCGCGAACGCGGCAAGGCCGAGCAGTCCCAGCCCGACCTGCCAGTTCCGCCGCGAATGCTTCATGTCGTCACGCTTTCGAGCGTCGACCTACTGTGCCGCGACGACGGTGACGGTCGTGACCTTGTCGGCGGTGAGCTGCGGGGACGTCGTGGCGCACGTGGCCGTCCCGCCGGTCGTGTCCGTCGTGCAGGTGTACGTGTTCGGGCCGCCGGTCGAGAGCGCCGCCTGGATGACGACCTTCCCGCTCGAGGTGCTGGGAACGACGGGGCTGATCGTGAACGTCAGCGAGTCGACGTTGTTCGGCGTCGTCGCGTTGAGGTTGTAGTGGATGTTCGTCACCGTGTAGCCGGAGACGGTCCCTGCGCCGGAGCCGGCCGTCGTGTTCGGAACGGTGTTCGATGCGGTGAAGGCATACGCTCCGCCGCCGATCGCCGCTGCGGCAACCACAGCGATGAGCACCTTGAAATTCAGGAGGTGTGCGAGCATGGCTCTTCCTTTCGCGTCCTCGGCACGTACCGAACCGGAGACGGATGAGCTAGGTGAAGGAAGGCGCTGGGCGCGTGGTCGTGCGCACGCCCGGCGCCGGAACAGCGGTCTTCATCAGCGATCTCCCTCGTTTGCGCTCGGAACGGTGGAACTGCTCCGGCCTGCGCTGATGAGGGCGGATCGTCTGCGGGCCGACCGCTTCGGCCCTGCAAAGGTGAGTCGCTACGCCGATGATTGCGGCGCCGCTTAGACGTAAGACTAGCACCATATAAGCCGAAGTGATAGGATTTTGCTCGTCAGCGCCTCAGCGATCGGCGTTGTGATCTCGCAGCGGAGGCCGGTTCTTCCGGCCACGTGAAGGGTCCGCCCTCAGCAGAGCAGGTCGGAGCAAGCCGACCAACGCGACCTTCTGGTCGGCGTCTGCAGTTCAGAGAGGGAGATCGACATGACACGTTCCAGCTCGAAGAGCGCGAGGCGTTCGCGCTTCGCCGTTGCCGGAGGCAGCTTGATCGCAGTGGCGGCGCTCGTCGCAATGCTGACCCTCGCGGGGAGCAGCGCCGCGTCCTCACCCACGACCGTAGGGCTCGGAACAGCCGACCCGTTCGCCGTTCTGGCCTACAGCGGAGTCACCGACAACCCGACGTCGACGATCTCGGGCAACGTCGGGGTGACCCCGACCACCGGCGCCAACATCAGTGGGCTGACCTGCCCCGAGGTCACCGGCACGATCTACACCGTCGATGCCGCCGGACCGGCGTGCCGCGTGGCCGATCCCGGTCTGCTCACGACCGCCGCGAGCGACCGCGACACTGCGTACACCGACGCCCAGGGACGCACGCCCGATTCGAATCCCGGCCCCGCGTTGGGGGGGCAGACGCTCACCCCCGGTGTCTACGTCGTCGACCATGACCCCACAGCCAACGTGACCGGCACCCTAACCCTGAACGGCTCGGCCGCTTCCGTCTGGATCTTCCAGGCGTCATCCGACCTCGTCTTCGCCAATGCGAGCAGGGTAGTCCTCACCGGCGGCGCACAGGCCTGCCACGTCTTCTGGCAGGTCAGCACCACCGCGACGCTCGGCACGACGTCCAGCATCGTCGGAACCATCATCGCGTACGACAGCATCGTCATCCAGCACGGCGCCAGCCTCTCCGGACGCGCGCTCGCCCAGACCGGCGACGTCACCCTGGACGACAACTCGATCCAGCGGCCGACGTGTGCATCCTCGGGCGGATCCTCTGCGCCTGCTCCCCCGCCGCCCTCCCAGCCCGATCGCGCTATCTACTGCGCCCCGGACGGCAGGGCGTACGACCTCGTCAAGGGCCAGGACAAGGATCCTCCGTACGCCGCGCTCAATCTCGTGCCGGCTTACATCGACCCGGTGACGGGCTCCGCGTCGTGCAGCTTCCCAGCTGCCGCAACGACGACGACAGCCGTGACGACTACCACCCCGGCCACCACCACCACGACCACCACGACTACCGTTCCGCCGCCGACACCGGTCACGCCCGCGCCGACGCCGAAGCCGGCGCCTCCCGCGCGTAAGACGAAAGGCGTGAAGGCTGCGAAGCACACCGCCGTGCATGTCGCTCCCAAGCCGGCCAAGAACGCCGGCGGCTTCACCGGTTGAACCTCCATCCGGCAATCGTGGGCGGGCGCCGTCGGCGCCCGCCCACACTTCTCGTTGCGTGCGTCGTCTGCGCCGCACTGACGTCGACCGGAAGTGCCGCTTCGGCGACCGCGGTGACGGCGCACGTGAAGTCGACTCAGGTACTCGTGACGCTCCTTCGCGGGCACACGGTGCGGGCCAGGCCCGCCATCCACTCGACGCCGCTGGACATCGTCCCGGCGGCGACGCCGATCACGGGAGAGCAGACGACGCTCCCCGTTCTCGCACGTCGGGGGCGATGGCTGGAGGTCAGGCTCCCCGGTCGCCCGAACGGCCATACGGGATGGATCCTCGCCGGGAAGACGGTGCGCTCCGTCACCGCCTGGCACATCGTCGTCGACACCTCCCGCAGGACGGTGACCGTCTTCCGCGCCGGCAGGCCGGTGCGAACGTTCGACGCCGTGGTCGGCAAGCCGTCGACCCCAACGCCGACCGGTAACTTCTTCGTCGAGGAATCGGTCGCCCTGCGGCCGTCGGATGTGGGCGCGCCGTATGCGCTCGCGCTGAGCGCCCGCTCGAACGTGCTACAGGAATTCGACGGCGGTCCCGGCCAGATCGCCCTGCACGGGTTGGAGAACGTCGGCGGTGTGCCGGGCACGGCCGTCTCACACGGTTGCGTTCGCCTCGACACCGAGGCGATGCGGTGGCTCGTCGCCCGCGTCGGTCCAGGCGTGCCCGTCACCATCAGACATCGCTGACCTCC
>CAVWBZ010000016.1:0-258105 GCA_963753295.1 uncultured Actinomycetes bacterium | reverse complement strand
GCCGGCACGCCGTCGTGGACGTGCGCCTCCACCTCGACGCGCCGCGGCTCGAGGCCGACGAGCGCATGCGTGACCGCGCGTGCGAGCACGCCTCGACGCTAGGCGGAGAAGCGATACGGCTCAGTCGCGGATCGTCAACGCACCGAGCGCCGCGAGCTCACGGCACAGCTCGACGGCGCGCCTGTCGGCGCGCAGCCGGCGAAGCGTCGTCTTCCCGTCGAGCCGCTCGACGACCGCGGCCGCCTCGGCCGTCGTGGGCAGGATCGAGCAGGTTCCGCCGTCGAGGACGACCTCGGCCTTGTTCTTGCCGAGCTCCCGCTCGACCCGCAGCGGCATCGCGCGCGCGAGCCGCACGTCGAGCAGATCCTTCGTCCTGCGATTCGCGAAGGCGCGCCGGATCTGCCCGTCCGCCTCCTCGAGCGTGTCCTCGTCGATCTCGTCGACGCGGAGCGTCGGCTTGCCCTTGCGGCGATGGAGGAGGATCGCGCCCTCCCCCACGCCGCTCGCGCCGAGATCGCGGAGGTACCGCGTCCACTGCTCGAGCACCGACGCGTACGTCCCCGCATCCGCGAAGAAGCTCGAGTTCCACGTCGACGCGTGCTCGAGCGCGTCGCTCTCGATCGAGGTGAGGATCCACGCGTCGCAGCCGGTCTCCTTCACCCAGGCGGCCGGCCGGTCCTCCGGCCCGTCCTCGTCGACGACGAGCCAGCTGCCGAGCAGCGTCGCGTAGCCGCCGTCGGCGAGGCGCGCGCTCGCCTCGCGGACGACGTGCGCGGTGAGGTCGTCGCCGCGGAACGCGCTGTCTCGATACGCCCAGCGCTGCTCGGGGGAGATGACGAACGGCGCGTTGCACGTGATGAGGTCGAACGCCTCGTCGCCGGCAGGCTCGAAGAAGCTGCCCAGCCGGCACTCGACGTTGTCGAGGCCGTTGAGCGCCGCGTTCAGCTCCGTGTACGCGAGCGCGCGCGGGTTCACATCGGTCGCGACGACGCGCTTCGCGTGCGCGGCCGCGAGCAGCGCGTGGATGCCGCTGCCGGTGCCGATGTCGAGCGCGCGGCGGCAGCGGGGGCGCGGCGTCAGCAGATCGCATGTGCGGGCCGTCGGCGTGTACGTCGCGACGTAGTCGGGCGGATCGTCCGCGTCGCGCGTGAAGCCGTCCGAGGCGAGGAGCGTGTCGTCCACCGGGACGACGCGCGCGTGCGGGACGAGCTCCCCCGCCCGCCTCGACGCGAGCCCGAGTGTGAGCAGCGCCTCGGCCGCCCCGGACGCGACGCGGCTCTCGGGCACGGGCAGCTGGAGGTAGAGCAGGCGGATGGCCGTCTCGACCGGAGTCTCCGAGAGGCGCCGCTCGGCGACGACGATCTCCTCGCGCTCGCCGGCGACCTCGTCCCCGATGAGATCGGTGATGATGTCGCCCTCGTAGTGCAGCGCGTGCAGGGCGGCGCCGAGCGCCGCGGCGGCGGCGCGATCGGGAACGGGATTCATCAGGAGGCGAGCCTACTGGCGCGCGACGAGGACGTCCTCGTAGTACTCACCGGCGCGCCGGCCCGTGCGGCGGTTCACATGCCGCTGGCGGCGCTCGTGCAGCTCGAGCCCCGCGCGCTCGAGGATCTCCGGGTAGAGGTCGCGGCGGTCGTTGACGACGATGACGACGGGCGCGTCGAGCGCGAGCGCGGAAGCGGCGTTCCCGAGCACGCGCGCGACGCCGTCCTGGTACGCGTCGAGGGCGCCCCGGGACGTGCCGCTCTCGGCGGCGCCGAGCTCGAGCTCGCGCCGGTCCTCGAGGCCGAGCAGCTCGTACGCGTACCGGTGCTGCTCGTGGTAGTCGATGAGGCCCGGGTACGGCGGCGAGGTGACGATGCCGTCGAACGTCTCCGCGTACTCGACCTCGCACGCGTCGCCGTGGAGGACGTGCGCCTCCCGCGTCTCGTCGCGAACGGCGGCGAACGCCTCGATACGGGCGAGCGTGTCGAGCGTGTAGCGGCGGAGGAAGCCGGCGGCCGAGGCGACCGGGCGGCACGTGCGCCGGTGCTTGTGGCACCAGTACTCCCCCACCTGCGGCTCGCGCGGCGCCTCGAGGTCGAAGTGCGCGGCGCGCCGGGCCGACCGGGCGGCGCGCGAGAGCACGATGCGGAGCAGGTCCTGGTGCTCGTACTCGGCGATCAGCTCGCGGAAGGCGAGCAGCTCCGCCGCCGCCTGCGGCTCGTACCAGCGGCGGACGTACCCCGACGTGCGCCTGCGCGCCGGCAGCGAGTCGACGCGCGCGCAGACGTCGCGCAGCTCCGCGCCGAGCGCCTCGACGTCGTAGTGCGCGGTCTTGACGCGCATGAGGAGGCAGTTGAACGCGGCGAGCTCGACGCCGGTCGCGTCGAGCCCGGACTCGAGCGCCTGGACGAGCGTCGTCCCCGAGCCGGCGAACGGGTCGAGGACGTGGCCGCCGGCCGGCAGGTACCGGTCGAGGAGCACCTCGACGAGCTGCGGGATGAACTTCCCGTGGTACGGATGCAGGCGGTGCACGTGCTTCGTGCGCACGTGCTCCGGCAGGTCGCGCTCGGACCACGAGAGCTCGAGGTCCAGCGTCGCGTACAGCTCGGTTTGTGTGAGTCCCATGGCTGGAGGTCCTTGTGATCGCTTACTAGGACCGTTGCCAATCGTTCGTGCACGGCGTACGGTCTCCTCCGTGCCACAGCCCGACCGTCCGTGCATGGTTGATGGTTGCCCCTTGGAGGGCCGCAATCAGATCGGCCTTCGGTGCCGCGTCGCACACGACGGCGCGTCGCCTTTTCCCAAGAAGAAACGAACGGACGCGATCTATTCCATCGAGACAGACGCCTACCTCTGTGACCAACACGCGCTCAAAGGCGGAACGTTTCTAATCGCATTCGAGCCGAGCGATCGCGAAGAGATCAGCGTCGAGGTGCTTTCGCCTCGTGTGGCTGAAGTCCGGACGAAGCACATCAAGCAGCCGGCCGAGTTCGACTGACTAGAACGCGTCCGCGATCCTGCGCAGCTTCCCCTCGCGCACCGCGACGACGTCGAAGGCGACGTCGAGCCCGCCGAGCTCGGGGCGGGCGGCGAGCCACGTATCCGCGGCACGGCGCACGCGGCGCTGCTTCTCCTCCGTGACCATCTCGGCCGGGTCGCCGAAGTGCGGGCCGCGCTTCTCCTTCACCTCGACGAAGCGCAGCTGCCGGCCGCGGCGCGCGACGAGGTCGATCTCGTTGCCGCCCGCCCACACGTTCGCGCCGAGGATGCGCCACCCGCGCAGCCGGTACCAGCGCGCCGCGCGGCGCTCGGCGTCGTTCACTGAGTCACGCCTGAGTCAGGCACCCGGTGTGGGGCCGCTTGCTTCCGCGGCGTCAAACTCGGGTGCCTGGCACCGGAGTCACCGGTAGCAGAGCGCCTGGAAGGACAGGCGGTGTACGGCGGACGGCCCCCGCTCGCGCACGACCGCCGAGTGTCCCGGCGTGATGTAGCCGACGTGCTGAGCGAACCCGTACGCGGGATAGACCGCGTCGAGCCGGCGCATCAGCCGGTCGCGTGTCACCTTCGCGACGATCGACGCCGCCGCGATCGCGGCGCTCTTCTCGTCGCCGTCGACGACGGCGGTGTGCTCCGGCGCGAGCGGCCCGAGCCGGAACCCGTCGACGAGGCACGCCTCTGCCGGCGGCGCGAGCGCCTGCAGCATCGCGCGCAGGCCCGCGAGGTTCGAGCGGTGCAGCCCGTTGCGGTCGATGTCCGTCGCCGGGATCGCGCGCACGACCACCTTCTCCGCGCAGCCGAGGACGGCCCGGAAGAGCTCGGCGCGCCGTTCCTCCGAGCACTGCTTCGAGTCGTTGAGGTACGCGAGCGGGCGCACCTTGTGCTCGCGGAGCGCGCTGTAGTCGAGGAGGACGCCCGCGACGACGAGCGGCCCGGCGAGCGACCCGCGTCCCGCCTCGTCGACGCCGGCGACGAACCGCGCCCCGAGCTTCCGGTCGAACCGCAGGAGCTTCTGGCCCGTCCGCTTCATCGGCGGACCGAGGATACCGCCCTACTCGGGCGTCGCGACAGCGTCCGCTTCGGCCTCGACCGCGGCGGGCTCTTCCGCTTCGGCCTCGACCTCGGGAGCCTCGTCGAGCGCCTCTTCGGGCATCTCCTCGACGGCGGCATCCGCCTGCTTCGGCCCCGCGTAGCGCTGCTCGCGGACGCGCGCTTTCTTGCCGACACGGCCGCGGAGGTAGTAGAGCTTCGCGCGGTTCACGTCGCCGATGGCGGCGACGTCGATCTTCTCGATCTTCGGCGAGTGGAGCGGGAACGTCCGCTCGACGCCGACGCCGAACGACTGCTTCCGCACGGTGAACGTCTCGCGGGCGCCCGAGCCCTGCCGCTTGATGACGATCCCCTCGAACACCTGGACGCGACGGCGCTGGCCCTCGATCACCTGGAAGTGGACGCGAACGGTGTCTCCCGCCTTGAAGCGGGGAACTTTGCGCAGCTGAGCGCGCTCGATGTCCTCGATGACCTTGCTCATGTCAAAGGCGGCCGAAGCCGGACGAGCAGATTAGCGGAAACTCAGCCCTTGTCCGGCGCGATGAGCGCCTTCAGGACGTCCTTGCCGCCCTGGAGGACGGGATCGCCGTGGGAGACGAGGATCCGCTCGATCGGGAGGTCGAGCAGCGGCAGGAGCGACTTCACGAGCTGCTTCGTCGTCGCGCCGTCGAGCCAGTTCTCGGGGCAGAGCCGGAGCGGCTCCGAGGTCGCATGCGGCTTCGCGCCGGCGCCGAGGAGGATGTCCCCGACGGCGATCGCCTTCTGCTGCGGGAGCCAGTAGACGACCTCGCCCTCGCGGGCGGTTGCGAGCGCCTTGATGCCGCCCGGGAGCTCGGGATCCTTCTCGAACGCGTCGGTGACCGTCACGCCGCGGTTCTTGAGCCGGCGGACGCCGCGGGCCGGCGCCCAGACGTGCGGCGCGCCGAGCGCGCCGGCGGTGCGGGCGTGCCAGTGGACGGTGACGAGCACGTGCTCGGGCGAGCGCACCTCGGGCGGCGGGTCGAGCGGGTCGATGAGGACGAGGCCGTCCGGCGTGTCCACCGCGACGGAACCGACCTCCTGGCGCCACTCCGGATGCCAAGAGGCCCAGCGGCGAAGACCCGGCGCGACCTGCTCGAGCTTGCTCACGGCGCTACCGGAAGCCGATCCGGCTCGGGGGCCAGTAGGTGAAGACCACCGTGCCGATGAGGTTCTTCCGCGGGACCGGCCCCCACTCCCGCGAGTCGCACGACTGGGCGCGGTTGTCGCCCATGAAGAAGTAGTCGCCTTGCGGCACCTGCCAACTCTTTCCGAAATGGGTTGTGTCTGCCAAGCGTCTCGCCCGTTGGATGAAGGGCTCGTCGAGCTTGTAGAAGCTATCGCCCCGGGGCGGCTCGATCCAGATGTTGCCCTTCTTGTCCTCCTTGATCGTCTCCCCGGGCATCCCGATGAGCCGTTTCACGAAGGTGCCGCCGGCGCCGCACTTGACGAGGGCGAGGGGCGGAGTGTGGAACACGATGATCTGGTTCCGGTGCGGACTGGCGAAGTCGAGGCAGACGCGGCAGGCCAGGACGCGGTCGCTGAATCTCGCCTCGCAGCCCTCGGCGGGCCGCGCGCAGTGGAGCGTGGGCTCCATCGACGAGGACGGGATCCGGTACGGGTTGATGATCCACGCCTTGAGGGCGAGGACGATGATGACGGCGCCGGCGATCGTCACGACCCAGTCGAGGGCGACGCGGACGTGCCGCGGCAGGTTCGGGAAGAGCCGGCCGAGCGGATCCCTCACCGGACGTTCGCCTTCCTCCACGCCTCGACCCGGCCGTGGTCGCCCGAGAGGAGGACGTCGGGCACCGCCCAGCCGCGGAACTCCGCCGGCCGCGTGTAGTGCGGGTACTCGAGCGCGCCGCCGAGCTCGGCGGAGAAGCTCTCGAGCTCGCCGGAGCCCTCCGCGAGCGCGCCCGGCAGCCGCCGCGCGACCGCGTCGAGGAGCACCATCGCCGCGAGGTCGCCGTTCGAGAGGACGTACGGGCCGATCGAGACGGCGTCGCTCGCGAGATGCTGGACGATCCGGTCGTCGAAGCCCTCGAACCGGGCCGAAAGGAGCGTGATCGTCTCCTCCGCGGCGAGCTCCTCGACGACGGCCTGGGTCAGCGGCCTCCCCTGCGGGGTCAGCGCGACCACCCGGTGATCGGGGGCTCCGCCGTACGCGGCGTCGAGCGCGGCCGCGACGACGTCGACGCGGAGCACCATGCCGGCCCCGCCGCCGTACGGCTCGTCGTCGACCTGCCCGGCGCGGAGCGGCGTCGTGTCGCGGTAGTTGAGGAAGCGGAGCTCGAGCTCGCTCCCGAGCACGCCCGCAAGCGGCTGCTGCTCGGTGAGCCAGGCGAAGGCATGGGGAACGAGGGTGAAGACGTCGACTCTCATCCGGGCTCTGCAAAGCCTGCCGCAACCACTATTCGCCCACCCTCGAGATCAACCGACCGCACGCAGGCTTCGACGAGCGGCAGGGACATACCCGAGTCGAGCTCGAGGACGTCGTTGGCAGGGTAGTCGACCACGTCGACGACCATGCCGAGGAACCGGCCGCCCTCCTCCTCGACCGCGAGCCCGACGAGCTGGAAGACGTAGTACTCGTCCTCCCCGAGGGAGGGGAGAAGCTCCTTCGGGACGGCCAGCTCGGCTCCGCGCTCGACGGGGCGGTCGAGCCGGATCACCGGCCGGCCGCCGGAGCCGTGCCGGGAGACGGTGACCTTGGCCGGCTGCCCGGCGGCGTACAGCTCCGCCCCGGCGGCGAAGACGCCCTTCCGCTCGCTCGGGCTCTCGACGAAGAAGGCGCCGTCGACGCCGTGGGGGCGCCCGACCCGTCCGACGGGGACGAGCTCAGCCGCCAACGGCGTGCGCCTCGACCCAGTCGAGCCAGTCCTCGTGGCTCATCGCTGCCGGCTCCGCCCCCGGATAGGCCGTCCGGCGATGCTCCAGGTCGAGCAGCCAGTACGCGCCGGGCTCCGCCTCGTACGCCGAGCCGACGCTCCCCGAGTTGATCACCCGCTTGCCGGCGATCGTCCGCTCGAACTGGATGTGCGTGTGCCCGCAGACGACGACGTCGGCATCGACGCCGGCGAAGAGGAAGGCGATGCGATCCTCGGGCGTCCGCGGGCCGAAGATGTCGAGGTCGTTGCGCGGCGTTGCGTGGCAGTAGAGGACGCCGTCGATCGTCGCCGCCGGGGGCAGGCCGTGGAGGAAGGCGATCTGCTCCCCCGTCAGCTGGGCACAGGTGTCGTCGAGCGCGCCGGGCGGCGCGAGCCCGACCTCGCCCGGTGTGAGCTCCCGGTCGCCGTTCCCGCGGATCCAGCGGACACGGTCGCCGAGCGCGCGCAGCCGCTCGAGCGTCTCCGCCGCCTGCGGCCCGCCCGCGACGACGTCGCCGCCGACGAGGATCGTCGCCTCCTCCGGAACTTCCGCGAGGACCGCCTCGAGCGCCGCGAAGTTCCCGTGAATGTCGTAGAGGGCCGCGATCACCCGACGATCTCGAGCTGCAGCCGCCGCCCGGCGTTCGGACCGCCGGCGCGGACGATCGTGCGCAGGGCGCGCGCGATGCGCCCCTGGCGTCCGATCACCTTGCCGACGTCGCCCTCGGCGACGTGCAGCCGGAGGACGAGCGAGCCGTCGTCGCCCTCGACCTGCTCGACGCGCACGGCTTCCGGCTCGTCGACGAGCCGCCGCGCCAGCTCGGCGAGCAGCTCTTGCATGACTAGGAGATGCCCTTGGCCTTGAGGAGCTTCGCGACCGGGTCGGTCGGCTGTGCGCCCTTCGAGAGCCAGCCGCGCACCTTCTCCTCGTCGAGCTCGATGAGGGACGGCTCGTGCTGCGGGTTGTACCGCCCGACGATCTCGATGAACTTGCCGTCGCGCGGCGAGCGCGTGTCGGCGGCCACGACGCGGTAGATCGGGTTCTTCTTCGACCCCACCCGGGTCAGTCTCAACTTCACTGCCATCGAATCACCTTCTCGCTTTCTTCTTCCGTTTGCTTGCGGACTTGCGGGTCGCGCTCGGGCGCGGCTTCCCGCTCCCGGCCGGCATCTGCATTCCCGGGAGCGAGGGCATCTTGCCTGAACCCATCGCCTTCATCATCTTCGCCATCTGCTTTCGCGCCTCGATGAGCTGGTTCACCTGGGTGACCGAGGTGCCGCTCCCGGCCGCGATCCGCTTGCGCCGCGAGCCGTCGATGACGTGCGGAACCCGGCGTTCATGTGGCGTCATCGAGAGGATGATCGCCTCGACCCGGCCGAGCTGCCGCTCGTCGACGTCGTCGAGGCCCTCGAGCTGCTTGCCCATTCCGGGGATGAGCTTGAGGACGCCCTGGAGCGGCCCCATCCGGCGCAACATCTTGTAGCTCTTGAGGAAGTCGTCGAAGCTGAACTCGCCCGCCATCATCCGGCGCTCGAGCTCTTCCTTCTCGTCGTCGGCGACCGCCGCCTCCGCCCGCTCGATGAGCGTGAGCACGTCGCCCATGCCGAGGATGCGCGACGCCATCCGGTCGGGGTGGAACCACTCGAGCGCGTCGAGCTTCTCGCCGACCGACGCGAGCTTGATCGGGCGGCCGGTGACGGCCTTCACCGACAGCGCCGCGCCGCCGCGCGCGTCGCCGTCGAGCTTCGTCATGACGACGCCGTCGAAGTCGATGCGTTCCTGGAACGCCTTCGCGACGTTCACGGCCTCCTGCCCGGTCATCGCGTCGAGCACGAGGAGGACGTTCGTCGGCTTCGCCTCGCGGCGAACGGCGGCGAGCTCCTCCATGAGCGGCTCGTCGACGTGGAGCCGGCCGGCGGTGTCGAGCACGACGACGTCCCGCCCGTCCGCCTTCGCACGCTCGATGCCGTCGCGGACGGCCTTCACCGGGTCGGTGCGCTCGTCCGCGTAGACGGGGACGCCCACCTGCGCGCCGAGCTGCACGAGCTGGTCGATCGCGGCCGGCCGCTGCAGGTCGGCGGCGACGAGCGCGGGCTTCTTGCCGTCCTTCTTGAGCAGGAGCGCGAGCTTGCCGGCGGCGGTCGTCTTCCCCGATCCCTGCAGGCCGGCGAGGAGGATCGTCGTCGGCGGCCGCGGCGAGAACGCGAGCTGCGACGAGCCCGCGCCCATGAGCGCGGTCAGCTCCTCGTGGACGATCTTCACCACCTGCTGGCCGGGCGTGAGGCTCTTCGCGACGTCCTGGCCGAGCGCGCGCTCGCGCACCTGCGCGACGAACCGCCGGACGATCTCGAGGTTGACGTCCGCCTCGAGCAGCGCGAGACGCACCTCGCGCATCGCGCGCGCGATCGCCTCGTCGTCGAGGGTGCCGCGGCCGCGGAGGTCGCCGAGAGCGCTCTGGAGCTTGTCGGAGAGGGTGTCGAACACGAGACGGCCAGGGTACCGGGATAGGAACAGCCGTCCCGCGACGTATTGGGAGTGAATGGAGCTCGGCGAGATCTTCGACCGGCACTGGGAGCGCGTCTGGCGCGCCGCGTACGCGGTCGCCGGCGACCGGGAGCTCGCGAGCGACGCCGCCCAGGACGCGTTCATCCGCACCGGCGCCGCCCTCCACCGCTTCGACCGTCGCAGGCCGATCGAGCCGTGGCTCGTCCGGATCGCCGTCAACCGGGCCATCGACCTCGTCCGCGCCCGCCGCCGCGAGGCCGCCGGGGGCGAGCTGCCCGAGGCGTTCGCCTTCGACCCGCCGCTGGCGGACGAGTCGCTCCACGACGCATTGCAACAGCTCGGCCCCGAGCGCCGGGCCGTGATCGCGCTCCACTACTGGCTCGACTACACCACCCCCGAGATCGCCGAGGTGCTCGGCGTGCCGGTCGGGACGGTCAACTCCCGGCTCGCCCGTGCACTCCGCGACCTGCGGCTCGACCTGGAGGAACGCAATGTCTGACGATCTGGAACGGCGCCTGCGCGAGGCGGGCCACCGCCTCCCCGGCCCCAGCGACATCGAGACCCACCGCGCGCGCACCCGCATCCTCGCGTCCCGCGCCCGCCGCGGCCGCCGGTGGCTGCCCGTCCTCGCGGCCGCCGTCCTCGCGGGGGGCGCGTTCGGCGTCGGCTACGCCGTCGCAGCGGGCGGACACCCGGAGCCGAAGCTCATCGTGGAGCACGTCCACACCCGGCTGAATGCCGGTCCCGGCTTCCTGCCCGCCGAGGGCTGGACGACGCAGGCCTCCGCGACGAGTGCATCCGCGACGAGCGGGAACGGCATCCGCATGGAGGCGACCTTCGCACCCGCGTCGACGAAGCCCGGGCTCCCGCAGCGGCTACTGCCGCTGAGGCTTCCGGGCGGCGGGACCGTCCGGCACGTGCTCGCGCACGTCGGCACGTACGCCGTGCACGTGGCCGTCATGTTCCCCTCGCGCCCCGATGTCTCGCTCCTCGTCGCCGCACGCGAGGAGCTCGGACGGCTCGTCGTGCCGTCGTGTCCGACGGCGAGCCCGCCGACCTCGGCGAGCGGGGCGGCGACGTACGTTCTCCGCTGGTTGCCCGCGCACTATCCGGGGAATGCGCGCGATCTCGTCGGTGCGCGGGCGACCAGGAAGCTCGGCCGGACGATGCCGCGCTACGGCGAGGCCGTCGCCGACTGCGGCGTGCATGTCGCGAACCGGTCGGTAGAGGTCGACGTCACGCTGCCGCGCGTCGCGAAGATCAGCGCGAGCCTGTCCGAGCTCACGTACTTCGTCGCGAAGACGAGCTCCGGCTGGACGGTCTGGGAGCGCGCTAGGTAGTCAGCGCCCGCGCGTAGTCGAGCGGGTCGAACGGCCGCAGGTCGTCGATCCCCTCGCCGACGCCGACGAGCTTCACCGGCAGCCCGAGCTCGTACGCGATCGGGATGGCGACGCCGCCTTTCGCCGAGCCGTCGAGCTTCGTCAGCGCGACGCCGGTGACGCCGACCGTCTCGTTGAAGAGCTTCGCCTGCTGCACGCCGTTCTGTCCCGTCGTCGCGTCGACGACGAGCAGCGTCTCGTGCGGCGCACCGTCGAGCTTGCGCTCGATCACGCGGCGCACCTTCGCGAGCTCCTCCATGAGGTTCGTCTGCGTGTGCAACCGCCCGGCGGTGTCGACGATGACGACGTCGCGCCCGCCGGCCTGCGCCGCCTCGATCGCGTCGTACGCGACCGCCGCGGGATCGGCGCCGCGCCCCGAGCCGACGAAGTCGGCGCCCGCGCGCTGCGCCCAGATCTCGAGCTGCTCCTCCGCCGCGGCGCGGAACGTGTCGGCCGCGGCGACGATGACGGAGTGGCCGTGCTCGGAGAGCTTCGACGCGAGCTTGCCGATCGTCGTCGTCTTCCCCGTCCCGTTCACGCCGACGACGAGGATGACCGCGGGCGCGTGGTGCACGTCGAGCGTCGGCGGCTCGCCGAAGAGCTCGGCGACCTCGTCGGCGAGCCCGTTGACGTCGCCGCGCTGCTCGAGGCGCCGCACGAGCTCGGCCGTCGCCGGCACGCCGACGTCCGCCTGCAGCAGCGCCTCCTCGAGCCGCTCCCACGAGAGATCGTCGGTCGGGTCGAAGGCCGCGACCTGGAGCTGCTCCGTCAGCGCACGGCGCGACTTCGACAGCGAGTCGCGCAGACGCGAGAAGAGGCCGGCCCGGTCCGTCTCCGGCTCGGGCGCGGCCCCTTCCTCGCCAAGTAGCTCCGACCAGCTCCTCGCCACGCGGCCAGACTAGACGGCCCGCTGGTACACGCGGATCGCTCTCGTCGCCAATGCCGCACAGACGAGCAGGAGCGCTGCGAGCAGTCCCGCCCGGGTGGCGACGAGGCCCCAGTCCGCCGACCCGGCACGCGAACCGACGACGGCCCAGTTGACGGGGTTGAAGCGGGCCACCTCGTGGATCCAGCCGGGCAGCAGGTTCGCCGCCATCATCCCGGAGGAGAGGAACGTCGCCGGCAGGATGACGAACTGCACCGCACCGATGAGCGTCTCCTCCTGCCGCGCGACGAGCGCGAGCGCGTCCGAGAGCGCCGCGACGGTGCCGCCGAGCAGGATCGCGAGCACGAACATCGCGACGATCGAGCCGAACGAGAAGCGTGCACCGTCCGCGTATGCGACGCCGATGATGACGAGCGACTGGACGACGACCACGACGGTGCCGTACAGGAACCCGGCGGCGACGAGCGCGCCGCGACGCATCGGCGAGACGAGGAAGCGGTCGAGGATGCCGCGGTTCATCGCGTCGATGTACGCCATTCCGTGCCAGCCGCCGGCGAACAGCGCGCTCATCACGAGCACGCCCGGCGTGAGGAACTCGACGTACGACTCACCGTGGAAGCCGGGCAGCTCGAC
Source organism: uncultured Actinomycetes bacterium (assembly GCA_963753295.1). Classification (GTDB taxonomy): domain Bacteria; phylum Actinomycetota; class Thermoleophilia; order Gaiellales; family Gaiellaceae; genus Palsa-739. Next base: position 245,782 of record CAVWBZ010000016.1, on the reverse strand, counting down.
GACGTGCTTGAACAGCGAGCCGAACAGCAGCAGCCAGACGAGCGGCTGGATGACCGTGATCGCCACGAACCACGGCTGCCGCCACAGGATGAGGAGCTGGCGGCGCGTGAGCGCGAGCGTGTGACGGGTTGCGAGTCTCATCTCTCTGCCTCCTCGAAGGTCCGGCCTGCATGGCGCAGGTACACATCGTCGAGCGACGGCCGCGAGACCGTCACCGACGCGACCGGCACCCCGGCCGCCTCGAGCGCCGCGAGGACCGTGGGCACTGCCCGCGCTCCCGCATCGGCGCGTGCGCGCAGGACCCGACCGTCGACGGCGGGCTCGTGCACGCCGTCGATGCCGTCGATCGCCTGCAGTGCCCGTCCGTTGACGGACGCACCGAGCTCGACGACGAGCGTGTCGCCGTGAAGCTCGCTCTTGAGCTGGTCGGGAGTGCCGGCGACGACGACGCGGCCGCGGTCGACGATCGCGAGCTGCGAGGCGAGCCGGTCGGCCTCCTCGAGGTAGTGCGTCGTGAGCAGCACGGTGACGCCCTCGTCGCGGGCGAGACGCTCGATCTCGAGCCACATGTCCGCGCGTGCCTCCGGGTCGAGGCCCGTCGTCGGCTCGTCGAGGAAGAGCACGCTCGGGCCGTTGATGAGCCCGATGGCGACGTCGAGCTTGCGCTGCATGCCGCCCGAGTACGTCCGCACGAGCCGGTTCGCCGCCTCGGTCAGGTCGAACCGTTCGAGCAGCTCCGCGATGCGCGCGCGGAGCCGGCGCGACGGGATGCCGTAGAAGTCCCCCTGCAGCTGCAGGTTCTCGCGCCCGGTGGCGTCGGGGTCGACGCCGTTCTTCTGGCCCACCACGCCGATCGCACGGCGCACGGCCTGTGCGTCGCGGACGACGTCGTGGCCGGCGACGAGCGCCCGCCCCTCATCCGGGACGGTGAGCGTCGTCAGGATCTTCACCGTCGTCGACTTGCCCGCGCCGTTCGGCCCGAGCAGGCCGAACACCGTGCCGCGCTCGACGGCGAACCCGACCCCGTCGAGCGCCCGTACGCCCTTGGGATACGTCTTCACGAGCCCCTCGGTCTCGATTGCCAAATCCACTGCGACCTCCTATAATTAGTTTGGCTGTCGTGTATCTTATCTATCAAGATATTTGAATGTCAAGACAAGAGAAGATCCTGCGTGGCATGGAGCTCATCCGGCGCACCCAGGTGCTGACGCAGATGCTCGACGAGGCAGCCGCCCAGTACCTCGGCATCAACACGACCGACGGTCGCGCGATCGACGTCATCGACCAGGCAGGCGGCCGCATCACGGCGGGAGAGCTCGCGCGCGAGCTGCGCCTCTCCACCGGCGCCGTCACGACGATCGTCGACCGCCTCGAGAAGGCGGGCTATGCCCGACGGGTCGCCGACCCGGACGACCGCCGCCGCGTGCTCATCGAGGTGACGCCGAAGGTGCACCGCCTGTCGGAGGAGATCTACGGCCCGGCGTCGGACATCTTCGAGATGACCGCGGAGTACACCGACGCGGAGCTCGACCTATTCGTGCGCTTCCACGAGCAGAGCCTCCGGTGGCTCGAGGAGCACCTCGCCCACGCCGACGAGCTCAACGCGCGCAAGCCGGGGATGAAGCGCCTCAGGGGCCGCGGCCGGGCTTAGAGCAGCGTCGCGGTGTAGTCGGGCACGTAGTGGAAGAGATCGCGCGGCGGGCGCTCGTAGTCGCCCTCGGGCGGCCGCGGCGGGAGCTCCAGCGGAGCCTCGAGCACGTCCTCGTACGGGACGATCGACAACAGGTGATGGATGCAGTTGAGGCGCGCGCGGCGCTTGTCGTCACCCTCGACGACGTACCACGGCGCCTCGGGGATGTCGGTGTGCACGAACATCTCGTCCTTCGCCCTCGAGTAGTCCACCCAGCGAGCACGCGAGTCGATGTCCATCGGCGAGAGCTTCCAGCTGCGAAGCGGATCCTCGAGCCGAGAGCGGAAGCGGCGCTCCTGCTCCTCGTCGCTGACCGAGAACCAGTACTTGACGAGCATGATCCCGTCGTTCACGAGCAGCCGCTCGAAGATCGGGCACTGCTGGAGGAAGCGGCGGTACTCGTCGGGCGTGCAGAAACCCATGACGTGCTCGACGCCGGCGCGGTTGTACCAGCTCCGGTCGAAGAGGACGACCTCTCCCGCAGTCGGGAGGTGCCCGATGTAGCGCTGGAAGTACCACTGGCCGCGCTCGCGCTCCGTCGGCGCCGGCAGGGCGACGATCCGGGCCACACGCGGGTTGAGGTACTCGGTGATCCGCTTGATGGCGCCGCCCTTGCCGGCCGCGTCGCGCCCTTCGAAGACGACGACGAGCTTCCCGCCCGTCGTTCGCACCCACTCCTTCATCTTCACGAGCTCGCCCTGGAGGCGCTGCAGCTCTTGCTCGTAGAGCTTGCGCGGAACCTTCGTCGCCTCGTCGTGGGGCATCGGCTACGCCGAGTCTAGAGGCGCCGGCCCACGGTCAGCGTGGCGAGGTAGCTCTTGGTCACGGTGCGCGCGCCGATGCGCGCGCGGATGCGGCGGTACAGCTCCTCGATCACTTCTTGGTCGCCCGCGATGTTCGGCGAGTACGTCCGCATGACGTCGATCCACTCGTCGCCGGTGTACGCGACCTCCCAGAGAAACCGGCGCACCTCGACGTCGTGGAAGTGGCCGCTGCCATCGAGCTCGGCATGCAGGTCGCCGACCTCGTCGACCGACGGCGGCGGGCCGTTGTCGGGGCTCGGGACGACGGCGTCGTAGTCCTCCTGCATCTCTTCCCAGATCGGATCGCCGCCGGGAACGCGGACGTGATCGACCCCCACCACCGCAAGCGCGCCGCCGGGACGGAGCAGGCCCGCGATCTTCGCGTACCTCGTCGTCGGATCGAGCCAGTGGAACGCGCTGAACGACGCGACGGCGTCGAAGCCGGCACGCTCGGGCTCCCAGCTCTCGAAGTCGGCGACGACGACGTTCGCCTGCGGCGCGTTGCGGCGCGCGATCGCGGCGAGCCGCGGGCCGAGCTCGACGGCGGTGACCTCCACCCCGCGCTCGACGAGCGCACGGGTCGCCTTTCCCGTCCCGGGCCCGATCTCGAGAATGCGCGGCCCGAGCGCCGCCACCGTGTCGATCACGGCGTCGGGATACGCCGGCCGCGCGCGGTCGTACAGCTCGGCCACGCGGTCGAACGTCGAGCGCAGCGAGTCCACTCCGGCAGGCTAGACGCGGCGGCGGCGTGTCGAAGCCGCGTGCATTACGTGCCGGTACCTAGTACCGGTCTTCCGCTATGCCGGGACGGAGCCGACGACCGGTACTAGGTACCGGCACGCGATCGTCACGACAGCGTCACGCCGCGGCCTGCGGTGCTACGCGACGGCGGCGGCTTCGGCTTCTTCGCGCGGCAGCCGTCTCGAGACGACCTGCGAGACGCCGTCGCCACCCATCGTCACGCCGTACAGGATGTCCGCGGCCTCCATCGTGCGCTTCTGGTGCGTGATGACGACGAACTGCGCGCGGTCGGCGTAGCGGCGGAGCAGCTCGACGAAGCGGCCGATGTTCGTGTCGTCGAGCGCCGCTTCGACCTCGTCGAGGAGATAGAACGGGCACGGCCGGGCGAGGAAGAGCGCGAAGAGGAACGAGATTGCGCCGAGCGCCTTCTCGCCGCCGGAAAGGAGCGACAGCCGCTGCACGCGCTTGCCCGCGGGCCGGAGCTCGACCTCGATGCCGGGCTGTTCCTCGTCGTCCTCCGCCTCGACGAGCCGCAGCCGGCCCTCGCCGCCGGGGAACAGCGTGGACGCGACCTCGGCGAAGTTCGCCTGCACCGCGTCGAACGTCTCCGTGAAGCGCTGCTCGACCGTCTCGGTCAACTCGGTGCGGAGCTTCTCGAGCTCGTCGAGGCTCGCCTCGAGGTCGGCGCGCTGCGTCACGAGGTCGTCGAGCCGCGTCTTCTCGGCCTCGTACTCCTCCTTCGCGAGCGGGTTCACCTGGCCGAGCGACTCGCGCCGCCGCTCCAGGCGCTCCGCCTTCTCGGCGAGCTCCTCGCGGTCGTCGCCCTCGGCCCGCTCCTCGGTGCCGGTCTGCGCGAGCCGGCGCCGCGCCTCGTCCGCCTCCGCCTCGATGCGCGCGACCTCGACGTCGATCGCGGACGCACGCTCGGACGCCTCCGTCAGCGCCTGCCGGAGCTCGACCTCGGCGGCGCCGAGGCGGCGCAGCTCCTCGCCGAGCTCGCCGGTGCGTGCGCCACCAGCGTCCACGCGTGCCCGAAGAGGCGCTTCGTAGCGGGACGCGGGAACGTCGAGGACGCGCACGAGCCGCTCGACGATCGCGACGCTGCGCACGACGACGGGATCGCGCTCGATCGAATACGCGGCCTCGGGAATGGGCGCATCCGCCCGCCGGCGCAGCGCGTCGAGCTCCGCCGCGAGCGCCCGGCGCCGCGCCTGCAGCTCGAGCAGGAGCGCCTCCGCCGTCTCACCCGCAAACCACAGCTCGCCGCGCGCCGGGTCGTAGCCGAACCCCTCCGGGGTGACCGACGGAACCGTCGCCGACAGCAGCTCCTCCTTCGGCACGACCGGCAGTGCGCGGACGAGCTCGCCCGGGTCGCGGTCGACGAGGACCATGAGGCTGCCGAGGCCCGCGGCGCGCGCGCGTTCGAGCAGCGCGAACCCGGAAGCCGCGTCAGCGGCAACGAGGGCGGACGCGCGCGGACCGAGCGCGGCGGCGACGGCGCGCTCCCGCCCCGCCTCGACGTCGAGCAGCGACAGCGCGATCCTCTCCCCCTCTTCGGCGAGCGCACGCGCCGCCGGCGGCAGACCCTCGCGCTCGGCGAGCGCGCGGTCGAGCGCACGCAGCCGCTCCTCGAGCAAACCAACCTGCTCGGAGAGCGCCGCGCGCTCCGCGCGCACGCGCTCGTCGAGCACGCGCCGCGGCTGCTCGAGCTCGTCGTGCAACCGCCGCAGCAGCGACTCCGCCGACTCGCGCCGCATGCCGGCGCGCTCCGCCGCGCTCCGCAGCCGGTACAGCTCCTGCATCGCCTGCTCGCGCGCCCCGGCGGCGTCGGCGAGCTCCTCCTCCGCGCGTCCGCGCTCGGCGAGGACGCTCCCGAGCCGCTCGTCCGCGCCGCGCTTCGCGATCGCCGCGGCCGACTTGCGGCTCGCCGCCTCGGCGATCCGGTCGTCGAGCGTCGCGAGATCGAGCTCGGCGATGCGCGCGTGCAGCTTCGCGAGCTCGCCGCGCAGCTTCTCGGCGCGCTCGGCGGCCGTCGCCTGCAGTGCGAGCGGGCGCAGACGCTTGCGCACCTCGGCCTCGAGATCGCGCGCCCGCTCGACCTGGATGGCGACGCGCGCGAGCTTCAGCTCCGCACGGTGGCGCCGCGCCTTGAAGCGCCCGAGGCCCGCGGCCTCCTCGATGAGTGCGCGGCGCTCCTCCGGCTTCGAGGCGAGGATCGCCTCGACCTTGCCCTGGCCGATGATCGAGTGCATGCCCTGGCCGAGGCCGAGGTCTGCGAGCAGCTCGACGAGGTCGAGCCGCCGCACCGGCGTCTTGTTGAGGATGTACTGCCCCTCGCCGCCGCGGTGGAGCCGGCGGGCGACCGAGATCTCGGTGAAGTCGATCGGCAGCGCGTGGTCGGCGTTGTCGAACAGGAGCTCGACCTCGCAGAAGTCGGCGGCGCCGCGGCCGGCCGCGCCGGCGAAGAGGACGTCGTCGGGCTTCTCCGCGCGGAGCTCGAGCGGGCTCAGCGAGCCGGCGGCCCAGCGGATCGCGTCGGAGACGTTCGACTTGCCGGAGCCGTTCGGGCCGACGATGACGCCGACCCCGCGCTCGAGGCGCACCTCGACGGCGTCCGGGAAGGACTTGAAGCCACGGATCTTGACGGCACGGAGATGCACCTGGAAGGACCCTAACTGCGGGCCTGGACGGCGCTACTCGTGCTCGTCGTCGTCGCCGTTCCGGGTGATCGGGGCGTCCTCGTCGCGCGGAAAGATCTCGAGGATCCCGCGCTCCTCTTCCTGCTCGTCCTCCTCTGCGATGCGCTCGTCGAGCGCCCGCTCGGAGTGCTTCTTCCGCCGACCCACCATGGGCGGCAGGATGCCAGAAACCGTCCTAGACGGCCGGGACGGGCTCCGGATGCGGCCCCGCCGCGACGAGGTCGGGCGGGCACTCGTCCTCGAACTTCCGGAAGTTGCCGATGTAGCGCGCGGCGAGCTCGCGGCGGCGCTCGTGGTACTCCTCCTCGCTCGGCCACGACCAGCCGGGCCGGAGAAGCTCCGGATCGAGCCCGGGGCAGCTCGTGGGCACCTCGAAGCCGAACACCGGGTCGACGGCGTACCCGACGTCGTCGAGCGCGCCCGAGAGCGCCGCCTCGAGCAGCGCGCGCGTGTGCGCGATGGAGATGCGCTCGCCGATCCCGAACGGCCCGCCGACCCAGCCGGTGTTCACGAGCCAGCACGTGACCCCGTGCAACTCGATCTTCCGGCGCAGCAAGTCCGCGTACACGCCCGGGTGGTGGACCATGAACGGCGCACCGAAGCACGTCGAGAAGACGATCTCCGGGTCGACGCCGACGCCGGCCTCCGTCCCCGCGACCTTCGACGTGTAGCCGGAGACGAAGTGGTACAGCGCCTGCTCGGGCGTGAGCCGCGCGAGCGGCGGGAGGACGCCCTGTGCGTCGCATGTGAGGAGCAGCACCGCGCGCGGATGCGGCGCGCGCCGCGAGCCGACAGCGTGGTCGATGAAGTCGAGCGGATACGACGCGCGCGTGTTCTCCGTGAACCGGTCGTCGTCGAGGTCGACGCGGCGCGACACCGGGTCGCAGACGACGTTCTCGAGCACGGTGCCGAAGCGCCGCGTCGTCGAATGGATCTGCGGCTCCGACGACTGCGAGAGGCGGATGACCTTCGCGTAGCAGCCGTTCTCGAGGTTGAACACGCCGTCGTCGCTCCAGCCGTGCTCGTCGTCGCCGACGAGCCCGCGCCGCGGGTCGGCGGAGAGCGTCGTCTTGCCCGTGCCCGAGAGCCCGAAGAAGAGCGCGGCGTCGCCGGCGGCGCCGACGTTCGCGGAGCAGTGCATGCTCAGCACGCCGTCGAGCGGCAGCAGGTAGTTGAGGAGCGTGAAGACGGACTTCTTGATCTCGCCCGCGTACGCGGTGCCGCCGATGAGGCACAGGCGCTTCTCGAAGCTCATCGCGACGAACGTCGGCGTGCGCGTCCCGTCGATCGGCTCGTAGCGCGCGGAACGACGGCGCGCAGATCACGGTGAACTCCGGCACGTGCGCGCGATGCCCCTCGCGCGTCCCCGGCGAGTGGAACATGTTGCGGGCGAAGAGGCTGTGCCATGCGAGCTCGGTGACGACGCGGATCGGCAGCCGGTACTCGGGCTGCGCCGCCGCCTCGCAGTCCTGCACGAAGACGTCGCGGCCCTGGAGGAAGCCGAGCATGCGGCCGAGGATCGTCTCGAACGCCTCCGGCGCGATCGGGCGGTTGTACTCGCCCCACCACACATCGTCCTCGGACGACGGCTCGCGCACGATGAACTTGTCCTGCGCGGCGCGGCCGGAATGCCTGCCCGTGTCGACGACCATCGGTCCGTGCCGCGCGACGCGGCCCTCGGCGCGGAACACGATCTCCTCGTACAGCGCGGGCACCGGCAGGTTCCAGTACGCGCACCGGAGGTTCGTCAGGCCGTGGTTCTCGAGGCCGTACTCGCTCGAGAGCTCCGCCGCCTCCGCCTGCGCCGGCGTCTTCAGGTCGAGCGGGTTCACAGCCAGTCCCGCACGAGCCGCCGCTCGCCGATGACGATGTCGTTCGGGGCGGTCGGGTCGAGCGCCCAGCGCATGCGGCGCACGCCCTCGGTGACGTCCTTCACGCTGCCGCAGAAGCTGATGCGCAGATGCCCTTCCGCGCCGAACTCCTTGCCGGGGACGGTGACGACGAGCGCCTTGTCGAGCAGGAAGCGCGACAGCTCCTCGGAGTCGTCGGAGTACGCGCGGAAGTCCGGCAGGCAGTAGAACGTCCCCTCCGGCTTCGTGACGTGCACGCCGGAGAACGCGCGCAGCTCCTGCAGCAGCACGTCGCGGACGTTCTGCACCGAGAGGCGGAGGTTCTCGACACCGTTCTGCACGCCGGTGAGCGCCGCCTCCGCCGCTGCCATCGACAGCGCCGCAGGGCACGACGTCGTCTGCGCCTGCACGTTCTTCATCACCTCGACGAGCGGCTCCGGGGCGATCGTCCATCCGATGCGGAAGCCCGTCATGCCGTACAGCTTCGAGATGCCGTTGACGACGACGACGCGCGACTCGTCGATGTCGCGGCCCGTGAACGCATAGGCGGACGGCGGCCGCACGCCGTCGAAGACGAGCCGGTGGTAGATGTCGTCCATGACGAGGTGGACGCCGCGCTCCTCGCACAGCTCGACGAGCTCCGCGATGAGGCCGTCGGGGTAGACCGCGCCGGACGGGTTGTTCGGGCTGTTGACGATGATCGCCTTCGTCGCCGAGCCGATCGCCGCGTCGACCTCCTCGATCGTCGGCACGAAGCCGCCGTCCTCGGGCGTGACGACGACCGGGATGCCGTGCACGAGGCGCACCATCTCGGGGTAGCTGACCCAGTACGGCGCGAGGACGACGACCTCGTCCTGCGGATCGACGAGCGACACGAGGACGTTGAAGATCGACTGCTTCGCGCCCGAGGAGACGATGACGTTCGCCGGCGAGACGCGGCGCCCGTAGTGCTCCTCCGTGTACGCGATGATCGCCTGCTTCAGGCCGGCCGTGCCGTCGGTCGGGACGTACTTGACCTCCGCGGCCGCAAGGCGGGACGCGGCGCCGACGACGGCGGCGAACGGCGCCTTGTTCTTCGGCTCGCCGCCGCCGAGGTGGATGACCGGCTGCTTCCGGTCGGCGAGCTGCTTCGCGCGCTCGTTCAGCGCCAGCGTCGCCGACTCCCGGATCGATCGCGCAAGGAGGCTCGTGCTCACCTTGCAGTCCAGACTTGCGGCGGCCCGGACGGCCCGCATCGGTAATCGTCCGGGATCTAGACGGTCGCGAGCCGCGCGAGCGCCTCCTTCGCGGCCTCCTGCTCGGCCGCCTTCTTCGAGCGCCCCCGGCCCGTGCCCATCTGCTTCCCGTCGACGACGGCGGCGCAGGTGAAGTGGCGCTCGTGCGCCGGCCCGGTCACGTCGACGACCGTGTAGACGACCTGGCGCGAGAGCCGCGCGAGCACCTCCTGGAGCTCGGTCTTGTGGTCGACGTACGTGTTGAGGGCGTAGTCGACCCGGTCGGCGAACGCCTCGACGACGGCGTCCTCGATCGCCGGGAAGCCGTGCTCGAGGAAGAGCGCGCCGAGGACGGCCTCGAGGAGCGCGGCGAGGACGTTGCGGTTCTTTGCGAGCCGCTCGACGTCCTCGCCCTCGCTGAAGGTCGCGAGCCGCCGGCCGAGCTCGAGCTCGTTCGCGACGACGGCGCAGCTCGCCCGCGACACGACGTGCGACCGGATCTTCGCGAGCCGCCCCTCCGAGAACTCGGGATAGCGCGCGTAGAGCGCGTGCGCCACCGCGAGCTCCAGCACGCTGTCGCCGAGGAACTCGAGCCGCTCGTACGAGGCGGTCCGCTCGGAAGCCCAGGACGAGTGGGTGAAGGCCGTCGCAGCAGCGCTCGGCGGAAGCGCGTCGATCAGCTCAGCCAGCTGTCGACTGCGCTTGCCGCTACTGGTGCGACGAGACGTAGTCGACGGCCTGCCCGACGGTCGTGATCTTTTGAGCGTCCTCGTCGGAGATCTTGATCCCGAACTGATCCTCGAGCTCCATGATCAGCTCGACGAGGTCGAGCGAGTCCGCGTCGAGGTCCTCCTGGAACGACGCCTCCTCGGTGATGTCGCTCTCATCGATTCCGAGCTGCTCGGTCAGAACTTCCTTGACCCGCTCGAAGACTTCCTCGCGCGACGCTGCCATGTCACCTCATTTGGTTTGTTTCAGGGGCTGAAGCGCGCCGATCATACCGCCTTCACCGGCCGGGCAAGCCGTGTAGCGAGCCTGCCGACGACATCGTGCTCGACGCCGCGGGCGGCGAGACGGATCGCGTTGGCGATCGCGGTGCGCGAGGAGTTGCCGTGCGCGATGACCGCGAGGCCGCGGAGACCGAGCAGATACGCGCCGCCGTACGTGTCCGGATCGAGCCGCTTTCGCAGCCTCCGGGCGGCCGGACGGATGAGCAGGCCGCCCACCGTGCCGCGGGTCGTGGCGGAGATCTCCTCCCGGAACGCGTCGAGGAGGTTCGTGATCGTCCCCTCGAGGAGCTTGAGCGTCACGTTGCCCGTGAACCCGTCGGTGACGACGACGTCGGCGGCGCCCGCCAGGAGGTCGCGTCCTTCGCAATTGCCGGCAAACCGGAGATCGCTCGCGGCGAGGAGCGCGTGCGCCTCGAGGGTCAGCTGATTCCCCTTCTCCGCCTCCTCGCCGATGGAGAGGAGCCGCACCTCGGGGCTCTCGACGCCGAGGATCTCCTCGGCGAACACCGCGCCCATCGTCGCGAACTGGAGGAGATGCTCGGGGCGGGCGTCCGCGTTCGCGCCCGCGTCGATGAGGACGGACGGCCCGCGCCGCGCGGGAATCGGCACCGCGATGGCCGGGCGCATGACACCGGGGATGCGACGGAGCTCGAGGAGGCCGGCGGCGAGCACCGCGCCGGTGTTCCCGGCGGAGACGGCGGCGTCGGCCTCGCCGGTGGCCACGGCGCGGACGGCCGCGACGAGCGAGCTGCCCGGCTTCCCGCGCACCGCCTCGGCCGGCTTTTCGTGCATCTCGATGACCCCGTCGGTCTCGTGGAGCTCGAGGCCGTGCGCGTCGACTCCCGGCGAGCCGTACAGGACGGGCGTCAGCCCGCCGTCCGCCGCCGCTTCCAGCGCTCCGGCGACGACCTCCGCCGGCCCGCGGTCGCCCCCCATCGCGTCGACCGCGATCCGGGGCACTGCTCTAAGGGGCGTCGAGGCGGAGCGGCTCGACTTCGCGGCCCTTGTACGTCCCGCACGTCGGGCAGACGCGATGGGGCCGCTTCGGCTGCCCGCACTGGGGGCAGACGTTCACCTTCGGGGCCTCGATCGCATGCGTCGCACGCCGCTTGTCGCGGCGGGCGCTGGACTGTCGTCTCTTCGGGACGGCCATGAGCGCCGCGCAGTATAGCGTCGGGTCGATACCGTCAGATCATGGACACCAGAGCGCTGGGACAGGGTCTCGTCGTCTCCGAGCAGGGCCTCGGCTGCATGGGCATGTCCGCCTTCTACGGCCAGGGCGACGACGACGAGTCGATCGCGACCATCCACCGGGCGCTCGAGCTCGGGATCACGTTCCTCGACACCGCCGAGATGTACGGCGTCGGCAAGAACGAGGAGCTCGTGGGCCGCGCGATCAAGGGCCGCCGGGACGAGTTCGTCGTCGCGACGAAGTTCGTCGGCGCCTTCAGCGACCGGCGGCCGGACGGCCGGCCCGAGTACATCCGCAAGGCGATCGAGGGATCGCTCCGGCGGCTCGGCACCGACCACGTCGACCTGTACTACCAGCACCGCGTCGACCCGGAGACGCCGATCGAGGAGACGGTCGGGGCGATGGCGGAGCTCGTCACGGCGGGCAAGGTGCGCCATCTCGGGCTGTCGGAGGCGTCCGCGGAGACGATTCGCCGCGCCCACGCCGTCCATCCGATCGCCGCGCTCCAGTCGGAGTACTCCCTGTGGACGCGCGACCTCGAGGGCGACATCCTCGACACCCTGCGCGAGCTCGGCATCGGGCTCGTCGCATACAGCCCCCTCGGGCGCGGATTCCTCGCCGGCCGTTTCAGCTCGCCGGACGAGCTCGACGAGGACGACTTCCGGCGCACGAACCCGCGCTTCACCGGCGGGAACCTCGAGCGCAACACGCAGCTCGTCGAGCGGGTGAAGGCGATCGCCGAGGCGAAGGGCGTCACCCCCGCGCAGATCGCGCTCGCCTGGGTGCTCTCCCGCGGTGGCGACGTCGTCCCGATCCCGGGCACACGCCGGCGCACATACCTGGAGCAGAACGCGGCCGCAGCCGGCGTCGAGCTGACGGCGGACGAGCGCGCGGCGCTGGAAGAGATCGGGACCGCGGCGGGCGACCGCTACGCGGACATGTCCGCGGTCAACCGCTAGGACTCGTCGCGCAGAGCCTCGAGGGCGGCCCAGCGCGGGTCGCCCTTCGGCTCCTCGTGCGTGTGCGGCTCGGCGTTCAGATCCTTGCCGCACACCGGGCAGAGCCCGGCGCAGTCGGGGTCGTGGAGGATCTTGTCCGGCAGCTCGAGCGCGAGCGCGTCGCGCGCCCAAGCGGACAGGTCGACGACGTCCTCGTCGACGTACGGCGAGCTGAGATCCTCGTCGTCCCCCGGCTTGAGCGCCTGATACTCGCGCGCGCGGATCGAGAGCGCGAGGGCGGTGTCGGTCAGGCAGCGGAAGCACGGGCCCTCGAGCCGCACGCCGAACGAGAGATCGAGGACGGTGCCGGAGCTCGCCTTCGTCACCGCCAGGACGGCAGGGACGGCTGCGGGGGTCGGGAGGTACTCCTGCCCACCGAGCACGAGCGGCTCGAGCTCCACCTCGACCTCGTCGCGGAACTGATCTCCGCTGCGCAGCCGAAGCCGGCGCAGGTTGAACGTGGTCACACGTCTACGGTAGCGGGCGCGACGGGACGCGCCTTGCCCGCGGCGGGCTTCTCCTTCCTCGGCAGCAGCAGGAGGGCGACCGAGGTGACGATGACGAAGCCGGCGACGAGCTCGCGCGGGCCCATGTGCTCGCCGGCGAAGCCCCAGCCGAGCAGGACGGCGAAGGCCGGGTTCACGTACGCATACGACGAGAGCACCGGCGTCGACGAGTTCTGGAGGAGCCAGCTGTACGCGGTGTACGCGAGCAGGCCGCCGACGACGATGAGGTACGCGAGCGCGCCGAGCGACGCGCCCGAGACGGCCGCGGGATGCACCTGGCCGAGCTCGCCCCGCGCAGCTCCGACGATGCCGAGGACGGCCCCGCCCGTGAGCATCTGCATCGCGGTGGCGAGCACGACGCTCCCCGGCTGCGGCGCAACCCGCGCATAGACCGAGCCGACCGCCCACGCGACGGCGGCGAGGAGGAGCAGCAGCCCGCTCGTGAGGCCGACGCCGCCGCTCGGGCCGGCGAGCAGCGCGACGCCCGCGAGGCCCGTGACGATGCCGATCCCGGCCGCAGCCGGGATGCGCACACCGTGGACGGCGCGGTCGAGTATGGCCATGAAGAGGGGGATGCTCGCGACGAGCAGCGCGGCGAGACCGGACGGGACGCTCGTCTCGGCGACGGCGAGCCCGCCCGTGCTCGCGGCGAGGAGGAGGGCGCCGATCACGGCTGCAGCGAGCCATTCACGGCGCCCCGGACGCGCGGCGGCGACATGACCTCGGCGAACGCAAAACGCGTAGAGCAGTCCGCCTGCGACAACGAACCGCACCGAGAGCATGAGCAGCGGCGGCATCGTCCGCTCCGCAACCGCGATCGCGAGGTACGTCGAACCCCAGACGAGGTAGACGGTCGTGAGTGCGGCTGCGAGCCTCATGGAGTCAGCGTGCCTACGCGGGTGTATTAGGACAAATCCGGTTATCATTTGGATCGATGAATATTCGTGATGGCTTTCTCGGCGTCGAGATCCGCCACCTGGCGGCGCTCGAGGCGGTCGGCCGGACGCACTCGTTCGGCCGGGCGGCGCGCGAGCTCGGCTACACGCAGTCGGCGGTGAGCCAGCAGATCGCGCAGCTCGAGAAGATCGTCGGCCAGCAGCTCGTCGAGCGGCCGGGCGGGCCTCGCCCCGTCGCGCTCACCGAGGCCGGCCAGCTGCTGCTCCGGCACGGCGACGCGATCGTCGCGCGGCTCGACGCAGCGCAGGCCGACATGGCCGCGCTCGCGGAGGGCGCCGCCGGGCCGCTCCGCGTCGGGATCCTGCAGAGCGTCGGCGCGCGCATCCTCCCGGCGCTCCTGCGCCGGTTCGGCGAGTCGTGGCCGCGCGTCGAGGTGCACGTCCGCGAGGAGGCGGACACGGACGACCTGCTCCGCCTCGTCGAGCGCGGCGAGGTCGACCTCACGTTCGCGGAGGTGCCGCTCCCCGAAGGGCCGTTCGAGTCGGCGGAGATCCTCCGCGACCCGTACGTGCTCGTCGTCTCCTCCCGCTCGGAGCTCGCCGGGCGAGGCGGCATCCCGCTGCGCGAGCTCAACGGCATGCCGCTCATCGGCTTCCGGACGAGCGGGGAGCCGGACAAGTTCCTCCGCGGCCACGTCTCCGACCTGAACGTCGTCTTTCGCACCGACGACAACGGCACGCTCACCGCGCTCGTCGCCGAAGGCCTCGGCGCCGCCGTCGTGCCGCTCCTCGTCGTGAACCCGCGCAACCCGGCGCTCGTCACGCTGCCGCTCGGTGGGCGGCTCCCGCCGCGCGTCCTCGTGCTCGTGTGGCACCGCGACCGCTACCGGTCGGCGGCCTCGCAGGCGTTCGTCGAGCTCGCGCGCGAGCTCGGCTCCGACTACGCGGCGCGGGCCGCCCGCTAGGGAATCGACCAGCGGGTCGGCGGCCAGTAGGTCGCCACGACGGGGCCGATGAACGCCGAGCGCGGCACCGGGCCCCACACGCGCGAGTCGCACGAGTCGGAGCGGTTGTCGCCCATGACGAAGTACTGGCCCGGCCCGAGGCGCGGCCACGTCTTCGTCATGTCGTCGCGCTCGGCCGCGGAGATGTACGACTCCGAGAGCCGCTTCCCGTCGATGGTGACGTAGCCGTCGCGCTCACCGACGACGTCTCCGGGGAGCCCGATGACGCGCTTCACGAACGTCCCGCCCTCGCTGCAGTCGCGCTTCGCGGCCGGCGGCGCGGTGAAGACGGCGATCTCGCCGCGCTCGGGATTGCGGAAGCGGTAGACGATCTTCGCGGCGATGATGCGGTCGTTGAAGGTCGCGGTGCACGCCGGCCCCGGCTTCGCGCACATGAGCGTCGGCTCCATCGAGCCGCTCGGGATGCGATACGGCTGCGCGATCTCGACCTCGAACACGAGCACGAACCCGACCGCGAACCCGAGCGTCAGCCCCCAGGAAACGACCTTGCGGCGCATCGAGCCAGAGTAGCGAGGAGCCTGAAGCCTGCCGACCGAACGAGCACCAAAGCCGGAGCGTAAGCCGCAGGCTTACGCGTAGCGAACGAACGGCCGGGGACGGCCGCAGGCCGCCACCGGCCGCGCAGCACGACCAAACCGCCCACACGTTCCCCAAGAGCTCGGCGGCTCGGCCGCCGAGCGTTTCCCGCGAAGCGGCGCAACCTACCTAGCGCGAAGTGCGCAGCACTTCGCGCTAAAAGTCGTCGCCGTCGTTCGGGCTCATGCCCGCGACGACGGTCTCCTGCGAGCGTTCGTGCAGGCGCTCGCGGCCGCGCTTCACGGCCGAGAGGAACTTGTCGAGGTTGACCTCGAGCGTCGAGAGGATGCCGTCGGCCCAGTCCTCCATCTCGAGCCGCGTCTCCCGTGCTGCTCGGCGGGCCTCGTCGACGATGTCCTGCGCCTGGTGCTCGGCGATCTTCACGATCTCCGTCTGCGAGGCCTCGCGCACCGCCTGCTCGCGCGCCTCGGCGAGAAGCCGGTCGACCTCGCGCTTGGCCTCCGCGAGCATCTCCTGGCGCTCCTTCACGATCCAGCGGGCCTGCTTGATCTCCTCGGGGATCGTCGCCCGCATCTGGTCGAGGATGTCGTAGATCTCCTCGCGGTCGATGCGGACCTGGTCGGTGAGGGGGACGGCCTTCGCGTTGTGCACGAGGTCGTCGAGCTTGTCGATCAGAACGAGGACGTCCATGGGCTTCCAGTCTAGCTTGAGGCCTTGTCAGTCTCCGGGATTCTCCGGCGTGCCCGGACGTCCTGCCGGGAACATCTCCTTGAACCGCCGGGCGACCGGTTCCGGGACGAGCGCGGAGACGTCGCCGCCGAACGCGGCGATCTCCTTCACCCCGCTCGAGGAGACGAAGCTCACCTGCGGGCTCGCCATGACGTACACCGTCTCGACGTCCGGGGCGAGATGGCGGTTGAGCTGGTTCATCTGGAACTCCCACTCGAAGTCCGAGATGACGCGCAGACCCTTGACGATCGCCTTCGCGTCCCACCGGCGCGCGAAGTCGACGACGAGCTCGCGGAAGACGTCGATCTCGACGTTCGGGAGATGCCCGACCGCGTAGCGGAGAAACTCGATGCGCTCGTCGGTCGTGAACACCGGGTTCTTGTGATGCGGGTTGCCGACGACGCCGACGACGACGCGGTCGAAGATGCCGGCCGCGCGCGAGATGACGTCGACGTGCCCGTTCGTGACCGGGTCGTACGAGCCGGGGCAGATCGCGGTGATCACGTGTCGTACACCGTCACGCGCGTCTGTCCGTACCTGCGGCTCGTGCGCTGCGCGAGCGGCAGCTCCGGCTCGACGCGCGCACCGGTCTCGAGGACGACGACGCCGGCGTCGTCGAGCACGGCGGGGAGGTAGCGCGCGAGCTGCGGTTGGAGATCGGGATACATGTCGTACGGGGGGTCGACCAGCACGAGATCGTACTTCCTCCTCTCGGACGCGAGCATCGCCACCGCGTCCCGGCACAGCACCGTCCCGTGCAGGCGGAGCTTGTCGAGGTTGCGCTCGATCGCCCGGACGGCGTCCCGGTCGTCATCGACGAAGACGGCCTGCGCCGCCCCGCGCGACAGCGCCTCGAGCCCCATCGCGCCGGAGCCGGCGTAGAGATCGAGCACCGTGGCGCCGTCGACCGGTCCGATGATGTTGAAGACGCTCTCGCGCACGCGGTCGGAGGTCGGCCGCGTCTCCATCCCGCGCGGGGCGTGGATCGTGTGGCCCTTGCGCGAGCCGGAGATGATCCGCATGCGCGGATCGTCGCACGGACTACGCCGAGGCGAGGCAGGCGTCGTGCGACGACGCCGCCACGTGCACTTCCTCACGGATCCTGCCGGCCGCGTCGAGGACGCAGAGCGTGCCGGTGTCGAGCGACGGCGTGAGCACCCGTCCCGCCGCGAACTGCACGTTGTAGGAGCCGACGGGCACGCGTGAGGTCGCGAGCAGCCGCGCAGTCGGCTCGTGGTACACGCGCACCGTCCCGTCCGCGCCGCTCGTGACGTAGGCGCGGTCGCCGAGGAACGTCACGTGCTGCGGCGCGCCGCCGGCCGGCAGCACCGGGCCGCCGTGCACGGCGATGGTGCTCGCCTCGCCCGCGGTGATCCACGTGCGGCCGCTCGGGGCGAAGCCGACGTCGTGCGCGAGGAACGGTGGCTTGACCGTCGCCGTGTGGATCGGCCGCCGCGGATCGCTGACGTCGACGACCGCGATCGCGTCGGCGGCGGTGCCGAGCGAGACCCAGAGCGTGCGGCCGTCGCCGGCGAGCGAGACGTGCCGTGGCCACTGCGAGAGCTTCACGTGCCCGACGATCTCGCCGCGGAGCACGTCGATTGCGACGAGCCGCGCGTCGCCGGAGTCGCTGACGAACGCGTGCCGGCCGTCGTGCGCGGCGGCGGTGTAGCGCGGCTCCGCGATTCCCTCGATCACGTGCCGGCCGAGAACGGTGACGCGCCCGCCGACCGTGTGCGCGACGACGGCGTGCTCGCCCACTCGCTCGATGCTGAAGGGCGACGGCGCCGTCGGGATGCGGCGCAGGATGCGCCCGCTCGTCATCCCGACGAGGGCGACGTGCGCCTCGGTATCGGCGGTGACGTACGCGAGCGGCTCGTGCTGGAGCGCCGCCGGCGCAGCCGCCAGGGCGAAGAGGAACTGTCGCCGGTCCATGCCGGCTATACGGTGCTGGCCGTGGAAACGGTCCCGCTGAGGCGAAATCGCGACTTCGTGCTGCTCCAGAGCGGGCAACTGCTGTCGAACGTCGGCACGCAGACAACTCAGATCGCCTACCCGCTGCTCGTGCTCGCGCTGACGCACTCTCCCGCGAAGGCGGGGATCGTCGCCTTCGCGCGAGCCCTGCCGCTGTGGCTGTTCGCGCTTCCCGCCGGGCTGGCCGCAGACCGGTTCAGACGCAAACGGCTGATGATCCTCTCCGACGTCGTCCGCACCGCGGCCGTGACCGCGCTCGGGGTCGCCGTGCTCGTCCATCACATCGACTACTGGGAGATCCCGGTCGTCGCGTTCGTCGAGGGTGCCGGCGCCGCGCTCTTCGGCGGCGCCCAGATGGGCGCGATCCGTTCAGTGGTGCCCAAGCCGCAACTGCCCGCGGCGACGAACGTCCTCACCGCGCGCATCGCGATCGTGCGCCTCGCCGGGCCGCCGCTCGGAGGCGTCCTCTTCGGCATCGCGCGCTCGCTGCCGTTCTTCGCGGACGCCGGGTCGTACGCTGCGTCGACCGGGTCGCTCCTCGCGATGCGCACGCCCTTCCAGGAGGAGCGCGAGCACGAATCGGCGTCGATGCTGAACAGCCTCGTGGAAGGCGTGCGCTTCCTCTGGTCGAACCCGTTTCTCCGCACGATCGTCGGCATCTTCACGCTCGCCCAGATCGTCTTCCCCGGCGTGTCGCTCGCCCTCGTCGTCATCGCCAAGCGGCAAGGCCTGTCGAGCGGAGAGATCGGAGCGCTCGTCGCCGTCTTCGGCGTCGCCCTGCTCGCCGGCTCGATGATCGCGCCGTTCATGCGCAGGCTGCTGCCGACCTCCGCGCTGATCGTGCTCGAGTTCTGGACGTGGGCCGGCTGCGCGCTCTTCCTCGTCTGGCCGAGCGTCTACGTCCTCACGGCGAGCATCATCCCGACGGCGCTCGCCATCCCGACGACGGATTCGATCGTCTGGCCGTACCAGCTCTCGCTCACGCCGGACCGGCTGATCGGCCGGGCAACGGCAGCGATCAGCTCGCTCACGAACGGGACGGCCGCGCTCGGCCCATTGCTCGCCGGCTTCCTGCTCGCGAACGTGTCCGCGCGGGCGACGATCGCGGTCTTCGCCGCGTTCGGCGTGGCGATGGCGATCTGGGGGACGCTCAGCCCCGCGATCCGCGCCGCGCCCTCGCTAGAGGAGATCTGAGGAGTCGGCGCCCGCGAAGAGGGCGTCGACCGCGTCCTGCAGTGGGCCGGGCGCCGAGACGAGCCCAGCCGCCTCCTTCCGCGCCTCTTCGAGCAGCGGCCGGTCCCCGCGCAGGTTCGCGAAGCGCAGGTCGGACATCCCGGACTGGCGCGTGCCGAGGAGCTGGCCGCCGCGCCGGAGATCGAGGTCGACCTCGGCGAGCTCGAAGCCGTCCGTCGTCGCGACGAGCGCGTCGAGGCGCTTCTGCGCCGACTCGGTCAGCTCCTCCGTCGGGCGGGAGACGAAGACGCAGAACGACTGCTCGGCTCCGCGGCCGACGCGGCCACGCAGCTGGTGCAGCTGCGCGAGCCCGAAGCGGTCGGCCTCCTGCACGATCATCACCGTCGCGTTCGGCACGTCGACGCCGACCTCGATGACGGTCGTCGCGACGAGCACGTCGATCTCGCCCGCCTTGAAGCGCGCCATCACGTCACGCCGTTCCGCCGGCTTCAGCCGCCCGTGCACGCACCCGACGCGGAAGTCGCGCAGCTCGGCGCGCTGCAGGCGCTCGGCCTCCGCTTCCGCGGCGCGCGCGCTCGAGGTCTCCGACTGCTCGATGAGCGGGCACACGACGTACGCCTGCCTGCCCTCGCGCAGGAGCCGCGTGAGCCGCGTGTACGCCTCGGACGAGCGCTCCTCGCCGATGCGCGACGTCACCACCGGCTTGCGCGACGCCGGCGGCTTCGCGATCTCCGACACCGCGAGGTCGCCGTAGATCGTCAGCGCGAGCGTACGCGGGATCGGCGTCGCGGTCATGTGCAGCACGTGCGGCCCGCGACCCTGCGCGAGCGCCTTGCGCTGCTCGACGCCGAATCGGTGCTGCTCGTCGACGACGGCGACGGCGAGGTCGCGCAGCTCGACGCCCTCCTGGATGAGCGCGTGCGTGCCGACGACGACGTCGGCGCCGAGCGCGGCCTGGCGGTCGCGCTTCGGCGTCGCGTTCGTCAGCAGGCCGCACGAGACGCCGAGCGAGAGGCAGAGATCGGACACCGTGAGGTAGTGCTGCTCAGCGAGCGTCTCGGTGGGCGCCATGAGGGCGCCCTGGCGGCCGTTCTCGACGGCGCGCAGCAGCGCGTACAGCGCGACCACCGTCTTGCCCGAGCCGACGTCGCCCTGCAGCAGCCGCTGCATCGGCGCCGTCCGCGCGAGGTCGACGTCGAGCTCGCGGATCGCCTGCTCCTGGTACGGCGTGAGCGCGAACGGCAGCGCCTTGCGGTAGCGCGCGATGAGCTCGCCCGGCTCGCCGAGCGACGGCGCGAGCGTGCGCTCGCGCGCGGCCACGCGCCGCGCGATGCCGATCTGCAGCAGGAGGAGCTCTTCGAAGGCGAGCCGCGACCGCCCGACCTCCGCCTCCTCCTCGCTCTGCGGACGGTGGACGGCCGCGAGCGCGTCGCGCTTGAGCGGCATCGCCTCGCGCTCGCGCAGCTCGGCCGGCAGCGGATCGAAGTAGTCGACGACGTGCGGCAGCGCCGCCTCGACGACGCGCCGCACCGTCTTCGCCGGGATCTCCTCCGCCGCCGGATAGACGGGCGCGAAATCGGCTGTCGCCTTCGCCTCGCCGAGATCGTGGGACTTCACGTCGAAGCCGTAGCGGCCGATCTTGCCGCGCAGGCGGACGCGCATCCCCGGCTCGAGCTGGTCCGCGATCCAGGGCTGGTTGAACCACGTCGCGCCGATCGTCGCCGTCCCGTCCGAGACGCGCGCGGTCACGAGCGTGCGCCGACCGCGCAGCGGGCGCTTGGTCACGTTCAGCACCTCGCCGACGACGACGACCTCTCCCTCGCCGTGCAGCTCCGCCATCGGCACCTCGTCCGCGGCCGACTCGTACCGCCGCGGCGTGTGCAGGAGGAGGTCGTCGATCGTCTCGAGCCCGAGCTTCGCGAGCCGCCGCTTCAGCGTGACGCCGACCCCGTCGAGCGTGTCGAGCCCGGCGCCGAGTCGCTCCGGCCGCGGGCGTCCACGCGTCGCAGGCCAGACCGGAGGTTGGTCCAGACTTGCGAAAACCGTCTGTCGACGGGTCATGGTCATTGTGCTCAGCGCCAGAGCGCGCTCAGACTAGAACGCGGACCGGACGTTACGCCCCGCGGAGGCGGACGATCGCCTCGAGACCCCCGCCCGGCGCCTCCGCCAGCTCGGCCGTCCCGCCGTCGGCCTCGACGAGCCGCTTGACGATGGCGAGGCCGAGCCCGGAGCCGCCCGGCCCCGATCCCGCGCGCCAGAAGCGGTCGAACGCGCGCGCCCGCTGCTCGGCGGTCATACCCGGCCCGGCGTCGCGCACCCGCAGCTCGGCGGGACGGACGGAGACGACGATGGCCGATCCGCGCGGGGCGACTTCGAGCGCATTCGCAAGCAGGTTGTCGACGACCTGGGCGAGCCGCGCGGCCGACGCGCGGACCGGCGCGGCGGCGTGCGCATCGAGCTCGAGCTCGACGCCGCGGTCGGATGCCGCCGCGCGCCAGGCGCCGACGCGCTCGGAGGCGATCGCCGCCGCGTCGACGATCTCGGTCGACGCGGGCTGCGCGTCGGCGCGCGCGAGCGCGAGCAGGCCGTTCACGAGCTCGGACAGCCGCACGCTTTCCGTGAGCGCGCCGTCGACGTCGCCGTTCTCGAGCCGGAGGCGCAGCGCGGTCAGCGGCGTGCGCAGCTCGTGCGACGCGTCGGCGACGAACTCCTCCTGCGACTCGAGGAGCCGCGCAAGCACGCCGACGGTCGCATTGAGCACGCGAGCGAGCGACCGGACCTCCGGCGGCCCGTCGTCCTCGGGTGCGCGCGCCGACAGATCGCCGCCCCCCACCGCTGCAGCCGCGTGCTCGAGACCGTGCAGCGGCCGCACGACGAATCGCGCCAGCCGCACGCCGACGACGGCCGCCGCCGCGAGCACGACGCCGGCGACGGCGGCGAGCAGCAGCCAGTAGCGGAGGATGCGCGCGTCGACGGTCGACGTCGGATACGTGATGCGAACCGCCCCGTGGACGACGCGTCCCGACGCAACCGGGACGGCGACGTAGAGCAGCGTCTGCTTGAGCGTCTCCGAACGCCGCGTTCCCGACGCGACCCTGCCGCCGAGCGCGGCGCGGATCTCCGGTCGCGTGGCGAGGTCCTCGGCGCCCTGCACGCGCGGGCTCGTGTCGACGCGTGCGACGCCGCGGGTGTCGACGACGACGACGCGACCGCCCGTCGAGCGCGTGTACGCGTATGCGGACGCAGCCACCTGCGGCCACTGTCCCGCCGCGCCCGACAAGGCGTCCTCGGCGACCGCCGCGAGCGTCGTCGCGTCGTGCTCGATGCGGGCCTGGAGGTCGCGCCGCTCGGTGCGCTGGTTCTGCACGCCGAGCGGGATCTCGAGCGCGAGGAGGACGAAGAGGGTGAGCCCGAGATACCCGAGCAGCAGCCGGCGGGTCACGCCGCCCGCAGCCGGAAGCCGACGCCGCGGACGGTCTCGATCCAACCGGGGTCGCCGAGCTTGCGCCGGAGCGCGCCGACGTGCACGTCGATCGTCTTCGCCGACCCGTACCACGTCGTCTGCCAGACCTCCTCGAGCAGGCGGCGGCGGGAGATGACGGCGCCGGGGTCCCGGACGAGCGCGGCGAGGATGTCGAACTCCTTCGGCGTGAGGCCGAGCTCGACGCCGTCGAGGACGACGCGGCGCGCCCGCTCGTCCAGCTCGAGGCCGCCGACGCGCATCGGGCCCGGCCCGCCGTTCCCGTCGCGCGCCGCCGTTCGGCGCAGCACCGCCCGGATGCGGGCGATGAGCTCGCGCAGCCCGAACGGCTTCACGACGTAGTCGTCCGCGCCGAGCTCGAGCCCGACGACGCGGTCGGCCTCCTCGCCCCGGGCGGTGACGACGATGATCGGGACGTCCGAGCGGGCCCGCAGCGACCGGCAGACGTCGATCCCGTCGATGTCCGGGAGACGGAGGTCGAGCAGGACGAGGTCGGCCGTTCCGGCCGCGAGTGCCGCACCGCCCGTCGCCGCTCGTTCCACGGCGAAGCCCTCACGACGGAGCCCCGTCGCGAGTGGCTCGGCGATCGCGTCCTCGTCCTCGACGAGGAGGATCTTCATGGCCCCACGCTTACTGCACGGAGAGCCGCCGCCATCGGGACTTTGCCGAATCCTTACCGGGGCTTGTCCGAGCCTTGCGGGTCCCGTGTCCCGCGCCTTACGCGGCCCTCCGTAGCGTCGAGACATCGACCCAGGAGGTTCGACATGAAGAGAATCCACGTAATCCTGATCGCTCTGCTCCTCGCCGCGGCGGCCGTCTTCGGAACGGTGGCGGCGACGCGGACGGTCCACCTCGGCGCTGCGAGCCGCAAGGCGAGCGACGCCGTCTACTCCGCACGGGTCAAGCAGCTCGACGCGTATGCGGCCTCGCTGCAGAAGCAGCTCGCGGCCGCGAGCGCGTCCCCGGCCTCCGCGACCCGCTCGGCCGCGCCGGCGCCGCGGATCGTCTACCACCGGCCGCCGCCGGTCGTGGTCGTGAAGCACGGACACCACGGCGACGACGGCGCGGTCGAGAACGCCGCGGGCGGTGGTGGCGATGCCTAGCCACACGGGCCGTCTGTACGCGATCGCGCTCGCGCTCGTCGTCTTCTTCCTCGGCTGGGCCGCGATCGCGGCGCGCCCGTGGACGTCGACGGCGCAGGCTGATCCGCGCCTCCAGGCGCTCGCCGTCCGGCAAGCGGCGCTGCAACAGGAGGCGAAGCTCGTCGCGAAGATCGTCGGGCTCAAGAAGACGGCCGTCTCGACGCAGGCCGCTCCGACGCAGAACGTGTCGGCGCCGGTGAAGGTCGTCAACCTGCCGCCGCTGACCGTGACGAGGACCTCGTGATGGAGCGCCGCACGTTCCGCGCGATGGGAACCGACATCGAGCTGCTCGTCGACGCCGACGGCGCCGGCGGGCAGCTCGACGCAGCGACCGCGGAGTTCGAGCGGCTCGAGGCGCTGCTCTCCCGCTTCCGCGAGAGCTCGGAGCTCTCGCGTCTCAACGAGGCGGGCTCGCTCACCGCCGGGCCGGACCTCCGCCGCGTCGTCGAGCTCGCCCTGGATGCGCGCGAGCGGACCGGCGGACGGTTCGACCCGACGGTGCACGACGCGCTCGTCGCGGCGGGCTACGACCGGACGTTCGCGGAGATCGTCGACGTCGAGACGCCGGCCGCGGAGCCGCGGCGGGCGCTCGGCGGCGTCACGGTCACCGACGCGGCGATCGAGCTCGACCCCGGCGTCCGCATCGACCTCGGCGGGATCGGCAAGGGGTACGCGGCCGAGCGCGCGGCGGAGATCCTCGCCGTCGCCGGCCCGTGCCTCGTCAACGCAGGCGGCGACATCGCCGTCCGCGGAGGCAGCTGGCCGATCGGCGTCGAGACCGCGGACGGCTCGCTCACGCTCGAGCTCTCGGGCGGCGGCCTCGCCACCTCCGGGCGCGACCGCCGAGCGTGGAAGCGCGCCGGCCGCGAGCTCCACCACCTCATCGACCCGCGCACGGGTGCGCCCGCGGAGTCGGACATCCTCCGCGTCACGGTTGTCGCCGGCGATGCGGTCGAGGCCGAGGTGGCGGCGAAGGACCTCTTCCTTGCCGGTTCGGAAGAGGCCTCGAGGTCCGAGCTGTCGGCGGTGCTCGTCACCGCCGACGGCCGGACCGTGCTGACGGGAGCGCTCGCATGACGCACGATCCGACGTTCTGGCTGCTCGCTCGTGCGAGCGGTCTCACGGCGTACGTGCTGCTCACGATGTCCGTCCTCGCGGGGCTCGTCGTCAAGTCGCGCCCGTTCGGCCGGAAGGTGAAGACGGCGTCCGCGACCGACGTGCACCGCTTCTTCGCGCTGCTCGGTCTCGGCATGATCGCGCTGCACGGCGTCGCGCTCGTGCTCGACCAGACGGTGCGGATGCCGGTCGCCGCCCTCTTCGTCCCGTTCCTCTCGCACTACCGGCCCGGCGCGGTCGCCTGGGGCGTCCTCACCGCCGAGCTGGCCGCACTCATCACCGTCTCGTTCTCCCTGCGCAGCAGGATCGGCGCACGCAACTGGCGCCGGCTGCACTGGGCGACGTACCTCGTGTTCGTCATGGGCACGATCCACGGCCTCGCCGCCGGCACCGACGCGACGCAGCCGTGGGCGCGCGCCCTCTACCTCGGATCGGTCGGCGCGGTCGTCTTCGCGACGGCGTGGCGCGTTCTCACCCGGCCGGTTCGTCCCGTTCGTACCCCCGCACTCGAAAGGAGCGTCTGATGCTCAAGATCGTCATCGACAACTCCCTCTGCGCCGGGTTCGGAGACTGCGCGGCGCTCGCGCCGAACGTCTTCGAGCTCGACCCGCAAGGCAAGGCCCTGCTCCGCGTCGCGCAGAGCGACGAGGACGAGGCGGTGCTCGACGCGGTCGCCGCCTGCCCGATGGGCGCGCTGAGCGCCGTCGAGGTGCAAGCCGCGTGAGCCGGCGCTTCCCGCAGGTCGCGGCCGCGGCGCTGCTCGTCGGCGCCGCGGCCGCATGCGCCGTCCTCCTCAACGTCCTCCTGCTCGGCTCGGCGTCGGCGCAGAACGACCCGGTCGGACGGCTCACCTCCCACGCACAC
Source organism: uncultured Actinomycetes bacterium (assembly GCA_963753295.1). Lineage (GTDB taxonomy): Bacteria > Actinomycetota > Thermoleophilia > Gaiellales > Gaiellaceae > Palsa-739. Next base: position 220,121 of record CAVWBZ010000016.1, on the reverse strand, counting down.
GTCCCGGCCGCGCCGGCGTGGGTCGTGCGCCCGTCGCACGGACACGTCGGGGACCGCGGGGCGGACGACTGACGACCGGTGGCAGCCACCGGTACCGAAGTGCAACGACATCCTCGCCGACGCCGCAGCCGCGGCGCGCTCGCCGTTACGAAGCCGTTTGGGTGGCTGCCACCGGCCTCAGGCTTCGTCGACGAACCAGAAGAAGCCGACGCAGCCCGGACCCGCGTGCGCGCCGATGACGGCGCCGAGGACGGTCTCCATCTCGATCGTCGCCTGCGGGCGCAGGTCGCGCACCATCTTCACGAGCTCCGCCGCCTTCTCCGGCGCGTCTGCGTGCGCGATCCCGAAGCGCAGGCCCGGGCTGTCCACGGTCTGCGTCTGCACCGCGTCGACGAACTCCTGGAACGCCTTCCGGTTCCCGCGCACGCGCTTCACCGGCACGACCTCACCGTCGCGGATGGAGAGGATCGGCTTCACGTTCAGCAGCTCGCCCGCGAACGCCTTCGCCCGGCCGATGCGGCCGCCGCGCGCGAGGAACTCGAGCGTGTCGACGGTGAAGAGCAGCCCGTGCGTCGCCCTGTAGCGCTCGACGAGCGCGTCGACCTCCTCGTCGGTCGTGCCGCGGTCGAGCCGCCGCTGGATCGCGAGCGCCAGCATCGCGATCGCGGCCGACGCCGTCTCGGAGTCGATCGTGCGCACGCGCTCGTCGGCGGCGATCCCGGCGCTCTGGAACGTCCCGGACAGGCTCGCCGCGATGTGGATCGAGAGGATGCGCTCGTATTCGCCGAGCTCCTCGTAGGCGGCGCGGAAGTCCGCGGGCGTCGGCTGCGACGTCGTCGGCAGCGCCGGCGACGTCGGCAGGCGCGCGTAGAACTGCTCGGCCGTGAGGTCGACGCCGTCGCGGAAGCTCTCCGTCCCGAAGTTGACGTACAGCGGAACGACGCGCCAGTTCGCGAAGCGCTCGGCCGCGTCCGGAAAGTCGGCGGTCGAGTCGAGGACGATCGCCGTGTTCGCGGCGGTGAGGTTCAACCGCGGCTCGCGGCGGCGCGCTTGATCGCGGCGACGATGTCTTCCAGCTCCTGGTCCTTCGTCAGGCACGCCGTCGCGCCGGCCGCGTGCAGCGCCTCGATCTCGCGGCCCTGCGCGGAGGCGGTGAGGCAGACGACGGCGGCCCGCGGGCACGCCTCGCGCACCGCGCGCGTCGCCTGGACGCCGTCGAGACCCGGGAGCCGGTAGTCCATGAGCACGACGTCGGGCTGATGCTCGACCGACGCGGGCGCGGCCGTCATGCCGTCGCCGACCGACCCGACCACTTCGATGTCGTCGCGCAGGGAGAACAGCAATTCCAGCGCCTCGCGAAAGACCTGGTTGTCCTCTACGAGGAGGACGCGGACCGGGCCTGCCTCTGCCACAGTCCCTGCACCCTACTCGGCGGAGAGAAGCAGGTGGTAGTGCGGCTGGCCGCCCTCCTGCACGTCCACGTCGAGGTCGGGGTACGCGGCGGCGACGCGCACCACCAACCCGTCGACCGGCGGTGCGTCGGCGCCCGTGAGGATGGTCAGGAGGTCCCGCGGCTCCGCGAGCAGCCGCTCCGCGACCGCGAAGGCGACGTCCTCGAGCGTCTCTCCGCCGGCGACGGGCTCCCCGCCTGCGAGCCCGAGCCAGGCGCCCTTCCGGATGGCGAGGCCGTTCATCCGGACATCGCGCGACGCGATCGTGACCTCGCCGGTCGCGACCGCCGCGACGGCGTCCCGCATCTCCGCGGCGTTCTCGTCGGCCGTCCGGGAGCCGTCGAAGGCGATCATCGCCGCGAGGCCGCTCGGGATCGAGTCGGCGGCGACGACGACGGCAGGCTTGCCCGCATGCGCGGCCGCGTGCTCGGCGGCGAGGACGATGTTCGAGTTGTTCGGAAGCACGATCGCCTCCTCCGACGCGAGCGACTCGATGGCCGCGAGCAGGTCGGCGGTCGACGGGTTCATCGTCTGCCCGCCCTCGACGATCGCGATCGGGCCGATCCCCTTCGCGAGCGACTCGAACAGACGGCGGTTGCCGCTCCCCGCGACGACCGCGACGACGCCCGTCGTCGCGCGCTCGGCGGGCGGATCCGAGACGACGGCGAGCAGGCGCTCCTCGCGCTGGTGCGTCTGCTCGTGCATGTTCGCGATCTCGACGCCGTCGATCGTCCCCACAGCGGTTCCGAGCGAGAGCGCCGCGCCCGGATCGTCGGTGTGGACGTGCACCTTGAGCGCGCTCGCGTCGCCGACGACGAGCAGCGAGTCGCCGAGCTTCTCGAGGTCCGCCTCGAGCGCGTCGCGGTCGAGGTCGCGTCCCTCGACGAGGAACACGGTGCAGTAGCGGTAGCGCGAGAGCTCCTGGTGGATCGCCTGGAAGCCGAGATGCCCGTGCTCCTCGGCCGGCGCCGGCTCGGGGATCGGCTCGCCGCTGACCGACGCCGCGACACCGCGGACGAGCTCGAGCAGGCCTGCGCCGCCGGCGTCGACGACGCCCGCTTCGCGCAACACCTGCAGCTGCTCCGGCGTGCGCGCGACGGCGCTCTCGCCGCGGCGCACGAGCTCGACGAGGAGGTCGCCGAGCGGCGGACGGTCGCCCGCGCGCGCCTCCGCCTCCTCCGCGAGCTCGCGGATGACCGACAGCATCGTCCCCTCGACCGGGCGGCGGACGGCGCGATACGCGGCGTCGGACGCGCCGCGCAGCGCGAGCGCCGCCGCCGCCGCGTCGACGTGCGACGTGTCGGTGCCGCCGAGCACGTCGGCCGCGCCGCGGACGATCTGCGACAGGATCACGCCCGAGTTGCCGCGCGCGCCCATGAGCGCGCCCCGGGCGACGTCGCGCGCAAGCGACGCGCGGCTCGCCGCGGATGTCTTGTCGACGGCGTCCACGACCGCGCGCACCGTCATCGTGAGATTCGTGCCCGTGTCGCCGTCGGGAACCGGGTAGACGTTGAGGTCGTCGATGCGCTGCCGGTTCGCCTCGAGCGACGCGAGCGCGCCCGCGACGACGAGCTTCAGCGCGTCGAGGTCGCCGTTCAGGCCGCCGTTGCCGTTCACGCCTGCCTCCGCACACCGTCGATGTGCACCTCGACCGCGCGCACCGGGAGACCCGTCATGCGCGCGACCTCGTACGAGACGCGGTTGCGAATCGACGACGCCACCTCGGCGAGGTTGAGCCCGTACTCGACGACGACGTGCAGGTCGACCGTGACCTCCTCGCCCGCGCGCGTGATCTCGATGCCCTTGCGGGCGCGCTCGGGCAGCCACTTCGGACCGGCCATCGCGACCACGCCGTAGCACTCGCGGGCGGTCTCCGCGACGATCTGAGCGATCGCCTCGCTCGCGATGGTGATGCGCCCGAGGGGAGTCGACACGGCCTGCACGAACGGATTGGACCGCACCGCGCGCCCCAGGGTTGCGCGCACGTGGGCGGAAGCCCGGCCGCGGCCCGGCTCAGATGGCCTTGGTGACCTTGCCGGCCTTGAGGCAGCGGGTGCAGACGTACGCCCGCGTCGCCTTGCCGTGCAGGAGCATGCGGACGCGCTGGAGGTTCGGGTCGAAGCGGCGCTTCGTGGCCACCATCGAGTGGCTCCGGTGATTCCCGAAGCTCGGCTTCTTCCCGCAAATGACGCATACCTTGGACATCGGCGGAGCAGTGTACCGAACTAGGCGTTCGCTTTGGCGCTCGCGCGGAGCTGGTTGAAGAGGTCGGCCATCTCGAGCGCGGTGCGGACCGCCTCGCCGCCTTTGTCCACGCGGGCCATGGCCTGCTGGAGGTTGTCGGTGGTGAGGACGCCGAAGGAGACCGGCACCCCGGTCTCGAGAGCTGCGAGCTGAAGCCCGGACGCAGCCTCGCCGGCGACGTACTCGAAGTGGGCGGTCTCGCCGCGGATGACGCAGCCGAGCGCGATGACGGCGACGTAGCGCCGCGTCTTCGCGAGCGCCATCGCGCCGAGCGGCAGCTCGAACGCGCCCGGCACCGGCATGACGGTGACGTGCTGGCGCTCGATGCCGGCCTGCGCCAGCTCGGTGAGCGCCGACTCGAGGAGGCGGTTCGTCACGTCGCCGTTGAAGCGGGACAGGACGATCGCGATGCGCTTGTTCGTGTTGTGCGCAGCTCCCTCGATCAGGTCGACGTCGATCGGGATCTCGAGCTCGCCCGGGGCATGACCCGACGGCGGCGCCGCCTCCGGCTCGTCCTCGACCGCCGGCCCCTCGCCCGTGTCCTCGTCGTCCTCCGGCTCCGCCGGCTCGGCCTCGGCGTCGTCCTCGTCCCGCAGCTCGCCGGGCCAGAACTCCTCGTCGTGCTCGCTCACTCGTCCTCCGCCTCGAATTTGAGCCCCTGGTGGTGCAGGCCGTGGCCGAGCTTATCCCGCTTGGCGGCCAGATACCGCCGGTTCTCCGGGTGCGGCGGCACCTCGATCGGCACCTGCTCGGTCACCTCGAGCCCGTACGCCTGCAGCCCGGACACCTTCTTCGGGTTGTTCGTGAGGAGACGGATGGTCGTGAGCCCGAGGTCGGCGAGGATCTGGTTGCCGATTCCCCACTCGCGCTCGTCGGCGGCGAAGCCGAGCGCGAGGTTCGCATCGACGGTGTCGAGGCCGCCCTCCTGCAGCTCGTACGCCTTCAGCTTGTTGAGCAGGCCGATGCCGCGGCCCTCCTGCGCCATGTACAGGAGCACGCCGCACGGCTCGTCGGCGATGAGCTTCATCGCCGCGTCGAGCTGCTCGCCGCAGTCGCAGCGCAGCGAGTGGAAGACGTCGCCGGTCAGGCACTCCGAGTGGACGCGCACGAGCACGTCGGCTGCGCCGACGACGTCGCCGTGCACGAGCGCGACGTGCTGCTTGCCCGTCAACGTCTCGGTGAAGAGCACCGCGTCGAAGTCGCCGTACGCGGTCGGCAGGCGGACGGTCACCTCGCGCTCGACGAGCTTCTCGTGCCGGCGGCGGTACTCGATGAGGTCGGCGACGGTGACGAGCTTGAGGCCGTGCTGCGCGCAGAACTCGATGAGATCGGGGACGCGGGCCATCGTCCCGTCGTCCTTCATGATCTCGCAGATCACGCCCGCGGGGATCAAGCCGGCGAGACGCGCGAGGTCGATCGCGGCCTCCGTCTGGCCCGAGCGCTGCAGGACGCCTCCCGGGCGCGCGCGCAAGGGGAACACGTGGCCCGGCTGGACGAGGTCGCCGCCGCTCTTCGACGCGTCGATCGCGACCTGGATCGTGCGCGCGCGGTCGTGCGCCGAGATCCCCGTCGAGATTCCCTCGCGCGCCTCGATGGAGACGGTGAAGGCGGTCCCGTACGGCGTCTCGTTGTGGTCGGTCATCATGTGCAGCCCGAGCTCGTCGACCCGCTCGCCCGTGAGGCACAGGCAGATGAGCCCGCGCCCCTCCTTCGCCATGAACGCGATCGCCTCCGGGGTCGCGAACTGCGCCGCGATCGTGAGGTCTCCCTCGTTCTCGCGGTCGGCCGCGTCGACGACGACGACCATCTTCCCCTCGCGGATGTCCTCGATCGCCTCGTCGACGGTCGCGAAGCTCATACGTGCATCGTAAGGCGCTCGACGTACTTCGCGATCACGTCCACCTCGAGGTTGACGGGATCGCCGGGCGCGAGCGTGCCGAGGGTCGTCTCGGCGAGCGTCTGCGGGATGAGCGCGACGCCGAAGCCGGCGTCGTCGAGACCCGCCACCGTCAACGAGGTGCCGTCGACGGTGATCGAGCCCTTCTCGACGCAGTAGCGCAGCAGCTCGGACGGCGCGTCGAACCACGTGAGGCCGGCGGCGTCGCCTCGGAACGCGCCGATGCCGTCGACGTGGCCCTGGACGATGTGGCCGCCGAGCGGATCGCCCGCGCGGAGCGCCGGCTCCAGGTTGACCTCGTCGCCGGCGGCGAGCGTGCCGAGCTTGGAGCGCGAGAGCGTCTCGTCGCTGACGTCGAATGCGAGCGTGCCGTCGGCGCGCGCGACCACCGTGAGGCAGACGCCGGAGACCGCGACGGAGTCGCCCATCCCGGCGTCCGTCACCGCGGCGACGACGAGCCGCGAGCCGTCGAAGGCGACCACCCGGCCCCGCTCGCGCACGATCCCCGTGAACATGAGCACAAACTAGCTGCGGCTTTCCCGCATCCGGTTCAGCGGCGTTCGGTACAGACGCTTGCCCGGTCCGTTGCGATGCTCGGTCTGCACCAAGGGAGTTGTCCTCGCTAAGACTGCGACCGGGCTGGCCGGTCGCTCAGTCCGCAGCAGCGACTCCCTGCGGACGCGGAGGGGCGGCCCACCACCGCCCCTCCATTTATCCCGGCTCCGAGACGTATGCCTCGAGGAGCACGTCCTCGCCGACGCGGCGCGCGCTCATGGAGGAGAGCGCGACGGGCTCGGCCAGCTCTCCGAGCAGGCGCGGCCCCTCGCCGCCGACGACCGGCGCGACGAAGACGAGCAGCTTGTCGACGAGGGCGGCGGCGAGGAATGCGGTCGCGATCGTCGGGCCGCCCTCGAGCAGCAGCGACTGCACACCCTCGGCGGCGAGGGCGCGCAGCTCGTCGTCGAGTGGGCCGCTGCGCAACTCCAACGTCGTCTCTCCGTGACCGAACGCAAGGCGCCGCGGCTGTCTCGTCGCGCCGACGCCGCGCGCGTCGAGGCGCGGATCGTCGGCGCGCACTGTTCCCATCCCGACCGCCACGGCGTCGACGGATGCGCGCAGCTCGTGCACGAGCCGGCGCGACTCCTCGCCCGACACCCAGCGCCGCCCCGGAACGGCGACGCGACCGTCGAGCGTGACCGCGAGCTTGACCGTGACGAACGGCCGGCCGAGCGCGGCCCACGTGCGCCAAGCCTCGTTCTGCCGGCGGGCGGCGGCGCTGTCGAGCACGTCGACCTCGACGCCGGCCGCGCGCAGCCGCTCGACTCCGCCGGCCGCCTTCGGGTTCGGATCGAGCGCCCCGACGACGACCCGCGCGATGCCCGCGGCCGCGACCGCATCGGCGCACGGCGGCGTCCGGCCGTGGTGCGCGCACGGCTCGAGCGTGACGAACATCGTCGCGCCGCGCGCGCGCTCGCCCGCCTGCGCGAGCGCGACCGTCTCCGCGTGGTCGACGGCGTCGTACTCGTACCAGCCCTCGCCGACGACCTCGTCGCCGGCGACGATCACCGCGCCGACGAGCGGATGGTCGCGCACCTTGCCGCGGCCGTGCTCTGCGAGCTCGAGCGCCCGCTCGAAATGGTTCACGCGAGCGTTTGTACCAGCCGCCGGTACGACCGCGGCAGATCCTCGCGGTGGAAGATCGCGGCGCCGGCGACCATGAGCCGCGCGCCCGCGTCGTACACCGCGCGGATGTTCTCGTTGCCGATTCCGCCGTCGACCTGGATGAAGACGGACTCCGGAAGGGCCGCGCGCAGGCGCTCGATGCGGCCGATCGCCTCCTCCATGAACTCCTGCCCCGAGTAGCCGGGATGGATGCTCATGCAGAGGACGATGTCGGCGTCGCCGGCGACCTCGGCGACGTCCTCGGGCTCCGTGTCGGGATTGAACGCGACGCCGACCTGCAGGTCGTGCTCGCGCGCCGCGGCGATCGTCGCGGGCACGTCGTCGACCGCCTCGTAGTGGAACGTGACGCTGTCGCCGCCCGCCTCGGCGATCTGGGGGAAGTGGTGCACCGGGTTGTCGACCATCAGGTGGCAGTCGATGGCGCCGTCCATCGCATGCGCGAGCGGCGCGACCGCCTGCAGGACGATCGGGCCCATCGTGATCGGCTCGACGAAGTGGCCGTCGCCGACGTCGAAGTGGAAGACGCGGACGCCGGTGCGGAGAAGGACCTCCATCTGCTCGCCGAGGCGCGTGAAGTCGGCCGCGTAGAGCGACGGCTCGATCTCCACGGTCCGGATCCAGTCCTGCCAGGCCACAGTTGCACGCCGATGCTACGCCTTGAGTCGGGCGACGAAGAACCCGGTCGTCCGGTGGACATGAGGCAGCGTGAGGAGGAACTCCGGCCGCCGCGGATGCGCGTACGCCGGCCACTCCTCGCCGAGGGGCAGCGGCTCGAGGCCGCTCGCGTCGACGACCGCCTCGTTCTCGTCGGCGTTGATCGTGCAGACGGAGTAGACGATCGTCCCGCCGGGCCGCACGCGCTCGGCGGCGCCGCGCAGCAGCGCGAGCTGGAGCTCGGGGAGCGGCCGGCTGCGCCAGCGCAGGTCGGGCCGGCCGACGAGGACGCCGAGGCCCGAGCAGGGCGCGTCGACGAGCGCACGGTCGAAGCCGGTGAGCTCCGGCGGCAGCGCCGTCCCGTCGGCTTCGACGACGGTGGTGTTCGTCACGCGATAGCGCTCGAGCGTCGCCCGCAGCTCGCTCGCGCGGCCCGGATCGATCTCGACGGCGGTGACGTCGCCGCGCAGCTGCATCGTCTTCCCGCCCGGCGCGGCACACAGGTCGAGGACGCGTTCGCCGTCCTGCGCGCCGACGACGAGGCCGGCGAGCTGCGACGCGCGGCTCTGCGGCCAGACCCGCCCGTCGGCGAGCGCGTGCGCGTCGACGTGACGCACGCGGTACGCGCCCGGGACGTCCGTCGACTCGCCGGGGATGGGGCCGCTGACGTGGCGCACGACCGTCTCGAGCGGCTCGTTCTGCGCACGCATGAGCGCGAGCGCGTCGGCGGCCCCGAGCTCGCGCACCCACGTCTCGTAGATCCAATCCGGGTACGACTCCTTCAGCGGCCCGTCGGGCAAGCCCTCGAGCAGCTTCGGCATGCCGGCTGCGAGGCGGCGCATGACGGCGTTCGTGAACGGGACCGCGCGCTCGAGCCGCGCCCGGCGGACGAGCTCGACCGCTTCGTTCACGGCCGCGTGCGGCGCCGTTCCCGTGTAGCCGAGCTGGTACGCGCCGAGGCGGAGCGACGCGCGGACCGGCGGGTCGAGCTTGCGCACCGGCCGCTTGCCGAGCGTCTCGATCGCGTAGTCGCACGTGCGCTTGCGCTGAACGGCGCCGTACGCGAGCCGCTGCGCGAGCGCGCGCTCGCGGTCGTCCAGGTCGCGGGCGGCGGTGCGGAACACGCGGTCGGCGTATGCGTCCTGCTCGAAGACGCGGAGCAGCACCTCGTACGCGGCGGTGCGCGCCGGCGTGATCACCGGCGCCCGCGCAGGTACTCGGCGTACGTCATCCGCCTGCCTCCCGGCGGCTGCACCTCGACGGGCTCGAACGAGCCGTCCTCCGCGATACGCGCCTTCCACACGAGGAGGTCGCCGAGGCGCGCGCCGATGTGCGGGGACAGCGCGCGTACGCGATTCACGAGCTCCACGGCGGGGCGGGCCGGGTCGAGCTCGCGATCCGCGGGCGCGATCTTCTCCGCGTACGTCGCTCCTTCTGCCGGCTGCTCCGTGAACTCCGGCTCGCCGGCGAGCACGCCGTCGAGCAGCCGCGCCGCCACTTCCGCGGCGCGCGCGAACACGGTGCCCGCGTCGTCCTCCGAGCCGATGCCGAACGCCTCCTGCGCCGCGATCGGCCCCGCGTCGAGCTCCGCGGTCGTGCGATGGATCGTGACGCCGGTGCGCACGTCGCCCGCCATGAGCGCGCGCTCGACCGGCGCGGCGCCGCGCCAGCGCGGCAGGAGCGACGGGTGGACGTTGAGCCACAGCGCGCGCTCGAGGAGTGAGTCCGGGATGAGCAGCCCGTACGCCGCGACGACGACGACGTCCGCGTCGATCGCGTCGCGTTCATGGATGACCGCGATGCCGAGTCGCTCCGCGACTTCCTTCGCGGGTGACGGCGCGAGCTTGCGTCCGCGGCCGCGCGGCGCGTCCGGCCGTGTCAGCAGCTGGGCGACATCGTGTGTCGCGGCGAGCCGCTCGAGCACGTCGGCGCCGAATGGCGCGGTCGCCGCGACCGCGATCGGCATTCAGCTCAGGACGATGCGGGGACGGAGGATCGAGAGCGCTTCGCGCCGCGCCTCCGTCGTCGTCCGGTCGATGATCAGCACCCCGTCGAGATGGTCGGCCTCGTGCTGTGCGGCGCGCGCGAAGATGTCCTCGAGCTCGTACCGCACCTCCTCGCCGTTCTCGTCGCGGCCCGCGATGGTGGCGCGCAGCGGACGCTCGACGGGAACGAGGACGCCCTGGATGGAGAGACAGCCCTCCTCGACGACGTCCGTCTCGGCGCTGCGGTCGACGATCTCCGGGTTGACGATCGCGGCCACCTCGTCCTTCGCCGGCGTGAAGACGAACACGCGCTGGAGCACGCCGACCTGCGTCGCGGCCAGGCCGATCCCGCGCGCGTCCTGCATGAGCCGCTTCATCCGCTCGATGAGATCGCGGAGGTCGTCGTCGAAGTGCTCGACCGGCCGCGCGGCCATCTTCAGCGCGACGTCCGGGTACTGCCGGATCTGGGCGAGCGCGAGCCGGCGCCGCGCTTCGAGCTCGGCGTCGAGCTCCTCGTCCTCGTACACCTGTCCTTCGGCTTTCGCCATGCAGTGGGCACACTAGCGAGGTGGATCCGAGGGAGCTGAAGGAGACGATGAGCCAGGGCGCGATCCGCCCGGAGACGACGCGCGACCGGCAGGAGCGCGACCTGCTCGAGGTCGAGCTCGCCGAGAGCCCGGTCAGGGGCCGGCCGCTCACGCCGCGGCTCCGCAACTTCCGCCCCGACGCCGACGCGGCGGTGCGCGCGCTCGGCGGGCCGCTCATGTGGATGCGCCGGCTGCGCGCGATCGAGGACGCCGTCGACCAGCACGAGCGGCAGCTCACCGAGACATGGCGGGCGCTCGCGGACGAGGTCGAGGATTCCGGTGAGTTCGCGCGGCTGTGGCGCGAGACGGCCGAGCGGTGGAGCTTCGCCGAGGTGAACGGTTGGATCGCGCGCCACAACGCGCAGTTCCCGGCCGAGGCGCGGCTGCCGATGGACCCGCAGACGCGCGACTTCGTCCGGATCAACGGCAAGCCGTACGAGCGCGAGCCGCTCGACGCCACGTGGATCCTCGAGCGCTGGCCCGCCGACCGGGCCGCCGCGACGAAGTCGTAACGGCTCTCCCGTACCGGGGACACTCCCCGGCGTCCGGTGCCGCACGGCTCCGCGGCTCTCGGGAACCCGTGGGGACACTCCCCGGTTACGGAGCCGTATGCCTTAGAGGCTCTGCGGGTCGACGTCGACCACCGCGGCCAGCCCCGCGCGGCGCATCGCGGGTGCGGCGGCGGCGAGGAGCGCGGCGATGCGCGTCGCCAGCCGTCGCGGCTGGTCGGTCTTGCCGATGAGCTGCGCGCGGTTGCGGCCGCGCAGGCGCAGGAGCGGCGCAGGCCCGAGAAGCTCGTCGCCGCCGAGGCCCGCCTTCAGCTCCTCGAGCGCACGCATCGCGTCGTCGAGCTCGGGCCCGGTGACGACGATGCGCACGAGGTGCCCGAACGGCGGATAGCCGAGCGCGCGCCGCCGCTCCAGCTCCTCGGCGAGGAAGCCGGCGACGTCGTGCCGCGCCGCGTGCACGATCGCGCGCGCGTCCGGCTGGAACGTCTGCACGAGCACGCGGCCCGGCGCCTCGCGGCCGCTGCGGCCGGCGAGCTGCGTGAGCAGCTGGAACGTCCGCTCCTCGGCGCGGAAGTCCGGCAGGCCGAGACCGGTGTCCGCGTCGACGACGGCGGCGAGCTCGACGCCGAGGAAATGGTGGCCCTTCGCCACCATCTGCGTGCCGACGAGAACCGCCTTGTCGGTGCGCGCGAAGCGCTCGAGCGGAGCCCGCACGTCGTCGACGTCCGCGTCGAGACGGATCACCTCGAGCTCGGGCACCTGCTTCGCGAGCTCGCGCTCGAGCTTCTGTGTGCCCGCGCCGATGCGCGCGAGCTCGGCCGAGCCGCACGCGGGGCACGTCTCCCCCATCGCCTCCGAGCGCCCGCAGTGGTGGCAGCGCAGGATCGCGTCGCCGTGCAGCGTGAGCGCGACGTCGCAGTTCGGACAGCGCCGCGTCGCGCCGCACGCGCGGCAGTGCACCGCGGGCGCGACGCCGCGGCGGTTGAGGAGCAGGATCGCCTTGCCGCCGTTCTCCGCGATCGCGCCGAGCTCCTTCAGCAGCGGCGCCGACAGCGGATAGCCGGCCTGGCGGCGGAGGTCGACGACGCGGACGGACGGGAGCGGCGCCGCGAGCCGGCCGCCGAGCTCGATTCGCTCGAGCGACTGCCACGACTCCGGCCGCGGCGTCGCGGAGCCGAAGACCGCGACGGCGCCCTCGAGCGCGGCGCGCTTCGCCGCGACGGTGCGCGCGTCGTAGCGTGGATCCGACTCCTGCTTGTACGACGCGTCGTGCTCCTCGTCGACGCAGACGACGCCGAGCGACGGCACCGGCGCGAACACCGCCGACCGCGCGCCGATGACGACGGGAGCCTCACCGGACGCGATCCGCTCGCGCTCGTCGCGCCGCTCCGCCTCGCTCAGCGCCGAGTGGAGGACGGCGACGCGGTCGCCGAAGCGCTCGCGGAAGCGCCCGAGCGCCTGCGGCGTCAAGGCGATCTCGGGGACGAGGACGATCGCGCCGCGCCCGCGGGCGAGCGCTGCCTCGCACGCACGGATGTAGACCTCGGTCTTGCCGCTGCCGGTCGCGCCCCACAGGAGGACGTTGCCGCCCGAGCCGTCGAGCAGCTCCTCGATCCGCGCGAGCGCCGCCGTCTGCGGCGGCGAGAGCTGCGCCGGCGCCGGCTCCCCCCCGACGGCGTTGGCGACGGTGCGCCGCTCGCCGCGGCGCTTCGGATGCGACGGCGCGACGAGCGCGAGCGCACGGGCCGGCGTCGAGCCGTAGTAGTCCGCGAGCCAGAGCGCGAGGTCGACGAGCGCGGGCGGGAGCGTCTCCGCGATGCGCTCGACCGCCGTCGCGTCCACGCCGTCCGGAAGCGCGACGTCCACCTCGGTGACGACGCCGCGGCGCCGCGCGTTCCCGAACCGCACCTCGACGACCGAGCCCTTCGCGGCGTCCTCCGGCACCTCGTACGTGAACGGGCGCGCAACCGCACGAGCGGTGACGAGCGGATAGACGGAGGCGTAGCGGCTCACCGAGCGAGCGTAGCTAGGGGTATGGTCGGCCATGTGGGCGGTCCCGAGTTCACGCCCGAGGACTTCCTTGCGCTCATGCGCAGGGAGATCCCGCTCTACGACGAGCTCCAGGACGAGACGGCCGCCGCGACCGCCACGATCGAGGCGAAGCGGATCCTCGAGCTCGGCTTCGGCACGGGCGAGACGACGCGGCGCGTCCTCGCGCGCCATCCGGGCGCGCATCTGCTCGGCCTCGACGGCAGCTCGCGCATGTTCGCGGCGATCGACGTCGAGGGAGCGGAGTTCCGCCGCGCCGAGCTGACCGACCCGCTGCCGGAGGGGCCGTTCGACCTCGTCGTGTCGTGCCTCACCGTCCACCACCTCGACGCGGCGAACAAGCGCGAGCTGTTCAAGCGCGTTGCCGCCGTCTCCGAGTGGTTCGTCTTCGGCAGCGTCGTCGTCCCGAGGAATCCCGCAGAGGCGGTGGTGCCGCTCGTGCCCGAGTACGACTTCCCGGACACGGTGCACGAGCAGTCGACGTGGCTGCGCGAGGCGGGCTTCGACCCGGAGACGACGTGGGAGCGCGACGATCTCGCGGTCATCCGCGCCCGGCGACGCGAGCGGAAGCGCGGCTGGTGGCGCCGGTGAACCACGAGTGGGACCCCGAGTCGTATCTCGAGCTCATGCACGAGGAGATTCCCGGCTACGAGGAGCTGCAGGATGCGGTCGCGACGGCCGCGGCCGGCCGCGATGTGCTCGAGCTCGGCACCGGCACCGGCGAGACCGCGCTGCGGGTGCTCGCGCGCAACCCGGGCGCACGCTGGACGGGCATCGACGCGAGCGAGCCGATGCTCATGCGCGCCCGCGACCGGCTCCCCGGCGCCGACCTGCGCCTCGCGCGGCTCGAAGAGGCGCTCCCGGACGGGCCGTTCGACCTCACCGTCTCCGTCCTCACCGTCCACCACCTCGACGGCCCCGGCAAGCGCGATCTCTTCCGGCGCGTCGCCGACGTGTCGAGTTCCTTCGTGCTCGGCGATCTCGTCGTCCCGGAGCAGCCGGAGGACGCGGCGATCTTCGTCGACTGGGAGATGGACGTGCCGAGCAGCGTGCCGGACCAGCTCGCGTGGCTCGACGAGGCCGGCTTCGACGCGGAGGCCGCGTACGTGCGGCCCGACCTCGCGGTGTTCCGGGCTAGACGCCGGCCGCGGTGACGACGAAGTCGGTCGCGAAGCCGGCCATGATCCCGGCCAGCATGAGCCACGTGATGAGCACGGGGTTGCCGTACTTGCGGTTGACCGCGAAGAGCTCCTGCACGACGTAGAGGATCGAACCGCCGGCGACGGTGAAGAAGACGACCGAGACGGCGTCGCTCGTCCATGCCTGGCCGACGAGGGTGCCGAGGAAGGTCGGGCCGCCGCCGATGAGGCCGAGGAGCCCGATGAGCTTCCAGCTCGGCCGGATTCCCGCGCCGCTCATGGGGCCGCAGATGCCGAAGCCCTCGGTGGCGTTGTGCAGGCCGAAGCCGATGACGAGCGTCGCCGCGAGGCTGATCTCGTTCGTCGCGGCCGCCTGGCCGATGGCGAGCCCCTCGCCGAAGTTGTGCACGCCGATGCCGATCGAGATGAGGAACGCGAGCCGCACGGCGGGCGTGGACAGGTCGAGGAACCCCGGGTGCTCGAACTCGTCGACGGCAGCCGCGCCGGGCCCGACGAGGGGGCTCACGCGGCGGTCGGCGCGTCGCTTCATCCACGCGTCGTAGTAGACGAGGCTCATCATCCCGGCGGTGAAGCCGAGCACGCCGAGCGTGCACAGGCCGCCGAACCGGCCCCAGCGGTGCGCGTGGAGCGCGGAGTCGATCGGGTCGACCGCGTTCGAGAGCACGTCCCAGAGCAGGAAGACGAGGATCCCCGTGGCGAGCGCCGACAGTCCGGCGCGGGCATTCGCGCTCAGGCCGCGCATCCGCACGACCGGAAGGCCGAGGAAGATGGTCACGCCCGCGAGGGCGCCGAGGAGAAGGATGTGTCCGGTGCTCATATGTAAGGGCCGCCTTACAGCGGCCGTACGGGCAATATAGCCAGATGGCTCAGGGGCACTCCGTCGACGAATACCTCGAGACGATCTACTTCCTCGCTTTCCCGATCGGCGAGTACACGCCGAAGGGCGGCTCGCCCCCGCTCGCCTCACGCGTCGCGGAGATGCTCCACGTCTCGCGCGCGTCGGCCGGGGAGATGCTGAAGCGGCTCGAGGCGGACGGGCTCGTCGAGCGCGGCGAGCGCAAGGAGGCGCTGCTGACGGCGCCGGGCCGCGAGCGCGCCGAGCGCGTCGTCCGCAAGCATCGGCTCATCGAGAGGCTGCTCACCGACTTCATGGGGTACACGGGCGCGGAGGCGCACGAGCGGGCCGACCAGCTCGGCGACACGTTCACCGATGAGATGATCGACCGCATCGACGAGAAGCTCGGGCGGCCCGAGCGCTGCCCGCACGGGTGGCCCGTCGATCCCGCGTTCGAGCAGGCGGAGAACCGGGAGCTCACGCCGCTCGCGACGCTCGCACCCGGGACGCGCGCGACGATCGTCCGGCTCGCGGAGCACGACGGCGACCTCCTGCACTGGTTCTACGACCAGGGCCTCGTCCCCGGCCAGGAGATCGAGCTGCGCGCCGTGCAGCCGGCGGCCGACCAGTTCACGGTGAAGCTCGACGGCGGCGAGCGAGCCGTTTCCGAACGAGCCGCCGCCGGGCTGTTCGTCAAGCCCGCGTAACGACTCTCCGACATTCCCGTGACGGGGACTGTCCCCGATACGGAATCGTCATGGCTCGAGGCCTAGCCTGTTTCGGCCGGGCCGGCGAGCATCCGCGCCGCCTCATCGCCGCCCGTCGCGACTAGCCGGTCAGTCCTCGCCGCGCGAGCTCCCGCGTCGCTTCGTCGACGCGGTCGTCCGCCGTCTGCCCCGCGAGCCATTCGGCGAGCTCGGCAATGCCGTCGTCGAGCGACACCGCCGCCTCGAAGCCGAGCGTCTCGCGGGCGAGCGTCACGTCGGCGAAGCAGTGGCGGATGTCGCCCGCCCGGAACTCGCCCGTGACCTCCGGCTCCACCTCCTTGCCGAGCACGCGCGCCAGCAGCGCGCCGAGCTCGAGGATGGACACGCTCGCGCCGCTGCCGACGTTCACCGCCTGCCCGTCGGCGCCGTCCTCCTCGAGCGCAGTCGCGAACGCGCGCGCGACGTCGTGGACGGAGACGAAGTCGCGCCGCTGCCGCCCGTCCTCGAACACGCGCGGCGCGCGGTCGTTCAGCAGCCGCGCAGCGAAGATCGCGAGCACGCCCGTGTACGGATTCGACAGCGCCTGCCGCGGGCCGAACACATTGAAGAGCCGCAGCGCGACCGCCGGCATGCCGTACGCCGCGCCGCACACGAGACACGCGCGCTCCTGGTCGTACTTCGTCAGCGCGTAGATCGACGACAGCACCGGACGCTTCGTCTCCGGCGTCGGCAGCGGCTCGAGCCCGGGAAAGTCCCACTCTCGCCGTTCGAGCTGTTCGCGGGTCCGCTCGCCCGGCTCGCCGCCGCGATAGAGGCCCTCGCCGTAGATGCTCATGCTCGACGCGACGACGAGCTTCCGCACAGGATGCTCGACGAGCGCTTCGAGCAGCACCGCGGTGCCGACCGAGTTCGCCGACGTGTACTCGGCGATCTCGTACATCGACTGCCCCACGCCGACGCGCGCAGCGAGGTGCACGACCGCGTCGACGCCGTCGAGCGCGCGCCGTACCGCGTCGGGGTCGCGAACGTCGCCGAGCTGGAGCTCGACGTCCGCAGCGAGATAGTCCGGCCGGGCGTCGCCGCCGTGCACCTGCCGCACGAGCGAGTCGAGCACGCGCACACGGTGGCCCCGCGCGAGCAGCCCGTCGGCGAGATGCGAGCCGATGAAGCCCGCGCCTCCCGTGATGAGAACCGACTCAGACAGCGGCGGGCTCGGAGAGCCCGGCTGCGGCACGCAATGCGTCCGCCTTGTCGGTGCGCTCCCACGTGAAGTCGCCGTCCTCGCGCCCGAAATGCCCGTAGGCGGCGGTCTTCGAGTAGATCGGCCTGCGCAGGTCGAGGTCACGGAGGATGGCCGCCGGACGCAGGTCGAAGTGCGTGCGGACGAGCTCCTCGATCTTCGCCACCGGGATCGCCTCGGTGCCGAACGTCTCGACGAGGATCGACATCGGATGCGCGACGCCGATCGCATACGCGACCTGCAGCTGGCACCGCTCGGCGAGCCCTGCCGCGACGACGTTCTTCGCGACGTACCGCGCCGCGTACGCGGCCGAGCGGTCGACCTTCGTCGGGTCCTTGCCGGAGAAGGCGCCGCCGCCGTGCGGCGCGGAGCCCCCGTACGTGTCGACGATGATCTTCCGCCCCGTGAGGCCCGTGTCGCCCATCGGCCCGCCGACGACGAACTTCCCGGTCGGGTTGCAGTAGACGAAGTCCTTCTGCTCGAGCCGGCGCTCGTCGTAGAGCTCCTTCGGCAGGATCGGCTCGACGACGTGCGCGATGAGGTCGGGCTTCATGAGCGACTCGACGTCGAGCCCGTCGCGGTGCTGCGTGGAGATGAGCACGCGCTCGATCTCGACGGGACGGCGGTGGCCGTGCTCGTCCTCCTCGTAGCGGATCGTCACCTGCGTCTTCCCGTCGGGGCGCAGATACGGGAGGATGTCCGCCTTGCGCACCTCGCTCATGCGCTTCGCGAGCCGGTGCGCGAGCATGATCGGCAGCGGCATGAGCTCGTCCGTCTCGTTCGACGCGTAGCCGAACATCATCCCCTGGTCGCCGGCGCCGACGCGATCGAGCGGATCGTCGTCGCCGTGCTGCTGCTCGAAGGATGTGTCGACGCCCTGCGCGATGTCGGGCGACTGCTCGTCGATCGCGACGACGACGCCGCACGTGTCGGCGTCGAAGCCGAACTTCGCACGCGTGTACCCGATCTCGGCGACCTTCCGGCGGACGAGCCGCGGGATGTCGACGTACGTCGAGGTCGTGATCTCGCCGGCGACGACGACGAGGCCGGTGGTGATGAGCGTCTCGCAGGCGACGCGGCCGTGCGCGTCGTCGGAGAGAACTGCGTCGAGGACGGCGTCGGAGATCTGGTCGGCGATCTTGTCGGGATGACCCTCGGTGACCGACTCCGACGTGAACGAAAACGAGCGCGCAGGCATCGGTCTGAGGCTACCGCATGTCACTCCTCGGTCGGCTGCCGACCCATCAGTCCCGAGGCGAGATCGCCGAGGCTCCGGCCGCCGAGCACGGCGCACACGCCCTCGGTGATCGGCAGCTCGACGCCGACGCGGTGCGAGAGCTCGAGGAGGACGGGGGCGGTGATGATTCCTTCCACCGTCTGGCCGATCTGCGCGACGGCCGCCTCCGCCGAGAGGCCCTGCGCGATGAGCTCGCCCGCGTGCCGGTTGCGGCCGTGGCGGCTCCAGCAGGTGACGATGAGGTCGCCCATGCCGGCCAAACCGGAGAACGTCTCGCTGCGCGCGCCGAACGCGTCCCCGAGCCGCGCCATCTCGACGAGCCCGCGCGTGACGATCGCCGCCTTGCCGTTGTCGCCCAGGTCGAGCCCGTCGACCGCGCCCGCCGCGAGCGCGATGACGTTCTTCGCCGCCGCGCAGAGCTCGACGCCGACGATGTCCGGGTTGACGTAGGCGCGGAAGACGGCCGAGTTGACCGCGTGCTGGAGCTGACCCGCGAGGAAGCCGTCCTCGCTCGCGATCACCGCGGCGGTCGGCATGCCCACGGCGATCTCCTCCGCCATGTTCGGGCCGGAGAGAACGGCGACCGACCGGCCGCGAACGCGCGTCGAGAGACGCTCGCCCGTCGCCGGGTCGAGCCCCTTCGTGAGGCTGAGCACGGGCGCGTCGCCCGGAAGCGACGCGACGACGTCCGCGAACGACTTGCTCGGAACGGCGACGACGATCACGTCGACGTCGCCCGGCATGTCGTCGAGCGTGACCGTCGGCACGCCGCGCAGGTCGACCTTCGTCATGTACCGGGGGTTGCGGCCCGTCTTCGCGATCGCCCGCGCCTGGTCGGGGGTGTGGCAGGCGAGCACGACGTCGTGGCCGCGGTCGAGCAGCACGCGCGTGAACGCCGTCCCCCACGAGCCCGCACCGACGACGAGGAACCTCACGTCCCTGGCCGCCTTTCGCTCACGCCCGGCGCGGCCGGGCTCCGCGAAAGGCTGACGACGCTGGCGGCAGGATCCTGCGCGCTCGGCACTCGGTCGTACCTCATGTACTGCCCTTCGCGCCGAGCGCTTGGCTCCTTTGCCAGCGCCGCCCCAGGAACGTGAGGAGCGGCGCTCATGACCGTTTCACGAAGTCGATCGACACGGGCACGCCGTCGAGGCCGAAGCGGTCGCGCAGCTCGTTCTCGACCCAGAACCCGTAGTCGCGCGTGACGAGCGCCGGGTCGTTGACGGAGATGCGGAAGCGCGGCGGCCGCGACTGGACCTGCGCCGCGTAGAGCATGTTGAGGCGCCGGCCGTTGCG
Organism: uncultured Actinomycetes bacterium; assembly: GCA_963753295.1. Lineage (GTDB taxonomy): Bacteria > Actinomycetota > Thermoleophilia > Gaiellales > Gaiellaceae > Palsa-739. Next base: position 200,587 of record CAVWBZ010000016.1, on the reverse strand, counting down.
CGCCGGCGGCTGCCGGGCCTCGCGCAGCTCGGCAAGGGCCCGATTGAGCTCCGGCGTCGGCACGCGCGCTGCGTACCGGTCGTACAGCTCGACGACCGCGTCGAGCAGCCGCTCGAGCCCGCGGCCGGTGTGCGCGGAGACGGCGAGGAATGCGGGCCGCTGCCGCAGGCGACGGCGCAGATGCCCACGCACCTCTTCGATCTTCACCTCCGTCACGTCCCACTTGGCGAGCACGACGAGCGTCGCGCAGTTCGCCTTGCGCGCGACGTCGGCGACACTGAGATCCTGCTCGACGACGCCCTCCGACGCGTCGATGAGGACGAGCGCGACGTCGGCGCGCTCCGCCGCCTCGAGCGCGCGCAGCTCCGAGTAGTACTCGATGCCCTGCCGGTGGCGGCGCTTGCGGCGCAGGCCCGCGGTGTCGACGAGCACGAACGTCCGGTCGCCGCGCTCGAGCACGGTGTCGATCGAGTCGCGCGTCGTGCCGGGCACCTCCGAGACGATCACGCGCTCGCGGCCGAGCAGCGCGTTGAGGAGGCTCGACTTGCCGACGTTCGGGCGGCCGAGGATCGCGACGCGGATCGCCTCCTCCCCCAGCTCCGTGCGCGGCGCCGCCGCGTGCGCCTCGAGATAGCCGACGATCTCGTCGAGCAGGTCGCCGGCGCCGTGACCGTGGAGCGCCGAGATCGGAATCGGATCGCCGAGGCCGAGCCGGTGCAGCTCGAACGCGAGCGCGTCGTGGCGCGGGTCGTCGATCTTGTTCGCGAGCACGAGCACCGGCTTGTGCGATTCGCGCAGGATCTGCGCCACCTCCTCGTCGCCGGGCGTGATGCCGAGCTGTGCGTCGACGACGAAGAGGACGAGGTCGGCCTCCGCGACCGCCTCACGCGCCTGCGTCGCGATCGAACGTGTGATCGGCGTCTCGTCGGCGATGTCGACGCCGCCGGTGTCGACGAGCAGGAACCGGTGACCGGTCCACTCGCAGACGAGCTCCTTCCGGTCGCGGGTGACGCCCGACGTCTCGTGGACGACGGCCGCCCGCGTGCCGGTGAGGCGGTTGACGAGGGTCGACTTCCCGACGTTGGGAAAGCCGACGATCGCGACGGTGCCGAGGAGGCCCTGGTCCGACATCGAACGGAAGGGTAGGGTCAATCGGGGACCACCAGCGGAAAGGACGGCCGGATGTTCAACGGAGCGAACACCGCGTTCATGCTCCTGGCCGCGAGCCTCGTCATGTTGATGACGCCCGGGCTCGCGTTTTTCTACGGCGGCTTGGTGGGCCGCTCGAACACCCTCACGATCATGATCCAGAGCTTCGCGTCGATGGGGATCACGACGGTGATGTGGTGGCTCGTGGGCTATTCACTCTGCTTCAGCGGCGGGAACGACGGCATCTTCGGGAACTTCCATCTCGCGTTCCTGCGCCACGTGAGCGTCGGGACGATGTACAAGCCTTCCGGCATCCCGCTCGTGGTGCTGATCGCGTATCAGATGATGTTCGCGATCATCACGCCGGCGCTGATCACGGGGGCGTTCACGAACCGTGTCACGTTCAAGGCGTATCTCGCCTTCCTCGTGGTGTGGCAGCTGTTCGTCTACTACCCGTTCGTCCACATGCTCTGGGGCGGCGGCGTGCTCGCCCACTGGGGCGTGCGCGACTTCGCAGGCGGGATCGTCGTCCACGCGTCCGCGGGCTTCGCGGCTCTCGCCTCCGTGCTCTACGTCGGCAAGCGCCGCTTCGTCGACACGCCGCACAACATCCCGTTCATCGCGCTCGGCACCGGCCTGCTCTGGTTCGGCTGGTACGGCTTCAACGCCGGTAGCGAGCTGAAGGTCGACCACATCACCTCGCTCGCGTTTCTCAACACCGACCTGGCGGCGTCGTTCGCGGCGGTGACCTGGCTCTTCGTCGAATGGTGGTTCGCGAAGAAGCCGCACTTCGTCGGCCTGCTGACGGGAGCTGTTGCCGGCCTTGCGACGATCACGCCGGCGGCCGGCTTCGTACCGATCTACGCGTCGGTGGTGATCGGCATCGTCGCGGGGTGCGTCTGTTACGGCGCGATCCAGCTCAAGAACCGCATGAAGTGGGACGACGCGCTCGACGTCTGGGGCGTGCACGGCGTCGGCGGGCTCCTCGGCATCGTGCTGCTCGGCGTCTTCGCCGACCGGGCGATCAACGCCGCCGGCGGCACGGGGCTCGCGCACGGAGCGTGGAGCTTCTTCGGCAAGCAGGTCGGCGCCGGTCTGGGCTGCTCGCTCTACGCCTTCCTCTTCACGTTCCTCGCGCTGAAGGTCATCAACTACTTCACGCCGGTGCACGTCGGCGAGGAGGCGGAGGCGGGGCTCGACGCCTCGATGCACGGCGAGCGGGCGTACGAGCTCGGCGTCTAGCCCTAGGGAAGCGTGACAGCACGCGGCCGTCCGGCCGCGTGCTGCTCGCGCAGCCACTCCCAGAGCCGGTGCAGCTCCGCCTCGATCCGCGTCGAGGCCTCGCGGTAGCCCTTCGATCCCACGGGCAGCCCCTCGAACGTCATCGGCTCGCCCCACACGATCGACACCGGCGCGAAGTTCACCGGCTTCCAGAACTGGGAGCCGTGGATGGCGGCGGGGATGACGGGCACGCCCTCGTTCAGCGCCACCATCGCCGCCCCCGGCTGCACCTTCCCCGGGACGCCCGAGCGCTGCCGCGTCCCTTCCGCGAAGACGCCGAGGAGGTTGCCGGCGCGGACGATCTCGCGCATGCGGCGCACGGCCTCGCGGTCGGACTCGCCGCGGCGCACGCCGAACGAGCCGAACAGCCGCAGGTACGCGCCCGCGACGGGAACCGCGTGCGCCTCCGCCTTCGCGAGGAAGTAGAGCGGCCGCGTCGTCGCCCAGCCGTAGGCGGGGATGTCGAGCCACGAGAAGTGGTTGAAGGCGACGACGTAGCCGCCCTTCGCGGGGATGCGGTCCCTGCCGTACACGCGCAGGCGCGTGAGCAGCGCGGTCGGGCCGCCCATGACCCAACGCCCCCACTTCCAGTGGAAGTCGACCGAGTTCATCAGACCGACGTGCGCTCGCGGACGAGCGCCTCGATCCGGCCGACGACGTCCTCGACGTCGAGGTTCGTCGTGTCGATCTGCTGCGCGTCCTCGGCCGGCTGCATGCGCGCGGCGTCGCTCTCGTCGCGGAGGCGCAGGTCGGTGGCGAGCGCGTCCGCGCCGATGCCCGGACGCTCCGCGCTCCGTCTCCGGGCGCGCTCGCCGCGGTCGGCGGTGAGGTAGACCTTCACCGCGGCGTCGGGCGCGACGACGGTGCCGATGTCGCGGCCCTCGATGACGACGTTCCCGTCACGGCCGAGCTGGCGCTGCCGCTCGCGCATCACCTCGCGCACCGGCGGATGCCGCGCGACGACGGGAACCATGCGGTCGATGCGCGGACCGCGGATCGACGACGTGACGTCGGTGCCGGCGATCCAGACGCGCTCGTCGTCGTCGAACGTCACCGGCTCCGCGCGCGCGAGATCCGCGCACGCCGCCGCGTCGCCGAGATCGACGCCGCGCTGCATCGCGAGCCAGGTCACCGCGCGGTACATCGCACCCGTGTCGAGATAGCGGAAGCCCAGCCGCTCGGCGAGCGCGCGCGCGACGGTGCTCTTGCCTGCGCCGGCGGGGCCGTCGATGGCGACGATCACCGTCTCACCATGGAGTCGAGGAGGTCATAGAAGCCGGGGAAGCTTATAGAGACGGTCTGCGCGTCCTCGACCTCCACGCCCTCGCGGGACGCGAGCCCCGCGACGGCGCCGAGCATCGCAATCCGGTGGTCGCCGCGCGCCTCGACCCGTCCGCCGCGCAGCCGCGCCGGGACGCCTCTGATCGTCCAGCCGTCCGGGCGGGAGGTCACGTGCGCGCCGCAGGCACGCAGGAGGTCGGTGACGGCCTCGATGCGGTCGCTCTCCTTCACACGCAGCTCGGCCGCGCCGCGGACGATCGTCTCGCCGTGCGCGTGCGCGGCGAGCAGGGCGACGAGCGGAAGCTCGTCGACGAGCAAGGGCACTTCCTTCGCATCGAGCTCGGTCGCCGAGAGCTCGCAGTGCTGCACCTGGACGTCGCCCACGGGCTCGCGGCCGGCGCGGTGCCGGTTGAAGACGGCGACGCGGACGCCCATCCGCTCGAGCACGGCGAGAAGGCCGGTCCGGCGCGGGTTGAGGCCGACGCCGTGGATGGTGACGTCGCTGCCCGGGACGAGCGCGGCCGCGACGAGGAGCGGCGCCGCCGACGAGAAGTCGCCGGGGACGTCGACCTCGCCGAGGCGGAGGCCGCCCGCGGCCTCGACGGTCACCGAGCTCGGGCGCCGCGTGACCTTCACCCCCGCCGCCTCGAGCATGAGCTCCGTGTGGTCGCGCGTCGGCACCGGCTCCACGACCGTCGTCGCGCCCTTCGCCGTGAGGCCGGCGAGGAGCACCGCCGACTTCACCTGCGCGCTCGCGACCGGCAGCTCGTAGTCGATCGCGCGGAGCGCCGCGCCCTCGATCACGAGCGGCGCGTGCCCGTCGGTCGTCTCGATGCTCGCTCCCATCCGCCGCAACGGCTCGGCGATGCGCTCCATCGGCCGCGACGAGAGCGACGCGTCGCCGGTGAGCTCGAAGCGGCCCTCGCGCCCGGCGACGAGCCCGGCGAGGAGGCGCATCAACGTTCCGGCGTTCTCGCAGTCGACGGTGCCCGATCGAAGAGCGCCGCCGTGGACGAGCAGCTCGTCGTCGGCGAGATCCTCGACCTCGACGCCGAGCGCGCGCACGGCGTTCACCGACGACTGCGTGTCGCCGGCGCGGCCGAACCCGCGCACGTGCGTATCCCCCTCGGCGACCGCGCCGACGAGCACCGCGCGGTGAGAGATGGACTTGTCGCCGGGCACGGCGACGTGCCCGACGATCTCGGCAGCCGGGTCGATCTTCACCGCGCTACCCGATCGTGCGTCCCATGAGGGACGCAAGCGCGCGAATCTCGGCCGCGAAGTCGGGGAAGTCGGCGGTGGGGATCTGCTGCGGGCCGTCGCTCAGCGCGTCCTCGGGGTGCGGATGCACCTCGACGATGATCCCGTCCGCGCCGGCGGCGACGGCGGCGCGCGCGAGCGGCAGGACGAGGTCGCGGCGTCCCGCCGGGTGCGAGGGGTCGACGATCACCGGCAGGTGCGTCTCCATCTTCAGGACGGGGATGGCGCCGATGTCGAGCGTGAAGCGCGTGGACGTCTCGAACGTCTTGATCCCGCGCTCGCACAGGATCACCTCGGAGTTCCCCTCCTTGACGATGTACTCCGCCGCCATCAGCAGGTCCTCGACGGTCGCGGAGAGGCCGCGCTTCAGAAGAACCGGCTTCCGGGCGCGTCCGACCTCGGCGAGGAGCGAGAAGTTCGCCATGTTGCGCGCGCCGATCTGGATGACGTCGGTCGCCTCCACCACCTGCTCGACGTGGCGCGGGTCCATCAGCTCGGTGACGATCGGCAGGCCGGTCTCCTCGCGTGCCTCCTGAAGGATCTCGAGCGCCTCCTCCCCGAGCCCCTGGAACGCATACGGGGAGGTGCGCGGCTTGAAGGCGCCGCCGCGGAGCATGGTCACCCCGGCTGCGGCGACGCACCGCGCGGTCTCGAGCGTCTGCTCGCGCGTCTCGACGCTGCAAGGGCCGGCGATGAAGCCGAAGTACCCGTCCCCGATGCGCCTCCCCCGCGCCTCGATGACGGTCGGGTCGGGCGAGAGCTCCCGGGAGACGAGCTTGTACGGCTTGAGGATCGGCAGCACCTGCTCGACGCCGGCGTAGCCCTCGAGGGGCAGCGCCGCGAGCAGCTCCCGCTCGCCGATCGCGCCGATGACGGTCGCCTCCCGGCCCGGGGTGACGACCGCGCCGCAGCCGGCCTCCTCGAGGCGCGCGACGACGTCCTCCACCTGCTCGGGAGTCGCGTTCACGCCCATCACGATGATGAGCTCGGGTGCGCCGGTGATCGCCATCTCCGGAAGCTTAGGCAGAATCACCAACCATGGCCGACGAACGGAAGCCGATCATCTTCTCCGGAATCCAGCCCACGGGCCGCAAGACGCTGGGCAACTACAGCGGCGGCTTCCGCCAGTACGTCCAGACCCAGGAGACGGGGGACGCCTTCTTCTGCATCGTCGACCTCCACTCGATCACGGTCGACTACGACCCGGCCGAGCTCCGGCGGACGACGCTCGACCTCGCGGCGATGCTCTTCGCGACCGGCCTCGACGCCGAGCGCTCGACGGTGTTCTGCCAGAGTCACGTGACCGCCCACGCCGAGGCGGCCTGGCTGCTGTCGGCCGTCGCCAGCTACGGCCAGCTGGGCCGGATGACGCAGTTCAAGGAGAAGTCGGACCGGCACGAGTTCGTCTCCGCCGGCCTGTTCACGTATCCGGTGCTCATGGCGGGCGACATCCTCCTCTACCAGACCGATCTCGTCCCGATCGGCGACGACCAGCGCCAGCATCTCGAGCTCGCGCGCGACGTCGCGGAGCGGTTCAACTACCGCTACGGCGAGACGTTCCGCGTGCCCGGCGGCCAGTTCCCGTCGGTCGGCGGCCGGATCATGGACCTGCAGGAGCCGACGAACAAGATGTCGACGTCGCTCTCGACCGAGCAGGGCGCCGTCTACATCGCGGACGAGCCGGACGCGATCCGGAAGAAGTTCAAGTCGGCGGTGACCGACTCGGAGCGTGAGATCCGCTACGACCCGGAGGCGAAGCCCGGCGTGTCGAACCTCCTCGAGATCATGAGCGTCGCCACCGGCGAGCCGGTCGACGCGCTCGAGCAGCGCTTCGCCGGCGCCGGCTACGGCGACTTCAAGGCGGCCGTCGGCGAGTCGGTCGTCGAGCTCCTGGCGCCGATCCGCGAGAAGTTCCTCGCCCTGCGGGAGGACGAGCGGGAGCTGCAGCGGCTGCTCTCCGTCGGCGCCGAGAAGGCGCGCCGCGCGAGCGAGCCGACGCTCCAGGCGATGTACGACCGCATGGGGTTCGCGAAGGCGGAGGCGGGCCGCTTTTTCGGAGCGGCCCGCCCCCGCGGTCTGTAGTCGGACTATCGAGCGAGTACCGCTGCCGCAACGAGCTCGCCGTTGCAGAGCAGCAGATCCCCGCCCGCCGGGATCGGCCTGTTGTTGAACTCGGCGTTGAACAGGTCGTTCTTGATCCGCGTCGCGAGTGCATCACGCGCGGTGCCGAGCAGCTTGATCTCGGCGCTCACCCGCTGATACGTCGAGTCGTTCGTGCTCGAGCCCGTCTTCAGCGCCTTGGTGTCGGCGACGAGGACGTCGGTCCCGAACTGGCCGACGCTCGAGTTGAGCTGCTTGTAGCACCTGGCGAGCTGGTCGAATCCCGGCTGCCTCGTCGCGCCCGGCGAGACGCTGAGGTCCTCGGTCAGGACGCGGCCGTCCTCGATGTAGTCGTCCTTGAGCCCGGTGAGGGCCATGATCGTCGGCCGCACGTCCGCCTGGTCGGCCCACGTCCCGCGATTGGCGAGCTGCGTGTCGGTCTCGGTGCCGGCGTTCGCGTTGTTCGCGGAGCTCGGGCCCTGTCCGGCGCTCGCTCCGTCGACGCCGATGTGCTTCACGCCCGGCCCGACCAATCCGAGCCAGGTGTTGTTGATCTCCGGCGCGTAGTAGCCGTGATCCCACGCGTACTCGCCGTTGATCTTCACGCAGCCGGCCGGCGCGGTGGCCGCCGTGGTCCCGGACTTGCACGCCGGCGAGTCGCCGGCGCCGCCGGTGAAGTAGACGTCCGGTAGCGGGAACGCGGTGAACGTCGGCACCCGGGCCGGGTCGGCGTTGCCGAAGTGCATCAGCTCCTCGACGTTGCCGTCGGCCAGCCACTTGACGGCGGGCTCGGGGTTGGCGCCGTCGAAGGGATCGGTGACGGTGATGTTGCCGAAGTCGCGCTCGAGCTGGCGAACGACGGGCGTCGGCTGGTTGCCGGTCACGTACACCGCATTGCCCTGCGGCTCGTTGGCGAAGGGCGTCGTGTCGTTGTCCTCGTACTGGAGCAGGCCGTGCACGCTCGCCTGGACCTCCCCCACCTGCCCGCTTGCGTAGTTGCAGATGTACGAGGTCGTGAGCGGTGTGCCGGTGCAGGACGGCTGCTCGGCCCGACCGACGTTGGCGCCGGCGAAGTGGTCGCCCTCGTCGGCTCCGAAGACGAACAGCGTGTTCTGCGGGGTGATGCCGTCGTCGCTCAGGCGCTTCAGGAACGACGCGAATGCCTGGTTGTACGACGCGGTCGTCTGGTAGTAGCAGTTGTCGCCCGGCCCGTCGGCGTAGCCGACATCCGGCTTGCCCTTGTACGTCGAGGCGGGGCTGCACGGCCCGGTGTCGACCGAAGCCACCGCATGGACGTCGGAGATGTAGGCGTAGGTCACCGGCACCCCGCTCTCCTGCATGTCGGCGACGTAGGAGAGCGACTGGGCGGCGGTGATCGGCCCGAAGCCGGGGAAGCCCGGCGTGTTCACGTACTGACCGTCCATCTCGGTTCCGTTCAGGTCGGTCAGGTTGCCCGCGGCGTCGGTGACCGGGAAGCTGTCGCCGTTCCCGAAGGTGCGGTTTCCGCCGGAGTTGGCGGCGCCGGCGAGGATCGGCTGCAGGTACTTGTGGCCGAAGACGGCCTGATAGCCGCTATAGCCGCCCGGCTCGTCCGGCAGGACGTCCGCCACCGCGGTCGGCGACGGCGTCGTCTGCCCGTACTTCACCGCCTTGGCGTCGGCGCAGAACGCGCTGCCCTTCGCGCAGTGGACGGCGAGGCCGATGTAGTCGTTCGTCTCCTGGTCCTTGTACGAGTCGCTGTCGGCGTTCATCTGGTTCACCTCGGGCGATCCCGCACCGAAGACGGTCTGGAGGTCGGGGCTCACGTTCTCGAGCTCCATGTTGACCGAGGAGATGCCGCCGACATCGCATCCGGCTCGGGTGAAGGGCACCCACGGCGCCGGCGGCGTGGCGTTGGTCGGATCCTTGGGCGGCACGGTCGCCGAGTAGTCCATCTGCGGGAAGCTGTCGGCTCCCGGGCCGGTCCAATAGGAGAAGACGCTCCGCTCGGGGGTGACTCCGCCCGAGGGCGTGAAGGCGTAGTAGTCGTTGGCCACGTTCATGCCCTGGCGGTCGCCGTACAGACCGGTGAAGTTCGTGACCAGGTCGTTCGCCGTGTGGGCGATCATCGGCGTGTGGTTGTTGGAGAGCAGCGTGCCGTTCTGCGTCATGAAGTTCTCGAGGGCCGGCATCTGCTCGATGTCCGAGAGCACGTTCGGGTTGTCCCGGTTGTAGTGCACGTTGTCGAACACGATCTCGATCACGTGCCGGATGCCGTTCGCGAGATGGCACGTCGACGAGGTCGTGGATGGAGTCGGCGACGCGGTGGACGACGATGCGCCCCATGCCGCCGCTGCGATCGCAGCGGCCATCAGAGCCACGACTGAGGCTCTCCGAACCAGCTTGCTCATTGCTCCCCCTGCGGTTGGGAACTGACGACGACAGCGAACCTACCCTGGCCGCAGAGAAGCGAACAATGCCAGTCCACGACTTGTCACGCCGCTGTTACGCCCCGTTCACAGCAGCTGCAGCCGCTCGACTTCGAGGGGCTCGAGCTCGCGCCACCGGCCGGGCTCGAGCCCTTCCAGGGTGAGGCCGGCGTACGTGCTGCGGTGAAGCCGGACGACGGGGTGGCCGACCGCCTCGAGCATGCGGCGCACCTGCCGGTTGCGGCCCTCGTGGAGGACGAGCTCGATGCGGCTCGGGCCGAGACGGCGGACGCGCGCGGGCGCGGTGCGGCCGTCGTCGAGGTCGACGCCCGCGCGGAGAGCGGCGAGCACGGCGTCGTCCGGCTCGCCCTTCACGTCCGCCTCGTAGACCTTCTCGACGCCGTGGCTCGGGTGCGCGAGCCGGTGCGCGAGCGGGCCGTCGTTCGTGAGGAGCAGCGCGCCGGTCGTGTCGGCGTCGAGGCGGCCGACGGGGACGATGCGCGGCTCGGCCGGGACGAGGTCGACGACGGTCGGGCGGCCGCCGGGGTCACGCGCCGTCGCCACCGTCGCCGCCGGCTTGTACAGGAGGACGTACGCGAGCTGCTGCGCCGCGACGGGGCGGCCGTCGAGCTCGACCCGGTCGTCGCCCTCGACGGTCGTGTTCAGGCGGCCGGGCGCCCCGTTCACGCGCACGCGCCCTGCCTTGATGAGCTCGTCGGCGCCGCGCCGGGAGGCGACGCCGGCTCGGGCGAGGAAGGCGTTCAGGCGCACGGCTTGAGAAGATACGCGCGGACGTGCCGCACTACATCTCGCTCATGCGCTGGACGACGCAGGGCCGCACCGGACTGCCCGCGTGGCGCGACCGCGTCGAGGACGGCGAGCGCCTCATCGCGGAGGCGGGCGGGACGCTCGTCGGCGTCTGGGTGACCCTCGGCCGCTACGACGTCGTCGAGGTGTTCGAGGCGCCCGACGACGAGACGGCGCTCGAGATCATCACGAAGCTCGGCCAGGCGGGCGGCGAGGAGACGGAGACGCTGCGCGCGTTCACCCGCGAAGAGGCCGAGCAGATCATCCACCGCCTGTGACCGCGGCGGCTGCGGCGGCCTCGCTCGCCTTCACCGCCGGCTGCGTCGGCTGTCTCGTCTACCTCCACGCCGCGCCGACCGGCTACTCGCCGGTGCGGAACGCGGTGAGCGAGTACGGGATCGGCGCGTACTCGGCGTGGTACCGCGCGCAGGTGCGCTGCGCGGCGGCCGCCGCCGTCTTCCTCGCGGTCGCGCTCGGCCACCCGCGGCGCGTCATCGTGCTCCTCGCCGCGCTCGCGGTCGCCCGCTTCGGGATCAGCCTCTTCCCCGTCATCCACCCCTCGCACGTGCTGTTCGCGGCGGTTGCGTTCGTGGCGGCGTCGTGGGCGGCGATCGCGCTGAAGCGGTGGGAGCACGGGCTGCCCGCGCTCGGCTGGGCGATGGCGGCGTGCGCGCTCGGGACGTCGGTCGCGCTGCGGTCTTCCCTGCGGCCGTGGCTCGGTCTGATCGAGCGCGGCTTCTACGCTGCAATGCTGACATGGTTCGTCCTCGTCTCCATACGGCTGCTGTAGACGCAGCCGCGCTCCTCGTCTTCGTCGTCGTCGGCGTGCTGAACCACGGCGCGTCCGCGGGCGCGTTCGGCCGCGACCTCCTCTGCATCCTCGGCGGCTGGTTCGTCGTCGCGGCGCTCGTGCGCCTGTATGCGCGCGGCGGTCGGTGGCGCCTGACGGTCACGTGGCTCGCCGGTGTCTCCGCGGGCGTGCTCGTCCGCGCGGCGATCGTCGGGCACGTCGCCTTCGCCTTCTGGGGCGTCGCGCTCGGCTTCACCGCGCTGTTCGTGCTCGCAGCGCGGGGCGCGCGCCGCCTCGCCGCGCGCGCTACGTCCGGATGACTCTGGAGGTCGCCAGCGTTCGGCTGCGGGCGTCGAGCGCGACGGCGGCGAGGCAGGCGGGAGCCTTCTTCACGCGGATGCTCGTCTCGAAGCCGGTGCGCACCGCCGTCCGCAGCGGCCGCAGCGCGCTCCGGTCGGGGCCGCCGAGGATCTGCCAGTGCGAGATGTCCGTCATTCCGTTGCAGCTGACGAACAGCTGGACGCTGCCGTCGGCGTTCGGCTCGGCCTTGACGTTCGGCCGCGCGGCCGGTCGCCCGCTCCAGGCGCAGCGGAAGGCACGGTACGAGAACGCGCCGCCGGCGATGACCGCGTCGAAGCGCAGTGTTCCGTCGGCTGCGAACTCCGAGCACTCCGGGGTCGTCCCCCAGCCGACGAACATCCCGCCGTCGGGGAGCAGCTGGGTGTTCCCCATGGCGAACGACACGGCGCTCTCGGGGTTGACCTCCGCGCGCGCGAGCTCGGCCGTCATCCCTCCGGTGTCGAGCTGCACGACGATCGCCCGCGAAGCGGGCTCGATCGCCGACTCGGCGGAGTAGGCGCCGTCGTCGAAGATCGAGACGACGTCCCCGGCGTGTCCGCGGGCGTCGTGCTGGAAGGCGAACTGCGTTCCGGCGCCCATGGCGAAGTCGCTCTTCTTGCCGCCGAGCCGCCAGACGATCTCCCCCGTCTGCCGGTCGAGCTTGTACACCGTCGACGTGTGGCGGGCCGAGATGAGGAGGTTGCCGTCGTCGAGCGGGTCGATCGAGTTGAGGTGGAAGTAGTCCCAGATACCGGCGGTGACCGGCAGGTAGGACTCGTCGATCCCGACGTGGTCGGCGCTGTGCCACTCGAAGAGGACCGCGCCGCTCTCGATGTGGATCTCCTGGACGATGCATTCGAGGAGCGTCCCGTCGGCCGGACCGCCGTAGGGCGAGAGGTCGGCGGCGACGTTGTTGAAGACGCTGATGAGCGCCGTGTCGTCGGGGGTGATCGTGAACTCGTGCAGATCGCCGGCGTATCCGTTGCCGGCGCCGAACCGGGCCACTTCCTGGTACCCGGCGTCGAGGATCACGTATTCGCCCTGCCCGAAGCCGTTGGCGTATTTGCCCTCCCACCAGGTGAGCACCGGCCGGCCGCCGTACGTCTGCACGCGGAAGTTGTGCGCCGCCATGTTCGAGTAGAGCGGCAGCGGGCGGAACCAGACCGGCTCCCCGGTGTCGTCGACGATGAGCGGCCCGAGCTGCGGGCCGACCGCGGGTGCGAGGAAGACGTAGCCGGGCGCCGCCGTCGGCAGCGCGGTCGAGACATCGACGACGGGCGGGGTGAGGTCCGGCCGGCTCGTGTAGCTGCGGACGGACGGGGCGTCGACCGGGGCTCGAACCGACGCGCGGGCCGCCGGGGTCGCGACGGCGCCGATGCCCGCCCCCGCGAGGACGAAAAACCGGCCGCGTGAGAACCGCGCCTGTCGGTCGGGAGCGGGCGGCATCGGCGTCGATTAGAAAGCATCGGACTAAGTTCGGGTTAAGAGGAACCGGGCGCCGGGCGGGGCGAACGCGTGCGCCCCGCGTGACGAAACGCCGACGGAGCCGTATCGGGGAGTGTCCCCGGCTTCAGGCGGTGCGCTTCTCGGCGACCGTGTGGAGCCGCTCGCGGATCTGCTCCACGTCGGCGCCGAGGTCGTCGAGGCGCGGCAGCTGCGAGAGGCTCTCGAGGCCGAAGACGCGCTCGAAGAGCTGCGTCGTCCGGTAGCGGATCGCGCCGCCGGCCGCGTCCTCGCGCCCGGCCTCCGCGATGAGGCCGCGCTCGTGCAGCGACGCCACCGCCGAGTCGGCCGAGACGCCGCGGATCCGCGCGATGTCCGGCCGCGTGCACGGCCCGAGATACGCCACGATCGCCAGGGTCTCCATCGCCGCCTGCGACAGCCCGCGCTGCGCCGGCTTCTCGAACAGCCGCGCGCACGCCTCCGCCGCGTCGCGCGAGGCCCGGAACGCCCAGCCGCCCGCGACGTGCTCGAGGACGACGCCGCTGCGCCCTTCGCGGTAGCGCTCGCCGACGAGCCCGAGGGCCGCCTCGACGCGCTCCGGATGGTCGTCGGACGCCTCCGCGAGCTCCTGCACCGACAACGGTGCGGACGCGACGACGAGCAGCGCCTCGATCGTCTTGGCGAGCTGGTCGAGCGGATTGGCGGCGATCAGGCGGAGCGGAGCGTCCATGAAGCCTCTCTTTCGACGTCGATGCGGGAAATCCTGATCGGGGCGAACGGGGCCGCCTGCTCGATCGAAATCTCGCCGGAGCGGCGCAGCTCCAGCAGCGCGAGCAGGGCGACGGCCTGCTCGATGCGCGGAAGCTCCCCCACCTCCGCGTCGAAGTCGAACCGCGTCCGCCGCTGCAGCACCGAGCGGAACCGCTCGAGGAACTGCACGACGGGCGGGAAGCGCAGCGCCATGTGCGCGAGCGACACCTCGGGAGGGGGCACCGCCAAGAGCCGCAGCGCGGCGGCGAGCCGCTCCGGATCCTGCGGCGCGAGCTGCACCTCGACCTTCGGCGCCAACGGCGCCGGCCCCGTGCGGAAGAAGCGGTCGCCTTCGGCCGCGAGCCGCTCGCGCAGCCACACCGCCGCCTCCTTCATCCGCCGGTACTCGGCGAGCCGCCGCGCCAGCTCCTCCGCGGCCGCCTCCGGCTCGAGCTCGGCGAGCTCGGCCGCCTCCTCGGGGAAGAGGCCGCGCGCCTTCAGCTCGAGCAGCGCCGAGATGAGGACGAGGAACTCGCCGCACGCGTCGAGATCGAGCTCGTCCCGCTCGGCGAGCCGCTCGAGGAACGAGAGGACGATGCCGGCGACGTCGATGTCGCGCAGGTCGAGCTCGTCCTTGAGGACGAGCGTCAGCAGCAGGTCGAAGGGCCCCTCGAACGCGTCGAGGTCGAGCTCGAGCTCCCGAACGATCACGCCGGGGACCCTAGAGCCACTACCGGACGCGCCCCTTCGGGACGGCCATGCGCGGCCCCTTCGGGATCGGCCGCGCCCGCTTCGGCGGCGGCTTGTGCACCGACGGCTTGCGCAGGAACTGCCACCACACGAAGAACGCTACGGACAGGACGAAGCAGACGAGGGACACCCAGAAGTTGATCCGCTGGCCGAGGAAATGGTTGGACGGGTCGACGCGCAGCGTCTCCTCGAACGTGCGGAACGCCGTGTAGACGGCGACGTAGAGCGAGAAGAGCGCGGGCCGCTTGATCGTGAAGCGGCGGTCGATCCAGAGGAGGAGCAGGACGCCGAGGAGATCCCAGACGAACTCGTACAGGAACGTCGGATGGTGGAGGACGCCGGGCGTCGCGTCGATCTTCAGGCCCCACGGCAGCGTCGTCGCCTTCCCGTACAGCTCCTGGTTGAAGTAGTTCCCCCAGCGGCCGATCCCCTGCGCGAGCAGCAGGCCCGGCGCGACCGCGTCCATGAAGAGGCGGATGCTGTTCCCGGAGCGGCGCACGACCCACGCGCCCGCGAGCACGCCGAACGGGATGGCGCCCCAGATGCCGAGGCCGCCCGACCAGACGGCGGCCGGCCCGTACCAGTGCGCGTGGATCGCCGAGTCCTGGTTCCAGCTCGTGATGAGGTGGTAGATGCGCGCGCCGACGATGCCGGCGACGACGCCCCAGATGGAGACGCGGTAGACGAGGTCCCAGTCGCCGCCCCACTTCACCCAGCGGCGGCCCGTGAGCCAGATCGCGCCGGCGATGCCGAGGAGCAGCATCAACCCGTACATGTGGATGGTGAGCGGCCCGACGTGGTAGACGCCGGTGGACGGCGAAGGTATCGAGCCGAGGACGCCGGTCACCGGCGCCCATTCTGCCTGTCCCGGAGCTACAGCAGGATGCGAACGGCGACGTCCGCCGGGCAGCCGCGCTCGAGCAGGCCGATGGCGGTGTGCAGGTCGACGTCGGAGCGCCCGGCCAGGCTCGCCGCCTGGTCGGCGCTGAAGCCGGCCCGGACGAGCGCGTCGGCCCGCCAGCGCTCTACGCGCTCCAGCTCCGTCTCGATGTATTCGTCAACCGCTTGCATGTCTCTCTCTTCGGTAAAACGACGAAAGTGGTTTAGGAGATTCCCGTTCGAACGAGCGCTGTGGGAGCGGCCGTGTCAAGTATCTGTGCACGGGAGGACGGGATCGGCCCCGTCCTGACGCCCAGCCGCCGCAGCCGCTCGAGAATTCCTCGGAAAATGGGCCTTCTGAAGCTCCTCCGGCCAGGGTAGCTCAGATGGGGCGGGATGTCACCGCAGCCCCGCCGCGATTCGCAGCGCGTCGGCCTTGGCGAGCCCGGGCCCCTCGACGCGGACGAGGAAGCTGCCGCGCTCGACGAGGAGCACGTCGCCGGCCAGCCGCGGCGCGGCATCCGGGAAGAGGAAGTCGTGCGGCGCGCCCGTGATCCAGAGGCCGTGCGGAACGCGCTCGATTCCCGTGGCGATCGTCGCGAACTTCTTGAAGAGCACCGCGGTGCCGGCGAGCTCGCTCACGAGCACCGTCTGCCCGCCGTCGACGACCACGAACGAGGCGACCCCGTTCGAGACATGGAGCGGCGGCTCGGGATCGAGCGCGGGCAGGAGCGGCGGCCGGCCGAGCGCCTGCGCCGCCTCGGCCGGCGTCACGACGGGCCCGAGCCCGGCGGCGAGCGGACGCTCCTGCGCCGGCGGCAGGCGCTCGACGCGCTCGATCGTCACGCCGCGGAGGTGGAGGAAGCGGAGGATCGCGCCGCGAGACGACGGCACCGCGAAGGCGGCGGCGACCGCGACCGCCACGGCGAGCGCGACGGCGACGAGCGGCCGGCGGCGTCGGCGCGGCGCCGGCTCGAGCCGGAACGCGGGCGTCGCCGGCCACTCGACGTCGAGCGCCGTCAGCTCACGCTCGAGATCCATAGCCCTCCCGCAGCTTTTCGAGCGCCCGCGCGGAGCGCGACTTGACCGTGCCGACGCGGACGCCGAGCGCGGCCGCCGTCTCCTCCTCCGAGAGCGACAGCAGGTGCCGGCACGCGAGCACGAGCCGCTGCGCGTCGGGTAGCTCGTCGAGCGCGGCGAGGAGCCGCGCGCGCTCGTCCGCCGACACCGCGGCTTCCTCGGGCGAGGGGGCCGCCTCGCCGGGGGAAGCACGCAGCGCGAGCGCCTCCCGCCTCCCCGTCGAGCGGCGGCGGTTGCGCGCCTCGTTCGCGACGATGCGCAGGAGCCACGGGCGCATCGGCGCGCCGGCGCGGAAGCGCCCGAACGCGCGCCACGCCTTCACGAGCCCGTCCTGGACCGCGTCCTCGGCGTCGGCGGCGTTGCGAGTGATGAGGTAGGCCACGCGGAACGCGATCTCCTGGTGTGGACGGACGAGCTCCTCGAATGGACGGCCCTCCACTCGGCTGACTACACCGCAGCGGCGGCGGGAGTTCCGGAGCAGAGCGCCTTGCGCACCGCCGGCGCCACCTCCGTCCCGAAGAGCTCGATCGAGCGCATGATGCTCGCGTGCGGCAGCGTGCCGACGCTGAACTGCACGAGGAAGCGGCGGTGCCGGAAGATCTCGTGCTGGAAGAGGATCTTCTCCACCACCTCCTGCGGGCTGCCGACGAAGTTCGCGCCGCGCTGCGTCCGCGACGCCTCGAACGTCGGCCGCTCGAGCGGAGGCCACCCGCGCTCGCGGCCGATGCGGTCCATCGTCCGCTTGAACGCGGGGAACGCCTCGTCGGCCGCCTGCTGCGACGTTTCGGCGACGAAGCCGTGCGAGTTGATCGAGAGCGCCGGCACCGGGTCGTGGCCGGCCTCGGTCGCCGCCTCCCGGTGGATCTCCGCGAACGGCGCGAACCGCTCCGGCATGCCGCCGATGATCGCGAGCGCCATGGGCAGGCCGAGCCTGCCCGCGCGCGCCGCCGACTCGGGCGAGCCGCCGACGGCGACCCACACGGGCAGCATCGGCTGCGCGGGCACGGGGTAGACGCCGAGCTCGGCGGGGCGCGAGCGGATGTCGAGGAGCGCGTCGAGCTTCTGCTCGAAGAGCAGGTCGTAGTCGTCGAGGTCGTAGCCGAAGAGCGGGAACGACTCGATGAACGAGCCGCGCCCGGCCATGATCTCCGCGCGGCCCCCGGAGAGCTGGTCGAGCGTCGCGAACTGCTGGTGCACGCGGATCGGGTCGTCGGAGCTGAGGACGGTGACCGCGCTCGTCAAGCGGATGCGCTTCGTGCGCTCCGCCGCCGCCGCGAGGACGACCGCCGGCGCGGAGACGGAGAAGTCGGGCCGGTGATGCTCGCCGACGCCGAAGACGTCGAGCCCGAGCTGGTCGGCGAGCTCGATCTCCTCGATGAGGTCGCGCAGCCGCTCGCCGGGCGTCTGGTCTTCGGTCTCGGCGAAGCTGTAGATCCCGAGCTCCACGACCCAGGTATATCGCTGCGGGCCACGTTCACGTCGTGCGAAGGCCTTACACGCATTTCACGTACGGCTGATCTTCGCCTGACCCGCGCCGAACGCAACTGAACCACCGTATGTCGGGCCGAGCGCCGCTCGGCCGAACAACGACACGGAGGTGCACAATGAGATGGAAGGCGTTCGGCATCGCCGCTGTGGCCGTCATCGCGGCCGCCGCCGTGCCATTCGCGGCGCTCGCCGACAACGGGCCGCCCTCGACGATCCAGACGACGACCACCACCACCCCGACGGCGCCGAAGCCGGCCCGGGCGCACGCGATCGCGTTCGCCGGCGCGGTCACCTCGGCGAGCTCGAGCTCGGTGAGCCTCGACGTCATGGTGACAGGCAAGCACGACACGCAGCTCAAGGGCACGAACGTCACGGTCGCTCTCGACTCGTCGACGCAGATCGTCTACGGCAAGGGCCAGACGAGCATCGAGCCCGGCGACCTCATCCGCGTCCGCGCGGTAGCCGCCGACGCGACGCTCGCCTCGCTCACCGCGAAGGAGATCCACGTCAACTGCAACTGCCACTTCGTCGCCGGGACGCTCGGCTCGGTCGGGAGCAGCTCGTTCGCCGTGAGCGTCTCTCGCACGGGCCCGTACGACACGGTGCTGAACGGCAACGCGGTGACGTTCCAGGTGAACGGCTCGACGGTCTTCGTCCAGGGCAAGGACAAGGCGGCGGGCGCGATCTCCGGCCTGAAGAGCGGCGAGAAGGTCGCCGTAGTCTTCGCCGCGTCCGGGTTCTTCAAGGATCCGAGCTTCAACTGGCAGACGGCGACGTTCACCGCGAAGCACGTGCGGTACGCGGGCGACCTGCAGCCCGCCGCGACGAACCCGTAGTTCCGCGGCTCAGCCGACCAGCTCGCGCTTCCGCCGTGACGCGGCGGAAGCGCGTTTGGTCCCCGAGAGCTCGACCTTGCGCAGGCGGATGCTCTTCGGCGTCACCTCGACGCACTCGTCGTCGCGGATGAGCTCGAGCGCCTGTTCGAGCGAGAGCGGCCGCGGCGGGATGAGGCGCACCGTCTCGTCCGAGCTCGCCGCCCGCATGTTCGTGAGCTTCTTCTCCTTCGTCGCGTTCACGTCGAGGTCGTCGGCGCGCGAGTTCTCGCCGACGATCATCCCCTCGTAGACCTCGACGCCGGGGCCGACGAAGAGCGAGCCGCGCTCCTGGAGGTTGAGGATCGCGAACGCCGTCGTCGGGCCGCGCCGGTCGGCGACGAGGCTGCCCGTCGGGCGCATGCGCATCTCGCCGTGCCACGGCTCCCAGCCGTCGAAGACGTGGTGGAGGATGCCGGTGCCGCGCGTCTCGGTGAGGAACTCGGTGCGGAAGCCGATGAGGCCGCGCGCGGGGACGAGGTAGTCCATGCGCGCCCAGCCGGTGCCGTGGTTGACGAGCTGCATGAGGCGCGCCTTGCGGAGCGCGAGCAGCTGCGTGACGACGCCGATGTAGTCGTCGGGGACGTCGATGGAGACGCGCTCGACGGGCTCGTGCCGCTTGCCGTCGATCTCGCGCGTCAGGACTTCCGGCTTGCCGACGGTGAGCTCGAACCCCTCGCGGCGCATGAGCTCGACGAGCACCGCGAGCTGGAGCTCGCCGCGTCCCTGCACCTCCCACGCGTCCGGGCGGGCGGTCGGGAGCACGCGAAGCGAGACGTTGCCGACGAGCTCCTGGTCGAGCCGCGCCTTCACCATGCTCGCGGTGAGGCGGTCGCCTTCCTGCCCGGCGAGCGGCGCCGTGTTGATGCCGATCGTGATCGACAGCGACGGCTCGTCGACCGTCGTCACCGGCAGCGGGCGCGGGTCGTCGGGGTCGGCGATCGTCTCGCCGATCGTCACGTCGGGGAGCCCGGCGATGGCGGCGATCTCCCCCGGCCCCGCCTCGTCGACGGCGACGCGGTCGAGCGCCTCGCTGAGGTAGAGCTCGGTGATCTTCGCGTTCTCGATCGTCCCGTCGTGGCGGCACCAGGCGATCTGCGCGCCCTTGCGGAGCGTGCCGTGGTGGATGCGGCAGAGCGCGAGGCGGCCGACGTACGGCGACGCGTCGAGGTTCGTGACGAGCGCCTGCAGCGGATGGTCGGGGTCGTACTCGGGCGGCGGGACGGTGGCGAGCAGCGTCTCGACGAGCGGGCCGAGGTCGGGCGCGAGCTCGTCCGGCGCGAAGCCGGCGCGTCCGGCCCTCGCGTTCGCGTACACGATCGGGAACTCGATCTGCGCCTCGTCGGCGTCGAGGTCGAGGAAGAGGTCGTACACCTCGTCGACGACCGCCTTCGCGCGTGCGTCCGGCCGGTCGACCTTGTTGACGACGAGCACGACGGGCAGCTTCGCCTCGAGCGCCTTACGGAGGACGAACCGGGTCTGCGGCAGCGGCCCCTCGCTCGCGTCGACGAGGAGGAGGACGCCGTCGACCATCGTCAGCCCGCGCTCGACCTCGCCGCCGAAGTCGGCGTGGCCCGGCGTGTCGACGATGTTGAGCTTCACGTCGCCGACGTGGACGGCGGTGTTCTTCGCGAGGATGGTGATGCCCTTCTCGCGCTCGAGGTCCATCGAGTCCATGACGCGCTCGGCGACGTCCTGGTTCTCGCGGAACGAGCCGGCCTGCCAGAGGAGCGCGTCGACGAGCGTCGTCTTGCCGTGGTCGACGTGCGCGACGATCGCGACGTTGCGGAGGTCTTCCCGGCGGGCCATTGAGCCACCGTAGCGGCATGCTAGAATCTGTCCAGACTGGACAGAAAGGACATTACCGTGACGAAGTGGCAGCTTCAGGAGGCCAAACAGCAGTTCAGCCGGGTCGTCGACCGGGCGCGGAGCGAGGGACCGCAACTCGTCACCCGCAACGGCAAGGACGTCGCGGTCGTCCTCGACATCGAGGAGTACCTCCGCCTCACCTCGCACGGCGGAGACTTCAAGAAGTTCCTCATGAGCTTCCCGGACGTCGAGCTGCCGATCGAGCGGTCGCGCGAGCCGCACGTCTTCCCCGAGCTCGTGTGACGTACCTGCTCGACACGAATGTCGTGTCGGAGTTCCGGCGGCCGCAACGTGACGCGACGTTCGATGCGTGGTTCGGTCAGGTCGATCCGAGCGAGCTCTTCCTGAGCGCGCTCGTCATCGGCGAGATCGCGTACGGGATCGCGCTTCTGCAGTTGCGCCGAGACGCCCGCCAGGCCTCGCTCCTCGAACGATGGCTGGCCGAGCTGAAGCATGCGTTCGCCGAGCGCGTACTTCCCGTGTCGGCCGCTGTCGGCGAGCGCTGGGGACGGCTGAACGCCACCAGGCCGCTTCCGGCCGTGGATGGCCTGCTGGCGGCGACCGCGCTCGAGCACGACCTCACGCTCGTCACGCGCGACGCCGTCTTTACCGGCACCGGCGTGCGGCTGCTCGATCCCTGGGCCTAGAGAACCGCGGCCTCGCCGAGCAGCGCCTTCACCTCGGCGAAGAAGTCCGGCTCCGGCCGGACGCGGTAGCCGGGCCCGAGCTCGAGGAGCTTCGGCCCCTGCGACGTGAGCAGGTCGAGGTACACGGGCGCCTCGCCGGGGAAGTCCTTGACGATCGCGGCGAGCTCGCGCACGGCGCCGGCGGCAGCGATGCGCGCGTCGACCTTCAGCCGCACTTCCTTCCGCTCGGGCGTCGCCTCGAACGCGGTGATCTCGAGCGCGACGAGCTTCGTCTCCCCCATCTGCTTGTGGTCGACGCGGCCCTTCACGACGAGGATCCCGTCCTGCACGAGGACGTCGCGCGCGAACGCGTACACGGAATTGAACGCGACGACTTCGACGGAGCCGGTGAGATCCTCGATCGTCGCGAACACCATCGGCTCGCCCTTCTTCGTCGTCAGCTGCTTGAGCGAGGAGACGAGCCCGCCGACGAGGACGATCTCGCCGTCGCGGCGCCGCTCGAGCTCGGCGAGGCCGCAGTCGGTCTTGCGCCGGAGCTGGTCCTTCACCGCGTGGAGCGGGTGCTCGGAGACGTACAGGCCGAGGCTCTCCTTCTCCATGTGCAGCAGCTCGGACTTCTCGTACTCCTCGGTCGAGAGCGGCGGGTACTGCACCTGCTGCGGCTCGTCGCCGAGGTCGAAGATCGACCCCTGCCCGAAGCGGCGCGCGTCGTGCGCGGCGTTGCCGGCGCCGAGTGCCTGCTCGAGCACCTCGAGCATCGCCTTGCGCGAACCGGGGAGCGCGCCCGCCTTGATGAGCGACTCGAGCGCGCGCTTGTTCACGAGCTGCGGATCGACGCGCTCGGTGAAGTCCCAGATGGAGGTGAACGGCCCGCCGTCGGCGCGCGCGGCGACGATCGCCCGGCACGCGGACTCGCCGACGTTCTTCACGGCGTTGAGGCCGAAGCGGATCTTGCCCTCGACGACGGCGAAGTCGACCTGCGACTCGTTCACGTCCGGCGGCAGCACCTCGACGCCGAGCTCCTCGCACGCGTTGACGTAGTACGGCACGCGGTCCTTCGTGTTCATGACGGAGGAGATGAGCGCGGCCATGTACTCGCGCGGGTGGTTCGCGCGCAGCCAGGCGGTGCGGTAGGAGATGAGGGCGTAGCAGGCGGCGTGCGACTTGTTGAAGGAGTAGTCCTGGGCCGACTCGAGGTCCTGCCAGAGTTGCTTGGCAACGGACGGCGTGACCCCGTTTGACGCGCAGCCCTCGAGGAACTTGTCCTTCAACGAGGCCATCAGCGAGTGGATCTTCTTGCCGATGGCCTTGCGAAGGTCGTCGGCTTCCGCGGGGGAGAAGCCGGCGACCTTCTTTGAGATGTCCATCGCCTGCTCCTGGTACAGGCAATTGTGGACGACCACATTGTTGGCGACGAAGTTGTGGATCCCGTCGACTTCGATGTCGTAGACGCGCTCCTCGCCGGCAGGGTCGATCGACGCGATCTCCTGCCAGGCGACGCGACCGGCATTCATCGTCTCGCGTAGGTCGAATGCGTCGACCACCGGCGACGCGCTGTGCCACTCGATCCTTCCCCGTGCGCGCGCCTGCTTCGAGGTCTGCTGCTTCCTCAGCGCGACAAGCGTGCTCGACCTGCGAGTGGGCGCCGTGTCGAGCTCCCGCATGTACGTCGCGCGGTCGACGGTCAGGCTCGTGTCGGCCGCGTGGGTCTCGACGTGGCGCTTGACGCTCACCATGTGCGGCTGGATGAGCGATGCGAAGCGTCGCGTCCCCCTAGGCGTGACCTGGTACGCCGTGCGAGCCCCGCCACGAGCCTCGTAAGGCCATTCGTGGACGGTCGTGCGGATACCAAGCCGTAGGAGGAGCGTCTGGACGTCGACGGCGAGCTGCCGGGAGATCGTCTTGTAGAAGACGGAACGTGCCCCGACATGGCCGTCGCAGTCCCAAAGAGCTCCGAGGAAGCGGGCAATCTCTTCATCGGCCAACTCGAATACATGCTCCGGGACCCACTTCTCGTGGCTCCTCGGCCCCTTTCGACTGCTTCCTTGCGCGCGCTTGTCGCTCACCGTCCACCGCATGCCGAGATCGCGCAACCAGAGATCCAGCCCAGAGGGCACGTGATAGGCGGTGCCGGCCGTCTGATCCTTGACGACAGCGATCTGCATGACATCCCGCTCGCCCAAGCGACGGCTGAACGAGACATTCTCGAAGCCAACGCAGCAGGCGTCCTCGAGGGAGGCGACCAGCGTTGCACTAGACGAATAGAAGGTCGGCGCCGGCTGCGAGAGCGAGCCGTCGGATAGGAGATATGCCAGCACTTTCTGGCGCGCTCGCTCGCGTTCGTCCAGGTGGCGCCCGTCTCGAGCAAGCGAGAGCTTCTGCGGTGTCCCGACGAAGTCTCCGGGACTGAGCTCGTCTAGCTGCTTCCAGCCGCCCTCGGTGAGGAACTCGTGGTTGCCCGTTGCCTTGATCCGCGTTCCGTTGCGGAGCCGCAACTCGAAGACCGGACGGACGCCGTTGTCCATCCAGTGGGTGATGCGCGCGTGCGCCAGCCCGAGCTCGTCGTCGACTCCCTGCACCAGGACGTCGTCGAACTGCTGGAGCTCGTCGATTCTGACCCGGCGCCCCGACGCGGCGTCGAAGACGAGCGTGTCGCCGGTCAGGCAGATCCCGTACGTGTCGTGGAGGATCTCCTCGAGCCGAGGATCGGGGTAGACGACGGGCTCCTGGCCGTTCTTGCGCCGCGCATACACGGGGATGTACGCCATCGGCCCCGGCCGATAAAGCGCGACGAGTGCGATGAGATCCTCGAACACCGTCGGCTTCACCGACCGCATCGCCTCGCGCATGCCGGAGCCCTCGAACTGGAAGACGCCGGCGGTCTCGCCGCGCGCGAGCATCGCGTAGACCTTCTTGTCGTCGAGCGGGATGTCCTCGATGCGCAGGCCGCCGCCGATGAGCTCGACCGCCTTGTCGATGACGTCGAGGTTGCGCAGGCCGAGGAAGTCGACCTTGAGGAGGCCGAGCGCGGCGACGGTGTTCATCGAGAACTGGGTGACGATCTCCTGGTCGGCGCCCTTCTGCTGGAGCGGGACGTTGCCGATGAGCGGCTCGGCGCCGATGACGACGGCGGCGGCGTGGATGCCGTCCTGGCGCGTGAGGCCTTCGAGCGGCTTCGCGAGCTCGACGATCTCCTTCGCGACCGGGTCTGAGTCGACGGCGTTGCGGAGCTCCTGGCCGGGCTTGAGGCAGTCGTCGAGCATCTGCCCCGGCCCTTCCGGGATGAGCTTCGCGATCTTGTCGACGACGCCGTACGGCACCTCGAGGACGCGGCCGGCGTCGCGAACGGCGGCGCGGGCGGCCATCGTCCCGAAGGTGATGATCTGCGCGACGCGGTCGCTGCCGTACTTCTCGCGGACGTAGTTGATGACGCGCTCGCGGCCTTCGACGGCGAAGTCGATGTCGATGTCCGGGAGCTCCTTGCGCCCCGGGTTGAGGAAGCGCTCGAAGAGGAGGTCGTACCGGATCGGGTCGAGGTCGGTGATCTCGAGGCTGTAGGCGACGAGCGAGCCGGCGGCGGAGCCGCGGCCGGGGCCGACGGAGACGCCGTTGCGCTTCGCGAAGCGGACGAAGTCGGAGACGATGAGGAAGTAGTCGGCGAAGCCCATCTCGCGGATCGTCTTCAGCTCGAACTGGAGCCGCTCGCGCAGGTCGGCGTCGACCTTCTCGTAGCGCTTCTCGAGGCCCTTCTCGCACAGCTCGACGAGGTAGTCGAACGCGTCGCGGTCGTCGGGCGTCGGGAACTTCGGCAGGAGGATGCGGTCGAGGACGATGTCGACCTCGCACCGTTCGGCGACTTCGAGCGTGCGCCGGAGCGCGTCGGCGTGGCCGGGGAAGTCGAGCGCCATCTCCTCCGCGCTCTTGAAGTAGAAGTGGTCGGTGTCGAATTTCCAATGGTTCGGGTTCTTGAGCGAGTCGCCCGACTGGATGCAGAGCAGCGCCTCGTGCGCGCGCGCGTCCTCGTGGCGGAGGTAGTGCACGTCGCCGGTGGCGACGAGCGGCATGCCGCGCTTCGTCGCGAGCTCGACGAGGAGCGGGTTGATGCGCTGCTGGACGTCGAGGTGCGCGTTCTGCATCTCGACGTAGACGTCGTCGCGCCCGAAGATCTGGACGAGCCGGTCGAGCTCCTTCTCGGCGTCGGCGGGCCGGCCCTCCTCGAGCGCGCGGGAGACGCGGCCGGAGAGGCAGCCGGAGAGCGCGATGAGGCCGTCGCTATGCCGTTCGAGGAGCTCCCAGTCGACGCGCGGCTTGTAGTAGTAGCCCTCGAGGTAGCCGAGCGAGGAGAGCTTGATGAGGTTGTGGTAGCCGGCGGTCGTCTCGGCGAGCAGGGTCAGGTGCGCGTACCCCTTCGCCTGCTTGCGGCGGTCGTCGGCGACGTACACCTCGCAGCCGAGAACCGGCTTCACTCCGACCTTCTTCGTCTCCTTGTACAGGTCGACGGCGCCGGCGAGGGAGCCGTGGTCGGTGAGCGCGACGGCCGGCATCTCGAGCTCCGCGGCCCGGGCGGCGAGGGCCGGAATGCGGCACGCGCCGTCGAGGATGGAGTACTCGGAGTGGACGTGAAGGTGGACGAACGGAGGGGTCTCGGGCACGGCCCAGCCACTCTACTAGGGGGTCCCGACGGGGCCTTTCGGCCCCGCCGGAACGTCCTGGTCTCGGGCTAGTGGTGGTTGCAGGTGCCGTGCTTGGAGCCGCGCGAGAAGCTCACGTTCGCGCCGAGGACGCCGCCCATCTTCGTGCCCATCGGCGCCATCACGTGACCCTGGAAGACCGCGCCGGTGACGGTGGTGCCGTTCTCCTCGAGGGAGGCGCGGGTGCCGTCGGAGGCGGCGCCGGCGAAGCCGTAGACGGTCGTGCCGCTCTTCGTCCACGAGCAGGTCTTGCCGGTGTAGGTCGCCGTCGTCGAGGTGCCGTTCGACAGCGTGACGGACGCGGTCGCGGGCGCGCAGCTGATGCTCATGGTCGCGGCCGTGCCGTTGTTGTCGTCGTCGCCGTCGTTGTCGTTCTTGCCGTTGCCGCCGAACGTCTTCGTCTGCGCCGACGACCACGTCGTCGACAGCGTGGCGCTGAAGCTCCCGTTCGGGTGGTCGACGCTCTGGACGAGCGAGCCGGTGGCGGTTGCGCTCGTCGACGCGAAGCTCGTACCGGTGCCGGAGAGCTTCTCGAGGCCGGCGAAGGCGCCGTGATTGCCGCCGGCGAAGTGGTGGTGCCCTCCGCCGTGCGCGAACGCGCTTGTCGGAGCCGCGAGCGCCGCGGCAGCGACGAGCGGGATCAGGATCTTTCGCATGCGGGTTCCTCCGTTATTGGCTGGTGGCCGTTTGTCGGAAGGGGCGACGGAGGAGTACCCGGCGCAGCCGGCGTGACGCGCGTCTTTCGTAAATTCTTCGTCAGGCCGCCGCAGGGAGCGCGAGCGCCAGCTTGCGTTCAATCTGGCTGATATCAGCCGACGTCACTGTGCCCTGTGCCCTGATCAGCTTTGCAAGCGCGCGTGGCCAGAGCACATGCACGTCGCCGAATCTGAACGGCCGTGCGAGGAGCGGAAAGTCCGCCGATACGAAGCAGATCACCGGCGTGATGGGTACGCCGGCGAGGGCGGAGCCGAGCACAGCGCGGACCGCGACGACTTGCTTCGTCATTCCGCCGACCAGTCGCGTCTGATCGCGCCGCCCGACGTAGAGACGGTAGTCGGTCGTGAACAACCCACCCCGGTCGATGCGTTGGACCTGCCCCGTGTAGTTCTTCGCGTCGATCACGAACACCCCGGCCGGAGCGATCACGATGTGATCGATGTTCGCCTTCGAGCCGGGAATGCGCCGATCGTGCAGCACGGCGATCCCCTCGTCGCGAAGTGGATCGAGCTGCTTCCCGAGAGCGGTCTCGCCATTGGCGCCGTACGCCCAGGCCGAAGTCGACTGCGGGTCGTCTGTGAGTGCGAGGACGATCCCGCTGAGCTTGCCGTACTGCGCCCGAAGGTTTGCCTCCCGCCTGTCGTGGCGGCGATGCCATTCACGCGCAGCCGAACCGCCGGCGCGCCCGCGGTCCAACGGAATCTCGGCCGTTGCCGGGCCGAGGCACGGCAGACATGTCACGGTCCGCTTTTCGCTGTCCCAGTACGCCTGCACCCCCTTCGCAAGCTCGACGCCGCACTCCTTGCATCGACCCGCGTACCTCAGAGGCATGACCCTGGAAGCCACGATCGAGATATCGGCTCTCCGGGGCTGACATATGTCACTCAACTCAGGTACGGCGTAGGATCAACCAGTGGAGGACGATCACCTCCGGAGCGCGTGCTTTGCGTCGCTCGACGTCCTCTGTGCCCAATTCGGCGAGGACGTGCCGTACAAGGGCGGGCTCGATCGAGGCTTCCCATTCGCCGGTCGCCGCGTGCCGTTCCTCTCGCCGCAGAAAGGAATCTTTCGCGCGGCCATGCAGCGCGGACCGGAAGCGCTGTCGATCAACACGTCGGCGAAATCGCCGTACGACGATGAGGCGGTACCCAGCGGCTTCTTCTACGCGTACCGCGCGGGTTCGTCAGACCAGCCAGACAACCGCGCGCTGAGATCGGCTCGTGCATCGCAGGCGCCGCTGGTCTATTTCGTCGCCACTCGGCCTGGGTGGTACCGGCCTCTATACCCCGTGTACGTCGTCGAGGATGACACCGTCGCACGGCGCGTTCTTGTCACGCCCGGGCGCATGGTCGGCCCATTGGATGAGCCTGAACCTGTGCTGGTCGATGACCCGCTTGAGCGCCGGTATGCGGTTCGTGAGGCTCGCGTCCGGCTGCACCAAGCCCGCTTCCGCGGACGCGTTCTGGTTGCGTACTCGAGCTCATGCGCCATCTGCAGGCTGAAAGAGACGCGGCTGCTTGATGCGGCGCACATCGTTGGCGACCTCGAGCACCGGGGTGAGCCCGTGGTCTCCAATGGTCTCAGCCTCTGCTCGATCCATCATCGCGCGTTCGATCAGGATCTCGTCGGCGTTTCACCCGACTACACCGTGCGTGTCGCGCGACGGCTGCTGGAGGATGAGGACGGCCCGATGCTCGAGCTCCTCAAGGGATTTCATACTCAGCAGATCGTCGTACCGTCCCGGCGAACCTGGAAACCCGATCGCGAGCGCCTAGCGGAGCGCTTCGAACGCTTCGCGGCCACCAGCGCTTAGCCGCGCACACGAGACGCCGGTCGGAGACCGAGCGTCTTCCGAACGCACGCCGCCGGCCAGCTCCAAGGCGTTTGGCAAGCCCTCTGACGGACTCGAACCGTCGACCCCCTCCTTATAAAAAAAAAAAAAAAAAAAAAAAAAAAAAAAAAAAAAAAAAAAAAAAAAAAAAAAAAAAAAAAAAAAAAAAAAAAAAAAAAAAAAAAAAAAAAAAAAAAAAAAAAAAAAAAAAAAAAAAAAAAAAAAAAAAAAAAAAAAAAAAAAAAAAAAAAAAAAAAAAAAAAAAAAAAAAAAAAAAAAAAAAAAAAAAAAAAAAAAAAAAAAAAAAAAAAAAAAAAAAAAAAAAAAAAAAAAAAAAAAAAAAAAAAAAAAAAAAAAAAAAAAAAAAAAAAAAAAAAAAAAAGAGAGAGAGAGAGAGAGAGAGAGAGAGAGAGAGAGAGAGAGAGAGAGGGGGGGGGGGGGGGGGGGGGGGGGGGGGGGGGGGGGGGGGGGGGGGGGGGGGGGGGGGGGGGGGGGGGGGGGGGGGGGGGGGGGGGGGGGGGGGGGGGGGGGGGGGGGGGGGGGGGGGGGGGGGGGGGGGGGGGGGGGGGGGGGGGGGGGGGGGGGGGGGGGGCGCGCGGGCGCGCGAGCGCGCGGGCGGGGCCGCGGCGGGGCGGGCGAGCGCGGGCGAGGGCGCGGGCGGGCGGCGGCGCGGGGCGGCGGGCCCGCGCGGGCCGCGGCGGGGGGCGCGGGGGGCGGGCGGCCGCCGGGCGGGGCGGGCCGCGGCGCGCGGGGGGGCGGGGGCCGGGGGGGGGGGCGGCGGCGCGGCGGGGCCGGCGCGGGGGCTCACTCGCGCGGGGGGGCGGCGCCGCGGGGCGGGCGCGGGCGGCGGGGGGGGCGGCCGGCCGGGGGGGCGCGGGGCGGGGGGGGCGGGGCCGCGCGGCGGCGCGGGGGCGGCGGCCGCCCGGGGCGCCCCGGGGGGGGGGGGGCGGCCGGCGCGGGCGCGGCGGGGGGCGGGGGGGGCGGCGGGGCGCGCGCGCCGGGCCGCGGCGGGGCGGGCGGCCGTGGCGGCGGCCGGGCGGCTGTGCCCCGGGGCGTGGGGCGGCGCGGCGCGCTGTCGTGGTGCGTGTCGGTGCGCTGCGTGGCGCGCGGTGGGGTGGCGCGTTGTTGTCGCCCCGGTCGCGGGGCGCGTCGCGTTTCCTTTGTGCGCTCCTCTCGGCCGCGTCGCGCGCGCCGCCCCGCCGCGTGTCTTCTCGGTGTCTCGCCCGCCGCGGCGGCCCGCGCGTCCGGCTCCCCCTGTCTGTCGTGTCGCCTTGTTCGTCTGGCTGTGCGCCGCTCGTGTTGTTTTGCGTCTCTCCTTCTGCCTCGTCTCGCTTCTGTGTCCTCTTTGTGCGTTCTCCCCTCCCGCCGCCGCCGCTCTCTCCTCCTCTTCTCTTCTTTGTCTCCGTCCTCCGGCCTCGCGGCCGTCGCGTAGCACCTGTCGGTTTCGCGGGCTGCCTCGTCCTTCGCCTCCGCGGCGCCCTCCGTTCCCGGCGTCGGCCCTTCCTCTCTTCTCTCTTCGCTCCGCTGCGCGGCGTTCTTCGGGCGTGTCGGTGTCGTTGCTGCGACATCATCTGACCTTTTCTGATTCCGTGTTTCGTGTCGTTCGCCGTCTGACGGATCGCGGTTGTTGTTTGCTCTCTTTCGTTTCGTTTTCGTCTCCCTCGTGTGGCCTTTTGCTCTCTTGCTTCTATCGGTGCCCCGCCGCCGCCTGCGGGTTCTGTTCTCTCGTCTTTCCGCCTTATCGTTTCGAGCTCTTTCCTCTCGCTTTCTCGTCGTCCTCTCTCTTCTCTTGCTCCTCCTGCTTGCTTGTCTTTCGCTTTGCACCGTTGTTTGCTCTTCTCCTCTCCTGGTGCTGTCTTCTTTTTCGTGTCTTCTCGGTTCTCGGCCGCCGCGCCCCTCTTCTTCCTCCCCTCCTGTCCCTCGTCTTCCCCTTTCCTTTTGCCCTGCTCCCCTCTCTGATCTCGTTCGCCGTCCGCTGCTGTCGCGTAGCTGCTTTGGCGTCGTTGTTCTTCGCCCGTTCGGGGGCGTCGGCTCGCGGGCTGGCTCGTTCGTCCGGTGCTCGTTTCCTCCTTGATCTTCTCGCTCGGTGTCTCGTCCGTGATCTCGTCGTGTTCCCGTCTTTCAGGCGTCGTCGGTTGTGTTCGTCGCCGTCGTCGTCTGATCTCGTCTTCGCCGAGATTCGCCCGCTCGTCGCGTTCTCGCAGTTATCGTATCGCTCCTTCGCGGCGTTGTTGCGGTTCGTTTCCGGGGGCGCGCGTCGTGCGCGGTGACCTCTCGTTGGCTCAGCTGGGCTTCTTTCTCCTTGAGCGGGCGGGTGGGGGTCTCGCGTTTGTCGATCTGCTCTCGTTCCTCGTCGTCGTCGGCTGGTCGTGCGCGCCCGCGCGGATCGTGTCGTCGTGGATCGCTCGCGCGGGCTCTCCTGCCCTTCGGCCACCCGGCCTGTTTGAGTTCGGCGGGCCTGGTGTGGGTAGTCCTCTTCGTTGTGAGTCGTTCATCGTCCTCGCTCGCCGTTCCCTTTGGCGTCTCTGGCCGGAGTCCTGCTCGGCCGTGTCGCCGCTGCCTCGTAGCCGGCGGTAAAGAGGCGCGCCAGCGGATCTTCCGCAGCAGTCGGCGTGCGTTGCCTAGCTCTTCGTGTGGCCCGTGGTGTTCGTGTTGCGGCCAGGATGCGAATAACGGCGATAGTCGGTAGGCGGTCGCGGTCGTAGATCCGTCTTCCTGGGACCGAACGGCAGGCGCGCCTGCGTCGATCTTCTCCCTCTCTTCGGCGAGCTTGCTGAGTCGAGGCGAGTTAGCTCGCCTGGTCGGCGGGCGATCGGCTCGCAGCGCAGCGATCTCGAGTCTGGGTCGGTAGCGCGGCACGCGGGCGCCTCGCTCGTCAGTGGGCGTCGGGTCGTGGGCTCGCCTGTGACCCTTCGTGGCGTCGTTGTGTCGTCGGTCAGCTTGTCGTAGCTCGGTTCATCTTGTCGACACTCTAGGCGTCTCCTTCTCGTCGTCGCCTCCATTGCCAGGTGCGTGTGTACGTCGCGAGCCGCTGTCGCACGTCGTTGATGACCAGCATCAACTTGAACGGCGCCTCCGGTCATCGTCTCTCTCACCCGCCGTCGCCTCTCTTCACCTTCTTCGATCTCCGTCGCCATCTCGCCTCGCCTCATCATCTAGAGCTCGTTGTAGCCTCTTTTGTTCTTGCCTCTCTCTTCATCTTCCCAGACATGTCTCCTTTCTCCTTTGTTTCTCCATCTTCCCTCTCCTTGCTCTCTCATCTCTCTCTTGCCTTCTTCCTCTTCTTACCAGTCGTAGTAGTTGCTATCTTCTTAGTCTTCTTGGTAGCTTCTCCTTAGTGCTTTGTTTCTCTGCTTACCTCGAGGAGTGTTCGTGTCGCTTCGAGCTCAGATCCGGAGCGCCATCGTCTGCCCGGTTATCTAACTTCTCGTCATCGCCGTCTTTCAGATCTAGCATCTCGCCTGCCGGTAGTCCTTGTAGTTCTGTCTCCAGAGGCTCAATCGTGTTCTGCCCCCAGGTCTCGTATCGCTGGTAGCGCCTGTCTGACGAGGCCGGTCTCGATGTGCGTGTATCAGACCGGCAGCGAGCGGTTATGTGCCTCCTTGCCGCCCTCCGCTCATGTGCCGATGGATAACAGAGACGGTCGCCGCTCTAGGCGCAGTAGAAGTCACTCTTTCAGGCCAGATGTCTAGACCGCGTAGCTTGGGCGGGTCTGCCCGATGCCTTTCTCGTAGTTGTCGAGCGGTAGTTGTTCGTCCGTCTGGAGGTAGGCGCGAACAGCCTCGACAGGCTCCGCATCTGGAGAGACAGGCAGCGATCGCCCGATCAGATCATCTCGTCAGCCTATGAATTCCGGTGTTTCAGTCTAGTAGCGGCCGAAGATCGAGTCGCCGTAATGGCTGTTAGTCGCCATCGAGCCGGTAACGGCCCAGCCATCTCCTCGGCGTAGAAGGTGTAGACATCGAAGTCCTTCACTCCGTTTCGTTTGTCTAGAAGTGTAGTGCAGCGCCTTGGCAGAGTGCGTTACAGAGGACGCGGTTCTCGTATAGCTGTCATCGAGGCCGTCTTCTTTATCGCTCTGCTCTTTAGATTTATACAATCTCGGCGAGCCGTTCGAGGTGCTCTTTCTCTATCTTCTCTTAGCTTCTCTCTTCCTTTTTCGTGTTAGGAATCGAGCTGTCGTCGAGCGAGGTTGTCGTTGATTTCTATGCCTCTCTCTATCTCTTCTTCTCTTTTCTTTTTTTAGATCTTCTCGCCGTACTAGTTCCGTCGTCCTACCTTTTTCTTCTCTTCTCTCTTTTTCTGGATATCTATTGAGAGGTGGTCGATTCGCGGGCAGAGGACAGCTTTCAAGAGGCCGTTCTCATCGATCAGGTCTCAGCGTCGAGGTCGCGGTGGTAAACGGTTTGGCCTTAGTTCATCTTTTCGAGTATCTCAAGTTCAGTTAGCATCTAGAGAGCTTCGTCTCTTTCGGAAACAGTTGCAATCCTTTTTCAGTTTCCGTGATCTCACTTACACTATTTCTCCGTAGTCGCGGGCTACAACGGTGTCGTACAGGCCGTAGTGAGTGAGGTCGGTGTGGGAGTCGATGCCGGTGTAGCGGAGAGAAGCTGTTTCGTAACGGCGGAACGCGAAGACTGCTTGGTTCATCTGCTCGGTGTTGAACACTCTCAGACGCACGAGCAGGTGTAAGTCCTTGACGGTCAGTCCTGTGACCGCGCGGAATAGATCTGGCTCGAGCTTCGTGATGACGTCCTGGAGCGTGTTCTCTCGTAAGTCGGTGAGGTACATGAATGCCGGATCCGAGTCGCGAACTTGATCAGCTTCTCCTGAATCTGCTTCCGCTTCGACTTGTATTCCTTCTCCTCGTCGGTGAGCTCCTTCTTCTCCTTCGCCGTCAGGTCGCTCGTCCTTGACCTTGTTCTTGAGGTCTTTGACCTTCTCGCTCTTGTTGATCACGGTCTCGATGATGTAGTCGCCGAGCGCGCGGAAGCCTTCGATTCGCATCACAGCTTCTATCGCGTCGGGGTTGTCGAGTATGCGGCGCAAGGTGTCGTTGTCGACGTTCACCAGCAGCGCGCTCTCCCACTTGCGTGCTAGAAGAGTCGCTGAGTTCCCGCCATAGCGATGTCGAGGATGCCGCCGACGTCGATCTGCGTCATGTGTGAGCCGTCGTAGGCTAGCACGGGCAGGAACGATACCAGTTCTTCGACGGCCTTCTCTGGGTTTAGCTCATCCGTCGAGAGTCCGATGCCGTAGTCAGCGAGCTGGCGTAGCGCTGCGTCGGCGCGAAGTCGAAGACGAAGCAGATCTGCTTGAGATCTCCTCCTCGTTGGGTCGTCGCCGTTCGGGTTCTTGATCGACCAGGGCGACTGCACTCGGAAGGCCGCCTGGAAGTAGGTCTCGGGCGACTTGAGGTTGCGGAGCATCAAGATAGACGACCATTGCGGCACGGTGACTCCGGTCGTGAGCTTTCCGCACGAGAGAGTGATCGTCTTCGTCTCGAAGCCGCTCCGATCGCCTGTCGGACGGGGGAGCGCATCCAACCCTATTCCAGCTGAGGCGCCGGCGACGGTGAGCACCTTGTAGTCGTGCCAGAAGGTGTTGTGCTTCTCCGCGAGCAGGTTGCCATCGCATGACAAGCGGCGACGTTCGGCAGGAACCAGAACGAGTGCTGGAGGTACGGCAGTAGGCGTACGTCGGAGTACGGGAACGGTGTTCGCTGGCTACCGAGCTTGAGGTTGTCGACCTGGGTTGGGGCGTACGAGCCGCGGATGATGTCGAGCCACTTCTGGACTTCGTTCTTGTGCTTGAACTCCGCGCTGTCGCCGGTGCCTGTCGCGTTGAAGAACTCGTTGAGATCGAACTCATCGAACTCGCCTTGGCTGGCGATCGCGAGCAGCTCGTCGGGCATCTGGTACGTGAGCAGGCGCATCTGCGGGAGAGCTCCATAGGGGTTCCACTTGCTCGGCTTCTTCTAGGCGAACTCTTCCTTAGCTCGCTGTTCATCCGTGTACGTCCAGTTGAAGATCTGCTCTTCGATGAACTCGCCAGTAGCCAGCGCTCTGAATGGTGTGCCGGAGAGATAGAGGTACGCCCTGGTCGTGATCGGGAGGAACGCGCTCTCCTGCTCCGAGAGCTCAGTGAGGTCTTCGTTGACATCTTCGAGGCCTGTCGCGTACTCGAGCTTCGTCTCTTTCTTGGCCACGGCGTCGTCCTCGCCCTCGAACAGCTCCTTAGCTGTCTCGCGCCACGCGCCGAAGTGGTACTCGTCGAAGACGACGAGATCCCAGTTCACGACATGAAGCCACTCGTTCTTCGCCTTGATGTTGCCGGCGCTGTCGCGGCCGAGGAGGTCTTGGAACGAGCCGAAGTAGACGACGGGCTTCTCTCGATCGATCTCTGTGGGGTCGCTTCCCGATGAGCGAGAGAGGTACTGCCAACCCTCGAATCGGCATGCGATTCGAGATCAGTCTGCCATGCGTCCTCGACGGCTGGCTTGAACGTGACGACGAGCACGCGAACTGCACCGAGCTTCTTGGCGAGCTGATACGTCGTGAACGTCTTCCCGAAGCGCATCTTCGCGTTCCAGAGGAAGCGCGGGACAGCGTCGCGTGTCCTCCTTCCAGATCGAGTTGAAGTAGGCGTGCGCCTTCTCCACAGCCTCCGCTTGCTCTCGGCCGCATGCGGAACGTCTCGTGATGCGTGCCAGTGAGCTTCAGTCCCGTTCTGAGCTCAGTCAGGACCGTCTGAACATCGGCGACGGAGCAACGCATCCACTCAAGCTCAGTGTTGTCGAATCCCTTCGCCTTCTAGACGAGTCCGTACCTCGTGATCAGTGAAGCCAGTGCCGTCGTCGCGCTCGGCCAGCTCGTCGAGCTCGATCGGTGAACTTGATCGCAGCTGTCTTGGTCTGCTCTGCGATGCGCTTCTTCACATCGCGCGTGGTCTGGCCGATCTTGAGGAGACCGTGGTGTGCGTCGTCAGTCTATCGAGTAGGCGTAGATCCTTGGTTGCGCCTCGGGCTTTGGCGGGAGTATCTCGTCGATGGGCTTAGGCATCGTCGAGAGTGCATCGTGATGTATCATCGATTCGATGAATGCTATCTCGTCGTCTCTGAGTCCGTACCGTGTGTAGAGAGCTGAGTCAGTCCACTCTCGGTCCAGCTGGTAAGTCTGGTACGAAGGCGTAGATTTTCGTGCTTGTTGTGCTGTGTGATTTTTCGCAGAGAAACGAGGAAGCGCAAGAATCGCGTGTTCAAGTAGGTGATGATGTTCCGTGCTTCTCTCTCAGTCTATGAGGTCGAGGCGACGAGATATGTCTCTGTGCACGCTGTTTCCTGGGTCAGCGACGATCAGTTCGCATTGATCTCAGATCGTGTGCGTATATTTCTCGTTGCCATGCGTTGCGTCTGTAATGAGCACCTTCCATTTGTCGATCCAATCTAGGTTCGCTGGAAGGTCTATGGCGCTCTACCCATGTCACTCGGCTTGAGGCGATAGAGTATAATCGGATGAGTCGGATTGTGTAGTCTCGAGGGCGTGGAATAGAGTTCGTAGCGCGAACGGCTTCTGGTCTGTAGAGACTCGGTGTCTTAAGACTGATCGCCCTTAGCTCTTACCTTCCGTAGGATAGGAATGGCCTCGTTGCTTCTGACAAGGATGTCGTATTCATCTAGCGCCGGCGCGCGGCTCGTCTGAGCTCCGTTCGTAGCGATCGTGGTTATGTCACAGTAGCCGTTGTGTCTCGATCCCATAGGAAGTAACTGACGCCTCCGTTGATCTTCACACCTGGAAATACTTCTATAGCATTCGGGATAGTCTACGATTATCGAAGTGGTGGTTCTACAGCATGTCGCGCGCGGTACTCGTCGAGACCTTTGCCGCCTGTAAACCAACTCGAGGGTGTGACCATCACTACGTATCGTGGGTCAAGCAGACTTCGCTTGCCTCGACGAACTTTTGGTAGATAGGCATAGCGTTTCTCTCGTCCGATTCACCGTCTCTCTGCCAAGTTGGTACGGCGGGTTTCCGATGATCACATCGAACTGCATGTCGCCTCCAAACAGCTCGGCGATCCGAGCCTTGATGTCGTCGGTGTGAATGAACGCGTACGCATGAGTCTCAAGATCCTTCGCCTCGTATCGAGGGCGCTTCTTGCTCGCCCCGCAGTAGCGGCAGATGGCCATCAGCCCATGAGTGCTCGATCCGCTCGAACCAGATGTTGCCATCGTTGGTCGCGAACGACTTGACGATGGAGTGCGGTCCGTTGGCGTCCTTCGAGCAGTAGACGCTCCGGCGTGAGAGCAAGCTCGTGAGATGCGTGATCCCGATGCCGAAGACCTGCTTAGTCAGGATGTGATCGACTCGCGCTTCGAGGTCGGGGATCTCGTTCTCGAGACCTCTCGGTGAGCCGGGTCGTGATCTCACGAAGGAAGACGCCAGACTTCGACAGCGGATCAAGGAACTTCACGCTCTTGTCAGCCCAGAGGGTCTGCGCCGTCGTTGTCGCGCGCCCATGCGTCAGCGAGCGTGTCCAGCATCCTGTTCGCGAACTCCGGCGGTGTGAAGACCTCGTCGTTGGAGAGGTTCGCGATGCAGGTGAGCACGTCGGGGTTGCGTCCACGGAACGTGAGCCCGACCTGCTCAGGCATGCGCCAGATCCCTCAGCGTGAGTGGCGGGTAGCTCTTGGTGGGAGTGAAGATCTCGTGCTTCCCGAGCTCCGCAAAGAGCGTGTCCTCGCCGAAGGACGACATCTGCGTGAGCGTGTCTCAGCCTGAAGTCGCGCCGCTGGAACTTGCCCTTGCCCAAGTAGCCCCACTCGCGAAGGTGATCGGCTGGCCCGTGTGAGTCGAGCATGGTGAGCGCGTCGCCGTGGATGACGTTCTGTGAGAGCACATACGCTCGCGGCTTGGTAGAGCTCGTCTCGCCTCGTCCAGGCCGATGTAGTCGGCCAGGGTCTCGAGCATGTTCGTTGTGGCACTCGGCGATGTTGTCGTCCAGGAGCTCGATGCCGTAGACGCACATAAGGCCGAGGAGAGCGTAGTGCCGCTTCTCGAATTCGGACCGCCCGAACTTGAGCTCCACGGCGGCCAACTTGCGCCGCAGGACCGGGACGAGGAAGTTCCCGCTGCCGCAGGCGGGCTCAAGAAAGCGCGCAGTCGATGCGTTCGGTCTCGGCCTTGACGAGGTCCAGCATCGCCTCGACCAGCCACGCTGGCGTGAAGACCTCTCCGTGGTCAGCGACCCGCCGCTTCGACCTCACCAGCGCCATGGAGTCAGGCTAATCCTCCGCGTCGACGGAAGCCCAGTCGGAGCCTACCTTGATCGCTCTCGCTCTACTTCCTCGACCTCACCCAACCGCCCACGCGCCGCGCAGCTCGTTGACTATCCGCCAGATCGTCTTGTGCGGCTCCGCGCGCTCCCTCTCGCTGCCTGCCGTTGCCACGTGCGCAGTCTCTCAACGAAGGGTGACGTCCTCGAAGGCGCCCGCGTCACGCCGCGTCGGGAGCGGCGCGGGGGGTTGAAGTAGCGCGAAGACAGCCTGATCGTCTGGCGTTCCCTTCTCGAGATCGGCGATGCGCTGCTGGACGCTATTGACTGAGTTGGGTGCTCCCTGGGCGACACTGCGAGCACAGCTCAGAAGGGCCGCGCGCTGCTGGTGCTCGGTTGCGGCAACTAGCGGCTCTCGTTCCGTCAGGACACCAACGAGCTCGCTTCGAGGCTTGCCTTTGTAGGCCGATGCTTCAAGAACCTGGAGGAGCGGCCCCATCGGCGGGGTCTCAAGCCAGGCCTTCACGACCTCGGGGAGTGTGTTCTGACGGGCCGCATCCAACTTGTCGAACCTCGGCAGGAGGAGCTGGAGCAGTCCAATCGGTGGTGCCGCGCTCGCACGCGCTCGATCCCACAAGCCCCAGAGGATTCGAGCAAAGCGATCGGCATCGAAGGCCGGCGTCGCCTCAATCCTTGTCAGGAGGTCGTTGTACGACTGGGCCTCGGCATTGGCGGCGATCAACTCGATCAGGGTGCTCTCAAGCGTTCCCAGCTCCTCTGGCGCCAGGGCCGCGGCGTGGGCTAGCGCGAAGTCCAGCCCTGCCGGATCACTGACTCCACCGGCGAGAGCCGTACTCGCCAACGTCTGGATGTGTCCCGAGAGCTGCGCCTGATACTTACCTAGCAGCGACTCGACGAATGGATAGAGCTTGCCTCCGATGGCGCGACCGGCAGCTGCCGCAAGTTGCCCCTGGCTATCAGTCAAGTCAATGGCGGTGAGGGCCTGGGCAGCGTCATCGCGCTGGCCGTCGACGAGAACGCCTAGAGACTGGGTCACGCCCGGCGTTAGCGTCCGGATGAGGTTCTTACCGCGCTGTTCGGCGTAGGCGATCAAGGCGTCTGGGAGTTGCACACGCATTTGCTCGACCGCCGGAAGGACTGGGACAACTCCGTCCGCGCCAGAGAGGCGGGCGAGATGGCCAACGAGATCGAGGAGCGGGGCGAGCTCGTCGGCTTCAGTGATCCGCGGTAGGACAGAGTCGCTGATCTGCTGCGAAACGGTCTGCACGGCAGTCACGCGGGTTGGAGCCGGATCAGTGGGGACCGCTTCATCGTTCTCGGCGATCTGGCGAACGAGTGGGACGAGGCGATTGACGATCGTCGCCCGCTCGGCCGCAGGCGAGGGTCCGTACATTGCGGCGAGGATCGTGCCGACCGCTTGGAGTACCTCGTTCCCGGATGCCTGTTCTGTCCAGGCCGAGCGGAGCGAGATCTCAACGATCTCAGCATCTGGCCCGTCCTTGGCCGGCTCGGCGGTGAACCGACCCAGAGCAGCCGTAGCTGCTTCTGGGGTGGCTACGCGAGCATCCCAACGCAACAGATCCAGGACAAAGTTGGGGGTCGCCGCGAGCGGCTCGGCGTTGATTGCCTGGCGGATCAGGTCAAGGTTCTCGTTGTTGACGCGATCTGCGGGTAGGCCGACGACATCCGCTACCGGGACCTCGTGAGTCTCATCGCGGACGAGGAACAACTTGACGACACGGTTGAAGTCCGCGTCGCTCGAAAGCCATGGGCTGGCCTTGAGTACGGTCTCAGTCTTGGCTTCACGAAGCTCCTTACGCATCTGGTCGCCGCGGTCGTGGGCCCACTTGAGGAGGTCGGCCAGCGTTGACTGTGCTTTCTCCCCGAGAACGGGATCGGCCAACGCCGTTTCGACGACGACCCGCGCAGTCGCCCAGTAACGAGGAAGCTGCGCGTTAGCGAGTCGCTTCACCTCGTCCGCGTATGCGTGAAGCTGTTCGCCGGCCGATTCTGTGATCTCGCGGAGAAGTTCAGGCTGGCCAGAAGTGAGCGCAGTTGCGAAGTCCGCGTAGCGAGGAAGCGTCACCTCAATTTGCGACTGCTTGAGCGAGAGGAAGGCGGCCAGGCGCGTCGAGGTAATCGTCCTCGTCGTTGCCAGGAAGCCGACAAAGGCCAATCGCGAGTCCGGCGTTTCACCGTCGAGCGGGTTTCCTCTGAACTCGGGAACATCGGCGGCCTCGGTTTGTTGTTGCTCGTGCCAAGTCGTAAGTCGGGTCTGGTCGCGCTCCAGTTCTCGGTACGCATTTGGCCACTCCTCTTCCAGAACGAGCAGCTTTGCGATGAACGGGACGTACTCGCTCGTCGTCAGCCCCTCGACAATGCGTTGCGCCTCATGGCGCTCGTCGAGAACGCGCAGTCGGAGCTCGAGGTTGCGTATGAACTGTGAGACGCGTCGCGGGTTGCGACGGAGACCTTCGGTGATGACCTCGACAAGGCGGTTGCGGTCGTCGTCGCTGATGTTCCGCTTGACGGTGAGGTGGGCAAGCCGCTTATCGACATAGGCACGAAGATCCGGAGCCAGTGCCGGCTTAATCGGGATCGTTGCGGTGAAGATCTTCCGCAGATACTCATCGGCGTAGCGTCCGACGTCTTCCCGGAGGTTCTTCGCGGACTCTGCCCCGGCTGACGCCTTCGCCTCGCGGGATTCGATATGGCGCTTTAGAGCTACATCGTCAGCAGCAACGGCGAAGACGGCGTCCGGCTTCTTCCCGCCGGCCCTACGTTTGCGGAGGCAGTCTGACTGTTCGCCGCCTGCCTCGCTCGCGGGCTCGAGGTAAGTGTTCAACGTTTCGAGGAGCTCGGTCACGCGGCTCGGCGAACAGCGATCGAGGTTGTCAATAGCGACGACTAGGCGCGACTTCTTGACCGCAGCCAGCAGGTCTTCGAACTTGACCGTGAAGAGCTCGGCGTCGACGAGCCGTTCTCGTACCTCCGTTACCTCTGTCAGCTCGATGGCGTTTGCAAAGGGCGAGAGCACGGCGATCGCCAACGCGACCACCCCGGCTCCTGCGACGAGTCCGGTTAGCGCCTTATGGAAGTCGCCGGCGAGCCACAAGAAGAAAGCGAGCAAGCCGATGATGGCTAGCCCAGTGCCTCCGCTAATCAGCTGTTTGCCGGAGAACTTGATCTTCCCCGTAGTCGGTTCAGATCTGGCCAGATCGAGGTCGCTGAGCTGCTCGTCACGGTCGTACCAGTCATCCAACTCATCGGCCTCATCGAGCTGCCGTGCGATGTCGCGGAGGAAGTGCCGTCGCAGCGCGTCGCCGTCATAGCGCCAGGCATCGAAGATGACATACGCGCAGCGTCCGCCGATGATCTTGCGAGCCTCAGTGAGAATCAGGGTCTTGCCGACGCCCCAAGGGCCATAGAGACCGAGCGTGAACGGCGTTCCGGCCTCAACCAAGACCTCGGCGATCGCGGCCGCGTAGTCGTGGTGGCCAAAGGCGTCGGCCTCCTCCGTCAGCTCGGTCAGCGGCGGCGAGTCGAAGATCGAATTGGATTGGTCTTCTGTGGCCATTGGGGTTCGCTTGCGGCGCAGGGCTAGCTTCATTCGGTAGGGAATCTCGCCCAATTGGCGGACAGATAGCAACAAACGGCGACCTTTCGTCCACCAGAGACCTCGCGGCCGAGGCCAGCCTTCGCCTCCCCATGCCGTCGGTCGCGTGCTTTCTGGGCGCTTGCCGCGAGGTCGGGCCGAACGCCTCATTGAGATTCAGCAGAGCGCTTACGCAAGACCTCCGTCTAGCCAGCGCTCACACCGGGCTGCACGGCTCGCGCCGCCGGCTTCTCCGGGGGCACCGGCCTCTCTGTTGCGAAAGAGGTCGACTCGCGTGCGCGAAAGCTTCATAAACGGCTCCATACCCACCGCACGTGCGACGAAGAGCAAGTACTTCTGAACGGAAAATCCCCGTGAGCGGGGATTTTGCAAGCCCTCTGACGGACTCGAACCGTCGACCCCCTCCTTAGAGGGATTAGCTACGCGATGGAGTAGGCCATGAGAATCGCATCCACGTCCTCCCCGGCCCGCGCGTAGTGCCCCTTCCTGAACCCCTCCCTTTCGAACCCGAACTTCTCGTACAGCCGGATCGCGGGCTCGTTCCACGGGAACACGTGCAGCTCGAGCTTCCGCACGCCCGCGGTCCGCGCCCACTCGACGGCCGCCTCCAGCAGTGCCCACCCCACGCCCTGCCGGCGCGCGTCCATTGCGACCATCAGGCCCAGGTCGGCGACGTGGGCGCTGGCGGGATGCGCGTCTCGCGCGACTGAGAGCCGGCCCACCAGCGCGCCGTCCTCGCGCTCCGCGACGTACACCGCCGCGTGCGCGTAGCGGCGCACCGCCTTCAAGTAGCGACGCTCATCCCCGACGGAACGCCACTCGCCGTCGGCGCTGATGAGCCACGCTTCCGGCTCGCCGCTCACCGACTCCGCGAGCTTCGTCAGCTGCTCCGCGTCGCCGGGCTCCGCCCTTCGCACGACGAACTGCCGGCTCACGCGACGACCACCCCGGCTCCGCCGCGCCTCGGATCGCCCGCCGCCGCCAGCGCGCCGTCCTCGCGCACCTCAACCGCACTGACGCCGCCGAAGAACAGATTCGGCCGACCGAACTCGCACAATCACCCTCGCGCTCGAGCTCCACGCCGGGCTCGCAGTACACGACGCCCGCGTCGAGATGGAGGCGCGGCGCCTCGACCGCTTCCTCGACGCCCATCCCGCGGCCGACGACGTTCGCGACCACCTGCAGCACCGCGCCGCGCAGGCGCTCCGAGCCGGCGGAACCGACCACGAGCCACGGGCTCCCGCCGCGCAGCACGACCGACGGCGCCATCATCGACGTCAGCCGCTCCCCCGGCCGCGCGCTCGTTTTCAGGTCCGCCTCCCCGAGCATGTTGTTCAGATGTATCCCAGTTCCGGGGACGACGACGCCGCTTCCCGACCCGAGCGAGCACGACAGCGACGCCGCGTCGCCGCGCGCGTCCACGACCGAGATGTGCGTCGTACCGCCGGCCGCCGCCTCGCGCGCCTTGTCCATCGCCTCCATCGCGCGCACGATCGCCGCCGCGTCCACCTCGCCGTCGCCGAGCTCCGCGAGCCCGAGCGCGATGAGGCTCCCGCCGCTCGACGGCTTCGGGTTCGAGCGGAACTCGCCTCCCCGGTAGTTCACCGACACCGGCTCGCGCGCGACGACTTCGTACGCCGCGAGATCCTCCACCGTGAGCGGCACGTGCGCGCAGATCGCCTCCGCGATGTCGCCCCTATAGAGCACACCCGCCCCTGCCGCCGCGATCCGCTCGAGCGTCGACGCGAGATCCCCCGGCACGAACCGCTCGCCCGCGACGAGCACGCGCCCGCCGTACATCGCGTCGCCTTCCACGGAGTGGCGCAACAGCCCGTCCAGGATCCGGTGCAGATACCCCTGCGCCGGCGTCAGCTCGACGCCCTCGCGCGCCGCCGCGACCGCCGGCGCAGCAAGCGAAGCCCACGCGACCGACCCGAACCGCCGATGCGCCGCCTCGAGCCCGCGCGCCGTCCCCGGCACGGCCACCGCGCCCGGCCCCGTGTGGAACACCTGCTGCGTGTCCCCGTCGAAGTCGACCGCGAGCTCGAGCAGCTCCGACTCCACCGACGCCCGCGGCACCGCGACGAACGCGTCGAAGACGACCGTCTCGCCACCGCGGTGGACGAGCATGAACCCGCCGCCGCCCGGGCCCGTGAGCATGCTCTCGCACACCCAGCTCATGAACGCCGCCGCCACGCAGGCGTCGACGGCGTTTCCCCCGGCCTCCAGCACCGCGGCCCCCGCAGCCGCGGTCAGGGGATGCCCCGCTGCGATCGCCCCTCTCACAGCGCCACCTTACGACCGATGTAACAGAAACCGAACAAACCAACCGCCACCATCCGCGTCTCAGAAAGTGAGGACGTTTGGGGTCAGTGCACCAATGGAGGGTCAGCAGGAGCAGCCTCGCCGCAGGGGCGCTCTTGCTGTGTGCACTGGGCGCCGCGGCGGCGACCCCCCAGCTCCTCGGCACGCGGGTCTCGCGCGCGCTCGACACACTCGGGCGCGCCGACCCGCGCTGGCTCTGGGTCGCCGGGCTCGCCTTCTTCCTCTCCCTCGTCGGCTCGGCCGGCTGCTGGCGCTCCGCCATCGGCCTGTGCGGCGGGAAGACGTCGCTCGCGGACGCGACCGCGCGCTACGGCGCCGGCTCGCTCGTGAACACGTTCGTCCCCGCCCGCGCCGGTGACGCCGTCCGGTTCGCGCTCTTCTCCCGGCTCGTCCCCGGCGAGGGCCGCCTGTGGACGACGGGCGGCGCGTTCGTCGCCGTCGCCACCGCGCGCGCGGCCTTCCTCGGCGGCCTCGTCGTCGCCGGCGCGATCGCCGGCGTCGTGCCGCTGTGGCCGCTGCTCGTCGCCGCCGCGCTCGTCGCCGCCGGCGCCGTGCTCGCCGTCCGGGCGC
The DNA here is from genome assembly GCA_963753295.1 of uncultured Actinomycetes bacterium. Classification (GTDB taxonomy): domain Bacteria; phylum Actinomycetota; class Thermoleophilia; order Gaiellales; family Gaiellaceae; genus Palsa-739. The sequence continues at coordinate 156,350 of CAVWBZ010000016.1, read as the reverse complement.
GAAAGAGCCACGCCCACCTCCTCGACGCCTTCCGCGCGCTCGGCGAGAACCCGGCCGCCGCCTTCCGCCTCGCCGGCTGGGTCGCCTTCTCGGTCGCCGGCCGCTTCGCCGGCGCGACCGCGATCAGCGCCGCCGTCGGCATCCACCGGCCGCTCGTCGCCGCCCTCCTCATCCTTCCCGCCCTCGACGTCTCCGGCCTCCTCCCGCTCACGCCCGGCAACATCGGGATCGCGAGCGCGGCGATCGCGATCGCCTTCCGCGCCCACGGCGTCTCCTTCAACCACGGCCTCGCCGCCGGGATCACCCTCCAGGCGCTCGAGACCGCGGTCGGCCTCACCGTCGGGATGGCGAGCGTCGCCTGGCTCGCCCCGTACGGCTCGCCCCACCTCCGGCGGCTCGTCGCGATCGGCGGCGGGGCCGGCTGCGCGGTCGGGGCGACCGTGCTTGCCTCCCTCCTCTAGGGGTACTCTCACGCCATGTACAGGCGCCACCCAATGTGGGGCGAGGCGCTGCTCTCGGCCTGCGCGGCCGCGTCGATCGCAGCGATCCTCGTCTGGCTCGGGCCGCCCGGGTCCGACCTCGCCGCGCACGCGTACCAGCGGACGCTCTTCCTCGAGCACGGCTTCACGCTCTGGAACAACTTCTGGTATGCGGGCCGCTACAGCTTCATCACGTACAGCGTCATCTACTACCCGCTGGCGGCGCTGCTCGGGATCAAGCTGCTCGCGGTCGCGACGATCGCGCTCGCCGCCCTTGCGTTCGCGCTCGTCATCTGGCACGAGTGGGGAGCGACGACGCGGTGGTCGAGCCGGACGTTCGCCGTCGTGTGGGCGGGCATCGTCCTCTCGGCCGCGTTCCCGTTCGCGCTCGGGATGGCGCTCGCGCTCCTCGCGCTCTGGGCGCTGCAGACGCGCGCGCGGTGGCAGTTCGCGGCGCTCGCGACGCTCACGCTCGCAGCGAGCCCGGTCGCGTTCCTCCTCCTCGTCGTCGTCCTCTCCGGCGTCGCGCTCGCGCGGCGGACGGCGGTGCGGCGCAACTGGCTGGCCGTGGCTGCGATCGGATTCGCCGGCGTCGTCGAGCTCGTGCTCTGGCGCCTCTTCCCCGGCGGCGGCGCGTATCCGTACTCGTTCCCGGAGCTCGCGGCAGGCGTCGCCTTCTGCGCGCTCGGGCTCGTCTTCACGTGGAACGTCGAGCGTGCGCGCGTGCTCCGCTTCGTCTTCGCCGTCTACCTCGTCTCGATCGTCGTCATCTACATCGTTCCGTCTGCGGTCGGCGAGAACATCGCGCGCATGCGCTACGCGGCGATCCCGCTCGCCGTCCTCATCCTCTCGCTACGGCACTGGCGGCCGCTCGTCCCCGGCATCGCGGTGGTCGTGCTCGCGGTGTCGTGGAACCTGTCGCCGCTCGCGTTCAACTACGTCCACGGGCAGAAGGACACGACCGCGGCCGCGTCGGCGTGGCCGTCGGCGATCCGGTACCTGCAGACGTACGCCGAGCCGGAGTACCGCGTCGAGTCGATCGACACGACCGGGCACTGGGGCGCGGTCTACCTCGCGGACGCGAACATCCCGCTCGCACGCGGCTGGTTCCGGCAGGACGACTTCCCCGGCAACAAGATCCTCTACAGCAAGCTCGGCCCGCGCGCATACCTCGCCTGGCTGCACGGCCTCGGCGTCGGCTACGTCGTGCTGCCGCGGAATGCGCCGCTCGACTACAGCTCGCGCGCGGAGGCCGCGCTCATCCGCAGCGGCCGCTCGGGCCTCACCCGCGTCTTCCGCACGGCGACGCTCGCGATCTTCCGCGTGCCGGACGCGCAGCCGATCGTCACCGGGCCGGGCGTGCCGGCGCTCCTGTCGATGACGGAGGAGAAGATCGCCGTGTACGTCACGCGCGGCGGCACCTACCGCATCGCCGTGCGCTGGTCGCCGTACTGGCGCACCTCCGACGGCTGCCTCAGCAAGGGCAAGGACGGGATGCTGCGGCTGACGACGCTGCACGCGCGTCACGCCACGATCAGCTTCATCGTCAGCGCCGACAGCGCGCTCGACACGCTCGCCGGCGCGAAGCAGACCTGCACGCTGCCGTAGCTACGTGAGGAGCACCGCGTTCGCCGTCGCCGCGGCGAGGCGGCGGTCGGCGGTGACGAGCGGCGCGTCGAGCGCTTCCGCGAGGACGACGTAGCACGCGTCGTAGACGCTCAGCTTCCGCTCGATGGCGGCGTCCCACGCTGCCGCCACAAGTGACTCCATCGGCCGGGCATCGGCGCGGATCGACCAGAGCGCGGCGAGGGCCTCGCGCGCCCGCGCGAGCGGCACCGCCTGCTGCCGGTGCAGGCGAAGAAGGGCATGCGCGAACTCGGCATAGAGGAGCGTCGGCCAGGCGACGTCGGTCTCGAGCCACGCCTGCGCACCCGCGTGACGATCGACGAACGCGCGAACAGCTGCGCTCGCGTCGACGACGGCTCTAGTACCCGAACTCGGGCTTGTGCCCGCGGTCACGGTCCTCGCGGATCAGGTCCTCCGGCCACGGAGGCCCGACGATGGGCGGCCATTTCGCGTTGTACGCGTCGAGCCGCCGCCGGAACTCCGTTTCCCGATCGAGCCGTTGGACCTCGCGCTCGAGGAGGTCGACGGCCAGGGCGTTCACCGAGCGGCCGGACTCGGCCGCCCACTGCTGGAGCTTCGCGTACAGCTCCGCCGGCACGTTCCGGACGTAGAGGGTCGCCACGGACGCCATGCTAGCACTCTGCTTGCTCAGTTCTGCATCGCGTCCCAGCGTCGGCGCGCCCGCTCATCCTGCTGGCGGGCGAGGTGCATGACGATGGCGCGCGCCGTCTTGCTGCGGCCGCCGTTCGCCTCGAGGTCGGCGAGCACGGCCGCATCGCCGAGCCGGCGGACGGCCGCGAGCGCCGGCTCCTTCAGACCCTCCTCCCAGATGAAGGGCGTCATCTCGTACGTCCAGTGCCGCGCCTCCTTCGGGTCGTCGAGCGAGCACGACACGAAGCTGAGGCACGCCTGGCAGATGCCGATGCGATCGACGTCGAGATCGAGGTCGGCCGGGTCCACACCGGCATGACACCGGCACAGGTGTCACGGCTGTGTGCCGGCTTCTACGCGGTGATCGAGTCGCCGACGCGAATGACGCCGTCGGTGAGCACGTCGGCGTTGATGCCGGACCGGTGCAGGAAGTCCTTGATGATCCCCGGCCGCGTCATCGACTCGAGGTGCGAGCACGGCTCGCACAGCTCGACGCCGTAGCACTCGACGTCGCCGACCTTGAAGTGCTTGCCGACGAGGTCGTTCAGGCGGACGCCCCGCGTCGTCAGCTGCCGGCGCGCCTCGCCGGGCGCGAGCCCGACGTCCTCGACGTTCTCGGCCTCGACGAGCGTCAGCGCCTGCCCGGGCTTCGCGCCGTCCGCGGAGAAGTGCCGGTCGCCCTCGACGCCCTTGCCGGCGAGCACGCGCACGGACTCGACCTGCTGCAGCTCGCCGGCCTCCTCCGGCCCGATGTGGATCGCCTCGATCACTTGCCGCCGGTGATGAACGCGACGAGGTCGGCGAGCTGCGTCTTCGAGAGCTTCTGCCCGAAGTTCCCCGGCATGACGCCCTTCGGGTAGCCCTTCGGGATGAACGCGTCCGGCTGCACGATCGACTGGTCGACGAACGCCGCCAGCGACATGCCGGCGGTCTTCGCGTCGGCGGCCGGCGCGGTATCGAGATCGGGCCCGACCGTTCCGCTCGACCCCGCCGCCTTGAACGTGTGGCACGCGGCGCAGCCGTTCGCGGCGAAGACGGCCTTGCCGGCGGCCGCGTTCCCGGCGGCCGCCGCCGTCGTCGCGGCAGCGGCGGTCGTCGTCGCGGCAGCAGCGGTCGTCGCCGGGGCCGCGGCGGTGGTCGTGGCGGCGGTCGTCGCGGGCGCGGTCGACGCCGCGACGGTCACCGTGCGGGTGCCGCCGTGGTGGCCGGTGTAGTGGCCGATCGCCCAGCCGACGGCGCCGGCCGGGACGAGAAGCACCGTGAACAGGAGCCACATGAGGATCTCGCCGACGGCGACGACGGGCTTGGGACGGTTCTTGCGCGCGGCCACGGCGGAACCGTACCTCGCGACTGCGATAGCGTGACGCCATGACGGACCGCGAGCCGCACGACGGCGAGCCCGAGGTCGACGACTGGTTCGCCGAGCCGGAGCGGCAGGGGCGGCGGCGGCGGCGCGAGATCGAGCGCACGCCGGAGACGGAGGACTGGCTCGGCGACGAGGACGACCGCGAGCTCGGCGTCGGCATCCGCGGGCTGCGGACGGAGGCGAAGATCGGCCTCGCCGTCGCAGCCCTGGCGGTCGTGCTTCTCATCGGCCTCGCGGCCGGCGGCGTGTTCTCGGGCGGCGGCAAGAAGGCGACGCCGCCGCCGACGACCCAGTCGACCCCGACGACGACCGCACAGACGACGACGCCGGCGAAGCCGACGTTCGCCGTCCCGACGGCGCCGCTCCAGCCGAACGACACCGGCGCGCCGGTGAAGGTGCTCCAGCACGCGCTCAACCTCCTCGGCTACTCGGTCGGCAAGGCCGACGGCAACTACGGCCCGAAGACCGTCGCCGCGCTGAAGGCCTTCCAGAAGGCGGCCGGCCTCAAGGCGGACGGCATCGCCGGCACGAAGACGCTCCAGGCGCTCGCCGCCCGCTCGGGGTCGAGCCCGTCCTCGTCGTCGTCGCTGCCCGGGACGTTCGACGCGCCGTCGGCGACGCTCAAGCCCGCCGACACCGGCGCGCAGGTCCAGGTGCTCCAGCGGGAGCTGAACGGCCTCGGCTACACCGTCGGGGCGATCGACGGGACGTACGGCCCCGCGACCGTCTCCGCCGTGAAGGCGTTCCAGTCGGCGAACGGGCTCACGCCCGACGGCGTCGTCGGCTCGAAGACGCTCGCGGCGCTCCGCGCCAAGGCGACGTCCGGCTAGACGCGGCGGACGAGCTCGGCGAGCGGCTTGCGGTTCGCGCTCGCGGACCACTCCGCCGCGGTGCGCTCCGTGCGCGCCTTCGGCGGATGGCCGAACGAGAGGATCATCCTCACCTCGCCGCCGCAGATCGCCGCGGCCGCTTCGGCGTCGCGGATGCCGTTCGGGCACGAGACGACGCCGAGCTCCCACGCCGCGAGCATCATGTTCTGCGCGCAGCGGCCGGCGTCGAACGGGAACGCCGAGCCGACGATGGCGACGACGAGGCCGGCGGTGCGCACGTTCTCGGGCGCCCACACCGCGTCGGCGAGCGCGTCCTTCGCCGTCTCGACGACGACGAACTCCCAGTTCTGCGTGTTCCGGGAGCTGCCGCTGAGCCGGCCCGCGTCGAGGATGCGGTCGACGTGCTCGGCGGACACGGGGCGGCCGGCGTAGCGGCGCTCGTCGCGCTTGCTCGCGATCGCCGTGTAGACGTCCACTACTGCTTCAGGAACGAAGGCACGTCGACGTCGCCGTTGTCGACGAGCGAGCGCGGTGCGAACGTCGCCGCACGCGGGCGGCGGCCGCGGCCGATGCCGGTCGCGACGACCGTCACCCACACCTGGCCGGTGAGCCGGTCGTCGACGGTGGCGCCGAAGATGATGTTCGTCTCCTCGGTGGCGGCGCCGCGGATGACCTCGGCGGCCTCGTTCACCTCGATGAGCGTCATGTCGTCGCCGCCGGCGACCGAGAGGAGAATGCCGGTCGCGCCCGTGATCTCCTCGTCGATGAGCGGCGAGCGCAGCGCGCGCTCGGCGGCGTCCTTCGCGCGGCTCTCGCCCGAGGAGGCGAAGCCGATGCCCATGAGCGCCGTGCCGGAGTTGCTCATGATCGTGCGCACGTCGGCGAAGTCGAGGTTGATGAGGCCCGGCAGCGTGATGAGGTCGGTGATGCCCTGCACGCCCTGGCGGAGGACGTCGTCGGCGACCTTGAACGCGTCGAGCATCGACGTCGACCGGTCGAGCACCTCGAGCAGGCGGTCGTTCGGGATGACGATCGTCGTGTCGCACGCCGCGCGCAGCGCCTGGACGCCCTGGTCGGCCTGCGTGCGCCGCTTCGTCCCCTCGAACTTGAACGGCATCGTCACGATCCCGACCGTGAGCGCGCCGAGGTCGCGCGCGATCTTCGCCACGACCGGCGCGGCGCCGGAGCCGGTGCCGCCCCCCTCGCCCGCCGCGACGAACACCATGTCCGCGCCGCGGAGCGCGTGCTTGAGCTGGTCGTAGCCCTCCTCGGCCGAGCGGCGGCCGACGTCGGGGTCGGCGCCGGAGCCGAGGCCGCCGGTGAGCTCGCGGCCGATGTGGATCTTCGCCGGCGCGTCGCTCATGTGGAGCGCCTGGATGTCGGTGTTGACGGCGATGAAGTCGACCTCGCTGATGCCGGCGTCGATCATCCGGTTCACCGCGTTCAGGCCGGCGCCGCCGACGCCTACGACCTTGATGACGGCGAGATAGGCGCCCGTGTCGCCCGACGGGGCGCGGTAGAGGCGCGGCGGCGCCTCCGGCATCGGCTCGACGTAGCGGGTGACGGGCGGCGGCGGCGCGGGCGCCGAGACCGGCGGCGGCGCGACGGCCTCGCGCTGCGGCGGCGGGGGCGGAGCGGGCGCAGGAGCAGGTGCGGGCGCCGGGATCTCGGGCGCGCGCGCCTCCTCCCAGCTCGGGACGTGCTCGACCGTCCGCTCCTCCGGCTCCTTCGGCGGCGCAGCCTCCGGCGCAGGCGCCTCCTGGCCCTGCTGCTCGGCCTGGCGCTGGGCGGCCTCCGTCGCGCGGAAGAGCTCCGCGAGCGGGCCCTCACGCATGCTGGCGCGCCGACGCGCCATCGAGCACCTCCTTCGCGAGGTCGCGGTACATGCTCGCCGCCTCCCCGCTCGGGTCGTACTTCAAGACCGACTGTCCCTTCACCGGCGCCTCCGCATACCGCACAGTCTTGCGGATTCTCGTGTTCAAGACGAGATCCCCGAAGTTCTCCTTCAGGATCTCGACCGCCTCGCGCGAGTGGAGGAGCCGCTTGTCGTACATCGTGGCGAGGATCCCCTGGATCTCCACGTGGGGATTGAGGTTCTCGCGGATCATCGACAGCGTGTTCTCGAGCTGGACGAGGCCGCGGAGCGAGAGGTACTCGCACTGCACCGGCACGATGACCCCGTTCGCCGCCACGAGCGCGTTGATCGTCAGCAGGCCGAGCGACGGCGGCGTGTCGATGAGGATGTAGTCGTAGTCCTCCTTGACCGGAGCCAGCGCCTTCTCGAGGGCGCGCTCGCGGCCGATCATCGAGGAGAGCGCCAGCTCGGCGCCCGCCAGGTCGATCGAGGAGACGGCGACGTCGAGCTCGCTGTTCCGGAGGATCTCCGTGATCGGCAGCTTGTGGACGAGCACGTCGAACATCGACCGCTCGATCTCGTCCGGGTTCCAGCCCTGCGACATCGTCAGGTTGCCCTGCGGGTCGAGGTCGATCGCCATGACCCGCTTGCCCTTCTCGGTCAGCGCGACGCCGAGGTTCAGGGTCGTCGTCGTCTTCGCGACGCCGCCTTTCTGGTTCGCAAAAGCGATGACCCTAGCCACGGTCGGTCCCTTCTCGGTCCGCGCACGAGCGTTCGGTCGCGGGAGCAGACGCGCAAGCGCCATAGTCGTCCCCCATTCCAGCCGACGCAGCCGAGTCCTTCTCGGTTACCGTCGCACCCGTGGATCGCAAATGGCGGACATTGGCCATCGTCTGTGTGGCCATCTTCATGCTCCTGCTGGACATCACGATCGTCAACGTGGCGCTTCCGAAGATCCAGCGGGACCTCCACGCCTCGTTCACGGACCTCCAGTGGGTCGTCGATGCGTACTCGCTCATGCTCGCGACGGTCGTCCTCAACGCCGGCTCGCTCGGCGACCTGCTCGGGCGCAAACGGGTGTTCCTCACCGGCGTGGTGCTGTTCACGGCCGCCTCGGCCGCCTGCGGGGCCGCGACGAGCCCGCTGTTCCTGAACCTGGCACGGGGCGCGCAGGGTATCGGCGGCGCGATCATGTTCGCGGTCTCGCTCGCCCTCCTCTCGCAGGAGTTCCACGGGCGCGAGCGGGGCACCGCCTTCGGCATCTGGGGCGCGACCGTCGGCGCCGCGGTCGCGATCGGGCCGCTCGTCGGCGGAGCTTTGACGGAATGGGCCGGCTGGCGGTGGATCTTCTTCGTCAACCTGCCGATCGGGGCCTTCTGCGTGCTCGCGGGGGCGCGGGTGCTGCACGAGTCCCGCGACGAGGGGCACGGCGGGATCGACTGGGTGGGGTTCGCGACGTTGTCGGGCGGCCTCTTCGCGCTCGTGCTCGGGCTCCTGCGCGGGAACGACTGGGGCTGGTCGAGCGGGCGCGTGGTCGGGCTGTTCGCAGCCGCGGTCGGCCTGCTCCTCCTGTTCGTCGTCGCCGAGTGGCGGCAGGAGAATCCGATGTTCGACGTGCGCCTCTTCGCCGTCCCCGCGTTCGCCGGCGCGCAGATCGTCGCGTTCACGATCTCGTCCGCGATGTTCGCGCAGTTCCTCTACCTGACGCTGTACCTGCAGAACGTGCTCGGCTACTCCCCCATCCAGGCCGGCATCCGCTTCCTGCCGCTGTCGATGATCTCGTTCTTCGCGGCGCCCGCGTCGGGCCGGCTCTCGGAGCGGCTGCCGGTGCGCTTCCTGCTCGGCGCCGGCATGGGGCTCGTCGCGCTCTCGCTCTATCTCATGTACGGCGTGCACACGTCGTCGGGCTGGACGACGCTCCTCGCCGGGTTCCTCATCGGCGGCGTCGGGATCGGCATGGTGAACCCGCCGCTCGCGTCGACGGCGGTGAGCGTCGTGCCGCCGCAGCGGGCCGGGATGGCGGCGGGCGTGAACAACACGTTCCGCCAGGTCGGGATCGCCACGGGCATCGCGGGGCTGGGGGCGATCTTCCAGAGCGCGCTGAGCCCGAAGTACGCGCAGGCGATCTCCGGCGGCGCCGTGCACGGCCTGCAGGCGAAGGCGGAGTTCGTCCACGGGCTCAACGACATCCTTCTCGTCGCGACGTTCGTCGCCCTCGCGGGCGCCATCCTCGCGGTCGTGCTCATCCGGCAGAGCGACTTCGTCGCGAGCGGGCCGCAGCACCAAGGCGCCGCAGCCGCGTAGATCTCGTGACGCTTCGGTGACGGTGGCTGCTACCGGCAGCCCGCGCCCGGAGCGGAGCCGAACCGCCGGTGCCAGGCACGTGCCAGGCAACCGAGTTGGAATGTCACGGAAGTGCGACGGCGGGTCTCGGGCTGCGCCCGCGCAGGCGCAGTGCCATCTGCCACGCGGCGATGCAGACGATGACGACGGCGCCCGTCCCGATGACGAGACCCTGCGCCGCGACCGAGAACGCGATCGCGTCGGTCGTGTGCACGCCGCTCGCCATGAGGATCGCCGCCCCCGCACCCGCCTGCGTTGCCGCCCCCGCGGGTGCGATCGGCAGCGCCGCAGACGCCGCCGACGCGCACAGGAACGCGAGGGCGAGCGGGAACGAGCCCCGCAAGGAGAGCGCCTCGAGGAGCAGGAACACCGCGGTGCCCCGCAGCGACCACGAGATCGAGATGAAGAAGAGCGCGGCCGCCGCGCGCCGGTTGCAGTGGCCGCGCGAGGCGAGCCAGCGGCCGAGCCGGAAGCGCATGACGCGAGGACGCGACGCGATCGTCGGCAGCGACGCGACGATGACCGCCGCGAGCACTCCCGCGCCGGCGACGACGGCGAAGCCGACCCGAACCGTCCACGCGTCGGCGTTCACCGCGGCGACCGACGCGAGCGGCGCGAGCGCCGCGTTGTCGAGCAGCCCGAGGACGACGAGGCTCAGCGCCAGCGCGCCGAGGCCGCTCTTCACGCCCGGGAAGCGCTTGACGACCGCGATCCGCAGCGCATCGTCGAGGCGGCCGGGCAGGGCGACGCCGCCCACACAGGCGGCGCCGCCCGCGAATGCGAGCGCGCCAGCGCCCGGGCGCTCGTCCGCAGCAAACAGCCGCTGCCAGCCCCAGGCCTTGAACGCGTACGCGATCAGGAAGAGAAGCGCAGCGCCGGTGACGAGGACCGGGTCCGCGTGGTGCAACGGCCATCCGCCACGCGCGAACCGTCGGCCACCCAGGATGGTCGCGGCAAGGACGCCCGCCGCGAGCCCGCCGTTGAGGATGACCTGGACCTTCCGGTTGGAGAAGAATCGCCGCACAGACTTCCCACCGCCGGTATCGGCAACCGGGGCACGCGGCTCCTACCTCGATCCAGCGATCAAGAACGCTCGCCGTCGAAGTAGTCGAGGAGCTCGAGCCGCGCGATCACCCCGAGGCCGCGGAAGAACACCTTGTTCGAGCGCGGATACCAGCAGATGTCGTTCGAGTCCTTCATCCCGTACGCGAGGTAGGTCAGCCCGGCCTCACCCGCCTGGAACGAGTGCGGGATCCGCGTGCCCGGCGGCCGCGAGATGACATGCCCCTGCCGCACCGGGTGCGTCTCGACCGGGTTCGCCGGGAACAGCGCCTTCGGGTCGGGCGGCCCCCACAGCTCGAGCTCGCCGCTGCCCGCGAGGATGACGAAGATCTCCTCCTCCGCCGAATGGCAGTGCGGCGGAGCGCCCTCCTCGCCCGGCGCGAGCGTCGTCCAGTTGAAGCCGGTGAGCGTCGCGCCCGCAGCCGTCCCGAGCCGCTTCGAGCGGCCGCCGAACTGGCCCTCGACGTCGGCGATGTTGACGATGTTCGCCGGCCGCGGCGACGGGTCGGGCCACTCGAGACGCTGCTCGCGGTCGAAGGGATGGGCTCCCGTGCCGGCCTCGGTCCACGACGGCCACAGCCAGTAGATCCCGACCTTCGGGAGGTAACCGCCGCCGATCCGCGTGCGCGGGCCGTACGCCAGGACGTCGAGCCCCTCCGGCCCGCCGCGCAGCGTGTGCGCCTTCGTCCGCGGCGGATGGACGATCGTGTCGCCGGGCCGGATCTCGAACGTCTCGCCGTCGTGCCACGAGAGGCCGCTGCCGCCGAGGACGAAGTACGTCTCCTCGTCCGCGCCGTGGACGTGCGCCGGCGTCGACACCTCGTCCGGCCCGAGCCGGATGCGGTTCACGCCGATGCCGATCGAGCCCGCCGCCTCGCCGAGGAAGCTCCAGTCGCCGCCGGCTCCCGGCTTCGGCGAGCGCCGCGGCTCGACCTCGTCCCAGTGCGCGATGTGCGTCTCCGTCACACCACGATCATCGCACGCTCCGCGAGGACCGCCGCCGCAGCCTCGGCGCGCGCGTCGCCCTCGAGCCGCGCCCACGCCTCCGCTTCGCGGACGAGCTCGTGCAGCTCGGCGAGGAGAGCCGCCGGGTGGGCACCCTCCTTCTCGAGCATTTCGATGCGCTCGAGCCGCATCAGCACCGCGCGCGCCTCGTCCACCCCGCGACCGTAGCCGCCGAACCGTGTCAGCTTGCTCGCAGCTCTGCCACGCGCGGCTCCCCGGCACGCAGCCCGAGCAGCGACCGGTCGAGGTCGCGCACGAGCCCCGCGCGGTCGCCGTGCAGCAGCATCGCGACGAGCATGCGACGCACGAGATCCGGCGTCGGCGTGCGGAATCGCTCGGCGAGATCGCCGCGCTCCTCGGCGGTCTCGCCGAGCATCGCGGCCGCACGCATCGCGGCCGCCCACGTGCCGTCCCCGTCGCCGAGCGCAGCGTCGAGCGCATGCCGCAGCTGCTCGGAGCGGAACGGATCGTCCTGGAAGAGCGAGAGCTCCCACCGGTCGAGCGCGTCGCCGAGGCGCGCGTCCTCGTCGGCGAGCGCCAGCTGCGGGATGAGCTTGGCGGCCACCTGCGCGCGGAACGCGTCGAGGCGCGTCGGCTCGCCCGGCGGCGCCGTCGCCGCGATCGGCAGGACGGGACGGACCCCGAACGGGCGCCAGTCGAGCCGCTCGAAGAGGACGGGCCCGGCCGCGATCGGGGCGGACGTGGCGAGCCGGATCGCCGTCACCGCGTCCGCGAGCTCGCCGGGAGCGTCGGGCACCTCGTCGTCCTCCTGCGCGAGCGAACGCTCGAGCTCGAGCACGCAGAGCCGGTCGACCTCGCGGCCGTAGTCGCGCGGCAGGAGCCCGGCCGACTCGGGCCAGAGCGTCGCGAACTCGCCGGTCGCGCTCGGCCGCATGCGGAGGCCGCCGGCGAGCTCGATCGGCCCGCCGCAGGAGATGCCGATGAGCGGCGCGACCGCGCCGTAGGCATGGCCGGCACCGAAGAGGAGCGCCTCCATCTCCTCGTACGCGCGATCGAATGCCGCATCGTCCCAGTCGAAGCCGCCGCAGCCCTCCGCCGTGCGCACTAGGAGCGGGACGAGCACCGTGCGGTACGCATCCTTGTACACGCGCGCGGCCGGCTCGCGGCCGAGATCGTCGAGCGCGGCGCGCACGTCCTCGCGCGGGCGCAGGCGCTCCGCCTGCCCCTCGATGAAGCTCTTCACGAGCGGGCGGTACTCGTACAGGGTCGGCGCGTCGAGCGAATGGTGCTCCTCGAACGCGAACGGGAGGTCCTCGCCCTGGAAGACGGCGAACGCGCCGAGGCAAAAGCGGCGCAGGGTGTCGTAGAGGTGCGGGGACCGCATGCCAACCTGCTGTCTACGACCTCGGCTCCTTCCCTCCTCTCTGGCACGTCGGGCACCAGTACGCGATGCGGGCGCCGTCGCCCTGCGCGTGCGCGCGGATCGCCGAGCCGCAGCGCGAGCACGCGCGGCCGGTACGCCGGTAGACGCGGTACAGCGGACGCGCGCCTTCGACCGACGCGGTCATGAGCCGGTGCGCGTCCTCGAGCACGGCCCGCAGCTCGTCGTCCGGCACGTCGCCGAGCGCCCGCCACGGCGAGACGCGCGCGGACCAGAGCGACTCGGCACGCCAGATGTTCCCGATGCCGGCGACGAGCCGCTGATCGAGGAGCGCGTCGCCGATCTCGCGGTCGCGCCGCTGCGCGCGCAGGCGCGAGACCATCGCGTCGTAGTCGGGATCGGCGTCGAGGATGTCGGCGCCGGCGCGCACGGGCTTGTCGAGCTCGAGCACGGGCCCGTTCCAGAGGACCGCCTCGTGCTCGGTGCCGCGGAGGACGAGCCACGGCCGGCCCCGGCGCGGCGCTCCGCGCGCCTCCACGCGCCAGCGGCCGCTCATCCGCAAGTGACTGCGCAGGACATGCCCGCCGGCGAAGCGGAGGAGGAGGTTCTTCCCGACCGCCTCCACCGACTCGAGCACGGCGCCGTCGAGCCGCTCGGCGATCCGCTTCGCCGCCGCGCGCGGGTGCGGCGTCTCCACGCCGACCGGCTGGCCGACGAGCACCTGCAGCCGGCGGGCGGCGAGATGGAGCGAATCGCCCTCGGGCACGGATGAACCCTACGATTCAGCCATGACCCGGCGGTTCATCGGCGTGCGCTGGTGGCTCGGCGCGGCGTTCGCGGTCGTCGCGGCGACCTCGACGGCGATCGTCGTCGCCCAGTTCTCGACCCGGTCGGAGAACGCGTTCAAGAGCCACGCGGAGGATGTCGCCCTCGCCGACGCCCGCACCGCCGCGAGCAAGGCGACGCCGTCCAACCTGGGGCAGCTGGCGAAGCAGCTGAACGTCCGCCTCCGGATCGACCCGGCTCCCTCGTCCGCAGAGCACGTGACCGGAACCGCCGACGGCCGGACGTTCGTCGCATCCGTCCCCTTCCACGGCGAGACGCTCGTCGCGACGAGCAGCCGGCCGGACGTGGCCGCGGCGATCGGGACGGTGAACGGCGAGGCGCTCCGCGCCGGCATCATCGCCGGCGTCGTCGGCGTCGTCGTCGGCCTCCTCCTCGCGCAGCTCATCGCGCTGCGACTGCGCCGGCTCTCGCTCGCGGCCGACGCGCTCGCGCACGGCGACTTCGAGACGCCGCTGCGCTACCGCTTCCCCGACGAGTTCGGCGCGCTCACGCACAACTTCGAGCGCATGCGCCGGCAGCTGCGCCGGTCGTTCCGCCACATCGAGGGCGAGCGCGACCGGCTGCGGCTCCTCCTCGAGCGGCTGCACGAGGGAGTCGTCACCGTCGACCAGCATCTCGCCGTCCACTTCGCCAACAACGAGGCGCGGCGCCTCCTCGGCGGCCGCCTCGCCGAGGGAGACCAGCTGCCCGAGCCGTGGGACGGCTTCTCGCTCCGCGAGTTCGTCGAGCGGCTCTTCGACGACGGCGCGTCGCTCGCGCAGGCGCACGTCAGCCCGGGCGAGGAGCGCGCGATCGGGCTGGTCGGCATTCCCGCCCAGCCCGAGGGCGACACGGTGCTCATCGTGCTCGACGACCTCACCGAGCAGGAGCGGCGCGAGCTCGCCGAGCGCGAGTTCGTCGCGAACGCGGCGCACGAGCTGCGGACGCCGTTGACGACGATCATCGGCGCGGTCGAGGTGCTGCAGGCCGGCGCGAAGGACAACGCCGGCGAGCGCGACCGCTTCCTCGCGCACATCGAACGCGAGGCGGCACGGCTCGCGCGACTCGCGCACGCGCTCCTCGCGCTCGCGCGCGCACACGCCGGCGAGGAACAGCCGCGGCGCGAGACGACTCCGCTCGCCCCGCTGCTGCGCGAGATCGCCGCGGACCTCCGCCCGCACGACGGCGTCGCCGTCGAGGTCGACTGCGCCGACGCGCTCGCCGCGAACGTCAACCGCGACCTGCTCGAGCAGGCGCTGCGCAATCTCGGCGAGAACGCGGCGAAGCACACGCCGTCCGGTCGCGTCGTCCTGCGCGCGTACGCCGACGGGCGCAACGTCCTCGTCGAGGTCGAGGACTCGGGCGTCGGCATGAGCGCCGAGACGCAACGGCACGTCTTCGACCGCTTCTACCGCGGACGCGACCGCGACCCGGAGGGCTTCGGCCTCGGGCTCGCGATCGTGAAGCAGGCGGTTCGCAGCCTCGAGGGGCGCATCGAGCTCGACTCCTCACCGGGCGAGGGAACCCGCATGCGCATCGTGCTCGAGCGCGCACAGGTCCGTGAGAAGGTGCCCGCATGAGCACGGTCCTCGTCGTCGACGACGATCCCGGCGTCCTCGACGTCGTCGCGTTCACGCTGCGGCGCGAAGGGTTCGACGTCGACGAGGAGCGCGACGGCGCCAGCGCGCTCGCGGCGGCGCGCGCGCACGACTACGACATCGTCATCCTCGACGTGATGCTGCCGCAGATGTCGGGTACCGACGTCTGCCGCGCGCTGCGCGCCGAGAGCGACGTCCCGATCGTGATGCTCACCGCGCGCGACGCCGAGCGCGACCGCGTCTCCGGCCTCGAGCTCGGCGCGGACGACTACGTGACGAAGCCGTTCTCGAGCGCAGAGCTGCTGAGCCGCGTGCGGGCGATCCTCCGCCGCCGCGAGCTCGACCGCGTGAACGGCGCCGGCGCTGCGGTTCGCGACCTCGGCGGGCTCCATCTCGACCTCGGCCGCCACGAGGTGACGGTCGACGGCGAGGCCGTGCGGCTGACGCTGTCGGAGTTCAAGGTCCTCGCGCTCCTCGCCGAGCGGCCCGAGCACATCGTGTCGCGCCGCGAGCTCATGCAGCACCTGTGGTCGAGCGAGCACGTCGGCGACGAGCACGCCTGCGAGGTGCACATCTCGAACCTCCGCCGGAAGATCGAGCGTGATCCGACCCATCCGCAGCGGCTCGTGACGGTGCGCGGGATGGGCTACAAGCTCATCGCCACCTAAGGCTCCTTGTTTGGATCCGGCCGCGCGTGGCATACCGGCCTAGCGTGGCCACGCGCAACTCCTCCGCACGGCTGGTCCAACTGCAAGCGGTCACCGACGCCGCGTTGGCGCACCTCGACCTCGACGAGCTGCTCGCCGAGCTGCTCGACCGCGTACGCGAGAGCCTCGACGTCGACACCGCCGCCATCCTCGTCCTCGACGCCGCCCGCGGCGAGCTCGTCGCGCGCGCGGCCGTCGGGATCGAGGAAGAGGTGGAGCGCGGCGTGCGCATTCCGGTGGGCCGCGGATTCGCCGGACGCGTCGCCGCCGAAGGAAAGCCGGTGATCCTCTACGACGTCGACCACGAGGACGTCCTCAACCCGATCCTGCTCGAGAAGGGCATCAAGTCGCTGCTCGGCGTCCCGCTGCACATCGGCGGCACGATCACCGGTGTGCTCCACGTCGGCACGCTCGCCGTGCACGAGTTCACCGACGAGGACGTCGAGCTGCTGCAGCTCGTCGCCGACCGCTCCGCGGTCGCCATCGACCGCGGGCGCCTGTTCGAGGCCGAGCGCACGGCCCGGCAACGGATCGAGCGGGTGCAGGCCGTCACCGACGTGGCGCTCGCGCATCTCGAGCTCGAGGAGCTCATGCACGCGCTCCTCCTGCGGACGCGCGAGATCCTCCACGCGGACACCTGCGCCGTGCTCCTGCTCGACGTCGAGCGCGACGAGCTCGTCGCGCGCGCGGCCGTCGGCCTCGAAGAGGAGGTGGAGGCGGGCGTGCGCGTTCCCATGGGGCTCGGATTCGCCGGGCGCGTCGCCGCCGAACGGCGGCCGGTGATCCTCCCCGACGTCGCCAGCGCGCACGTGGTCAATCCGATCCTGAACAAGAAGGGCCTCAAGTCGATGCTCGGCGTCCCGCTCATCGTGCGCGACGAGGTGATCGGCGTGCTCCACGTCGGGACGCTCGTCCACTACGACTTCACCCCCGACGACGTCGAGCTGCTGCAGCTCGTCTCGGAGCGCGTCGCCCTCGCGATCGCACGCGCACGGCTGCACGACGAGACCGTCCGTCTCGACCAGATGAAGCTGAACTTCGTCGCGATCGCGTCGCACGAGCTGCGCACGCCGGCGACGAGCGTGTACGGGATCCTCACGACGCTGCGCGCGCGCGGCAACGAGCTCGATCCGAGGGTGCGCGACGAACTCGAGGAGACCGCATGGGAACAGAGCGACCGGCTGCGCCGGTTGATCGAGCAGCTGCTCGATCTCTCGCGGCTCGACGCGCGGGCGATCGCCGTGCTGCCGCAGCCGATCGTGCTCGAGCGGACGCTCGTCGAGATCGTCAACGACAGCGAGGGCGTCGTCGTCGACGTCGACCCGGGGCTGGCCGTCGTCGCCGACCCCCTCGTCCTCGAGCGTGTCGTCTCGAACCTCGTGCGCAACGCGCGGCAGCACGGCCGCCCGCCGGTGCGCGTCTCGGCGGAGCAGCGCGACCGGCATCTGCGCATCTCCGTGAGCGATTGCGGCGACGGCGTGCCGGAGGAGATGGTGCCGCGGCTCTTCGAGCGCTTCGAGCGCGGCGGAGGGTCGGGAACCGGTCTCGGTCTCGCGATCGCGAAGGCGTACGCAAATGCACACGGCGGCGACCTCGTCTACGACGGCCACGGCGGCGGCGCGCAGTTCACCCTCGTGCTCCCGCGGAGCTGATCCGAGCCCGCGCCGACGTGACGATTCGGCGACACCTACGTGCCGGTACCAGGTACCGGCACGTAGGTGTGACGAGATCTACGCGCGAAGGACGGCGCGCCGCGGGCCGGCGAGGAAGCCGGCCTCGACGAGGAGCGGCATGACCATCGTGTCCGCCACCGGCTCGCCGTCGAAGCGCTCGACCGCCAGGCGCTTGTGGCCTACGGCCTTTAGTTTCACGTGGGAGACGAGCGCCGCGAGCGCGAGACGCAACCACTCCTCCTCCGGCTCGCGCAGCGGCACGAGCGAGCGGCCGCCGCGCTCGACGAAGAGCGCCGCCTCGCCGCCGAGGAGGACGACGTGCGCGCCGGCGACGCGCGCGGCCCGCGCACCGGCCCTCTTCGGCCACGGCACCGCGGCGCCGTACGGCTGCGCGGGATCCGCTGCCGCCAGCACCAACGCATCCGGCTCGTCCCCTTCCCGCGGCCTCAGCTCCCGCAGGCGCTCCACGGCGCCGCCGAGCGCGAATTGTGCGCCGCCGAGGCCCTCGACGAAGTAGCCGCGCCGGCACGTCCCGAGCGTCTCGAGCGACCGCAGCTGCTGATACACCGCGCCGTAGCCGCCCGCGATGCCCTCGCCGCGGACGCCGTCGCGCGTGACGATCCCCTGCCGCTCGAGCAGCAGCTCGGCGAGCGCGCGCCGGTCCGGATCGCCCGCGAAGAGCCCCTCCGCCCGCGACCAGCGGCCCTGCGTCGACGTCGCGGCGGCGGCTCGCGCCCGCGAGAAGCGGCGCACGCGCCGGTCGGGCCGCGGCGCCTGGTAGCGCCGCTGCGCGCGCAGCGGCTGCCAGGAGTCGTTCGTCACCTCGCCCGCCCACACGAGATCCCAGAGCGCGGGCAGCAGCTCCTCGCTCCCGAAGTCGGGCCAGAACTTCGCGCCGCCCGCGAGCGCGTCGCGGATCGCGTCGTGCTCCGCCCCCTCCGGCGCAGGCGCGGCCGGCGGCCGGCCGAGCAGCGGTGCGTCGTCGCGGAAGAAGACGGCGACACGGTCGAGCCCCGCGCCGACCCACACGAGCTCGCCGGAGGCGCACAGCTGGTCGAGCTGCTCCGGCCGGTAGTCGGGCACGCGCCGCTTCAGCACCTCCGGCTCCCACAGCGACACGGGCAGCGGCAGCGCCTGCAACGGGATGAGCGCCTCGCGCAGCGACGCGCGGCGGTCGATGCCGTGCCAGCTCGGCAGGAAGCGGCCGAACGCCGCCTGCTCGGCCGGCTCGACCTCGCGGCGCAGCGCGGCAAGCGACGCGCGCCGGAGCCGCCGCAGCACCTCGGGATCGCACCACTCGCGCTCGCTGCCGCCCGGGCGCAGCTCACCGCGGACGAGCTTCTCCTGCCGCTCGAGCTCGACGAGATGCGAGTCGACGCCGACGCCGAACGCCGCCTTCGCCTGCGCGGACGTGAACGGCCCGCGCCCGCGGGCGTAGCGGAGCACGAGCTGGCGCAGCGAATCCGGGCCGCCCTCGAGGAAGGCGTCCGGCAACCCGGACGGCGGCATGACGCCGAGCGCGTCGCGGTAGCGCCCTGCGTCCTCCGCCGCAACGAGCGCCTCGCCGTCGCCGATGCGCACGCGGATGGCGCGCCGCTCGCGCACGAGCGTCTCCGCGAACCCGGCGTCGAACGCGAACTGGTGCCCGCGCAGCCGCAGCAGGTCGTGCAGCTCGTCGGCGTTGCGCGGCTTCGGCAGGAGCGACGCCTCGACGTCCGCGAGCGCGTCGACGTCGATGAGCTCGCGCAGCTCCTCCTGCCCGAGCAGCTCGCGCAGGAGGTCGCGGTCGAGCGACAGCGCCTGCGCGCGGCGCTCCGCGGGCGGCGTGTCGTCCTCGTACATGTACGTCGCGATGTAGTCGAAGAGGAGGGACGCCGCGAACGGGGACGCGCTCGACGTCTCGACGTCGACGAGATCGATCTGCCGCGTGTGCAGCCCGTGCAGCAGCGTCTTCAGCGCCGGCAGGTCGAAGACGTCCTGGAGACATTCGCGGTACGTCTCGAGGACGATCGGGAAGCTCGCGTACTTGCGCGCGACCTGGAGGAGGTTCTGCGCCTTCAGCCGCTGCTGCCACAGCGGCGTCCGCTCGCCGGGACGCCGCCGCGGGATGAGCAGCGCGCGCGCCGCGTTCTCGCGGAAGCGCGCGCCGAAGAGCGCCGTCTGCCCCACCTCGGCGATGACGAGCTCGTCGAGCTCCTCCGGCGTGAGCAGCAGCTGGTCGGTCGCGGGGGGCGAGCCGGCGTCGGCGAGATGGAACGCGATGCCGTCGTCCGACCAGATCGACTGCACCTCGACGCCGAGCGAGTCGCGCAGGCGCGCGCCGACCGCCATCGCCCACGGCGCGTGCACGCGGCCGCCGAACGGGGTGAGGATGCAGACGCGCCAGTCGCCGATCTCGTCGCGGAAGCGCTCGACGACGACGGTCTTGTCGGACGGGACGACGCCCGTCGCGCGCTCCTGCTCGCGAAGGTACTCGACGAGGTTCCACGCGGCGCGCTCGTCGAGACCGTCCACGTGCGGATCGCGTTGCGCGAGCAGCTCGCGCGAGAACTTGCCGATCGCGGCGCCGAGCTCGTACGGGCGGCCGACGCCCTCGCCCTTCCAGAACGGCACCGCGCCGGGGACGCCGGGCGCGGGCGTGACGAGCACACGGTCGCGCGTGATCTCCTCGATCCGCCACGACGAGGCGCCGAGCACGATCACCTGTCCCGCGCGCGCCTCGTACACCATCTCCTCGTCGAGCTCGCCGACGCGGCCTCCACCGTCCGCGATGAACACGCCGAACAGCCCACGATCCGGGATCGTCCCGGCGTTCGTGACCGCGAGCCGGCGGGCGCCCTCGCGCCCGCGCACGACGCCCGCCGTGCGATCCCAGACGACGCGCGGGCGCAGCTCGGCGAACTCGTCCGACGGGTAGCGGCCCGCGAGCATGTCGAGGACGTTCTCGAGCTGCGCGCGCGAGAGATCCGCGAACGGATACGCGCCGCGCACGAGCCGGTGCAGCTCGTCCACCTCGATCTCCTCGTCCGCGCAGACGGCGACGACCTGCTGCGCGAGCACGTCGAGCGGGTTGCGCGGGATCTGCGTCTCCTCGATCGCGCCCGCGTGCATCCGCTGCACGACGACGGCGCACTCGAGCAGGTCGGCGCGGAACTTCGGGAAGATGCGGCCCTTCGACACCGCCTCGAGCGTGTGCCCGGCGCGACCGATGCGCTGCAGCCCGCGCGCGACCGACTTCGGCGACTCGATCTGGACGACGAGGTCGACGGCGCCCATGTCGATGCCGAGCTCGAGCGACGACGTCGCGACGAGGCACGGGATGCGACCGGCCTTCAGGTCCTCCTCGATGACGGTGCGCTGCTCGCGCGCGAGGGAGCCGTGGTGCGCGCGTGCGACCTCTTCCTCCGCGAGCTCGTTCAACCTCAGAGCGAGCCGCTCGGCGAGGCGGCGGTTGTTGACGAAGACGATCGTCGAGCGGTGCGCGCGCACGAGCTCGAGCAGCGCCGGGTAGATGGACGGCCAGATCGAGCGCGCGTCGTATCCCTCCTCCCGGTTCGCCCCCGGCTCGCGCATGTCGTCGACCGGGACGACGATCTCGAGGTCGAGCTGCTTCGCGACACCCGCGTCGACGAGCTCGATCGGACGGCCGCCGCCGACGAACCGGCCGATCTCCTCGAGCGGCCGCTGCGTCGCCGAGAGGCCGACACGCTGGAACGGGCCGGCGAGTCGTTCCAGCCGCTCGAGCGAGAGCGCGAGGTGCGCGCCGCGCTTCGTCCCGGCGACCGCGTGCACCTCGTCCACGATCACCGTCTCCACCGTGCGCAGCAGCTCGCGCGCCTGCGACGTCAGCAGCAGGAAGAGCGACTCCGGCGTGGTGATGAGGATGTCGGGCGGCTCGCGCAGCATTGCCTGCCGCTCCTTCTGCGGCGTGTCGCCCGTGCGCACCGCGACGCGCAGCTGCGACTGCAGTCCGGCGAGCGGGCCGCGCAGGTTGCGCTCGACGTCGTAGTTCAGCGCCTTCAGCGGCGAGACGTACAGGACGCGCAGGCCGCCGCCCGGCGAAGCGGTGAGCTTGTCGATCGCGTACAGGAACGCGGCGAGCGTCTTCCCGGAGCCGGTCGGCGCCTGGATGAGCGTGTTCTTCCCCGACGCGATCGCCGGCCAGCCCTTCTCCTGCGCGGGCGTGGGAGCGGAGAACGAGCGCTCGAACCAGGCCCGCGTCGCGTCGCTGAAGACGTCGAGCGCGTCCATAGTGTGAGCGTACCGGGCTAGGATCGCCCTATGGCTGCGCCGGCCCGCCTGCACTTCACGGAGAACGACGACGCGAACGCACTCATTGCGCAGGATCCGTTCGCGCTGCTCGTCGGGTTCGCGCTCGACCAGCAGGTGACGGTGCAGCAGGCGTTCCAGGGGCCGCTCCGGCTGAAGGAGCGGCTCGGCACGCTCGACCCGAAGGCGGTCGCGGAAGCCGACCTCGAGCCGCTCTTCCGGGAGAAGCCGGCGATCCATCGCTTCCCCGGCTCGATGGCGACGCGCGTGCGCGAGCTCGCGGCGATCGTCGCCGAGGACTACGGCGGCGACGCGGCGCGCATCTGGACGGAGGCGCGCGACGGCGCCGACCTGCGCAAGCGGATCGGCGGGCTGCCCGGCTTCGGGGAGATGAAGATCAAGTCGCTCGGGAGCGTGCTCGCGAAGCGGTACGGCGTCGCGGTCGCGCAGGACCTCGTCCCGGGCCATCCGACGCTCGGCGACGTCGACTCGCAGCAGGCCCTCACCGACTACCAAGCCGCGAAGCGCGCGCACAAGGCCGAGTGGACGGCGTCGAAGTCCGGACGCTGACCGACGGCGGTCAGCCGGCCGAGGACACTGCGCACGCTCTCGCCGACTTCCTCGGCGCCGCGCAGCGCACGCTCGAGATCGCGATCTACGACCTGAACCTCCCGCCCGCGCTGCAGACGATCGTCGTCGGCGCGATCGAGGAGGCCCAGAAGCGCGGCGTCGCCGTCCGGCTCGCGTACAACGTCGACCACGCCAAGACGATCCCGGTGCCGCCGCCGCCGCAGCACGATCCGGCCGCCGTCGAGTCGCTGCCCTTCCCGACGGCCGCGATTCCGGGCGTCCCCGACCTCATGCACCACAAGTACGTCGTCCGCGACCAGGCATCGGTGTGGACGGGCTCGACGAACTGGACGGGCGACTCGTGGACGCGCGAGGAGAACGTCGTCGTCACCGTCGACTCGCCCGAGCTCGCCGCCCGCTACGGGGTCGACTTCGAGCAGTTGTGGACGCGACGGGACGTCCAGCACAGCGGCAAGGTCGACACGTCGCCGCTTCGCAACGGCATCCGCCCGTGGTTCTGCCCCGGCCGCGGCGAGCAGCTCGCGCACCGCATCGCGAAGGCGATCGGCACGGCGACGCGACGGGTGCGCATCGCGTCACCCGTCATCTCGTCGGCCCCGATCCTCGCCACGCTCGCGCAGGTCGTCTCGGACGGAAAGGTCGATGTCGCCGGCGTCGTCGACCGGACGCAGGTGCTCGAGGTGCTCCATCAATGGCACGAGAACGGGAATGCCTCGTGGAAGGAGCCGCTGCTCCGGACGTCGCTCACGAAGGCGCCGTTCGCCGGTAAGCGCTCGACTCCGTACGGGCCCGGCACCGTCCACGACTACATGCACGTGAAGGTGACGGTCGCCGACGACGTCGTGTTCGTCGGCAGCTTCAACCTCTCGCACTCGGGCGAGCTGAACGCGGAGAACGTCCTCGAGATCGCCGATGCGGCGCTCGCCGAGCAGATGGCCGGATTCATCGACGGAGTCCGTTCCAAGTACCCGCCGCTGGATATCTGACCGCAGCCGATTACGATTCGAGGGGGTCCGCGGTGCCTGCACGCCACCCCATCACGAGAATCGTCCGACGCCGGTACGTCATCGGCGCGATCGCGGCCGTCGCGATGCTCGCGACGTTCGGGATCATGGCCGGCTTCAAGACGACCGCCCTTCTCGGCGCCGTCGCCTTCGCGCCGTGGGTCGCGCTCATCGGCGCGGACGGCGGGATCCCGCTCGGGATCGCCGCGGGCTTCGCCGGCAGCGGCCTGTGGATCGCGTCGGCCGCCGTCGAGTCGATCCATCCGCGCACGTCGGAGATCGTGCTGCGCTTCGTCATCCTCGGCTTCCTCGGCGCCGTGTCCGGCGTGGTCGGCGACATGCTCCGGTCGGCGGAGCAGGCGCGCCGCTCGACCGTCGCCCTCCAGCGCGCGCTCATCGACGCGACGCTCGACGGCATCTGCCTCACGGACGAGCGCGGACACATCCTCATCGTCAACGAGCCGCTGGCGCGGATGGCGGTGGAGCTCGGAATGCCGGCCACCGGCACGGTCCCCGAGCGGCTGCTCTGGATCGCCGACAAGCTCGCCGAGCCGGAGCAGTACCGCAGGCGCATGCTCGAGATCGCGAACTCGCCCGCGCAGGCGTCGACGGACGAGTTCGAGCTCATGGGCACCGGCCGCGTCTTCCGCGGCTTCACGTCGCCGATCTCCGACCGGCGCGGCACGTTCGTCGGGCGCATCTGGACGCTCCGCGAGGTGACGGCCGACAAGGAGCTGGAGCGGATGCGCGACGCGTTCGTCGCGACCGTGTCGCACGAGCTGCGGACGCCGCTGACGTCGATCTCCGGCTTCATCGAGATGCTCCAGGACGAGCAGCACCTGCTCGGCGACAACGGGCGCATGTACCTCGACGTCATCCGGCGAAGCGCGGAGCGGCTCCACCAGCTCGTCGAGGACCTGCTCCTCGTCGCGCAGATCGAGGCGAAGCGCGTCGAGCTCCAGCACGAGCCGGTCGACCTCGCGGAGGTCGTGAAGCAGTCGGTCGAGTCGGTGCGTGCGTGGGCGAGCGAGAAGGGCGTGCGCCTCGAGCTCGCCGCCGATCATCCGCCGGAGACGCTCGGGGACGCGCGCCGTCTCGGCCAGGTGGTCGACAACCTCCTCTCGAACGCGATCAAGTTCAGCCGGGCGGGCGGCTCCGTGACGGTTGAGGTGGGCGGCGACCGGGAAACCGTCCACGTGGTGGTCGCCGACACGGGCATCGGGATTCCGGCCGAGGAGCAGGGACACGTGTTCTCGCGCTTCTACCGCGCGAGCGCAGCGAGCGAGCTCGCGGTGCCGGGCACGGGACTCGGGCTCGCGATCACGCGCGCGCTCGTCGACCAGCACGGCGGGACGATCGAGCTCGAGAGCCGGCAGGGCGAGGGCACGAGGGTGACGGTGAAGCTGCCCGCGGCATGAGGCGCCTGCTGCTCGTCACGGCTCTTGCGCTGCTCCTCGGCGGCGGCACCGCCAGCGCGCTGCGTGTCCCCGGCGCGCCGCGCTGCCCGATCTTCCCGGCGGGGAACGCGTGGAACGAGCGCGTCGACACGCTTCCCGTCGCCTCCGACTCCGCCCAGCTGATCGCCTCCATCGGGCTCGACACGGGCCTCCACCCCGACTTCGGCTCCGGGCTGTACGACGGGCAGCCGATCGGCATCCCGTACGACGTCGTGTCGCACACGACGCCGCGGTCGAAGGTGCGCTTCGACTACGCCGACGAGTCGGACAAGGGGCCGTATCCGATCCCGAAGACCGTGCACATCGAAGGCGGCCGCGCCTCGACGGGCGACCGGCACGCGATCCTCGTGGACAAGGACGCGTGCAAGCTGTACGAGCTGTACGCGCTCTACCCCACGTCGAGCGGGTGGAAGGCCGGCTCGGGTGCGATCTGGAGCCTGACGTCGAACAAGCTCCGGCCCGCGGGATGGACGTCGGCCGACGCCGCCGGGCTGCCGATCTTTCCCGGCCTCGCGCGCTACGACGAGGTCGCGCGCGGGGTCATCGACCACGCGCTGCGCTTCACCGCCGAGCGGACGCGGCGCGCCTACGTCTACCCCGCACGGCACTACGCGTCGTCGTCGAGCGACCCGTCACTGCCGCCGATGGGACTGCGTGTTCGCCTGAAGGCGAGCGTCGACATCTCCGGCTTCCCGCGGCAGGCGCGGATCGTGCTTCAGGCGCTGAAGACGTACGGGATGATCCTCGCCGACAACGGCTCGAGCTGGTACATCAGCGGCGCGCCGAACCCGCATTGGTCGAACGACGACCTGCACACGCTCGGCCGTATCACGGGCTCGGACTTCGAGGTCGTGGACACGAGCTCGCTGCATCCCTAGGGGAGCGGCGTGAGGACCGGCTCGATCTCCGCGCGCAGGTGCTCGAAGTCCGGCGGCAGGATGAGCGCCTCGCCGAGGTGCGCCGGATCCTCGTCCACGTCGAAGCCCGGCCCGAGCGTCGCGATCTCGAACAGGACGCCGTTCGGCTCGCGGAAGTAGATGGAGCGGAACCAGAAGCGGTCGATGACGGGCGTCGGCCGTCCGCCGGCCGCCTCGACGCGGCTGCGCCACGCCTCGTGCTCCTCCATCGTCGACGCCCAGGCGACGTGGTGGACGGTGCCGGCGCCGGGGATGCCGTGCGCGCCGGGTGCGGGCTCGTAGCGGATCCAGCCGCCGCGGCTGTCGCCGCGCGCCTCGCCGTCGACGAAGCCGAGTGCGTCGAGGAACGCGTCGTTGGCGCCCGGGTCGCGTGCGTAGGCGCGCACGCCCTCGAAGCCCTGGAGCGCGAGCTCGCGCGGGATCTCGGGATGGTCGGCGACCAGCGGCTCGTCGGGCACGTTCGCGACGACGAGGTCGTGCTGCAGGCCGTCCGGATCGGTGAACGGGACGCTGCCGGCGCGCTCGCGCCAGAAGTCGAGCGCCTCCTCCGACGCGACCCGCCAGACGACGGTGTGGATCATCCCGGCTCCGGCGCGGCCGGGCGCGGCGCCCGGGTACTCGAAGAACGTGATGTCGGCGCCGGGCGAGCCCTGCTCGTCCGCGTAGAAGAGGTGGTAGACGGTCGGGTCGTCCTGGTTGAGGAAAACACCCCCTTTGGCGTCCCGCCGGATCGAAGGGCTGTCCTGGTTGATCGTCTTCTTCACCAGGCGTAGGCCGAGGGTGCCGGTGTAGTAGTCGAGGTTCCGGCGGGCGTCGGCGGTGATGCAGGTGACGTGATGGATGCCGTCGAGGCGCATGCCGGGACGGTACCCGCCGGAACGTGGCTAACGCAGCGATGCGCAACCCGTCCTGTGGGACCGTCGCCTCCGCTGCCCGGGCGTCCTACGATCAGCCCGTGAAGGTTCAGGCGGACGCGGGGCAAACCGCAGAGATCCTCCGACGCTTTCGAGACGAGTTCGCTGACGTTGCCGAAGTTACGGAGCGCGAGCCAACGACCCGCCTTCGAATGCGGACGACCACCATTCGGCCGACGAATCCCGAGGCAGCATCAGTCCGCGTTGCGGTGAGTGACCAAGAGGTTCTCGTGCAGGTCGGCGTTGCCGGACGATGGGAGCTTGGTGCTGGACAGCCAGACCAGCGGGTGCTCGAAGAGCTTCTTCAGGCAGCAGCGGCAGGGCAAGTCGAGGAGAGAAGCGGCTTTCTCGGGCTCAGGTGCAAGGTCTGGCTCGTGGACGGCAGGGAGCACTCGTCAGTTCGGCTTCAGCTTCGCTTGGGGAGGCCGCTGACTCGCAGGTATGCGCCCTGGCGGTCATCAGTGGGCATTTGATCGTCGGCTGCCCCGGTGTTTGCGACTGACGCCAGCGCCGCCGCGTCAAGCCGAGCTCTGTTCACGCCGATAGGAGACGGTGTGACGATCTACGGGGCGAGGCGGAAGCAGGCGCTCTTCGGGTGCCTCATGAGTTTCGTGTTCGCGGTCGCCGCGTACTCGCACCACGCGCATGGTCTCGCGATCTTCCTGATCGTGCTTGGTCTCGGTGGCGGGGCGTTCGCCGCACGGCGGCCACGGCTGAAGGCTGACGAAGACGGCCTCACCGTTGCCAACCTTGTGTGCACCGTCCGCATTCCCTGGTCCGACATCGCAGGCTTTGGCCTCGAATGGTCAGGGGCGGTGATGGGGCGCTGCCTGGCAGTTGAACGTCGGGACGGGACCCACGTAAAGGTGCTGGTGGTCACGGATAGCCCTCGAAGCGGCTATTCGTCGAGACGGGTGCAGGAGATAGTCGCCGAGCTTCGGCGCCGCCTGGTCGCTGCGGGTGGCAGCCTTGCCGCCGACCAACCCGAAGACACTTTCGGATCGTCGCGGGAGCCGCGGCGACGTCGAGGCTTGAGGGTCTACTACGCCGTTACCTGGCTGGTGCTTTGCGTGTTCCTCGTGACGTTCGGCTCCTACGTCGCCTGGAACTCGGCGGTGAAGCTCCCGCACACCTACGCGGCGCTTCGAACGAACGGCATCCACGCAACTGCCGACTTCGCCGGATGTTCCGTGATCGACATCAGGACGACCGAGTGTCGTCTCTCACTTCGCTACCAGGGTCGCACGAGAACATGGGATTACCAGAACGACTACGCCCAGTTCAACCACCTTGCCGTCGGCGCGCCCGTGGACGTGCTGATCGACCCCAACAACCCGACCACCGTGTACACCGTTCGCGACGTCGTGACGCACGACAACGCCGGGTTTGGCGTCCTATCCGCGTTCGGTGTGGTGATGGCCCTGCTCGGCATGACTGGCGCCGCCTGGTACTTCTGGTCTCAGCGAAGACTCGACGCGAAGATTCGTTACCTGACGAGCCTGAGCGGTCGTCGACGCGCATTCGTCAGCCCGCCACATTAAGCAGATAGAGCTATTCCGTCCAGCAACCTCGGCGACTTTGAAGTGAGGCGGTGAGCCGGTTTCCCGGTTTCGATCGGGTTGAGGGTTTGGGCGAATCGCGGACGCGTGTTGCCTGCCGGTGGCATCATCGAGGCGTGGATCGAACGCCCGTCCATCGGACGCTGTACTGGTTCGCGATGAGCATCCCTTCGCTGGGGATGATCGGCGTCTTGGTCCTGATTGGCTGGAAGCTCGGCCCGTGGCTGCCTCTCGGGCTCGTTGCTGTGACGCTGGCCCTCTTGGGAGCGGCGAATTACATGAACCGCGACGCGCGCAGGCTCATGCAGACCGACGCGCCTGCCGCTCGGCGCCTGTTAAATCGCCGGATGGAGCGGGTGGGATCGGCTCTTGCGCGGGTCACCGCCGTCTGGATGGCAGCGTCGCTGCTCATACTGGCCGTCATCGTGATCGCGTACCTCGCACGCTGACGGCAGGTACAAGAGAACCCCGTTGCAGCGCTACGAATGTCGCGCCGAGGGGCGTCGCGGCTGGGCGCGTGGCCTCCGCGGCTGTGGCCGCTGGCGGGTGACCGGAACAGGCGAGCGAGGGACGACGCCGCGTATCTCGTCCTTCTCAAAGTAGCGCCGCCGCGCCCATACGAGCCGGTCGTAGCTGAGCGGCTTGGTGCGGATCGCGAGCTGCATGAGCCGGTAGAAGAGCAGGCCGCGGCTTCGGGAGTAGCGGCGGTTGAAGCGGAAGGTGAACTCTTCCAGGTACGTGTAGGCGTACGCGACTGCGATCCCGCCCTGGTGGGTGCCGAGTATCCAGCGCTTCAGCATGGAGGCGATGCGGTGGACGCCGGGCATGTAGATGTGGGTCGGATCGCCTTCCGCGTGCGGCGAGAAGCGCTCGTGCTCGTAGCCGATCTCGGAGAGATGGCTGTAGGAGGTGAAACCGTCGGTAACGATGAGCGAGCCAGGCGTACAGGTGCGACGCACAAACCGCTCCAGCGTCGGTCGCTCAAGGTTCGGGATGACGCGCATCCGCACGCGCCCGAGCGCGTCCCGGTCGGCCGGGTGCTCGACCGCAATCGCGACGATGATCTTCCCCGCTGCGCCGCGACCGCGCTTGCCCGGCTCCGGCCCGCCCAAGTAGGTCTCGTCGACCTCGATCCGGCCGCTGAGCTTCGCGTGCCGGTGGCGGAGCATCGCGCGGCGCAGGTTGTGATGCATCACCCAGGCCGACTTGTATGACCCGATCCCGAGCTCCGACTGGATCGTCGCCGCTGACACCCCGCGCTTCTGGGAGGTCACGAGCCAGACGGCCCGGAACCAGGTCAGCAAGGGGAGCTGCGAGCGCTCGAAGAGCGTCCCCTTCACCGCCGAAGTCTGCGCCCGGCGGGCCGCGCAGATGAAAACGCCGCGCCTGGAAACCCAGTGCTCGTCGTGGCCGCAAGCCGGGCAGCGAAAGCCGTCCGGCCAGCGCAAGTGGATGAGGTAGCGACGGCAGTCCTCCTCTGACTGGAACCACTCGACGAACTCGCCGAAGTTGCCGGGGTAGTCGCGGCCCGCTACAGGTCGTGCCCGCTCCGGCTGCGCCGCAGCCATGCGCCAACCGTAGCTCCGAACGCCCTCACCCTCAACCTGCGGTTAGCGGACGGCATAGCTCTATAAGCGGAAACCTCCCACAGCAGTCGCCCAGAGCCATCGACTGCGCCAGTGTTCGGGAATGTCACCCGAGATCTTCCAAGTCTTGCGCGACCCGGCTCTTAGGGGCACTCTGAGACCATCGCGACGTTCGGACTATTCGCTGGTCTCGTTTTCGTGTGGCTCGGTGGCGAGGGAATCGTCCGCTTCGCTGCGGCTATGGAACGCCGTGGCACACCGGGTCTCTGGGGGCGTCCGCGTGGCATCCTCGCCGCGTGGCGAATCCTGGCGCTCGTGATGGCGGCCGGGTTCGTGGTCGTCGCCACGACTCGCTAGATCGCGTCGATCGTCGCGTGCGCGTCTGGCCTAGGCACCGACGCCTGCGCCAGTGTTCGGGAATGTCACCCGAGCGGCCCGCGAGAATGTGGGCGTGGACGACCGAGATTCACTGGCTGCTCTAGAGCGCGCCCACGTTGCTGCGGACTCGGCGTATGTCGTTGCTTCTCTCCGCGATCCGGTGACGCGGGGACTCGCCGCCAAGTACGCGGCGGAGATGGGAGCAGTGGAGGCGATCCCGGACTTGCGCCTCATGCTGCACGCGCACGAAGCCTATGTGCGCTCGGCGGCCGCCTCTGCGCTGGGCAAGCTGCGCGCAGAGGATGCCGTCGAAGACCTGCAAGAGGTTGCACGAGACGACGAAGATCCGGTCGTACGGGCGTGGGCGGTTGGCGCGCTAGGCGCGATCGGCAGCGGGGCCGCAGTCGACGTCCTGCTGCGGCTCCTGGAAGACGACGCGTGGGTAGTGCGACGGGCAGCCGCGTACAGCCTTGGAGTCGCTGGCGACCGCTCTGCGCTCCCGGCGCTTACTGAAGCAGCAAAGCGCGAGCGGTGGACTCGGCGGCAGGTCTATCGAAACGCGCGCCGCGAACTGCGGCGATAGGTCGAGGCTCGCTTGGGCCAGCGTTAGGGAATGTCACCTGAGCGGCTGTGCCAGCTCCGACTGTGGATCTCGATCCGGTCCGACTCCGCGGCGTCCCGATCGTGAGCTACCGAAGGTCGGCGACCGCGGCCTTGACTGCGGCAAGTGTGTTCGGGTTGGTGCCGTCGTAGCGGACGTCTAGATTGCCGAGCGTCTGGTCGTATGCGTGCTTCGGCCCCCAGATGACCTGGCCCGTGCGCCCGCCAACGTCGACCGAGAGGGCGTCGCTGTGTCGGGCGGTGCTGAGCACACTGAGGTAGCTGGTAACCGTGTACGCGTAGCGGAGCTGGATGCCGTGCGCGGCGAAGGTGCGCCGCACGAGCGCAGGGCTGTAGTAGTGGACGCGGGAGAAGTCGACTCTCCGCTCGTTTGGCGTCGGCGTGCGAGGCAGGCCGAAGGCGAGAAAGCACGCAGTCGCGGCCATCGCGACGAGCACAACCGCCAGCGAGACCCAATAGCGGACGACGAATGCCATCACCGCTTCGCATCGGCGCACCGGCAGTGTTTGACATCACCCGAACGGAGTAGTAGGGCTCACCGATCTACCTCACCAGTCCGCCACGCGCGCCCAGGCTAGACACGGCTTGGCTTGCGCCAGCGTTCGCGAATGTCACTCGGCGGTTGGGCTACGGCCTGCTGATCGTGAGCGCAAGGTCGCTCCTCAGGAGGTCGACCTCGATGGTGATCGGGATGTTGCCTTCGATGGTGATCCGGCCTTGATCCGGGTCGTACGAGAGGCGGTTGAAGTCATAGATCTCAACCCGAGCTTCGTCGATGACGGTCCACCCCCGAACTCCCTCGATCACCAGCTCCGAGTCGAACACAGCCGCGCGTGCGCTGCTGACATCCCGGGATGCGAAGGGGACGATGAGGTTGGAGTCGTCCAGATGGATGCGGCTCGCCGCGAACCAGTGGTCGTGGACGATGTGAGTCGCCTGGTCGGCTGCCTCCGGGCCTGTGAACGTCTCGGCGGCCACCGGGGAAGTATCGCCGGGCTGCGCCAGTGTTCAGCAATGTCACCCGAGGGACCGCGGGGACAGGTGAAATGTCCTCTCTTCGCCCGTGGCGTCGACCGCAATCAGTTTCTCTTTCTCCAAGAGCGCCCCCGCGAGGATCACGACGGCACGTCGCTGATCAAGACGTCGCATGAGCGCCGATTCCGTGAGCGGTGACTCCGCGCGAAGGGCCGCGAGCATCGCACGGCTCGCACCGTGAATCTCCTCGACTGGATGGACGGAGGTCTCGACCTCGCGAGCCACTAGCTGAGTCTATGCCTCAGAAATAAGTGGCTTCGCTTGGGCGAGCGTGCTCTCGCCGGAGATCTACGCCACGGCGCGGAGGTAGGTCAGCGTCGGGTCGTCCTGGTTCACCGACTTCTTCACGAGCCGAAGGCCGAGCGTGCCCGTGTAGTAGTCGACGTTGCGGGGCGCGTCACCCGTGATGCACGTGACGTGGTGGATGCCTTCGAGGCGCATGCCCGGGACGGTACCCGGTCGAGGCAAGCGCACGCTGAAGGGCTAGACGGCAGCGGCGATGTCGGTGGGCTTGCCGCCGTTGTGCTGGGAATGGTTCATCGCTCAGGCGGTTGTTGCCGCTTGTGACGCATCGAGGGCGGCACGGACGGCCTCGAGTAGCTCTCCGCCGCCGAACGGCTTGTGCAAGAACGTCGCCGGATCGTTTGCGCTCGGCGGATAGCCGGACATGAGAATGACGGCCGCGCGTGGCTGGTGTGTGACGAGCTTCTCGGCCACCTCTCGGCCATCCTCAGCGCCGAGCGTGATGTCGGCGAGGAGAAGGTCGACAGAGTCGGGCTCGCCGGCGGCATACGCAAGCGCCTCGTCGCCGTTTGCTGCGTCGATCACCCGGTAGCCGCCGTCGCGGAGCAGTCGAGCGATGACCTCCCGCACCAGCTCCTCGTCTTCGAGGAGCACGATGCGCTCGCCGCCGCCGTGTCTGCCGGCCTTCTTGTCGGTGGCGCCCTCATGGAGTGGAGCTGTGGCGAGCGGCAGGCGGACGGTGAACGTGGTCCCGCTTCCCGGCGTGCTGTCGAGGGCGATCTCGCCGCCGAGCTCGGTCACGATGCCGCGCACGGTGGCCAGGCCGAGTCCGGTCCCGTGCTCTCCCTTTGTTGTGAAGAACGGCTCGAAGGCGCGAGCCGTAGTCGAGGCGTCCATGCCGACTCCGTCGTCGGTGACGACGAGCCGCACCTCGCCACGATCGCCGTCGACCTTCACGTCGATCGAGACGCGGCCGTGAGAACTGATCGCGTCTCTGCCGTTGATGGTCAGGTTCGCGATCACCTGCTCCATCTGTGAGCGGTCGGCGTCTATCCACGCCGGCTCGTCCGGAAGCACAACGGCGAGAGTGACGCTTTCCCGGATAAGCCGCCTGAGAAGTCGCACCATGCCGGAAACGACGTCGCGGAGGTCGAGAACTTCCGCCTTCACCGCGCGCTTGTGGCCGTATGCGAGAAGCTGCTGCGTGAGCGCAGCCGCCGTGTCGGCCGCGTCGACGATCGCGCGGAGCTCATCGGCGAGGTCGCCCTGGCCAGGGGCGACGCGCTTGGTCAGGAGCTCGGCGCGGGCGCGGATCGCGAGCAGCATGTTGTTGAAGTCGTGCGCGACGCCTGTCACGAGACCGCCGAGCACCTCGAGCTTCTGCGAATGCCGGAGGTCGTCTTCGAGACGACCCTGCGTCGTGATGTCGCGGGCGTTCACGACAATGAGGCCGGGCGCTCCGGCGGCTCCGTCCGCGGCGGCGGCGGACCCTTCCAGGAGCCGCTCGCTTCCGTCCTTGTGACGAACGCGGACGCGTATCGGCTCCGACACGACCTGCTCTCCTGTTCGCAACGACGCAAGCACTTCTGCCGCGGCCGCCCGATCGTCGGGATGGATGAGCTCGGCGTAGTCCAGCCCGATGAGATCGTCAGGCGCATAGCCGAGGATGCGCTCGACCGAGCGCGACGACAGCCAGATGGTTCCCGCCGGGCTGCCGACGATGATCAGATCGGAGGAGCTTTCGAGCACGGCGTGGTACATCGCATCGACTCGCGCCAGCTCGCGCTGGAGGCGCCGCAGCTCGGTGATGTCCTCGACATGGGAGACAAACGAAACGAGAGAGCCGTCACGGCTTCGGATCGGAGTGGCAACGACGTGGGCCCAGACGGACGTCCCATCCTTTCGCACGTAGCGCTTGTCGAACCCCGGCGGGTCGTCCCCGCCCGCCATCGCCGCCAGCTTGGCGTGCGACAACAGACGGTCGTCCGGATCGGTTGTCTCGTCGATGTCGAGCCCGACAAGCTCCTCGTGCTCATAACCCAGAAACTCCGCGAAGGCATCGTTTCCGCGGATAATCCTCGCCGACGCGTCAGCGAGAACCATGCCGATGTGGGCGCCGTCGAACGCGCTCCGAAACCGCGCCTCGCTGTCTTCGAGAGCAGCACGGGTGTCCGTCCTCGCAGCACCTTCCGACACACGGTCGCGCGCTTGCTCACCGAGCAGCGCCTCGAGCTCCTTTCTCCTCGTGACGTCCGTGCCGGTTCCGATCGTTCCGGAGATCGACCCGTCGACCCTGCGCACCGCCGAAACGCGAACCTCCCAGATCTGTTCTCCGACCGCGCACTCGTAGTTGGTCGACAAGCCGGAGACCGCAGCGGCACGGTGCGCATCCCGCATCTCCGCGGTCGCCTGTGGCAGGTCGGAAATGCACGCCCCGACCATCGCCGACGCATCAAGCCCCGCACCCGGAAACGCCGCGCCAATCGCGAGTGTGATCCGCAGATCGCAATCCGTCGCCCAGACCCCACGGGGCGGAAAGGCAAGCCACCGCGCGACCGCCGCTGCGTCGAGCAAATCGAATCCAACGTCGGTGGGTGGTTCCACCCTCGCCTCCTCGGCCGTATAGGTCCGAGTCCAAAAAGATCTGCGCTTCGAAGCCTATTGCGCCTCCCGACAACGGCATCGGTGTTTGCGAGCACGCGCAACCGGGCGGCGAGGGTAGGGGTGGTTTGCCAGTCCGCGGCTATGTCGGGAGGGTTGCCGGCGGTGCGTCGTCGGGCTGGATGACGGTCGGTGCGGGTGGGAGAAGGAGGAGGTGGCTCTCGACGACGGCGGCGGCGACGTCGCTGAGCTTGCGGCCGTTGTGCTGGGAGTGGTCGCGCAGCATCTCGAACGCCCGATCGGCGTTCGTGGCGTGGCGGGCCATGAGGATGCCCTTCGCCTGCTCGATCAGCGCGCGGCGCCCGAAGGCTCCCTGGAGGTTCTGATACTCGGTGAAGCGCTGGAGCGTGATGTCGATCGCGCTTTGCAGCTCGGCCGGTGTGCCTTCGATGATGTAGGCGAACACGCCCCGCTTCGCCGCCTCGTGGATGTAGGCGGGATCGTCGGTATGCAGAATCGCGATCACCGGGCACGCCGCCTCGCGGACGATCTCGGAGATGAGCTCCAGCGCATGCTCCGAGCTGTCCCCGAGCCCGACCAGGGCGACGTCGGGGCGCTCGCGGGCGGTCGCCGGTCCGACCTCCTTGACGTAGATCTCGCGCGCGATGACGTCGTGCCCGAGCCCGAGCACGACCTGCGCGAGCAGCTCGAGCCGCTCGCGCCTTTCGTTTGCGATCAGGACTCGTAGGTTTTTGAACTCCGAGTCGGGCATCGCGTCGGCCTCTGCTCTGCGATGAGAACTACTGATTTTACCGCGGACCAGAGGGTGGAGAGTGATAATTCTTCCTCCGGAGCACCGTAGCCATCGGTGCTCGAAAGGTCAGGCTGCGCCCCAGACAGGGGGCCGGCGAGAGTCCTCCCACAGCCGAACGCGGGTTGGAGCTGGTTGGCGCTCTCCAAACCCAAGAAGGAGGACAGGAATGAAGAAGATGCTCGGCATCTTCGTAGCACTTGGCATTGCCACGCTCGTCGGCATCGGTGCTAGCTCGTCCCCGGCTGCGGCAGCAGCAGGACCGTCCGCGACCTACATCTGCAACTACCCGGCCGGAAATCCGGACATCATGGCTCCCGACTGGGATACGGCGATCGCCTATCTGGCACAGCCGACTCTCTACTGGAATCCGCGCGCAGTCCCGGGTGCACTCGCCCCAGGTCAGGGCGAGACACTGCTCGACCAGGCCGGTAACCCGTTCCACCTCGACTGTGCACCGCACCTCGGCACGGGCGTCTGGCTGACGATGGGCTATGCAACGAGCAGCACCGCCGTCGACGGAGCACCCGGCTGGTACCAGGAAGCAACCAGCTAACAAGCTGTAGCACCAGCTCGCCCGCCTCCCCTCCTTGGGGGGGCGGGCCTTCATGCCTGAGCGTGCAGCTCCCCCCGCGGCAGCCGCACTCGGGCAGAAGGCTGCGATTCGCGTCCTCGTCTGCGACGAGTCCGTCGGTGAGCGAACGCCGGCCGCTCATGACGGTCATGAAGCTGCCACTTCGTCGCCTCGGCGGAACCCTCTGTCGAGCCTTCGGTACCAGACGCCGCGCTTCGGTTTCAGCTCTGTCTAGAGGGCAGAGAGCGATGATCGTCTGTCAGTTCGCACCGAGTGCTTTGAGGCCGTTGTGTGTGAGTTGGTCGACGATGTCGCTTCGTTGGCCGTTGAGGGTGATGAGGTAGGGGCCGTAGGTCCAGAGGCTTCCTTGGGGGCCGAAGCCGGCTGCGCGGCCGCGGCCGCCGAGGAACGCACCGGCGGCGCTGTTGCGTGCGCCGGAGGAGCTGAAGCGATAGACGGTGAGGACGTTCTCGCCGCTGGTTGTGGAGGGGCAGGTATGGAAGCCGAGCACGTAGGCCTGTGCTGTTTCGGCGCCTCGGAGGCGGTTGACGGGGACGTTCTCGCTGGTGCAGATGCGGAGGCCTTGTTGCTTGAGGGTGGCTTCGATGGCGGTGAGGGAGGCGCCGGTCTTGTTGAAGGGGCTCTGGGACTGGCCCCAACCAAGTGCGACGCCGATGCCGCAGGCGACGATGAGGGCGAGGATGAGCCAGCGCATCTGGAGCCTCACGTCGCGGTGGAGCGTGCGCCGGATCGTGACGACCTCCTCGTCGAGCCATGCTTCGGCCTGCCCGATGTCGTGCTCGACGCGCTGCGGGAAGGACTCGTGTGGCTGCTCGCTCATCGGTTCGGCGCCGGGTTTGGGGCTGCCGTCGTTGCTGCGGAGGGTCGCGTGGACTTCGGGATGGAGCGTCGGCGGTAGTGGTAGAAGACGAAGACCGGGGCGATCAGGATGACGGTGCCGATCACCATCACGATCGGGTAGGCGCCGGAGGAGATGGTGGTGATCTGGCTCGGCGGGATGAAGCCGAGGATGAACGCGAAGGCGACGGCGGCGAAACCGGCGCCCGCGATCAGCCAGATGCCGAGGTGACCGCCGGGGATCCGGTAGGGCCGGTCGCGATCCGGTTGGGTGTAGCGGAGGCGGATCGCCGAGGTGAAGATGAGCGCGTACATGATGCACAGCACTTGGGTGGTGAGGGCGCTGAGGATCCAGTAGGCGCCGTTGACGCCGGGGACGAGCAGGAAAGCGACGCTGAAGAGCGTCGCGAGGATCCCCTGCAGGACGATCACGCCGACGGGGACGCCGCGCTTGTTCTCGCGGGCCCAGATGTCGGGCAGGAGCCCGTCACGCGTCGGCCCCTGCATTCCTTTCGCCGGCCCGATGACCCAGGTGCTGACAAGGGCGACGGAGCCGACGAAGACGAGGCCGGCGGTCGGGCGGGTGAGCCAGGCGACGTGGAACTGCTGGAAGAAGTCGGAGAAGGCCTGAACGACGCCGGAGACGAGGCTGATCTTTGCCTGCGGGACGACGACGGCGATCGCCATCGTCGGCAGCACCGTCGCAACGAAGATGATCGCTGCGGAGATCCCCATCGCGCGCGGGAAGTCCCGGCGCGGGTTCCTCGTATCGCGGGCGTGGAAGCCGGCCATCTCCATCCCGGCGAACATGAGCACGACGCTGGCGACGAGCACCATCGTCGAGATGTTCAGTGACGCGGGGAAGAAGCTGCGAACGCCGTGGATCGGCGCGGCGCTGGCATGGCCGGAGACGAGCCAGCCGACCCCGAGCCCGATGATCACGACCGCCGGAACGAGCGTCCCGGCGACGACGCCAAAGGTGCTGATCGCGGAGCTCCAGCGCTCCCCGAAATAGTTCGCGAGGGTGATCAGCCAGAAGATCGTGACCATCGTCAAGAACAGGTAGACCTTGTTGTCGGCCAGGCTGGGGATGAGCGCGTAGGCAAGCGAGGCGGACACGAACGACATCACGGTGGGGAACCAGACGACGTTCTCGATCCATTCGGCCCAGATCGCGATGAAGCCCGGCTCCTGGCCCTGCGCCTCGCGCACCCAGTCGTAGACGCCGGTGCTCTCGGGTAGGGCGGTCGCGAGCTCGGCGCCGACTGCGGCGAGCGGCAGCAGGAAGAGGATCGTGCCGAGCGCGACCCAGAAGATCGAGGCCCAGCCGTACTCGGCCATCGAGGGGAGGTTCCGCAGGCTCAGGACGGCCGCGACGTTGATCATCGAGAGCGCGAAGACGCCGAGCACCTTCGGCCGTGACAGCCCAGGCTTCGCTGCCGCGCCGGCCGCGGGCTCCGGTTGCCCGCTCACAGCGCCTGTTCTTTCACGCACTCGAGCAGGTAGTTGCCGTCGGCGTCGCGCTCGACGCCATGGATGTCGTGCTCGAAGCCGGGGAAGCGGCGGTCGAAGTCCTCGAGCGCGAGCAGGTACCGCACAAAGGGGCCATCCGGTGCGCCGACGCGCTCGCCGGGCATCAGGATCGGGATGCCGGGCGGGTAGGGGACGACCATCTCCGCCGCCACCCGACGCTCGGTGAGCTTCGACACGGCGACCGTCTCGGTCTCGCCGCGAACCAGCCGGCGGAACGTGTCCGCCGGTGTCAACGCCGGCTCCGGCAGCTCTCGGAAGCCCTCGTCGAGGAGCGCCGGCATCGACCTGTCGCGCAGCTCGCCGTGCATCTCGTCGCAGAGCTCGTGCAACGAGGCCCGGCCGTAGCGGTCGGGATAGGCTTTCACGAGGCTGGGCAGCACGTCATGCAGCCGCGCGTCCGTGTCGTACGCGCGCTTGAACTCGAGCAGCCCGTCCAGGAGCGTTCCCCATTTCCCCTTCGTGACTCCGAGCGAGAAGAGCACGAGGAACACGTAGTCGCCGGTCTTCTCGACCTCGATTCGCCGCTCGTCGAGGAAACGGCTGACGATGAACGCCGGAATGCCGGTCTCGCTCTGGGCTCCTGCCGCATCGACGCCTGGCGCGGTGATCGTGACCTTGATCGGGTCGAGCAGGCAGTAGCCGTCGTCGAGCCCTTCGAAGCCGTGCCAGTCCGCACCCGGCTCGAGCAGCCAGCAGGCCGGCTCGGTCGCGAGGAGTTCGTCCGGCGCCTCAAGAAACGAGTACGACACTCCCGTGTGCGGCTCGCGGACTTCCTCGGGCTGCCAGACGCCGAAGAACCAGCCCTGCTCGCGCTCGGCGAACTCGCGGCCGAGCGCGACGATCCGCTTGCGGAACCGGATCGCATCGTGGATCGAGTCGTTGGTGAGCCAGCGGCCGTTGGCGCCTTCCATCATCGCCGTGGCGACGTCGAGCGCCGCGATCATCGGATAGAACGGCGAGGTCGAGGCGTGCATCATGTACGACTCGTTGAACAGCTCGAGCCGCACCGGCGCCCGCTCGCTCGAGCGCACGTGAATCATCGACGCCTGCGAGAACGCCGCCAGCAGCTTGTGCGTCGACTGCGTCGCATACACCGTCGGACCGCCATCACGGTCGTGCATCGCATAGCGGTCGCCGTACAGCGGATTGAACCGCGCATACGCGTACCAGGCCTCGTCGAAATGCACACGCGGGACGCTCGCACCCAGCAGATCGATCACCCGCCGGGCGTCATAACAGAGACCGTCGTAGGTCGAGTTCGTCACGACCGCATAGACCGGCGCCCGATCCTCAGCCTGACACGCGAGCGGATTCGCGGCAACGCTCGCTTCCACCGCCTCGGCGGAGATCTGGCTGGCCGGGATCGGGCCGATGATGCCGTAGCCGTTCCGCACCGGCATCAGATACACCGGCAGAGCCCCGGTCACCGTCAGCGCATAGTTCAAAGACTTGTGGCAGTTGCGGTCCGCAAGCACGACATCGCCCGCGACGACGCAGCTATGCGCCACGATCTGGTTCGCCGTCGACGTCCCATTGAGCACGAAGAGGCTGAACTCGGAGCCGAAAGCGCGTGCAGCGGCCCGCTCCGCCTCCCCGATCGGGCCTGAATGGTCGAGCAGCGAGCCAAGCTCACCAACCGAGACGGACAGATCGGTGCGAAACAGCGTTTCACCGTAAAAGTCGTAGAACGCCCTCCCGACCGGCGACTTGCGAAACGCAGTGCCGCCCGCATGTCCCGGGGTGTGCCACGAATACTCGTGCGTGTCGGTGAACTGCACCAACTTGGAGAAGAACGGGGGCAGCAGCGTCTCCGTATAGCGCCGCCACGCGTAGTCGATCCGGCCGGCGACGAAGCTCGGCGTCTCCTCGAACACGAAGACGTACTCCTGCACCATCTCCGCGACCGGAAGGTCGACCTCATCGAGCTTGTCGCGCTCCAGCATCAAGAACAACGGCAGACTCGCGCTCCGCCTCCGGAAGGCGCCCAACAGCTCAACAGGGTTACCCGAAGCGAGGTTCCAATCCAGCACAACGCAACCGAACGAAGGATCGGAGCGCGCGAGGGCAAGACCGTCCGACGGCGTCTCCGCCTCAACCACCGAATGACCAAGCAGCCGCAACTCATCCACGATCCGCTCGATCGTCCGCTCCGCCACCCGCCGCCGCTCGCCACCGGCGAGCAACAGAACCGGAAACGCCTCCCGCTCGAGTCCAAACGCCACCGGCAGACCTCCCGCAACCGAAGTGTTGCCAAGAACCGAAAAGGTTCCCGGACAACCATCTACAGCTCCAGCCCGGTTTCTGAGGGAGGATCAGCCGCAACACCGCCTCTGCTGGCGCGTCGCGCGTCCAGACCCTAGCAGAGTAAACCGCGCTCCACTAGTGATCGACCAGGCGCAGATAAAGTCCTCGTGCGTTCGGGTGACGGCCTCTTCAGAGAGTCATGCGGGGGGCTTCCGCCGCGAGTCGGGCGAGTGTGTCGACGATCGCGGCGATGGTCGAACCTTTCTCGATGTACGCGTCCGCACCGAGGGCGCGTAACTCTGAACCAGCGACCGAAGCGGCGAAGCCGGAGAGGACGACGATCACAGCGGCGGGCACGATCCGGCGGAGCTCCGGCAGCGCTTCCACTCCAGTCATCACCGGCATCGCCAGGTCGAGCAGGATCACCTCCGGCTGAAGGCGGCCCGCCTCGCGGATCGCGGCTTTGCCGTCCGCAGCCTCCCCGACCACATGCAGTGTCGGCTCGTCGTCGATGATGAGGCGCAGCAGTTCGCGTATCGCGTCCAGGTCGTCGCAGACGAGGACGCCGCGAGAACGATCTGCTCCTACGCCCATCACTCGTGCTGGACGGAGTCTTTGATCAGCGCTGCGAGCGGTACGCCTTCGGCTCGCAGTTCTTCCACCGAACGGGTGACGACCGCGCGCGCGTTTTCCAGAGCAGCCAGTAGCGCCTGTCGCGAGCGGTCGGTCTGGTCGCGGTCGAGTGCGAGCTGGGCGACCGTCAACTGCTGCACGACGCCGTCGTGGAGTTCGAGCACCTGCCGCTGCCGGTGCTGGAGGAGCTCCGCTTTCCTCTCGTCCTCGGCGACGCGGCGATCGAAGGCCCCCTGGAGAGCCTGGTGGTCGGCGAAGCGGCGCAGCGTGATGTCGATCGCGCTCTGAAGCTCTTCGGGGCGGGAGTCGACGATGTAGGCAAACACGCCCCGCTGGGCGGCATGGTCGATGAACTCGCTGTCGTAGTCGGGCAGAAGCGTGATGACCGGGCAGTACGACTCGCGCACGATCGCGGTGATCAGGTCGAGGGCGTGATCCGAGCTCTCCCCGAGCCCGACGAATGCGACGTCGGGACGAAAGCGTGCCGTCTGCGCTCCGACGTCGCCGACGTGAATCTCGGACACGACGACCTCATGGCCGAGCCCGGCGACAACGTGCGCCAGCACGTCGAGGCGGTCGGGCCGTTCGTTCGCAATCAGGACCCGGAGGTGGTGGGTCGTATCCATACCGATTCCGACCGGTCGGCGGGCGGTGCTCGAAGTGTAGACGCAGTCCGTCGCTGTCTCGACGGTGCGGGACTTCAGGAACAGGGTTCACCTGGCTCGACAGGCGCCGTCAGACGCGCTGAATGCAGAGCATTGGCCGATCGTGAACCCGGCGACCATGCTGCGAAGTGGGCGAGCAGCTCGAGCCGCTCGCGCTTCTCGTTTGCGATCAGGACGCGGAGGCCTTCGAACTCCGAGTCGGGCATCGCGTCAGCCTCTATGGGGGGAACCTCGAATTTGGCCCTGATTGCCGTGCGGAGAGTGATAAGCTGTCCGCATAGTGCCGTAGCCATCGGTGCTTGAAGGTCAGGCTGTGCCCCAGAGAGGCGGCGCGGCGAGAGTCCTCCCACAGGCGAACGCGGGTTGGAGCTGGTTGCGACCGACCCACTCACCGCGGTCGGCGTTCACACCTCGTCCACGGGAGCGACATGGCCGTAGCACCCGCATTGCCGTCCCTGAGGCGCCGAGCCGCCGTCCGCCCACGGCGTCGGAGCCCGGGCAGGACCTGGACCGCCGAGGGCCTCCATCGGATCGAGATCGTCGCCCCCGACCGGAAGTGTGCAGCCCTCCTACTGGAGTACGCCTCGCCGTTGTTTCCGGCAGAGCTCGTCCCCGGTGCCGCGCTCATCGTCCGCCTGCGACCGCCACTCACCGAGGCAGGGTGGGTGATCGAGCTTCTCGCGCTCGTCGAGCGCTGGCTGGAATCCGTTCCGCTTCCCTGCGCCAAGTTGCGCTACGGCGGCCGCAGCTACCTGGTTCGTCCCTCCACCGACGTCAACCGATTCGCGCACGCAGTCGAAATCCCGCGCGAGATCCCCGTCCAGGCCGTCGCCTGAAGACATCCGTCCACGGGAGCGACATGGCCATAGCACCCGCACTGCAATTCCGAAAACGCGGTTCGCCGCGCGGAACGGTTGCGCGCGGAGGGAACGCGAAACCGATTCAGATCTTCGCACCGGACCGGTACTCCACCGCTCTGCTCCTAGAGCACGCGGCCCCGGTGTTTCCGGCCGAGATTCCACCTGGCCTCGTATGGAGTGTCAGGTTGCAGCCGCCGACCGACGGAGGCTGGGCGTTGGAGCTTCTCTCCCTCGTCCAGCGCTGGCTGGACGCCGCCGGGCTTCCCGGGGCGCATGTCCTCTACGGCGACCGCAGCTATCGAATCCGTCCCTCCACCGACGTCACCCAATTCGCAGAAGCGGTCGGAGTCCCGCGCGAGCTTCCCGCTCACGCCTCGCGCTGGAGAGCACGACTGCTGCCCATGACCTCAGACGCGAAGCCCGCGCCGGCCGGTAAGCGCCAGGCGAGCTCCGTCAGGAACGGAGGATGACGATGCGTACATTCTGGAAGGCGAGGGCGGCAGCGCCAGCGCTCATCGTGCTGGCGGCGCTGCTCACCGCAGGTGGCGCGCAGGCGATGCGGAGTGCCGCTCCGGTGAACACGGCGCCACCCACGATCGCGGGGACACCGACCGTCGGCGCGACGCTGACAGCGAGCAATGGGACGTGGAGCAACACGCCGACCTCGTTCGCCTATCAGTGGCTTCGCTGCAACAGCAGCGGCGCTAGCTGCGCCAACGTCGCCAACGGAACCGTGAAGACGTACACGCTCGTCGGCGGAGACGTCGGCAGCACGATTCGTGTGCGCGTGACCGCAACCAACGCGGACGGCTCGACTGCCGTGCAGTCCGCCCACACGGCCGTGGCTTCAGCGAAAGCGGTGCCCAAGAACACCGCGCCGCCGACGATCTCCGGCACCGCCCAGGAAGGCCAGAAGCTGACCGGCGACAAGGGCACCTGGACCGGCGGCCCGACCGACTACAACCTCTACTGGACACGCTGCAACGCGGGCGGCAACGCCTGCGCGAACATCGCCGGCGCCACCGCGGCGACCTACACCGTCACCTCGGCCGATGCCGGCGACACGCTGCGCTTCAAGGTGGGGGCGGCAAACCAGAACGGCCGCACCTTCGCCTCCTCCGACCAGACCGCGGTCGTCACTGCCGCGGGACCCGCCAACACGGTCCCCCCGACGATCTCGGGGACGCCGAAGGTCGGACAGACGCTGACAGCCGACCCCGGCACCTGGAGCGGAAACCCGACCTCGTTCACCTACCAGTGGCAGCAGTGCGACATCGACGTCGCGACCTGCCTGAACATCATCGGCGCCACCGGCAAGACGTACGCTGTGCCGCTCGCCGACCTCGGCTACCGGCTGCGCGTGACGGTGACCGCCCACACCGCGACAAACTCGACGGCCGCGACCTCTGCGATCACCACCGTCGTCGTCCCGGCGGCAAAAATCATCAACCACCGTCCCGCCGTGACGATTCTCAGAATCCAGTTCACCGGGTCGACGGTGTACGCGCGCTTCCGCATCTGCGACGACTCGTACACGAACCTCGCAATCAGGGAGACCGACTCGCGCCCAGGGAAGACCTCGTACACCCGCCACTTCGCCACCCTCGTACCACCGCGCCCGTGCGGCGTCTACACGCGGCACTGGCTCCCAGTCGCCCGCTTCCGCGGCCACGGCCGCTACACCCTCACCCTGCGGGCAACAGACAAATCCGGCCTCACCAGCCGGCCCGCACACCACACCTCCACGCACGGCTAACGGCAGCGTCGGGGGAGTCGCAGCCAGAGACGCTGCGACTCCCCCGAAGGCGACATCGCAGTGATTCCATCCATCCCAACGGAGGTCAAATATGGGCATCAGCTTCAGCCTTCTCCTCGGCGCAGCAGGCGCAGTGCTGATCTGGGCAGTCAACGCCACCGTCAGCGGCGTCAACATCCACACAGTTGGCGTCATCCTGCTCGTCGTCGCGATCATCGGCTTCCTCGTCTC
Source organism: uncultured Actinomycetes bacterium (assembly GCA_963753295.1). Classification (GTDB taxonomy): domain Bacteria; phylum Actinomycetota; class Thermoleophilia; order Gaiellales; family Gaiellaceae; genus Palsa-739. Next base: position 111,648 of record CAVWBZ010000016.1, on the reverse strand, counting down.
CCTCTTCTTCTGGTCGAGCTGGGGAGGCTTCGGCGCCGCCGCGGGTACGACCAGCGCAATCCCTACCCCCGAGCAGCACACCGAGCCGCGGATCTAGAGACAGCCCCCACTCGCAGAAGACCGAACAGGAGCCTCGGGCACAACACCAACTCTCTGCTCGTGCTCCTCCTCGGCCCGCTCGACCGACCCGCCCCCGTCATGCAGCCTGCGACCCTTGAAGAATGGAGCCTCGAATGGAACACGACGATTCCCACCCGACCGAAACCAGCAGCGAAGCACTCGCACCCGCACCGGCCGCCGAGGTACCCACCGCAGCCGCCGAAACGACGGTCACGCATCGAGACATCGCAGAATGGCACGGCAAGCAACTCATCGACGGCAACGGCGAACGGATCGGCAAGCTCGAAGACGTCTACATCGACACCGAAACCGACGAGCCGCAGTTCGCAACCGTCAAAGAGGGCTTCATCGAACGCCACCTCACATTCGTCCCACTCACCGAGCTGACGATCGGCCCGGACAACCTCCAAGTATCGGCGACCAGGCAACAGGTCAAAGACGCCCCCAACATCCACCTCGAAGGCGACGAACTCTCCCAAGCAGACGAATCAGCCCTCTACCACCACTACCAACTCAACTACACCCCGTCCGACACCCCCAGCGGCCGCCGACTCGCCCGCCGCTAACCCAGGCTGCACAAGCAGAGCCCGACAGCTGGAACACCACCACCTCGGAGGACAGAAAGATGCTCTGGTTATCGGTCCTTGTGGCCGTACTGTTCGCTCTCGCACTCATCAGCCTGATCGTCGCCGTCCGCGGCCTGGCTCCGGCAACAAGCCGGTACGCACTGGGTCGTCCGCAGAGGGGTCGCAAAGAGGCCCGCATCTGAGGCAAACTCCGCGTGCTACTCGCGACGGAGCGAGAGCGCGAGGCCGGGAACGACGAAGGACAAGAGAAAGATCGGCAGGATGCTCTTTCCACCGCATCGGAAGCCGACGACTTCGCCCTCGGCAGCGTCGAAGGTCTTGGTTCTGCTCGAGTTTCGGCCGCTGCGAACCTGCAGCGTGTGACGTCCGGGTTCGACCGGCGTCTCGAACGTGTCGTTCAATTCGAGCGACCCGACGCGCTTCCCGTCGAGCACGACGACGTACGTGCCACGACGGACCTCCACTCCGATTGTCTTGTGCGTGAGCCTCAGCGTTGCCGACATCGTCGATCTCCTCTCTGATCATCCGCCCGGCGTGAAGCGCCTGCAAGCGGCGTCGGCCTGCTTGTAGAGCGGGGAGCTCGGGTCGATCGTCCGCGGCAGGACGATGCCGACGCCGCCGTTCGGGCCGCTGAAGGGGTCGGCCATCTGAACGCCGTTCTTGCGCATGCACTGCACGTAGCGGGTCATCGCCGCGAGCGCCTTCGCGTGTTCGGCCGGTGTCATCCCGACCCCGCCCCTGCCTTCCGGGCCGAGCTTCTTGCACGCGTTCTCGGCCCGTTTGTACAGGGGCGAGCTCGGGTCGATGTGTTCGCTCGGGTTGAACAGAAGGTTGCCATGGCGGTCGGGGTCGGGAAACGTCGGAACCCCGTTGCCCCGCATGCAGGCGGAGTAGGCGATGAGCCGACCGGTCGGCGAGCCGGCCGCCGACACCGTCGGCGTCGTCGCACCCGATCCGCCGCCGCAGCCCGCTGCGACCAGCCCGAGCCCCGGCACGGCCAGGGCGGCCAGGAAGAGGCGCGCGATCACGCCTTCAGGAAAGCAGTCTTGTCTGAAGCGAGGCTAAAGCGCGCCGGCGAGCAGGAAGGCGCGAGACTCCTTCAGCATCTCGCGTGCGATCACGAGCCGCTGGATCTCCTGCGTGCCCTCGTAGATCTGGGTGATCTTCGCGTCGCGCATGAACCGCTCGACCGGGTACTCCTTGATGTAGCCGTAACCGCCGAGGATCTGCACCGCCTCCGTCGTGACCGCCATCGCGACGTCGCCGCACTTGAGCTTCGCCATCGCCGACGCCTTCGTCAGCTCGACGCCGGCCACGCCGTCGTCGCACATCTGGCCGAACCGGTACAGCAGCCCGCGGGCGGCTTCGCACTCCGTCTCCATGTCGGCGAGCTTCGCCTGGATGAGCTGGTGCTGCGCGATCGGCTTGCCCATCGTCTCGCGCGTCTTCGCGTACTCGAGCGCGTAGTCGGTCGCGCCCTGCGCGATCCCGAGCGCCTGCGCCGCGACGCCGGGTCGCGACCGGTCGAGGATCTGCATCGCGATCTTGAACCCCTCGCCCTCCGCGCCGAGGAGATTCTCCACAGGAACACGGCACTCGTCGAACGCGAGCTCACCGGTGGTCGACCCCGAGATCCCCATCTTCGGCTCGAGCCGCGACACCGAGAAGCCCGGCGTGTCGGCGTCGACGACGAACGCGGAGATGCCCGCGTGCCCGGCCCCGGGATCCGTCTTCGCGAACACCGTGTACACCGAGGCGACGGAGGCGTTCGTGATGAACCGCTTCGACCCGTTCAGGACGTACGCGTCGCCGTCGCGGCGGGCCGTGCTCCGCATCGCCGCCGAGTCGGAGCCGGAGCCGGCCTCCGTCAGCGCGTACGCGCACAGCTGCGTGCCGCTCGCAAGGCCCGGCAGCCAGCGCGCCTTCTGCTCGTCGCTGCCGGCGATCTTCAGGCCGAGCGAGCCGAGCTCCTGGACGGCGAGGACGAGCGCGCTCGTCGCGCACACCTTTGCGACCTCCTCGATCGCGATCAGCGCCATGAGCGTGCCGGTGCCGAGACCGCCGTACTCCTCCGCGAAGAACAGCCCGAAGATGTCGTTCTCGCGGTACAGCTCGACGACGTCCCACGGGAACTCGTGCGAGGCGTCGATCTCCGCCGCCCGCGGCGCGATCCGCTCCCGCGCGAGCGTCCGGACGAGGTCGCGGAGCTCGCGCTGCTCGTCCGTCAGCTGATCCCAGGCCACCGCGCGATTCTAGTCGCGGGAATCCCGCAACCGGCCTAGGGGGCGGGCCGGATGGCATATGCCCGGACCGGCGGGAGACTGGGATCCTTCCCTCCTCCGCGGGAGGAACTCCACCGCCGGCCCTTGGGCCGGCGGTGCTGCTTTCCGGTACGGGATTGGTACCGATTGCGGTTCAGCGGATGGCCCGATTTGGGCGAAGTGGCAGTCGCGCACGATGCCTCCCAACCAGAGGTCGAGTTGCACCACGACAAAGGAGTCGCACCGATGAAGCGTCTATCCGCATTCGTTCTCGCCGTCACCGCGCTCAGCGCCCTCGCGGCCGGCGCCGCGGGAACGGCCTCCGCGCAGCCGCAGAAGGCGAAGAGCGCGATCACGATCCTCGTCAAGTCCGACGACGAGCACGGCAAGAAGGGCCCGGACGGGAAGTGGCACGACGCCTTCCTACCGGCCAACCCGGTGGTCAAGGCCGGCCAGAAGACGACGATCACCATCGTCAACTACGACGAGGGCGCCCACTCGATGATCGCCCCCGGGCTCGGCCTGAACGTGAAGGTTCCGGCCGCGAAGGGCTCGACGCCCGGACGTGTGACGTTCACCGTCAAGGCCGCAAAGCCCGGAAGCTACGACTGGTGGTGCGGCAGCCCGTGCGACCCGTGGGCGATGACGCACAACGGCTACATGCGCGGCTCGATCGTCGTCACGGCGTGAAGAGCGCGACGCTCATCGCCGCAGCCTTCGCCGCCGTGCTCGTCACGGCGGCGCCGGCTGCGGCCGACCGGCACGGCGACCTCCAGGTCGGGCCCGGGCCGGTGCGCCTCGTGCTCCCGGAGGGCCGCTACCGGGTGGCGCTCCACCTGACCCCGAATCACGCGCTGCACACCGGGACGATCTCCGTGGCGGTGCGCGACGGCGGGCAGAAGGTACGGCAGGCGGAAGTGTCGATGACCGTCCGGATGCTCGACATGAACATGGGCAGCTTCACGCTCGGACTGCACGAGGCCGCGGCCGGCACGTACACCAGGACGTTCCCCGTCGTCGGCATGGCCGGCCGCTGGCAGATCCGCCTGAGCATCCTGCCGAAGGGCGGGAACGCGTTCGCGGTCACGCTCGCCGACAGGATGCTCGGCTAGTCACTCGGACGCGTGGCAGACGGCCTCGACGTTGTTGCCGTCGAGGTCGAGCACGAACGCGCCGTAGTACGTCGGGTGGTAGTGCTCCCGGATTCCGGGCGGCCCGTTGTCGTGGCCCCCGGCGGCGAGCGCCGCGGCGTGGAAGGCGTCGACCGTCGCACGGTCGTCGCAGTGGAACGCGACGTGCGTGCCCGTGCCGAACGGCTCCCGCTCCATGATCCAGAAGACCGGTTTGTCCTCCTGGCCGAACCCGGCGCCCTTCCACTCGTCGAAGGACATCACGACGTGGTAGTCGAGGGGCGCCAGCGCCTGCTCGTAGAAGGCCTTGCTCGCGCGATAGTTGCGCACGTTGAGCCCTATGTGGTCGAACATACGCCCATGATCCTCCAGAACGGCATCGTGCGCACGCTCGATCCGTCGCTGCCGTCGACCGGCGCCCTCGCGATCGCGGGCGAGCGCGTCGCCGGAGGCATCGGAACGCACGAGACGGCGCTCGCGAGCCCGGAGACGGTCGACCTCGGCGGCCGCTGCGTCCTCCCCGGCTTCACGGACTCCCACGTCCACTTCCCGACGTGGGCTGTTGCGCAGCACGAGGTGAGGCTCGACGGCTGCGCGTCGCTCGCGGAGGCGCTCGCGCGGATCGCGGCCGCCGAGGCGCGCGGCACGGTCATCCGCGGCTACGGGTGGCGAAGCGGCGACTGGGCGGAGGGGCGCGAGCCGGTGAAGGAGGATCTCGATGCGGTCACGGGCGGCCGCCCGGCGGCGTTCGTCGCGAAGGACTACCACTCGCTCTGGCTCAACTCGGCCGCCCTCGCACTCGCCGGCGGCGACCTCGAGGTCGAGGGCGGCGTCGTCGAACGCGGCCCGGACGGCGAGCCCACCGGCGTCCTACGCGAGGAATCGGCGTGGCGGTTCAAGGACCGCTATCTCGCCGTCCCGGACGACGAGTACGTCGACGCGATGCGCGCGGGCGTGAAGCTCGCGCATGCACGCGGCGTCACGTGCGTCCACGACAAGGACGGCTGGCTCGGCGCGGCGGGGCTCTGGCAGCGGCTCGACGCGCAGCTCCGCGTCTGGCAGTCGCTCCCGGCCGACAAGCTGCCGGAGCTGCGGTCGCTCTCGCTCCGCAGCGGCGCAGGCTCGCCGATGCTGCGCCTCGGCTACCTCAAGGTCTTCATGGACGGCACGCTCGGGTCGCGGACGGCGTGGATGCTCGACGGCAGCGGCGTACGCATCACGAGCGGAGAAGAGCTCGCGGAGATCGTCCGCGAAGGCGCCGATGCGGGCTGGCCGGTCGGGGTGCACGCGATCGGCGACCGTGCAAACCGCGAGGCGCTCGACGCGTTCGAGTCGACGCGCTCGCTCTGGGAGCCGAAGGGTCTGCGGCAGCGCATCGAGCACGCGCAGTGCCTCGCTCCGGAAGACGTCGCCCGGTTCGCGCAGATCGGCGTCGCCGCCTCGGTGCAGTTCACCCACGCCCCCTCCGACGAGGAGCTGGCCAAGCGGTTCTGGCCCGACAAGCTCGCGGGCACGTACTCGTTCCGCTCCCTCGTCGAGTCGGGTGCCGTGGTCGCAAACGGCTCGGACGCGCCGGTCGAGGAGCTCGACCCGTGGGCCGGCGTCGTCGCCGCCGTGCACCGCCACTGGCGCGTGGACCAGCGGCTGACCCTCGAGCAGGCGCTGCACGCGACGTGCGTCGCGCCGTCGTGGCTCTCGCACGACGAGCGCACGCGCGGGACGCTCATTCCCGGCCGGGCGGCCGATCTCGTCGTCCTCGACAAGGATCCCTTCGGGGGCGATCTCGACGTCCGGGTCGTGGCGACGATGGTCGCGGGGCGCTGGGTGCACAACCCGCCGCCCTGGGGCTAGACGCCGGTCGTACAATCGAGTCATGGCCGTACGGACGATGAACCCCGTCCACGAGTCGGCGACCTGCGCGGTTGCCGCCTGCGCCGAGATCATCGGCGCCAAGTGGACTGCCCTGCTCGTCCACGACATGTCCGAGGGCCCGCGCCGGTTCTCGGAGCTCGAGCACTCGTGCTCCGGCATCAGCCCGCGGACGCTCGCCGAGCGGCTCCGCGCACTCGAGCAGGAGGGCATCGTCGAGCGGCACAGCTACCCCGAGTCGCCGCCCAGGGTGGAGTACAAGCTCACCGACAAGGGCCAGTCGCTGCTGCCGATCATCGACGCCATGCGCGCGTTCGGGCACGCGTGGCTCCCCTGCCACCACCAGCACTAACGCCACGGAAAACGCTGCGCGTTTCCGGTGGGGAGATGTTCCCGCTTCGCGGGAGAGCTCGCGGGCGAAAGCCCGCGAGCTCTTATGAGTCTGAGCGAAGGTCTCGTTCTGCGCGCGCGGTGGTGGCTCCGCGTTAGCTGCGGCCCTTGGCGCTGGTCGTAGATCGAGCGGCCTGCGCCGGACGCGGCGTTTGCGCCCTAGGGCTCGTCGTCTGCCCGCATGCTCACAGAACGTTTACTGCACCGACACCACCGCGGCCCGTACCGTGAAAGGCAGTGAACGCAACGGAGAGGATCCCCATGTCAGGGAGAGAGAACGAAGCAGACCGCAGCCGCATGCTGCATCTCGTGGAGTCGGCGCAGCGCGACGGTTACTCGGAGCGCGAGATCACCGAGATCGTGAACGACGCGGTCGAAGCCGACGTCGAGATCGAAGACGCCGCGTAGCGCGGACTACGGCTTCGGAAGATCGCCGAACGCCGTGTAGAGCTCGGCGGCCGTGTCGACGCCCTGCTCGAAGTAGCGGGCGAGGAACCGCTCGTTCGGCGAGTGGATGTTCGACTCCGGCAGTCCGAAGCCGGTGAGGACCGTCGGAATCCCTCTGTCGGCGAGCGCCGGCATGATCGGCAACGTGCCGCCGCCGCGCACGAGCAGCGGGCGCACGCCGAGCGCCTTCTCGAACGCCTGGAGGCCGAGCTGGATCGCAGGAGCGTCGGCCCGCACGAGGCCGGCGGGCGAGCCCGCCCACTTCACGTCGACCTCGGCGCCTTCGGGGGCGGCGTCGCGTACGAGCTTCTCCGCCGCCCTGCCGATGACGTCGACCTGCTGGCCCGGCGCGAGGCGGACGGTGAACTCGCCCGACGCGTACACCGAGAGCGTCGTGTTGCGCAGGCCAGGCTTGCCGCCGAGGATGCCGTTGACGTCCGCGGACGGCTCCGAGGTCGTCCGGAGATAGAACTCCTCCGCCGCCTTCGCATCGAGCGGGCGTGCGCCCTGACTCGCCAGCTCACCGGCGCCCGGCGGCAGCTTCTTCCACTCCTCGAGCTCGATATCCGGCACCGGCGCAATGCCCTGCCGCAGCGGCTCCGGGAGACGGCCGTCGGGGCCCGCGAGCACCGCGTCGAAGCACCGCAAGAGAACATGGATGGCGTTCAGCGCCGCGCCGCCGTACATGCCGGAGTGCAGATCCCGCTCGCCGGTCGTCACCTTCACGTCGAAGGCGATGAGGCCACGTGTCGCAAGCGCGAACTCGGGCCGGTCGATCGCGATCATGCCGCCGTCGAAGATGATCGCCGCGTCGGCGCCGCGGTCGTCGATCGCGAGGTAGTCGACGATCGTGTGGCCCCCGATCTCCTCCTCGCCGTCGCAGGCGAAGCGGAGGTTCACGGGCAGCGCGTTCGCCTCGACGAGCCGCTGCGCGGCCTTGAGGAGGATGAAGACCTGCCCCTTGTCGTCGGTGATGCCGCGCGCGTACGCCCACTCGTCGCGGAAGGCCAGCTCGAACGGGTCCGACTCCCAGAGGTCGAGCGGCGCCGGCGGCTGCACGTCGAAGTGGCCGTAGCAGAGGACGGTCGGCGCGTTCTCCGGGTCGGTCGACGCGCGGATCTCCCCGAGCGCGAGCTCCTTCTCACCGAACGGCGTCAAGTCGGCGGTGCCGCCGCACTTCGCGCGGATGAACTCGCACACCCACTCGCCCGCTCGCTTCACGTCCTCGCGGTGCGCCGGATCGGCGCTCACGCTCGGGATGGCGATGAACTCAGCGAGCTCCTTGCGCCACGTCTCGTCCACGAGGAGACACCCTACGCAAATAGTGCGCGCCGCCGCCGAGGGAAGCGGCCTCGTCGTCGGGGTTGAGCAGCCGGCACGTCTGCAGCGACAGGCAGCCGCACCCGATGCACGTCGTCAGCCGGTCGCGGACGGCCTCGAGCGTCGCGATCCGCTCGTCGAGCTCACGCCGCCACAGGGCGGAGAGCCGCTCCCAGTCGCGCTTCGTCGGCGGCTTCCCGTCCGGCAGCGCGTCGAGCGCGTCCTTGATCCGTTCGAGCGGGACGCCGGCCGCCTTCCCGGCCTGGACGAGGGCGATCCGCCGGAGCGTCACCGACGGATAGCGGCGCTGGTTGCCGTCGGTGCGGCGCGCGGCGATGAGCCCCTGCCGCTCGTAGAAGCGCAGCGCCGACTGCGAAACGCCGCTGCGCAGAGAGACCTCGCCGATCGTGAGCTCGTGCATCGCCACTTGACTTGAACATTAGTTGAGGTTCTACCGTGTCTGCCATGGCGACTGCGACGAGACTCGGATATGACGATTTGCCGGGGCTGCTGACGCGGTTGACCGGCGACGAGAAGCACGACTGGAGCGCGCTGTCGACGCTCGATGTGCTCTGGGTGCTGCACGACCGCGTCCTGCAGCCGGAAGACCGGTTCCTGCTCTCGAAGGGGCACGGCCCGGCGGCGTTCTACGCCGTGCTCGCAGCGAAGGGCCTCATCCCGGTCGACGCGCTCGACGGGTTCGGCTCGTTCGGGTCGATGCTCGGCTACCACCCCGACCGTGTGCTCGTCCCGGCGGCGGGGATCGGCAGCGGCTCGCTCGGGCACGGGCTGCCGATCGCGGTCGGCGCCGCGCTCACGGGGCGGCGCGTCTACTGCCTCGTCGGCGACGGTGAGCTCGACGAGGGCTCGAACTGGGAGGCGGTGCAGTACGCGGGCCGCATCGGCCTCGGCTCGCTCGTCGCCGTCGTCGTCGACAACCGGTCGGCGAAGCACGGCTGGCCCGGCGGGATCGACGCGCGCTTCGCGCTCGAGGGTTGGAGCACCGTGCGCTGCGACGGCCGCGACCACGACGCGATCGAGGACGCACTCGCGGCGGCGACGGACGAGCGGCCGCACGTCGCCGTCGCCCACGTGGAGCCGAAGCAATGACGATGCGCGAGCGCTTCTACGCCGCCGCTGCGCGCGCTCTCGACGAGGACGAGCGCGTCGCCGTCGTGCTCGCGGAGATCGGAGGCGATCTCCTGCGGCATCCGCGTGTCTTCAACGTCGGCATCCGCGAGCAGCTCATGATCGGCGTCACCGCCGGGCTGGCGCTCGAGGGCTACCGGCCGGTCGCGCACTCGTACACGCCGTTCCTCGTCGAGCGCCCGTACGAGCAGGTGAAGATCGACCTCGGACACCAGGATCTCGGTGCGATCCTCGTCAGCACGGGCGCGTCGTACGACGCCTCGCGCGGCGGGCGGACGCACCAGGCGCCCGAGGACGTCGCCGCGCTCGCCGCGCTCCCGGGCTGGACGATCCACGTGCCGGGTCATCCCGACGAGGTCGAGCGGCTGTTCACGCGCGCGCTCGCGACGGACGACCGCGTGTACATCCGGCTGTCCGAGGAGGAGAACACCGCCCGTGTCGACGGCGACGGTCTCGTCGTCCTCCGCCGCGGCAGCGCCGGAACGCCGCTCGTGCTCGCGGTGGGGCCGTCGCTGAGCGAGACGCTCGCGGCGACCGTCGACCTCGACGTCACCGTCGCCTACACCGCGACGCCGCGGCCGCTCGACGGCGAGGCGCTGCGCGCGGTGGCGCTCGGCACGGACGTCGTGCTCGTCGAGCCGTACCTCGCCGGCACGTCGGCGGGCGAGGTCGCCGGGGTCCTCTCCGACCGGCCGCACCGCTTCCTCTCTCTCGGCGTGCCGCTCGGAGAGCTCCGCCGCTACGGCACGCCGGCCGAGCACCGCGCCGCGCACGGCCTCGACGCGAAGGGAATCAGGCGGGCGCTCGAGCGCTTCTGGCGGATCGACGGCCGGTAGCTGCCCCGGCCCGCGGGCAGTAGACGTACCGCGCTCCGGTGCCGCGAAGGGCGCGAGCGAAGACGCGAAGCGGCTTCGGACGCGCCGGAGCGCGGCCGGGGATGGACGAAGTCCACCACCGGCCGCACGGCACGACGAACGCGCCGGGCAGAGCAACAGGAGCTCGGCGGCTCGGCCGCCGAGCGTTTCCCGCGAAGCGGCGAACCCTCAACGCGCCGAAGTGCGCAGCACTTCGGCGCGAGCTACGCGACGTCGCGTAGCGACAGCGAGTCGGCCATGGCCCGCAGCTTCTTCAGGCTCTGGTTCTCGATCTGCCGGATGCGCTCGCGCGTCACGTTGAACGTGCGCCCGACCTCGTCGAGCGTCCGCGGATGCTCGCCGTCGAGGCCGTAGCGCAGCTCGAGGACGCGGCGCTCGCGGTGCGAGAGCGTGCCGAGGATCTTCCGCAGAAGCTCCTTGCGCATCGCCTCGTCGGCGACCTCGTCCGGGAGCGGCGCGTTCTCGTCGGTGATGAAGTGGCCGAACTCCGACTCCTCCTCGTCGCCGACGGGCTTCTCGAGGGATACCGGCGTCTGCGAGCTGCGCATGATCTGCTCGACCTCGTCCATCGGCAGGTCGAGATCGAGCGCGATCTCGACCGCCGTGGGCTCACGGCAGAGCTCCGCGCGCAGCTTGCGCTCGGTGCGCACGATCTTGTTCAGCTTCTCGACGACGTGCACCGGCATGCGGATGGTGCGCGCCTTGTCCGCGAGCGCGCGCGCGACCGCCTGGCGGATCCACCACGTCGCGTACGTCGAGAACTTGAATCCCTTGCGGTGGTCGAACTTCTCGGCCGCGCGCACGAGCCCGATCGTCCCCTCCTGGATGAGGTCGAGGAACGGCAGCCCCTGGTTGCGGTAGCGCTTCGCGATCGACACGACGAGGCGGAGGTTCGCCTCGACCATCTCCCGCTTCGCCAGCTCGTCGCCGCGCTCGATGCGCTTCGCGAGCTCGACCTCCTGTGCCGCGGTGAGCAGCTCGACGCGACCGATGTCCTTGAGGAAGAGCTGCAGCGAGTCGGTGGAGATCTCGCGCGCCTCCGCCTTCACCGTCTCGTCGGGCTCTTCGACCTCCTCGGCCACGGCGACGACGTCGATCTGCATCTCCTCGAGCGTACGGTAGAAGTCGTCGAGCTGCGCTGCGTCGAGCTCGAGCTCGTCGAGCGCGGCCACGATCTCGTCGGTCGAGAGCGATCCGCCGGCGGCCTGGGCGGCCTCGAGCAGATGACGCCCTTCGTCCGTCTCCAGGATGTCGGCGACATCCCGGATCTCCCGGCCCTCCCGTACGCTCACTGATCCTCCCCGCTCGGCGATGCCGCACTGTGCCATGCGGATCGGACGTGCCGCCATGGGCCGTTCGGCTCATCTTTTCCCTACTTGGTCCCAGTTGCCGCGAGAGCCTGGAGGATCTGGTTCGCGGTCAGCGCGTAGACCGATCCCGGCTGCTGGGCGGCGGCGAGACGCAGCTGCGCTTCGCCCTTCTTCACCTGCTTCGTCCAGAGGAGGAGCTCGCCGAGATGGAGGCGGACGACCGCCGCCCGCGGATACGACCCGGTGAGCGGGCCGAGCTTCGGGAACGGGCGGAGCGGATGGGCCGGCGAGAAGAGCGCGACCGCGGCCGCGGTGAGGACCGCGGGGTCGTGCGGCGCGAGGGCGACCGCCTCGTCGAGCGCGCGCTTCGCCGAGACCGTGCGCTCCCGGTTCCAGAGGCCGGCGCCTGCGAGCAGCTTCGCGCGCGCGGCCCGCGGCACGGTCGCGGCGTCGACGACGATCGGCGGCACGTTCGGAGCGACGTTCGGGTGGAGGAGATCGAGGGCCGAGATCGCGTACGGCGTGTCCGGATCGACCTTCGCCGCCTGCTGCCAGGCAGCTGCCGCGTCGTCGTCGCGGCCCGCCCAGTAGTACGCGAGCCCGAGGTGGAGCTCGGCAAGCGCGCTGCGCGGGTGCGAGGCGACGAGCTTCTTCACCGCGTCGAGGCTCCCGTGCGGCCAGCGCGCGAACGCCGACCCGATCTCGGCGGCGAGCGAGTGGTAGCGGTCGAAGATCGCGCCCGCCTCGCTCCGCTTGCCCGCGTCGTAGAGCGTGACCGCCTGCTTCAGCGGGCCCGACTGCGCGAGCTCGAGCGGCGGCGCCCCCTTGCGCGCCCGCGTGCCCGTGCTCTCGCCCCGCGTCTGGAGGATCGTGCCGCCGACGGTGCCGCCCACGGCGACCGCTCCGGCCAGGGCGACGATCGCGACCACGCGGGCCTTGGGGGTCATCGGGATTCAGCGTAGCCAGGCTCCCTATCGCTATATTTCTGAAAGTCATGGCCGGCTATCGCGAGCTCCTGCAGCAGGTGAAGAGCGAGATCGACGAAGTCGACGTCCCGCGCGCCCGCGATCTCCTCGCCGGCGCCGAGCCGCCGCTCCTCGTCGACATCCGCGAGCTCGACGAGTGGACCGAGGGACGCATCCCGGGCGCGATCCACCTGTCGCGCGGGTTCCTCGAGTCGCGCATCGAGCAGGCGGCGCCCGACCGGACGCAGCCGATCATCCTCTACTGCGCCGCCGGCAACCGCTCCGCCTTCGCAGCGAAGACGCTGGGCGAGCTCGGCTACGAGAGCGTCTCGTCGCTCGCCGGCGGCTACACCGACTGGAAGCGCAGCGGCCTCCCCACCGAGCTGCCCCGGTCGCTCGACGCGGAAAAGCGCCAGCGCTACAGCCGCCACCTCCTCATCCCGGAGGTCGGCGAGGACGGCCAGCTGAAGCTCCTCGACGCGCGCATCCTCCTCATCGGCGCCGGCGGCCTCGGCTCGCCGGCGTCCCTGTACCTCGCGGCCGCGGGCGTCGGCCGGCTCGGCATCGTCGACGACGACCGCGTCGACGCGTCGAACCTCCAGCGTCAGATCGCGCACTCGACCGAGACGCTCGGCGACTGGAAGGTCGACTCCGCGAAGCGGACGATCGAGGCGCTGAATCCCGACGTCGAGGTGGTCACGTACAAGGAGCGCCTCACGTCCGAGAACGTCGACCGCATCCTCGCCGACGGCTGGGACGTGATCGTCGACGGCGCCGACAACTTCCCGACGCGCTATCTCGTCAACGACGCTTCCGTGTGGCACGGCCTCCCCGTCGTGCACGGCTCGATCTACCGCTTCGAGGGCCAGGTGACGGTGTTCAAGCCGCACGCAGGCCCGTGCTACCGCTGCCTGTTCCCGCAGCCGCCGCCGCCCGAGCTGGCGCCGAGCTGCGCCGAGGGCGGCGTCCTCGGCGTCCTCCCCGGCATCGTCGGCTCGTTGCAGGCGTCCGAGGCGCTGAAGCTCGCGCTCGGCATCGGCGAGTCGCTCGCGGGCCGGCTGCTCCTCTTCGACGCGCTCGCGACCGAGTTCAGCGAGGTCACGCTCCGCCGCGACCCTGACTGCCCGGTGTGCGGCGAGCACCCGACCATCACCGAGTACATCGACTACGTGGAGTTCTGCTCCGGGAGGCCTACGCACGCATGAAGACCGTGAGAATCCCACCTGCGCTGCGCAGCGAGACCGGCGGCCAGCGCGAGGTGCACGCCGCGGGCGGCACCGTGCGCGAGCTCCTCGACGACCTGATGAGCCGCTTCCCCGGGCTGCGCCACCAGCTCGTCGCCGACGACGAGATCGCAGCCTTCGTCAACGTCTACGTCGAGGGCGAGGACGTCCGCACGCTGGACGGGCTCGAGACCGCCGTGCACGACGGCTCGACCGTGATCCTCCTGCCCGCGATGGCGGGCGGCGGTGCGTAGCCAGATCGTCGTCCCGAGCCTGCTCGACCTCGTCGGCAACACGCCGCTCGTCGAGCTGCAGGGCATGTCGCCGAAGCCCAGCGTTCGGCTGTACGCGAAGCTCGAGGGGCAGAACCCGACCGGCTCGACGAAGGACCGCGTCGCGAAGGCGATGCTCGAGGCCGCCGAGGCCTCGGGCGAGCTCATGCCGGGCCGCAAGCTGCTCGAGCCGACGAGCGGCAACACGGGCATCTCGCTCGCGCTCCTCGCGAAGCTCAAGGGCTATCCGCTCACGTGCGTGCTCCCGAGCAACGCGACGGAGGAGCGGCGGCGCCTGCTGCGGCTCTACGGCGCGAAGATCGTCGAGTCGCCCGGCGAGGAAGGATCGAACGGCGCCGTGCGCCTCGCGCTCGAGATGGCGGAGCAGGATCCGCGCTGGTTCATGCCGTTCCAGTACGCGAACCCCGCGAATCCGCGCGCGCACTACGAGGGCACCGGCGCCGAGATCGCGGAGGCGCTCGACCGGCTCGACGTCTTCGTCGCCGGGCTCGGCACCGGCGGCACGCTCATGGGCGCCGGCGAGCGGCTGCGCGAGAGCTTCCCCGACGTCGTCGTCGCGGCCGCCGAGCCCCTCCCCGGCGACCTCGTGATGGGGCTGCGCTCGCTCGACGCGGGCTACGTCCCGCCGATCCTCGACGTGTCGAAGCTCGACCGGAAGGTGCTCGTCTCGAACGAGGAGTCGGTCGCGGCCGTCCGTGCGCTCCTCGAGCGCGAGGGCATCTTCGCCGGCGTGTCCGGCGGCGCGGTCGTCCACGTCGCGCGGAAGCTCGCCGCCGAGCTCGAGGAGGGCGTCGTCGTGTGCGTCCTCGCCGACGGCGGCTGGAAGTACCTCAGCGCCGACTTCTGGGGCGCCGACGACGTCGAGGAATCGATGGAACGCACCCTGTGGTGGTAGTCCCGGCGGCGATCCGCGAGGAGATCGCCGCGCATGCACACGACGAGGCGCCGAACGAGTCGTGCGGGTTGCTCGTCATCGACGACGGGCACGCGATCGAGTACGTGCGCGCGACGAACAAGGCGGCGTCCCCGTACCGGTTCGAGCTCTACCTCGACCCCGCGCGCTGGTCCGAGATCGAGCACGAGCAGGCGATCGTCCACTCGCACCTGTCCTCCCCCCCGCGCCCGTCGCGCACCGACGTCGAGAACATCGGGCTCTGGGAGGGCAAGCCGTACCTCATCTACTCCGTGCGGGCGGACGAGCTCGCCGCGTGGACGATCAGGGGCGGCGAGATCGAGGCGCTCGAGATCTCTTAGCGCTGCCGCACGAGCCTGACGGCGACCGCGAGCGCGACGGCGAGGAAGCCGAGCAGGCCGAGCTCGAGGAGGAAGTTCGTGAGCTGGCGGCCGGCGGAGGGCAGCCGCTCGAACTGTGCGGTGACGATGAGGATGCGGCGCACGACGGCGATGAGGCCGATGAAGAGGAACGGCTCGACGACGATCTCGTGCGTGCGCAGCACGAACCGGAGGGTGTAGAGGAGCTCCGCGATGATGAGCGTGAGCAGGACGCGGTCGAGCACCGTGACGGCCGTGTTCACCGCACCGGCATTCGTGGAGATCGCGTGCGCGATCTCGTGCACCGTGCCGACGAGCACGAACACCGCCGCCGTCGCGAGCAGGAGCCCGACCGCCGTGTAGAGCAGCGTCTCGAAGCCGAGGAGCCCCTCGAAGAGGAGCGGCCGGCGTGCGGCCGGAGGCGGACCCTCGCTCATCGACGGAGCGTACGCCACCCCCCGGCCGGAGTCTCGCCCGTGTCCGGGGACTACTCGAGCTCGTCGTCGGCGTAGAACTCGTCGTCGTCGCGGCGTTCGGGCCGCTCGACGAACGTGACGGCGAGCCGCTCGATGCGGTTGCTCTCCACCTCGAGGACGTCGAAGCGCAGCCCGTCGTAGGAGACGTCGTCGCCGGGCTCCGGCGCCCGGCCGAGCTGGCCGAAGACGAAGCCGGCGACCGTGTGGTAGTCCTCCTCCGGCAGCTCGGTGCCGAAGCGCTCGTTGAACTCCTCGATCGGGAACCGGCCGTCGAGTCGCCACGTGTCCTCGTCGACCTGGACGATCGGCTCCTCCGGCACGTCGAACTCGTCCTCGATCTCTCCGACGATCTCCTCGATGAGGTCCTCGAGCGTGCAGATGCCGACCATCGCGCCGTACTCGTCGACGACGACGGCGAAGTGGTTGTTCGTCCGCCGGAACTCCTGGAGCAGCGAGGCGAGATCCTTCGTCTCCGGGACGATGTACGCGGGCCGGAGCAGCTCCTCGAGCTGCACCTCGGCGAGGCCGCGTTCGTAGATCGACGAGAACAGATCGCGGATGTGCAGGACGCCGACGATGTCGTCGAGGCTCTCGCGGAAGACCGGATAGCGCGTGTACGGGTGGTCGAGCACGGTTTCGAGCGCCTTTTCCGCCGGCATGTCGGCGGAGATGGCGGTGACGTCCGGCTTCGCGACCATCACGTCCGCGGCGTCCTTGTCGCCGAAGATGAAGACCGCGTCGATCATCTGCTGCTCGTCCTTCTCGATCTCGCCCTCGCGCGTCGAACGGGACACGAGCATCCGCAGCTCGGCTTCGGAGAGGACGTCGCGCTCGGCTCCGGCGGGCGCGACGCCGAGGACGCGGAGCACGGCCTCGGTGGCCTGCTCGAGCACCCAGATGAGCGGCTGCGCGACGGTGAAGAACGCCCGCACCGGCGCGGACACCCACAGGGCGGTTCCCTCCGAGTGGACAAGGGCGACGCCCTTCGGCACGAGCTCGCCGAAGACGACGTGGAAGAACGTCAGGATGAGGTACGCGAGCGCGATCGCGAGAGCCGTGGCCATCCACGTGTCGAACTCCTTCGTGAGCACGTGCTCGCCGAGAGCACCGATCGCCAGCGAGGTGAGCGTGACGCCGAGCTGCATCGCCGCGATGAACCGCGGCGGGTCGCCGGTGATGCGCAGCACGGCGCGCGCGCGGCGGTTTCCCTGATGGTGCAGCTCGATGATCCGCGTCCGCCTCGCCGTCACGAGCCCGTACTCGGCCGCGACGAAGAACGCGTTCAGCAGGATCAGCGCCGCAACGCCGAGAAGCTCGAGAAAAAGGGTCACGGCGACGAGGCGGCGGTACTCGGAGGTTTGTCGCCCACCAGCTCGGCCGCAGTATAGGTAACGGCGCGGTCGTCCTCGCCGCGGCGCGCGCGCCCGAGGACGACGAGGCGTTCGAGGTGCGACAGCGCCTCGGCGACGGCGAAGCGCCGCTGGATCGGCGGCAGCGCGTCGCCGAAGAGGTCGTGCGAGACGTCGTAGCCGCTGCGCGGCTCCCCGCCGAGTGCCGCCGCGGTGCGGTCGAGGCGGTCGTCGTGGTGGGCGACGATCGCGTGCGCGCGCGGCGCCGGATCCTCGATGGTCGCCCCGTGGCCGCCGTACGAGACACGCGGCGCAAGGTCTGCGACCGCGTGCAGCGACTCGACGTAGTCGCCGAGCGGGTCGGGCCTGCTCTCCGGGTAGAGCCCGATCGCCGGCGTGATCGGCGCGAGGAGCGTGTCGCCGGCGATGAGGACGCCGTCGCGGTGGAGGCAGAGGTGGCCGTCCGCGTGGCCGGGCGTCGCGAGCACGCGCCAGCCGTCCACCTCGTCGCCCGGGTCGACGGGCGTCGGGTTCCAGGCGAAGCGGACGAAGTCGGCGAACACGTGCCCGGAGTCGATGAGCTCCTCGGCCACCGCCGGCGGCACGCCGTGGACGACGAACCAGTCCGCGATCCGCTCGGGCCAGTCCGTCGACCCCCACACGCGCTCGCACTGGTCGTAGTCGAGCCTTCCCTGGAGGACGGGCGCCCCCGTGGCGCGCACCGCCGCCTCCGCCCCGCCGACGTGGTCGGGGTGCATGTGCGTGATGAAGATGCGGACGACGGGCCCGTCCACCTGGGCGAGGATCTCCTCCCACGACGGCTCCATGAGCCCGAGGCCGGTGTCGACGAGCGTCCAGCCGTCGCCGCCCCGCAGGAGGTAGCAGTGCACGTGCCGCGGGCCGCTCGGCAGCGGCAGCGTCACCCGGAGGATCCCCGGCTCGACCTCCACCGGCACACCGAACGTATGTTCGATAGACTTGGTCATGGGGATGCGCGTCGAGTATCGCGAAGAGCCCTGCCGCTCCGCACTGAACCGCGTGCAGGGGATGCCGTTCAACTGGTCGCTCAACCCGTACATGGGCTGTGCCCACCGGTGCACGTTCTGTTACGTGCGCGCCTTCGAGCTGCGCGCCGACCGGCCGGCGGACGACCGCTACGGCGCGAGCATCCGGGTGAAGACGAACGTCGCCGAGGTGCTGCGGCGCGAGCTCGCGCGCCCGTCGTGGCAGCGCGAGGGGATCGCGATCGGGGCGGCCACCGACCCGTACCAGCCCGCCGAAGGCCGGTACAAGCTCACGCGGGCATGCCTCGAGGTGCTCGCCGCCGCCGCCAACCCGTTCGCGATCATCACGCGCGGCCCGATGATCGTCCGCGACCTCGACGTGCTGAGACGCGCCGCGGAGCGCGCCGACGTGAGCGTGACGTTCTCCATCCCGACGGTCGACACGGAGATCTGGCGGCGCACCGAGCCAGGGACGGCGCCGCCGCAACAGCGGCTACGCGCGCTGCGGCAGCTCGTCGAGGCGGGCGTGAAGGCCGGCGTCGGCATGGCCCCCATCCTCCCCGGCCTCACCGACCGGCCCGAGCTCCTCGCCGACGTCGTGCACGCCGCGCGCGCGGCGGGTGCGACGGGTGTGTGGGCGAACCTCCTCTACCTGAAGCCGGGCACGAAGGAGCACTTCCTCGCCGCCCTCGCGCGCGACTGGCCCGAGCTCCTGCCGGAGTACGAGCGCCTGTACGCGCACCGGGCGTATCTGCCGGCCGAGGAGACGCAGCCCGTCCGCGAGCGCGTGCGCGACCTCGTCCGGAGCAACGGCATCCGCGACCGGCGGCGCGTGCGGCTCGCGCCTCCCCCCGATCCGGAGCAGCTCAGCCTCGCCGTGTGAGCGGAACAGAATCCGCGCCTCGTGCGTTTGAAGAGATGCTCCAGCGGCCCGTCTTCGGACGGGCCGCTCGGTCTTCTGCACGTGGTCGTCGGAGGCCGGGCATAGAATCGACTTCCCCCGTGTCAACGCCCGAGCCGACACCCGCCGAGATCACCTGCCTCATCGTCGACGACCACGAGGTCGTCCGCGAGGGCCTCCGCCTGTCGCTGTCGCGCTCGCCCCACATCCGCGTGATCGGCGAGGCCGCCGACGGGGAGAGCGCCGTCGCGCTCGCCGAGCGGCGCCGCCCGAACGTCGTGATCATGGACGTGCGGATGCCCGGCATGGACGGCCTCGAGGCGACGAAGCTCCTCGTCGAGCAGGATCCGACGGTCGCCGTCCTCATCTTCACGGCCTACAGCGAGCGCAGCCTGCTCAGCCGGGGCCTCGACTCCGGCGCGAAGGGGTACATCCTCAAGGAGGCGCCGCACGACACCCTCGTCCGCGCGATCGAGAAGGTCGCCGAGGGCGAGGGGTACGTCGACCCGGCGCTCATGCCGGCGTTCCTCTCCGGCAAGGACAAGGACGAGATGCTGACGACGCGGGAGCGCGAGATCCTCCAGCTCCTCGCCGACGGCATGTCGAACGCCGACGTCGCGACGAAGCTCTTCATCAGCCAGGAGACGGTGAAGAGCCACGTGCGGCACATCCTCGCGAAGCTCGAGGCAGACACCCGTACGCACGCGGTCGCGATCGCCCTGCGGGAAGCGATCATCGATTAGCGACCCGGCGCGCCACGGCCCGACCGAGGAGATTCTCGCCGCCGAGCAGGACGAGCGGCGGCGAATCGCGCTCTTCCTCCACGACGGACCGGTGCAGTCGCTCTCGGGCGTCGCGCTCATGCTCGACGCGGCGCTGAGCTTCCTCCAGCGCGGCGAGACCGAGCAGTCGGCGGAGGTGCTCGACCGCGCGTTGCGACGGACGCGCACGACGATCGGCGAGCTCCGCGACCTCTCGTTCAACCTCGAGCCGGTCGTGCTGCGCGACCACGGCATCGGGACGGCGCTGCAGGCCCTCGCCGACGATCGCACCACCGCGTACGGAATCGCGATCGAGGTGGACGCGGCGGCGGCGGAGACGCTCGGCCAGCGGACGCAGGCGGCGCTGTACGAGATGGTGCGCGAAGCGCTCGAGGGCTCCATCCGCCGCGGCCCGCCGACGGTGTTCACCGTGACCGTGCGCGCGGTCGAGGGCGACCTCGAGGTCGAGCTGTACGACGACGCGCCCGGCGAGCGCCGGCGGCGGTCGGTCGAGGTGCTCCAGGAGCGTGCGCGGACGCTCGGCGCGGCGCTGTACGTCGAGCCGGGAGACGGCGGCACGAGGATGCGGCTCGTGCTCCCCGGCCACGCGCGGGGCGAATAGGATCCCGCCCGGTGGACGGCCATCTCGTCTTCGTGTGGAAGACCTCCGGCTACGAGCTCCGTGAGGAGGCCGGCGACGCACCGGCGGTCGGCGCGGAGGTCGAGCAGGACGGGACGACGCTCCTCGTGACGAAGGTCGGGCCGTCGCCGCTGCCGGGCGACAAGCGCGCCTGCGCGTATCTCGTGCCGTAGCGCGAAGCCCCCGGCGGGGGGATAGGCGTGGGAACCGCGGCCGAGGATGATCGCGTCGCCGCATGACCGCAGAAGCCGCCGCGTCCGCAACGCCGGTTCTGACCCCTCGCCGCTGGGCGGTGTGGAGCGTCGTCATGCTGGGCGCGGCCGCGACGGTCTCGCTGTCTGCGAACCACCCTCGTCGGCTCGCCGCCGTCGACACACGCGCTGTCCGGTGTGCTCCTACTGCTGGTCGCAACATGGATCGGGCAGCGCTGGCCCGTGCCGGTGGGAGACGACGTCATGTCCCTGAGCGCCGTGCCAATCGTGTGCGCGGCAGTCATGTACGGCGCCGCGGTGGCAGCGCTCATGGCGGCGACGGCGTTCGTCGTCGAGGACGTCCGTCGCCGGTATCCAACCCGTGAAGATCGCTTTCAACACCGGCGTGTTCGCGTTGATGGGCGGTGCAGCCGGGCTCGCGGCACATGTTCATCCGCGAAACGGCGTCGGCGTGATGGTCGCGGTTGTCCTGGCGGCGGCAGCCGAGTACCTCACGAACACCGGCCTCGTGGCGTTGATGATCGCGCAGGCGCGGATCCGGGACTTCGTCACGGAGATCGCCTGGTCCATCACGAAGATCGTGATGCCGTCCCGTTCGCCCTTTCCCTTTCGATCGTGCCCCTCTTCATCGTCGTCTGGACGACGCACCCCTACGTCGCCTTGACCGCCGTTGTCCCGCTCGCGGCGGTCGTGCTGCACCTGCGCTCGCTCGAAGCAAGCCGGCAGGCGACCGCGCTCTCGCTCACCGATCCCCTCACCGGCCTGGGCAACCGACGCCAACTGAGCGAGCGCCTGCAGCGGGAGCTCGACCGGTCCGATTCGTCCCGCGAGCCGCTGTCCGTCTGCATGCTCGACGTCGACGACTTCAAGGCGATCAACGACTCCCGCGGGCACGCGGCGGGAGACGATGCACTCGTCGCCGTCGCAGGCGCCCTCCGGCAGGGCGGCGAAGCGTTCCGGCTCGGCGGCGACGAGTTCGTCCTGCTGCTTCCCGACCACGACACGGCCGCGCGTCGTGGACGTTGCACGCGCCGTGACCGAGCGCGTCCTTGCCCTCGACGTCGCGATCACCGTCGGCACGGCGACGTATGACGGCGACGGGAACGGCCGGGACGATCTGCTCCGCGTCGCCGACGAGCAGCTCTACGCCGCTCCGGGCTACGCGGCGCTAGCGGCGTCCTCTGCCGCAGCGAGCCCGAGCACGAGCGCCTGCGCGAGACCGCTCGAATAGCCGCCGGTGGCCACGCCGCCGGCGTCCACGCCCGCCGCCCACACGCCGTCGAGGCCGGCGACGCGCGCGTTCGTGTCGACGCGGACGCCGCCGATCGTGTGCGTCACCGAGCCCGTCACGTGCACGGCGACGCGGCCGTCGTTCCGCGTCACGACCGTGCCGCCGGCGGCGCGCGCCGCCTCGATCCGCTCGTTCGTTCGCTCGACGACGTACCACGCGCTCGGGCCGATGAGCTGCGCGAGATCGTTCTCGTGCCACGCGACCGAGGACGGCGTTATGTCCCGCCCGTCGTCGGTGAGGACACGCGCCTCTCGCCCGTACAGCTGTGCGAGGGGGACGAAGTCCTCCTCGCGGATGCGCGCCGGCCGCGCGGGCATCGCCCGGCCGTAGAACTGCCCCATCCCGCCGGTCACGGACGCGCCGCGCGCGATCGCCCAGTCGAGCGCGTCCCCCTCGCTCCACGGGTTCGCGCGCAGGAAGAGGCCCCGCTCGCGCGCGAGCCGCCTGCCGAAACCGCCCGTCGCGAGGACGACCGGCGGCTCCGCCTCCGCGGCGAACGGCGTCTCGAGCCGCACGTCCACGCGTGCCGAGAGCAGATCCGTGAGCGCACGCGGATCGAAGCGCTTGCCCGTCGTGCGCGGGTTCTCGGTGTCGTCCCACACCGGCTCCGCGCCGAGCGAGACGAGCCACGCGAGCGCGTCGTCGAGGCGCTCCCACACGAGCCGCTGCAGCGCTTCGTCTCCGCCGGGGCAGTCGGCGCGGAAGTCGTCCCACTCGCGGTGCCGCCAGACGACGCAGCTCGAGAGCAGCATCGAGCCGCCGGCGCGCGTGCCCTTCTCGACGACGGCCGGGTCGAGGCCGAGCTCGCGCGCGCGGACGGCGGCGACGAGCCCCGCCATTCCGGCGCCCGCTACGAGCACCTACGTGAGCGAGAACGTCGGCTTGTGCTCGACGTACTCGATGCGCACGTGCTCGGGGCCGTGCAGGAAGACGGCGTACGTGTTCGGCGCGTCGACGACGTCGTCGATCTCGATACCGACGTCCTTCGCGGCGGCGATCGCCTCGTCCGCCGAGTCGACGAGCACCGCGAGATGGTTGAGAAGCGGCCGCTGCGGCGAGCCCGGCTCGCCCGGATGGAACTCGATCCACGCGCCGCCGACACCCACGCGCGGGCAGCCCGACGGGCCGGGCGCGGCCGGCTCGAAGCCGTAGGACCGATACTCGACCGCCGTCTCGTCGGGGCTCGCCGAGTAGAGCGCCACGTGGTCGAGGTCGTACTCGACGTCCGTCGGCGCCTCGACGAGCCGCAGCTGCACGCCCTCGCCCAGGTCGAAGTCCGTCTCGGTGCCGCCGAGGCTCGAGACGCGGAGGGCGACGTGCTTCAGCGCACCGCGCTCCCGCGGCCCGTCGGCGGCGAAGAGCGTGAGCTTGCCGCGCCGCGCGTCGGAGCCGACGAGGGTGAACCTGTCGGTGCGGTCGATGACGTGCATGCCGAGGCGCGTGGTGACGAACTCGGCGATGGGATCGCGGTCGGCGACCCAGTAGGCGACGTGGTCGAGCTTCGTGGGATTCACGTCCCGAGCGTACCCACGCGCCTACTGGTTACGCCTCGGTCCTACGAGCCCTTCGTCTCACCGGTGCGCGCCCGCTCCTTGTTGACGGTGCGCGCAGCGATCTCCTTCGCACGCTTCAGGGAGACGCCGCGCTTGCGCTCGCTCTCCTTCACGTGCTCGTACTGCCGTTCCCTCTTCTTGGACCACGCCTTGGGCATGAGCAGTCCCCCTTTCGCAGGTGGAACGGCTCAGACCGCAGGCGGGTTACTCGACGGGCTCGTTGTGGACGTCGTTGTCGACCGCGTACTTCTCGGTCAGCTGATTCACGACGTCCGCGCCCTTGTCGTATGCGTAGTTGATCTCGACGAACGCGTTCCACTTGTCGGGAAGCGCGTCCTCCGGGAAGATCGCCTCGACGGGGCACTCCGGCTCGCAGGCGCCGCAGTCGATGCACTCTTCCGGGTCGATGACGAGGATCCGGTCGAACTCGTGGATGCAGTCCACCGGGCAGACGTCCACGCAGGAACGGTCTTTGATGTCGATACAGGGCTCGGCGATGATGTAGGTCACGGCGCCCACTTTAATGAACGCGTCGGGCGCAGCATCAGTAGAACCTTCTACCCCGGAATGAGGTCGGCCACGATTCCGGGGACCTGCTCGACGAGGGCCGACTTCGCGAGCACCTGGTCGAAGCCCGCCGCGTGCGCGGCGCGCAGCCCGGCCGTGTCGGTGTGGTTCGTGTAGCCCACGATCGGCACGTCCGGATACGTGTCGGCCACCTCCTCCGGATCGATCCGCGCGATGTCGCAGATCACGAGCTCCGGGTCGTCCGTGTGGTCGACCGTGATCAGGCGGTGCCCCGGCAGCAGCGCCTCGAGCTTGCCTCGGAAGAAGAGGTCGACCCCACAGAGCAGGATCGTGGCCACGTGACAAGGTTAGAGGCAGATGGGTGACCCGTACAAGACGGGGCTCGAGCACATCCGCGCCGGCCGGTTCTTCGAGGCGCACGAGGAGCTCGAGACGGCGTGGCGCGCGGCCGCCGCCGAGGAGCGCGATTTCTACCAGGGCCTCGTCCACGTGGCCGTCGCCTGGTACCAGGCGGGACGCGGGAGGCCCGTGGCGACCGGGCGGCAGCTCGAGAAGGCGGCGCGGCGGCTCCAGCCGTTCTCTCCGGCCCACCGGGGCGTCGACGTCGCCGCGGTGCTCGCACAGATCGAGCGGGCGCGCGAGACGGTCGCGGGCGGCTCGCTCGCCCTCGGTGCCCCGGAGATCTAGGGGCTCGTGAGCCCGATGTCGATGAGCGCGCGGTTGACGGCCACGTGCAGCCACCAGTCGCGGTGGAAGAAGAGGAGCAGGCCGAGCGCGACGAGCGTGACGCCGCTCGCCACCTCGATGATCGTGTAGCGGTTGCGGAGCCAGCGGAAGGCGGACATCGCGCGGCCGAAGGCGACGCCGGCGACGAGGAACGCGCCGCCTAGGCCGAGCGCGTACGCAGCGAGGAGCGCGGCCCCCTTCAGCGCGGTCCCGGTGTCGCTCGCAAGCACGAGGACGGCGGCGAGGACCGGGCCGATGCAGGGCGCGGCGCAGACGGCGAACGCGCCGCCGAGCAGCGCACCCGACCCGCGGCGGCGGGCGCCGGAGAGAAGCCCGGGAGCCATGACGCGCTCCGGCACCGGCAGCAGGCCGGCGAACGCGAGCCCGATGACGACGAGGAAGAAGCCGGCGATCTCGGTCTGCGCATTCGCCGACACCGCGTTCGAGATCGCGGCGGCGCCGGCGCCGACCACGACGAAGACGACGGTGAAGCCGGCGATGAACGGCAGGCTGGCGACGACGACGCGGCGCGCGTTCCCGCTCCGGCCGAGATCGTCCGCGCCGACGCTCGAAACGGCCGAGAGGTAGCCGGGGACGAGCGGGAGCACGCACGGCGTCACGACCGACGCGAAGCCGGCGGCGAACGAGACGGCGAGACGCACCCCCATCAGTCGAGGCGCGCGAGCGCCTCGTCGAGACGCCGCTCGGTCTCCGGGTCGAGCTCCGCGGCGGGCTCCTCCGCATCCGAGTCCCGCGTCCTGCTCCAGCGCCACACGCCGAGCGCGAGCAGCACCGCGCCCGCGATGACGCCGCCGATCGGCAGCCACCACGCGAGCAGGTCGAAGCCCTTGTGCGGCGGGGCGGCGAGGATCCCCTGCCCGAAGTTGCCCACGAGCTCGTCCTCGATCTGCTTCGTGCTCCAGCACTGGCCGATGCGCTTTGCGATCTCCGCCTTGATCTGCTGCGCGGCGGCGGCGTCCGACTGGTCGAGCGTCGTGTGGCAGGTGGGGCACATGATCTGGCCCTCGAGGTACGACAGCGACGTCTTCGGATGCGCGCAGGCAGCGGCGGGGCCCGCGAGCGCGAGCGCGGCGGCGGCGACGGCGAGGACGCGTGCGATCACGAGCGGATGGCCGCCGCGACTGCGCGCCGGAACTCGCCGGCGAACGAACCCGACGTGATCGGCCCGGCGATGTGCATCACGATCTTCCCCGTGCGCCCGACGACGTACGTCTCGGGCACCTGCGAGACGCCGTAGCGTCCGCTCGTCACGTCGCCCGAGCCGTCCTCCACCATCGGGAAGGTGAGGCCGTGCGCGGACACGAAGCGGCGCGCATCGCCGGCGACGTCGTGGAAGTCGACGCCGACGAACGCGACGCCCTGCTTGCGGTAGCGCTGGAACGACTGCTCGAGCACCCGTGCCTCAGACTTGCACGGAACGCACCACGACGCCCAGAAGTTCAGCACCACCGGCTTCCCGCGGAGCGACGCGAGGTCGATCGCGCCCGGCCCGGTCAGCCGGTCGAGCGTGAACCCCGGGGCGGCCGCGCCGACCTTCGGCGCGTGCGTCTGGTGCGTGACCCGCCAGACGAGCAGCGCGAGCAGCCCGAGCACGGCGCCGAGCGCGAGCAGCTGCGCGGTGAGCTTCAGCGGCCGCGTCACGAGCTCATCGCCGTCGCGAGCGCGGAGCGGAACTGCGCCGCGTACTCGTTGACTCCGCCGACGATGTGCGTGGCGACGAGGCGTCCCTGCCGGCTCGACGAAGTACGTCACCGGGAGATCGGCGATGTCGTACCGGTTCGCCGCGACGAGCCCGTTCTTGTCAGCCACGACCGGATACGTGATGTCGTGCGCCTTCAGGAAGCGGAGCGCGTCGCCGGACGCGTCGTTACTGTCGACACCGACGAAGACCACACCCTTGCCGCGGTACTCGCGCCAGAGCTGCTCGAGCTTCGGCGCCTCCGCCTTGCACGGCCCGCACCAGGAGGCCCAGAAGTTGAGGACGACCGCCTTGCCGCGGAGCGACGCGAGGTCGAGCGTCCCCGTTCCGTTCAGCCGCTGAAGCGAGAACGCGGGTGCGGGGCCGCCGATCTTCGGCGGCGACGTGCGGTGCGTGAGCCGCCACACGAGCACGACGAAGAGCGCGACGACGACCGCGACCGCGACCGCCTGCCCGCCGAGCTTGAGGTTCCGCGTCATGCCGGGACGATGAACACCGGCGTGCCCACCGTCACGTGGTCGAACAGCCATTCCGCGTCCGGGACGAGCATCCGGACGCAGCCGTGCGACTCCGAGTAGCCGATCGACGCCGGCTCGTCGGTGCCGTGGATGCCGACGCCCGGCGAGTCGATGCCCATCCAGCGCGTTCCGAGCGGGTTGTTCGGGCCGGGAGGCACGGGCTTCAGCCCCTTCGCCCACGCGTCCTGCGTCGGCGGGTACCAGGTGGGGTTCTTCCACTTCACGACGATCTGGAAGCGGCCGAGCGGCGTCGGATAGACCGCCTGGCCGGTGGCGACGTGGAACTGCCGCACGTAGTGATCGCCGCGGTAGAGGGTGAGGAGGTTCGACGACCGCTTGATGACGATGACCGCTCCGATCGTCCCTTCGCTCGTCGGCGGCGGCAGCTTCTGCGTCGGCACGGCGATCGGTGCGCGAGTCCCGTGCGCGAGCGCCGACGCGAGCAGGTCGACGGTCGCGCCCTGCCGGATCGTGCGGCCGGTGACCGACGGCGTGACGAGCGGCCGGAAGTTGCGGAGGAGCAGCCTCGAAGAGCTCGGCGCGCGATCCAGGCGGCGGGCGAGCCGGGCGACGTAGGCCGCGACCGTCTTGCGGTCGACGAGCCCCCGGAAGCCGAGCGTCGTCCCCGGCGCGGCCGCGAGAGCGGCGGCGACGGCGGTGTCGACGTAGAGCCTCACGCCGAGCTGTGCCGGCGAGACGGTCACCTTCGTCCGGCCGACGCGGAGGACGACCGGGCGCGAGAACCGCGCGGTGAGGGCGGCGGACGCCTCGTCCGCGGTGAGCCCGCCGACCGCGACGCCGCCGAGGACGACCCCGTCCGGGACCGCGGCCGACGGCGCCGTCGTGGTCGTCGTCGTGGCCGGGGGCGTGTCCCCGAAGGCCGGCGCGACAACGGCACACGCGAGTGTCAGCGAGAGGAGGAGAAGAAGGCGTCTCACCAGGACAGGAGGATCCCCGGGTCGTCGCTGATGATACCGTCGGCCCCCATTTCGACCAGGGTGCGTGCCATTTGCGCGTCGTTGACCGTCCAGAAGAAGACGGCCGCGCCGGCGCCGTGGCACGCGGCGACCGCCGCCGGCGACGCGACCGTCCAGTTGAGCGTCGCCGCGGCCGCGCCGGCCCGGCGGAGCCGGCCGGGGAGGCGGCGCGGGAGCAGCGCCCGTAGCGCGGCCAGGCCGCCGCCGACGGCCGGCCGCAGGAGCCGGCTGCCCGAGACACCCAGGCGGTCCTCGGGATACGTGAACGACCGCGGCACCTCCGGCGCCGCCGCCGCGAAGGCGGCGAGGACCGGCAGCGAGCACGAGCTCACGAAGCAGCGATCGAGCAGGCCGTGCCGGCGGAGGGAGCCCACCGCGTCCCGCTCGACGCCGGCCGCCTTCACGTCGAGCTGGACGGCGAGGCCGAGCCGCGAGGCCAGCGCGAGCCCGTCGTCGAGCGCCGCCGCGCCGGGCGTCAGCTCGGGGCCGTGCGCGAGGACGAGCGCGCCGCCGGGCGCGCGGAGCACATCGAGCTCGACGGCGTCGAGGCCGTGCGCCGCGGCGGCCTCGATCGCCTCGAGCGAGTTCTCGGCGGCGAGAGCTGCGGCGCCGCGGTGCCCGACGCGGAGCACCCCGCGCTCGCCGCGGCGGAGATCCATCAGCTGCGGCGGATGACGACCACGGCGAGGTCGTCGGAGAGCTCGCCGCCGGCGAACGCGCGGCAGTCCTCGGCGACCACCCGCGCGAGCGCGTGCGGCGGCAGCTCGCGCCGTTCGCCGAGCAGCGCGTCGAGCCGCTCGAGCCCGTACTGCTCCCCTCCGCGCCGCGCCTCGATCACCCCGTCGGTGTACACGACGATCGCGGCGCCCGCGGGCAGGTCGGCGTGCAGCTCCTCGTACTTCTGCCCGGGGTCGATCCCGAGCACGAGGCCCTTCGGCTCGAGACCCCGCACGCTTCCGTCGGGGAGGACGAGCCGGGGCGGCGGATGCCCGGCGCTGGCGCACGCGACCTCGCCACGGCCGCCGTCGATCGCGAGGTACGTCATCGTGATGAACTTGCCGGCGGCGATCTCGTCGACGATGACGTCGTTCGCGGCGGCGAGGAACTCGCCCGGCTCGGGATGCTCGCGCGCGAGCGAACGGAAGACGAACTTCGCCATCGCCATGTCGGCGGTCGCCTCGACGCCGTGACCCGTGACGTCGCCGAGAACGACGGCGAGCCGCCCGTCGTCGAGCTGGACGAAGTCGTAGATGTCGCCGCCGACGTCGACGCGCGCCGACGACTCGTACACCTGCCCAACCTCCAGCCGGTCGGCCGAGGGGCGCGAGCGCGGGAGCAGCGACCGCTGCATGGTGTCCGCGAACTCCTTCTGCTGCTGGTACAGGCGCGCGTTGTCGATCGCGAGGGCCGCCTGGCCGCCGATCGCGACCGCAGCGTCGACCGTCGCCTGCGTGATCGGGCTCCCCGGCCGGAAGGAGAAGACGCTCAGCGCCGCGATCACCTCGGCCGGCGTCGCGACGGGGACGACGGCGCCCGTCCAGCCGCGCTCGAGGAACGGCGCGAGCAGCTCGCTCCCCTCGGCGGACGCCGCACCGCGCCGGAGCCGGAACGGGAGCGCCTCGCGGAACAGCCGCTGCACCGCGCTCGTGCCGAACGGCTGCGGCCGGTCGAGAATCGTGCGCACGGCGTCCGCGAGCACGGCGTCCTTCACGTGCAGCGCCCGCGGCTCCAGCTGCTCACGGCGCGCGTCCGGCATGCGGATGACGGCGGCGTCGACGTCGAGCACGTCGACGACGGTGCGCGCAAGCGCCTCGAGGGTGGCGTCGAGCGACAGGCTCTGCGCGAACGAGCGCGAGATCTCGTAGAGCGCACCGAGGCGGCGCGCCGCCTCGCGTTCCGAGGCGAGCGCGGCCTCGCGCTGCGAGGACAGCTCGGCTGTGCGCTCGTGTAGCTGCGCGTTCTGCACCGCGACGGCGAGCTGCGCCGCGAGCGCTGCGACGAGCGCGGACTCGCTCTCGCTGAGCCGGCGGCCGCGCTCGGGGTAGGCGGCAAGCAGCCCGATCACCTCGTCGCGCACGAGCAAGGGGGTCGCGAGCGCCGCCTCGATACCCGCCTCGCGGGCGGCGTCGCGCACGTCGCCGATCCGCGCGTCCGTCCGAGCGTCCGACACCTCCACGAGCGGGCGTCGGCGGCGCGCCGGCCCGAGCCCGAGCTCGAGTAGCCGTTCGGCGACGCGCGCGTGCGGCCCGGTCAGACCGTGGCCGGCGGCGGGCACGAGGCGATCCGCGTCGGCGCGGAGGTACACCGCGACGCGCTCGACCGCCAGCAGCTCGGCGATGCGCTCGACCGCCGTCTCGAGCGTGTGCGCGAGGGAGAGCTCCGCGGTCGCCTGGCCGACGACGGCGAGCAGCGCCCGTGCGCGCTCGAGCTCGAGCGCATGCCCGCGCGCGGCCGCGCGCGAGCGCAGGACGTGCGCGGCACGGACGGCGAACGTCGCCAGCCGGCCGAGCTGGTCGGCTCCCGGCTCGGCCCCGTCCGGAAAGAGGAGCTGGAGGAAGCCGACGGGCGGCTCGCCGAGTGGAAGCGTCGTCGACGACGCGCAGCCGCCGGGCAGGTTCCCGGACGCGGCGACGTGGCGCCGGCCACCGTCGGCGGCGGCGGCGGCGAGGATGGGCGCGTCGCCGAGATCGGCCTTCGCAGCGAGCCCGTACGCACCGGCGAGCTCGAGCGGGCCGCCGCCGGCCGGACGCTCCCAGAGGAGCCCGACGGGCGCGCCGACGACGCTCGCGACGAGGCGGACGACCTCACCCGCGGGCTCGGACTCGTCGAGGGCGGCGGCGAGCGCCTCACCGGCGAGCTCGAGCGCCTGCCGCGCCGGAACGCCCGCCGCTCCCGGGCCGGCCGCGAACGCGCGCAGGACGAGTGCGGCCTGTCCGGCGGCGAGCTCGGCGGCGAGCTGCTCGGCCGGGGAGAACGGGCCGGAGCGGTAGAGCTCGAGGCACGCCGCAATGCCGTCGAACCGGATCGGAAGGACGAGGACGGCGCCGACTCCCACGCGCGCAGCGACGCGATGGACGCCGTCCGGCGCCTCCTCGAGGAGATCGACGAGCTCGTCCGGGAGCTCGGACGCCGGCACGCGCACGCCCTCGAGCTCGGCCGCGATCGCGGCCGAGCCGGCGACGGCGGCCGTCTCCAGCTCGTCGGCCCGGCTGCGGACGCGCACGAGCGCGAGGTCGGCGCCGGCGGCGACTCGCGCCGCCCCGGCGATCTCCGCGAGCGCATCCCCGAGCCGGCCGGCCGAGGCCGCGGCCTTCACCGCGCGCGACAAGGCCGCCAGGGCATCGATCGCGATCCCGGGCACTGCTGTCGGTGCTTCGGCTGCCGCCTGGACGGTCATCCACCAACCCCCGCGAGAAGTCGCCTCCTGAGCAGGGGGTTTACACTAGCCCCGTGGCCCAGCCCGTGCGCACGAGACCCCTGGCCCCGCCCGACGACGCCCCGATCGACACCGGCGACGCCGTCGACCTGCGGTACCGCTACCACCGCGCCCAGCGGCACGCCCGCGTCCTGCGCCGCCAGGAGAGCCGCCTCGCCGGCTACCGCTTCTACATCGTCATGCTCGTCCTCGTCGCCATCGCCATCGCCTTCGTAATAGGCGCGTGGCACGAGATCCAACATCTCTTCGGGCTTTGAGCCGCGGAAAGCGCTTCGCGCTTCCCGCCCTTCGGCCTGCGCTAACGCTCCGCGTTAGCTCCGGCCCTGGGCCGTGAGTCCCGGCCGGGGTCTACTGCAACGACGCGGATCTCGGCCGCGTGAACGGGCTCCACGGAAGCTGTTCCCAGGCAGTGCCACCGCACATCGGGCAGCGCGGCAGCGCGCGGTGGACGGTGACGCCGTAGCCGCAGCTGCTGCACCGGAACTCGCCGGTGGTGTGCTCTCCCGCGGTGAGAAAGGCGACGAGACCGTCTGCGGCCGGCCGGACGTGCGTGCCTGCTCCCGCTTCCCTGCTCACTCCCTTCACGATTTGCCCATACTTGGGCCCATGCAAACGCCCGAGCCGATGCTGCCGCCCCACGCACCGCCGGGCCGCCCCGACCGCCGGCCGAATCCGCGAGCCGTCGTTCCCGGTTACTGGGGCGAGCGGCTCGCCTGGATCGCCGGCCTCGTCCTCGCCATCTCCGCCTTCACCGACTGGTATGCAGGGACGCAGGCGAGCGGCGTGACGCTGTCGGTGACGGGCTGGCACACCGGAGCGCTCGGCAAGCTCGTCTTCTTCATCGCGCTCGCGACGCTCATCCTCGAGGCGCTGCGCGAGGCGGGCATCGAGCTCCCGGCCACCGTGCCCGAGAGCCTCGTCCTCATCGCCTTCGGGTCGCTCGCGACGATCTTCATCCTCATCCGCCTCATCTCGATCCCGGACACGTTCTTCGGGACCGCCGACCGCGGCATCGGCATCTTCATCAGCCTCGTCGCCGCCGTCCTGCTGATCGCCGCCGGGCTGCTGAGAGCAGCAGAAGACCTGTAGCGACGCCGAGGACCGCGCCGCCGAGCACGTCGAGCGGCCAGTGGACGCCGACGTAGAGCCGTGAGTAGCCGATCGCGAGCGCGAGCGCGAAGAACGCCGGCGCCGCCCGCGGGACGAGCGCGGAAAGCACCGTCGCGCACGCGAAGGCGACCGTCGTGTGGCCGGACGGGAACGCAGAGCTGTGCGGCAGCGAGACGAGGCGCAAGACGTGCGGCCTGCGCTCCCCGACGGCGGCCTTCACCGCGGAGGCGAGGCCGTCGGCGGCGGCGTCGGCGAGGAGCACGAGCACGAACGGCTGCCACCGCCGCCGCGAGAGAGCGAGCGCCACGCCGAGGACGAGCCAGACGGCGCCCCAGCTCCCGATCCGCGTGAGCCAGACGAAGACGTCGTCCAGCGGGTGCCAGCGATGCGCGACGACCCAGCGCTCGAGATGGCGATCGAGCGCGATCAGGCGGGTGCGAGCTGCTTCGCGCGGTCGAGGAGCTGCTGCAGGTCGAACGGCTTGCCGACGAAGCCCTGCGCGCCGCGGTTCGCGGCCCGCTCCTCCGCCTGCTCGTCGGCCTTGCCGCTGAACATGACCACCGGGATGGCGCCGACGCCGTAGCGGTCCTGGATCTGGCGCAGCATCTCCCAGCCGTCGACGTGGGGCATCATCACGTCGAGAAGCACGAGATCGGGCTTCGCCTCCTCGATCGCGGCGAGGCCTTCGTCCGCCCCGGAGGCCTCACGGACGGTATAGCCCTCGAACTCGAGATTGACGCGGACGAG
This sequence comes from uncultured Actinomycetes bacterium, assembly GCA_963753295.1. GTDB lineage: Bacteria > Actinomycetota > Thermoleophilia > Gaiellales > Gaiellaceae > Palsa-739. The sequence continues at coordinate 78,488 of CAVWBZ010000016.1, read as the reverse complement.
CTCGCGCACCTTCGCGTCGTCGTCGACGAGGAGCACGAGCGGGCCGCTCTTCGTCTGGCCGCCGGGGCCGGACCGCTCGAGGAACGTCTCGAGATCGGAGCGGCGGTACCGCCGGTGCCCGCCGGGCGTGTAGAACGCCGGCACCTTGCCCTGGTCTGACCACTTCCGGATCGTGCTCTGGGCCACGCCGAGGAACCGGGCAGCCTGCCCGAGAGTCAGCCATTCGGTGTCGTCGCGGCTCGCCATCGTCTCCGAACCTGCCCAATCCTGAACGTTCCTGCTCCCCGGAAGGTTACGGATGGATGGTGGTGACCGATGTAAAGGTGATTCCCGGCTGCGGGTTGTCATGGATCGACTCGCCCACGGCGACGCCGACGGCGAAGATCGCCGCCGCGAGGAGGAGGGCGAAGAAGACGCGGGTCACGAGGCGAAATCCGAGGCGCCGCGCCGGTATGCGTGGAAGGCGGCGGCGAGGACGAGGGACAGGTCGCGGGGCCAGCCGGGCGCCGGCGCCCGGTCCTCGATCACCTGGCGTGCCCAGCTGTCGGCGTCGCGGTAGGCGGCCGCCAGCTCGGCGAGCGTGTACGTCCCGCCGACGCGCTTCCGCAGCTCGTCGACGACGAGCTCCACCTGGCCGACGAGCCGCCGATAGCGCGGACGGTCGCCGCGGGCGGCTTCGAGCAGGCGGTCGCCGTCGGCCCACTCGTGCAGGATGAGCGCGAGGGCGTCGATCGACATCGCGGCGATGCTAGCCGGAGCTGCAGCAGGTCTCCGGCCAGAGCGGCTCGAGCTCCGCGACGATCGCCTCGCCGAGCTCGTAGCCGGGTTGGGCGAGCGCGAACGCGGCATGCGCGTGGAGGCACTTCAGGGAGCCCGCCCGCCCCGCGCCGCCGACGCCGAGGTCGAGCGACGCACCGTTGTCGCGTCCGGTCTCCTCGCCGGCGAGCTCGCGCCGGATGCGCCGCTGCTCGCCGTCGGCTCGTGCGCGGCTCGCGGCGAGCTCCGGCTCGCTCTCGACGCGGACCGTCCACCGTTCGACGCCGCCTGCCGCCTCGACCCGCGAGACCGCCGCGACGAGATGGCGGCACGTGAGGTAGTACGTCGTCGGGAACGGCTCGCCGCCGGGTGCATACGGATGCTGCTCGGTGACCGCCGGTTGGCCGAACGGGCAGCGAACGGCGACGCGGCGGAATGCGCGCGGCTCCCGCCCCAGCTGCCGCGCGACGGCGGCGCGGTCGGCGTCAGTGCCCATGCGGCTGGAGGCTAGCCCGCAGCCGCTTCCGCCACTGGTCGATGTTCTTGACGATGAAGAGGTGCTCGCCGGGCTTCACGTAGCCGAGCGCGCGCGCCTCCTCGGCTACCGTCGCGACCGACTGCGACGAGCCGAGGCGCCGCTCGAGGCCCGCCTTCTGCCGCTCGAGCCGCTGCACGACCGCCTGCCGCTGCCCGAGCGCGCCGCGCGCGTCGACGTACGCCTTCAGCGGACGGAAGTAGAGGAGGGCGACGAGCACGAGCGCCCCGACGGCAAGCCAACGGCGAAGGGTCATCCGCGCGGTGTTCTGGCTGCACGAGGGGGTTTCCTGCACGCCCGCTGGACGCGCGCAGAACCGAACCGTCGCCAGCACTCGTAAGAGCTCGCGAGCTCGGCTCGCGAGCGCTCCCGCGAAGCGGGAAGCTCCAACGGGTGAAAGTGCGCAGCACTTTCACCCGGCCGTCAGGCTATGTCCACCTTGATGACGTTCGTCGAGCCCGGAATGTTCACGGCCGTGCCCGCGGTGATGACGACGCGGTCGCCCGTCTCGACGAGCCCCGCCTCGCGCGCAGCCGCGATGGACGTGTTCCAGAGATCCTCGACGTCGGTGCATTCGTTGATGAGGAGCGGCGTGACACCCCATTCGAGCGCCAGCTGCCGCATCGCCCAGTCGACGTGCGTGAACGCGACGATCGGCCGCCGCGGGCGCAGTCTCGCGACCGCGCTCGCCGTGCGCCCGGTGAACGTCGGCACGAGGATCGCCGCAGCCCGCAGCGCCTCGGCGAGGTCGCACGCGGCGTTCGACATCGCGCCGCCGATGGTCGGGTTCTCCGCCGCCTCCGGCAGCTCGTGGCGGTAGCCCATGCTCGGCTCGACCGCGCGCGCGATGCGATCCATGTAAGCGACCGCCTCGACGGGGTATTCGCCGACCGCCGTCTCACCGGAGAGCATCACGGCGGACGTGCCGTCGAGGATCGCGTTCGCGACGTCGCTCGCCTCGGCGCGCGTCGGCTCGGCCGAGTGCACCATCGACTCGAGCATCTGCGTGGCCGTGATGACGGGCTTCCCGCGCTCGAGCGACTTCGCGATGATCCGCTTCTGCAGGAGCGGCACGAGCGCCGCGCCGATCTCGACGCCGAGATCGCCGCGCGCGACCATCACGGCGTCGGTCTCGGCGAGCACGTCGTCGAGGACGTCTACCGCCTCCGCCTTCTCGATCTTTGCGATGACGTGCGCGTGCGAGCCGTGCTGCTCGATGATCGAGCGGAGGTCGCGCACGTCGGCGGCCGACCGGACGAACGACAGCGCGACGAAGTCGACGCCCGTGTGCAGGGCCCACTCGAGATCCTCGGTGTCCTTCCGCGTCAGCGACGGGATCGGCAGCGGCACGCCGGGCAGGTTGACGCCCTTGTGCGACGTGATCGCGCCGCCGACGAGCACCGCACAGCGCGCCCGGCCGCGCGAGACCTCGTCGACGCGCAGCCGGACGAGGCCGTCGTCGATGAGGACGTCGTGCCCCGGCTGGAGAACGTCCCCGATGACCGCCGGAGCGACCGGGAGCTCGCCGTCGGTGGCGGCGTCTTCGGCGCAGATCGTGATCTCGTCCCCCTTGCGGAGGACGACCGGCTGGGGCAGGTCGCCGACGCGGAGCTTCGGGCCTTGCAGGTCGGCGATGACGGCGATCGGCCGGCCGATCTGCGACGCGATCTCGCGGACGAGCCATGCCCGCTCCGCGTGCTCCTCGTGCGTCCCGTGCGAGAGGTTCAGCCGGACGGCGTCGACCCCCGCGCCGATGAGGGCGCGGAGGTCGTCAGCCGATCCCGATGCCGGACCGAGCGTCGCGACGATCTTCGTCCGGCGCTGCGGGGGCGCATCCATGCATTTCAGCGTACGTGACGCGCGCGCGGAAACGCGGACCAACCCGGATAACTGGCCCGCGTGCCGAGCTCTTCCTCGATGCGCACGAGCTGGTTGTATTTCGCGACGCGGTCCGTGCGCGCGGGGGCGCCGGTCTTGATCTGGCCTGTGCCGAGCGCGACCGCGAGATCGGCGATCGTCGCGTCCTCGGTCTCTCCCGAGCGGTGCGAGATCACCGCGCTGTAACCATTCCGCTTCGCGAGGTCGACGGCAGCGATCGTCTCCGTCAACGTCCCGATCTGGTTGACCTTGATGAGGATCGAGTTCGCGACGCCGCGGTCGATGCCCATCTGCAGCCGCTCGGGATTCGTGACGAAGATGTCGTCGCCGACGAGCTGGATGCGGTCGCCGAGCTTCTCGGTCGCGACCTTCCAGCCGTCCCAGTCGTCCTCGGCGTGGCTGTCCTCGATCGAGACGATCGGGAAGCGGTCGACGAGCCCCGCGTAGAAGTCCGTCATCGCGGACGGGTCGAATTCGCGGCCCTCGAACCGGTACACCCCGTCGACGAAGAGCGCGCTCGGAGCCGGGTCGAGTGCGATCGCGATCTCCTCGCTGTGACCGGCCTTGCCCGCCGCGGTGAGGATCGCCTCGATCGCCGCCTCGCTCGACGGCAGGTCGGGGGCGAAGCCGCCCTCGTCGCCGACCGCGGTCGCGAGCCCCTGCTCCTTCAGCACCTTCTGCAGCGCGTGGTACGTCTCGGCGCAGATCTGCACGGCCCCGGCGAACGACGAAGCGCCGACGGGGACGATCATGAACTCCTGCAGGTCGATGGAGTTCGCGGCGTGCGCGCCGCCGTTGATCACGTTCATCATCGGCACGGGCAGCGTCGTCGCGCCCTCGCCTCCGAGATACCGGTAGAGCGACTGCCCGGCCTCGGCCGCTGCTGCCTTCGCGGCCGCCAGCGAGACCGCGAGGATCGCGTTCGCCCCGAGGCGGCCCTTGTTCGGCGTGCCGTCGAGCTCGATGAGCCGCCGGTCGAGGCCCTCCTGATCGGCGGCGTCCAGGCCGCGCACCGCGTCGGCGATCTCGCCGTTCACGTGCCCGACCGCCTTCGTCACCGCCTTGCCTCCGTAGGCGTCGCCGCCGTCGCGGAGCTCGACCGCTTCGTGAACGCCGGTGGATGCGCCGGAGGGAACGGCGGCGCGCCCGAACGCGCCCGACTCGAGCCGGATGTCCGCCTCGACGGTGGGGTTGCCGCGCGAATCGAGGATCTGCCGCGCGCGTACATCGACTATCCGGCTCATTCCGTCTTCTCCTTCGCAAGGTCGAAATAGTGATCCTGCCGCGCGAGCGGCAGCTCGCTCCAATTCTCGCCACGGGCCGCGGCAATCGCCTCAGCAGTTTCCACGCGCGCGCGGAAGCGCTGCGCCGCACGGCGCAGCTCGAGCTCCGGATCGACGTCGAGCTTGCGCGCGACGTTGACGGCCGCGAAGAGCACGTCGCCGAGCTCTGACGGCTCGAGCGCGGCCTCGAGCTCGCGCACCTCGTCCTCGAGGTCGGCGAGCGCGCCGGCGACGTCCGGGTACTCGAAGCCCACCGACTTCGCACGCTGCTGCAGCTTGCGCGCGTAGAGGAGCGCGGGAAGCGACTCGGGGACGTCGTGGAAGATCCCCTCGCGGCCCTCCTGGTCGCGCTTGATCTTCTCCCAGTTCGACCGGACGCGGTCGGCGGTGCGCGCCTCGACGTCGCCGAAGACGTGCGGATGCCGGCGGACGAGCTTCTCGTGGACGTTGCGCGTCACCGCTGCGAGGTCGCCGCGGCCCCGCTCCTGGAGGAGCAGCGAGAGGAAGAAGACCTGGAAGAGCAGGTCGCCGAGCTCGTCGAGGAGCTTCTCGTCGTCGTCGGCGAGCGCGGCGTCCGCGACCTCGTACGCCTCCTCGACGGTGTGCGGGACGATCGTGCGCGCGGTCTGCTCGCGGTCCCAGGGGCACTCGCGGCGCAGCCGCTCCGTCAACCGCTGCAGGTCGAGGAGGGCCTGCTCGAGGCCCTCCAACTCAGCCCGTTGTGGTCGGCGCGGTCGTGGTCGACGTCGTCGTCGCGGACGGCGTGTACCCGGCCGCATAGTTGATCTTCTTCGCGTAGTCCTTCTTCACGCCGGCGACCCACGCGTTCATCGCGGCGGTCTTCTTCGTCTGCAGGAGCGTCTGCTGGATCGTCTGCTTCACGCTCGCGAGCGGCGTCACTTTCGCGGGGCGAACCGCTGAGAGCGCCTCGATGATGTGCCAGCCGTACTGCGTGTGCACGGGCGGGGAGATGACGTTCGTCTTGATCGAGAACGCGACCTTGTCGAACTGCGGCACGGTCTCGCCCTGCGTGATCGTCAGCTTGCCGCCCAGCTTCGCGGAGCTCGGATCCTTCGAGTACTTCTTGGCGAGCGTCGCAAAGTCGGCACCACCCTTGAGCTGCGTCTCGAGCTTGTCGGCGAGCGACTTGCTGTTGACGAGGATGTGGCGGACGTCGCGCGACGCCTTCGTCGTGTACGACGACTTGTGCGTGTTGTAGTACGCCGTGATCTGGGCGTCCGTCACCGTGATGCCCTTCGTCACCTTCGCGTAGATCTTGTTGCTCAGCAGCTGGGCGCGCCACTCGAGCTTGTAGATGGGGAGCGTCAGGCCCTGGCCGAGCAACCCCGCCTCGAACTTCTTCTCGTCGCCCTTGAAGTACTGCTTCTTGACCTTGTCGACCTGCTGCTGCACCTGCGCGTCCGTGACCTCGATGCCGAGGGTCTTGCCCTTCTGCGTCAGCTCGTCGAGCTGGACGAGGTACGCGAGAATCTGATCCTGGCGCGTCTTGTAGGCCGTCGTGCCGGCCTGCGGCGGCGTCTGCTTGTTCGCCTTGTCGATCTTCGACGTGGCGTTCATGAGCGTGTTGAACTGGACCTTCGTGATCGAGTCGCCGTTGACGACGGCGACGGAGTCGGCAGGCACGCCCGCGGAGCCCCCGCCGCACCCGGCGGCGACGAGCACGACGGCGAAGACGAGGAGGAGCGGCAGGAAGCGAAGCGATTTCATGAACGTCCTAACAAGGTCGGAGACGTGACGGCCGGACACGGAAAGAACGGCTTCACGCCGCCCGGCGGGCTTCCAAGATAGCATCGACCAGCCGGAGCGCCTGAGGGAATCCATCCTGTCCGCGAAGGCTCACCTCGCGGTTTCCTACGGTGTAGACAGCCGTGTGAATTCGGCTCCGCAGCTCCTGCAGCTCTTGCGAGCCGAGGACGAGGCGCCCGACGGTGGCCTTGCCGCCGCGGAAGACGAGGTAGTCGGCGCCGAGCTGGGCGACCTTGATCTTCGCCTCCTGGATCGCGAAGAGATGCTCGATCGGCTCCGGGAGCGGGCCGTAGCGGTCCTCGAGCGCGGCCCGAAGCTCGCGCAGCTCGTCGTCGCCCTCCGCGAGCGCGAGCCGGCGGTGGATGTCGATGCGGAGCGCCTCCGAGCCGACGTACTGCTGCGGGACGTACGCGTCGATGCGCGCATCCACGCGCACGGGGCGGGCGGCGACGCGGCGCTGGCCCTGGAGCTCGGCGACGGCCTCGTTGAGCAGCTCGACGTACAGCTCGAAGCCGACCGCCGCGACATGCCCCGACTGCTCCGCGCCGAGGAGCTCGCCGGCGCCGCGGATCTCGAGGTCGCGCATCGCGATCGCAAAGCCGGCGCCGAGCTCGGTGTGGTCGGCGAGCGTCGCGAGCCGTGCGCGCGCCTCCGCCGTGAGCTCGTGTGCGTCCGGATAGAAGAGATATGCGTACGCGGTCTCGTCGGAGCGGCCGACGCGGCCGCGGATCTGGTAGAGCTGCGAGAGCCCGAGCATGTCGGCGCGCTCGACGATGAGCGTGTTCGCCTGCGGAATGTCGATACCGGACTCGATGATCGTCGTGGAGACGAGCACGTCCGCGTCGCCGCGCAGGAACGTGTGCATCTTCTCCTCGAGCTCCTTCTCGCGCATCTGCCCGTGCGCGACGAGGAAGCGGAGGTCGGGGCAGATCTGGCGCAGCTTCTCCGCCGCCTCCTCGATCGTCTCGACGCGGTTGTGCAGGTAGAAGGCCTGGCCGCCGCGCTCCTTCTCCCGCTCGAGCGCAAGCTTCACGAGCTCCTCGTCGAACTCCCCCACCGTCGTGCGGATCGGCCTGCGCCCCTCGGGCGGGGTCTCGATGATGGAGATGTCGCGCATGCCGGCGAGCGAGAGATGAAGGGTGCGCGGGATCGGCGTCGCGCTCAGCGTGAGGACGTCGACCTCGAGGCGCAGCGACTTCAGCAGCTCCTTCTGCGCGACGCCGAAGCGCTGCTCCTCGTCGAGCACGACGAGACCGAGCTCCTTCGGGATGACGTCGCGGCTGAGGACGCGGTGCGTGCCGATGAGGACGTCGACCTTGCCCTCGGCGAAGTCGGCGAGGACCTGCTTGACCTCCTTCGCGGGACGGAAGCGCGACACCATCTCGACGCGCACGGGGAAGTCGCGGAAACGCTCGCGGAAGGTGTTCCAGTGCTGCTCCGCGAGGATCGTCGTCGGCGCGAGCATGAGCACCTGCTTGCCGTTCACGGCGACCGCGAACGCCGCCCGGACGGCGACCTCCGTCTTGCCGAAGCCGACGTCGCCGCAGACGAGCCGGTCCATCGGGTTCGGCGTCTCGAGGTCCTCCTTCACCGCTTCGATCGCGTCCGCCTGGTCCGGCGTCTCGCGGTACGGGAACGACGCCTCGAGCCGCGCGATCCACTCGTGCTTCAGGTCGAAGGCGATGCCCGGTCGCGTCTGCCGCTGCGCGTACAGCGCGATGAGCTCGGACGCGAGCTCCTGCACCGACTCGCGCGCACGCGACTTCAGCAGCTGCCACGCCTTGCCGCCGAGCTTCGAGAGCGCGGGCGCCTTCGCGTCGGCGCCGACGTACCGCGAGACCTTGCCGAGCTGCTCGTGCGGGACGTACAGGCGGTCGTCGCCGCGGAACGCGAGGAGGAGGTAGTCGCGCGTGACGCCGGCGACCTCCTTCGTCTCGAAGCCGAGGAGCTTGCCGACGCCGTGGTCCTCGTGCACGACGTAGTCGCCGGTGCGCAGGTCGGCGAACGACTGCAGCGCGCGTCCGCCGATGCGCCGCTCGCGCGGCACGCGCCGGCGGAACACCTGGTGATCGGGCAGGAGCACGAGACCGAGGTCGCGCCAGACGAAGCCGCGGCGCGCGGGCGCGATCGCAAAGAGGATCTCGGGCTCGTCCGGCAGCGGCTCGCCGGGCTCGAGCACGCGCGCCGCGACCCGGCGGAGGAGGTTCTGCGTGCGCAGCGCCTCGCCGCGGTGCGGGAAGGCGACGACGACGCGCTGGCCGGCGCGGAGGAACGACGAGAGCTCCGTCTCGGCCTCGGCGAGGCCGCGGGCCGCGATCGCCGGGCGCTGCGCCTCGAACGCGAACGGCTGCGTCTGCGGGAACGGATCGAGCTCGGTGCTCCCCTCGAGCGAGAGGGCGCGGACGCCGTCCTCCTCCCAGACACGGCGTACCTCGTCCGGCTGGAAGACGAGGTCCGGCACGCGGTCGAAGGCGGGGACGAGGTCGTCGGGGATCCCCTCCGCCTCCGGGTCGACGAGGTCGACTCGGCGCTCCGCGGCCGGGTAGACGACGGTCTCCGCGACCGGGTGGAGCGCGCGCTGGGTGAACGCCGAGAACGCACGGATCGACTCGATCTCGTCGCCGAAGAACTCGACGCGGATCGGCTCGCCGCCGGTCGCGGGGAAGACGTCGACGATGCCGCCGCGGACCGCGAACTGGCCGCGGTCCTCGGCGCGGTCGACCCGTGCATAGCCGGCGAGGGCGAGCGACTCGGTGAGCGACTCGACGGCGACCTCGGCGCCGGAGCGCAGCTCGATCTGCGCGGGGCGCGCGGAGGGCGGCGGCATCGGCTCGGCGAGCGCGCGCGCCGAGGCGCAGACGAGACCGCCCCGCGCGAGCACGTCGAGCGCCCGCGCGCGCTCGCCGGCGAGATGCGGCGGCGGCTCGAGGCCCGAGTCCCAGCGCACGCCGCGGCTCGGCAGGTAGCCGACGACGTCGTCGCCGAGGAACCAGGCGGCCGCCTCGGCGGCGTCTCGTGCGTCCGCGTCCTCGGGGAGGAGGCAGACGAGCCCGCGACCGAGCTTCTCGTAGAGCGTCGAGAGCACGAGCGGCAGCGCCGCCTCGGACACGCGGACGCGCGCCGGCATCGCGTCGGCGAGCTGGCCGAGGCGCTCGTCGTCGACGAGCTCCTGGACGAAGGCGTGGAGTACCGGACGGTCCATGACGAAGGGCGGAACCCGCGGTTCCGCCGGGGTCATGGTAGTTGTACGTCCATGTGCCGGAACATCCACACGCTCTTCAACTTCGATCCGCCCGCGACCGAGCACGAGGTACGCGGAGCCGCCGAGCAGTACGTGCGGAAGGTGAGCGGCTTCACGAAGCCGTCGCACGCGAACGAGGCGGCCTTCGTCCGCGCCGTCGACGAGGTGGCCGAGGTGACGCGCCGCCTGCTCGACGAGCTCGTGACGGCGGCGCCCGCCCGGAACCGCGAGGTCGAGGCAGCGCGCGCCCGGGCCCGGGCGGCGAAGCGTTTCGCGACGGCCTGACGGCGGCGAGACCCCGCTACGCTGGGCGCGCCGTGCCGCGCGCCCTGCTGGTCCTCGCCCTCGTTCTCGGCGCAGCCGTCGCAGCGCCGGGGGCATCGGCGGCCGGCCCGTTGGCGCCCTGCGCGCCGAACGGGCTCGAGTGCGGGACGCTGACGGTGCCGCTCGACTACTCCGGTGCGACGCCGGGACAGATCTCGCTCTACGTCGAAGAGCTCCCGGCGGCGGGAACCCCGCGCGGCGTCATGCTCATGCTCGCGGGCGGCCCCGGCCAGGCGTCGGCCGAGACGTTCGACCTCGCGACGCAGGGCGCGTACTGGCAGTCGTACTTCCCGGGCTACACGCTCGTCGCGTACGACGACCGCGGCACCGGCAAGTCGGGCGCGCTCTCGTGCGCGACGGCCGAGACGGTCGACGCGTGCGGCAACGGCATCGCCGGCCGCACCTTCTACACGACGCGGGACCACGCGGAGGACATCGAGTCCGTGCGCGTCGCCCTCGGCGTGGACAAGCTCGCCGTGTACGGCGTCTCGTACGGCACGAAGCACGCTGTCGCGTACGCGCTCGCGCATCCCGATCACGTCGAACGCCTCCTGCTCGACTCGGAGCTGCTGCCGGCGCGCGACTTCCTCGGCCTCGCCTCGCTCCAGACCATCCCTCGATCGATCGACGGAATCTGCGCGGCCGGGGTCTGCCCCACGCTGTCGTCGACGATCGGCGAGCAGTACGCGAGCTACGCCAACACGCTCGAGAACGACCCGCTCACGGGGAACGTCACGCCGACGCCGGCCGGGACCGTGGCCGTGCGGGTGTCCGGCGACCAGCTCGTCAACCTCGCGTACGAGAGCGATCTCAGCTCGGGCGTCTCGTCGGAGCTTCCGGCAGCGGTGGACGCCGCCCTCCGCGGCTGGCCGCTGCCGCTCGAGCGACTCGTCGCGCTCGACGACATCGTCCAGCAGGCGACTTCCGACGACGTCAACACGGCCTTGTTCTACGCGACGACGTGCGGCGACGGCCCGTTCCCGTGGGCGCCGAGCGACCCGGTCGCGACGCGGCTCGTCGACCTGCAGGGCGCGATCGCCGCGCTCGCGCCGGGCGCGACCGGCCTGCTCGGGTCCTGGGCGGTGCTCGACAGCGCTGCCGTCGGCTGCGCGTTCTGGCCGTCGCCGTCCGGGGGCGCCGCGCTCGGAGCCGGCCCGCTGCCCGACGTGCCCGTGCTCGTCCTCTCCGGCGACCGCGACATCCGCACCCCGACGGCGGGCGCGCAGCAGATCGCCTCGCAGTTCCCGCAGGGCCACGTGCTCGTCGTGCCCGGCTCCGGCCACTCGGTCCTCGACCGCTCGGCGTGCGCCGCCGACGCGGTGCGGGGCTGGCTCGACGGCGCGACGCCTCCGGCGACGTGCGCACGGATCGCCCTCGGCGTGCCGCCGCTCGCCCGCTGGCGCCACACCGTCGCCGCCACCCCACCCGCAGCGCACGTGGCCGGCCTTCCCGGCCGCACGCTCGCCGCCGCGGTGCAGACGCTGCACGACGCGGAAGACGCGTGGTTCCTCGGACGGCAGTCGACGACGACGATCGCCGGCCTCGTGAGCGGCCGGATGGTCCCGGACGCGGTGAAGACGATGCACCTGCAGGCCTACAGCAGCGTCGGCGGCCTCGCGCTCACGGGCACGATCGTGCTGAAGCTCGCAGCGAACGGCCAACCCGTCGTGCCGCTCACCGCCGCGAGCGGGTCCATCCAAGTCACCGGAAGCGGCGCCGCACACGGCACGCTGACCGCGAACGGCAACCGGCTCACCGGCACGCTCGCCGGCCGGAAGATCAGCTCGACGTTCTGACGATCGCCTCCACCTCGTCGGCAGCCCGTGCGACGAGGTCGTCGGCGTCGTCGTGCGGCTCGAAGTCCGCGAGCACGTAGTCGGCGAGCGAGCGCGGGTCTCCGCGCTCCGGCCGCCCGACGCCGATGCGGAGGCGCCTGAAGTCCTGCGTCTTCAGGTGCTGGGCGATCGAGCGCAGGCCGTTGTGGCCCGCGAGGCCGCCGCCGAACTTCACCTCGAGGCGGCCGAGGTCGAAGTCGCCCTCGTCGTGGACGACGAGCACGTCGGCGGGCTCGACCTTGAAGAACTGGGCAGCCGCGCCGACGGAGCGGCCCGACTCGTTCATGTACGTCTCGGGCTTCAGGAGCACGAGCCTCGCGCCGTCGACGCGGGTCTCGGCCACCTGGCCGGAGAACTTCGACCGCCACGAGCCTCCGTGCCTGCGCACGAGCTCGTCCAGGACGAGATAGCCGGCGTTGTGGCGGTTCCGCGCGTACTCGCGGCCCGGGTTCCCCAGGCCGGCGACGAGGAGCAAGGGCTACTCCTCGGTGGGAGCTTCGGCTGCGGGCTCGCCGCCCTCGGCGGCTTCCGACTCTGCAGCTTCGCCCTCGGGCGCTTCGCCCTCGACCGCTTCGCCCTCGGCCGCCTCGGCGACCTCTTCCTCGATCGCGCGCGTCGGCGCGGTGACGGTCGCGACGACGGTCTCGGGGTCGTCGAGCAGCTTCACGGTGTCGCCGACGTGGACGTCCGCGATGCGGAGCGTGTCGCCGATGCCCATGTGCGAGACGTCGAGGTCGATGTGCTCCGGAACCTCGAGCGGGAGCGCTTCCACCTGGATCTCGCGGAGCGGCTGCGAGAGCACGCCGCCCTCCTTGACTCCGGGCGCGGTGTCGCCGCCCAGCACGTGGACGCTCACCGACGCGGTGATCGGCCGGTCGAGACGGACCTCGTGCAGGTCGATGTGCGTGATGTGCCCGCGCACCTTGTCGACCTGGTAGTCCTTGAGGATCGACGCGTGCGTCTTGTCGGCGCCGTCGATCTCCACGTCGAGGATCGAGTGGAGTCCGGCTGCGCCGGTCAGCGCGCGCCGGAGCTCGCGCTCGGCGACGCTGAACGCGACCGGCGTGCCGCGCCCGTAGAGCACGCCCGGGATGAAGCCCTCCCGGCGCAGGCGCTTGGTCTCGCGCGTGCCGAGGCTCTCCCGGACGCTGACGGTCAGCTTTGTGCGCTCTCCGGCCATACCGGCGGCGGAGTGTAGCCGAAGACGGGCAGAATCCCACTGTGTTCGAGGACCTCCTGCGGGCGTGGGACGGCGAGGAGGCCGTCATCCGCTTCGATCCGGAGAGCGGCGCGTGGATGTTCGTCTGCGTCCATTCCACCGCGCTCGGCCCGGGCGGCGGCGGGACGCGCCTTCGCGTGTATCCGACCCCGGCGGACGGCCTCGCGGACGCGATGAAGCTCTCCGGCGCGATGACGCGGAAGTTCGCGGCGGCGGGCATCCCGCGCGGTGGCGGCAAGGCGGTCCTCGCGGTGCCGGAGCTCCCGACGGGGGACGCGCGCCGCCGGCTCCTGCTGCGCTACGGCGAGCTCGTCGACGCGCTCGGCGGGACGTACCGCACGGCCGGCGACATGAATATCTCCCCGGCCGACCTCGACGTCGTCGCCGAACGGTGCCGCTGGGTGTACGGGACGACGGGGCGCGGCGGCAACAGCGCGCGCGGCACGGCGGTCGGCACGCTGCACGCGATCCGCGCGACCGCGGAGAACGTCTTCGGCTCGCCGGAGCTCGGCGGGCTGCGCATCCTCGTGCAGGGCGCCGGCGCCGTCGGGAGCGATCTCGTCCGGCTGCTGCAGACGGAGGGCGCGGCCGTCCTCGTGTCGGACGTCGACGAAGCGCGCGCCGCCGCGACCGGAGCGACCGTCGTCGCGCCCGGCGACGTCATCGGCACCGAGTGCGACCTGTACGCGCCGTGCGCGGTCGGCGGCACGCTGAACGCCGAGTCCATCCCGCGCCTCCGCTGCCGAGGGGTCGCCGGATGCGCGAACAACCAGCTCGCGGAGCCGGAGGACGGCGACCGCCTCCACGAGCGTGGGATCCTGTACGCGCCCGACTACGTCGTCAATGCCGGCGGCGTCATCCAGCTCGTCGGCCTCGAGGACCTCGGCTGGGACGAGCCTGAGCTCGCGCGCGGGCTCGCAGCCATCGGCCACACGCTGCTCGAGCTGTTCCGGACCGCCGCCGCCGAGGGGATCACGCCGGCCGCCGCGGCGGAGCTGCTCGTCGCCGAGCGCGTCGCAGCCGCCCGCGCTGCCTAGTGGCCGGGCAGGCAGCTCTTGTCGCCGAGCGACTTGAGGATCGTGACCTGCTGCTGCTCGTACGTGACGTCTGACGGATTGTTTCGGTCGTACGGGTGGAGGCCGCCGACGTCGGCCTCGACGTTCGGCTCGACGCCGGGGCCGAGCGCGACGAGCCGGTACTTCGCGCCGACACCCGGGCCGCGCGGCGCGGTCGCGCCGGCGGGATGGCGGTAGCCGCCCTTCGTCGGGTCGAACTTGAAGAAGCCGTAACAGAAGGCGCCGGTCGGGTTGTGCGAGACGAACGAGTTCTCGCGCCGCCAGCCGCTCCCGTACACGGAGTTCAGCGTGTCGAGGTAGATGAGGCGGCCGTAGCCGTCGCTCGGGACGCCGTACCGGCTCGTCCCGAAGCCGTGCACCGGCTGCCCGGCATACGTGTACACGCCGAACACCTCCTGGAAGCGCTCGCTCCACACCCAGTCGGTGTAGGCGGTGAGCGTCGGGATCGGCCCCTGCCAGTGCGAGATGTCGAGCCACTTCGACCTCTGCGTCGCGGTCCACGGCGCGAAGCCGAGATCGGGAAGCGGCTGCGCCCACTCCTGCGCCGCCCAGTACGTGCCGTCGGGAAGCTTGCAGGCCGCGACGACGTCGGGGAGCGCCGGACCGTCGTACGCGCCGCACATGTTCGTGAAGCCCTGCCAGTTCGGCCCGCCGGAGTAGTCGAGCTTGAACTTCACCTGCGGCGAAGTCTGGCTCGGGAAGAGCGCGTCCATCGCGCCCCAGACGAGCACGTGCCGCATGCTTCCGTGCGCGCGGTACACGAGCAGCGCCTTGCCGTTCGTGTTCGCCTCGAGCTTCACGCCCGTCGCATTGCGGTCGACGAGCTGCGACGCGAGCGCGTCACCGCTCAGCGCGAGCCCGGCAACGAGGACCGCTGTCAGGCATCCGAGATGGCGCATGCGGGGCTTCTGCCCCGAGTCAACGGAATCTAAGCGCCGCTAGAACTGGCGCCCGCGGCCGCTGTAGTCGAGCCGGTACGGCGTCATCTTCGGCGCCTCCGGCTTGACCCAGTCGGGGTGGAACTGCGCGCGGTGCTCGTCCATCGACTTCTTCATCAACTTCGGCGACGCGACGGTCCACCGGGCGGTGCAACCGTCGATCGCGCAACTGAGCTGTACGGATGCCATGACAAGGCCAGGGTAGCCGTAAACCCGGGAGCCCTCCGCATCCACCTGGGCGCGTGCGTAAGCCAGAGGCTTACGCACGCGCCGGCTTCGCCCGCGTCCTCTCCCGCGAAGCGGGTACCTCCACAGCTCGAAAACGCGAAGCGTTTTCGAGCTAGAACAGTTGGTTCTCGCCGCCGAAGATGGCGGAGACGGAGTCGTCGGCGAAGACGTTCATGATCGTCTCGGCGAGCAGTTGCGCGACGGGAAGGATCGTCATGTGCGGCGGCACCTCGAGCGGGTTCACCGGCACGGTGTCGGTGACGACGATGCCGTCGATCGGCGCATCCTGGAAGCGCTCGAGCGCGCCGCCGCAGAAGACGCCGTGCGTCGCGAACACCCACACGCCCTTCACGCCCTGGGCGCGCAGCGCCTTGACGTTCGCGATGAGCGTGCCGCCGGTCATGATGACGTCGTCGCCGACGATCGCGATCTTGTCGCGCACGCGGCCGGTGATCTCCGTGACCTCGACCATGTCGCGCTCCGGCCGCGTCTTGTGCATGATCGCGAACTCCGCGTCGATCATCTCCGCGAACCGGACCGCCATCTTCGCGCGGCCCTCGTCGGGTGCGACGGACACGATGTTCGGGCCGGTGAGGCCGAGGTCGCGGAAGTGGCGCGCGAACAGGGGCAGCGCCGTCATGTGGTCGACGGGGATGGTGAAGAAGCCCTGGATCTGCCCGGCGTGCAGGTCCATCGTCAGCACGCGGTCGGCGCCGGCCAGCTGGATCATGTCGGCGACGAGACGTGCGGAGATGGGCTCGCGCGGCCGCGCCTTGCGATCCTGGCGCGCATACGGGAAGAGCGGGACGACGGCGGTGATCCGCTTCGCGGACGCGAGCTTCGCCGCCTGGATCATGAACATGAGCTCCATGAGGTTCCGGTCGACCGGCTGGCATCCCGTCTGCACGAGGAAGACGTCGGCGCCGCGGATCGACTCCCCGTAGCGGCAGTACGTCTCGCCGTTCGCGAACGTGTCGACTTCGACGTCGCCGAGCTCGACGCCCAGCTTCTCGGCCATCTGCGCCGCGAGGTCGTGATGCGACCGGCCCGAGAAGACCATGAGCCGCTTCTGCGTGCCACGCTCGATCCAGTGGCCGCCCGGCGCCGGGCCGCTCATGATCGCCTTCTCCAGGCCGGGCAGGGCAATCTCAGCCGCCGTCACGCTTTCCATGCTTCTCGTAGACCCACCCTTCCTTTGTTTCCTGCCGTGGGGGGAAACCGGCCAGCGATCCCGGAGGGACATCATCCGTGATGACCGCGCCCGCTGCAATCCAAGCGTCGTCGCCAACGTCGACAGGAGCATCGAAGACATTGTTGATGCCGGTCCTGACGTTGCTCCCGATCCGCGTCCTGGCCTTCGGCACGCCGGGCTCGTGCTTGAAGTTGGCGGTGATGCCGCCGGCCCCGATGTTCGTCTCCTCGCCGATCTCGGCGTCCCCGATGTAGGAGAGATGCGGGATCTTCGACCCGGCGCCGACGGTCGAGGCCTTGATCTCGACGAACGTGCCGATCTTCGAGCCCTCGCCGAGGACGGTGTGGGGCCGAACGTAGGCGAACGGCCCGACGCTCACGCCGCCCGCGATCCGGATCGGGCCGCGGAGGACGCAGAACGGATGGATGGTCGTGTCCGGTCCGATCTCGACGTCGGCGTCGATCCACGTCGAAGCGGGATCGACGATCGTCACGCCCGCGAGCATGTGCGCCTCGTTGATCCGGGCGCGGAGCTTGGCGGCGACGACGGCGAGCTCGGCGCGGGTGTTGATCCCCTCCACCTCCGCGGCGTCGTCGGCAGTGTGCACGGCGACGACCTCTCCGGCGCCGACGAGCAGCCCGAGCGTGTCGGTCACGTACAGCTCGCCCTGCGCGTTGTGCGGCTCCAGCCGGTCGAGCACCGACCAGATCTTCGTTCCGTCGAAGACGTAGATGCCGGAGTTCACCTCGGTGAGCGCGAGCTCCTCGTCGCTCGCGTCGGCGGCTTCGACGATGCGGGCGAGCCGGCCGGCGCCGTCGCGGACGATGCGCCCGTACGCGCGTGCGTCGGGCGGCTCGAACGACAGAACCGTCGCCGCGGCGCCGGCCTCGCGGTGCGTTGCAAGCAAAGCGCGCACCGTCTCCGGTCGGAGCGCCGGCACGTCGCCGTTGAGCACGAGCACCTCGCCGCCGGCGGCACCGAGCTCCGTCCGCGCGCTGCGCACGGCGTCGCCGGTCCCGAGCGGCTGCTCCTGCACCGCGACGGCGAGGCCGTCGTACGAGCCGGCACTGTCGGGCGACGCGACGACGACGATGCGCTCGACGCCTGCGTCCTGCGCCGCCGCGATCACCCAGTCGACCATGCGCCGGCCGAGGAGCATGTGCAGATGCTTCGGCGTCGCGCTCTTCATGCGCGTGCCGAGACCGGCGGCCATCACGACTGCTGCGAGATCCTCTGCCATGGGTTCAGTCAAGAGTGGCTGGGGCGCCAGGATTCGAACCTGGGATCACGGGACCAAAACCCGTTGCCTTACCACTTGGCCACGCCCCATCAGGGGTCGAAATCCTACCGGCGGTCGGTGAAGACGAAGAACAGGGCGACGAGCGCGAAGATGCAGACGAAGACGATCGCCGTCCAGAAGACGATGAACGCGAGGATGGCCGCGACGACGGCGAGGAGCTGCGAGACGGCGAAGATCCACGACGACTGGTGGAACGTGTCCGAGCGCGTCCGCCGCCCGCCGTACCAGTAGAGGGCGACCGCGAGCGCGGCGAGGACGATGACGGTGATCCGCGAGACGTCGTGGAAGACCGCGACGACGATCGCTTCGGCTGCGGCGATCCAGAGGCTGATGCGGACGCGCCGGTGGCGGAGCCAGCGGCCGGGCCTGCTCGACCCCTGCTCGATCGCGTGAGACGAGTCCATGAGCCGTTTCAACCGTACCACGCAGGTGCCGTCAGCCAGCTCTCGCCGGCGCGCTTGAGCGCACGCTGCGCCGACTTCGCGGTGCTCTTGTGATGGAACAGCCCGTACACCGCCGGCCCCGCGCCGGTGACGTCGGCGCGGAACGCGCCGTGCGCGCGCAGCTCGTCCGCGAGCGGTGACGACGCAAGGTCGTTCGACGGCAGCGCAGCGAGGTCGCGCGGGCGCCGGACGCGCTCGAGCCCCGCAAGGAGCGCCGCTCGCCGTTCGTCGAAGCCGGCGGCGCCGTCGCGGCGGTCGAAGTCGGCGTAGACGGACGCGGTGGAAGGCTTCCCGGCCCCGTGCGGGACGGCGAGGAGGATCCAGAAGTCCTGCGGGAGCTCGAGCAGCGCGAGCTCGGTGCCGTCGCCCGTGCCGAGCTGCGGCCCGTCCGTGAGGAAGAACGGGACGTCGGCGCCGATCGTTCCGGCGAGAGCGCGCAGGTCCGCTTCCGGCAGCGGCTCGGGCAACGCGGCGTTCGCGAGGCGCATCGCGGTTGCCGCGTCGGAGCTGCCGCCGCCGACGCCGGCCGCGACCGGCAGCCGCTTCTCGATCGTCACCTGCCAGCCCGGCTCGACGCCGGCGTGGCGTGCGACCGCCTCGAGCGCCGCGCGCACGAGCGTGTCGCCGGCGAATCCGTAGACGCGGAGATCGGCGGACGGCTCCAGCTCGAGCCGGTCGGCGATGCCGATGCGCTGGTACACGGTGACGATCTCGTGCTTGCCGTCGGGCCGGACCGGCCCGACGACGAGGGCGAGGTTGATCTTCGCCGCCGCCGACGCTCTCACCCGAGGGCCTCCACGAGCGCGACGAACTGCTGCGGCCGCAGCGCCTCCGCCCGGACCGACGCGTCGAGCCCGATCGACTCGAGCGCGGCGGCGCCGGCGGCGCGCGACGCGAGCCCCGCGAGCTCGAGCGAGTTCGGCAGCGTCTTGCGCCGGTGCGCGAACGCGGCGCCGACGACCGCCTTCACACGTGCGTATCCCTCGGGAAGCGCGACGCGGCGGAAGGCGACGAGCGCGGAGTCGACGTTCGGCTGCGGACGGAAGACGGTGCGCGACACCGGATGGAAGCCCGTCCGCTCGCACACGAGCTGCACGAGGACCGAGACCGCGCCGTACGCCTTCGTCCGCGGCTCGGCGAAGAACCGATCCGCAACCTCACGCTGGACCATCACGCACCACAACGCGACGTTGGGGAGGCCGTCGAGACTCTCGGCGACGATCGGCGTCGCGACGTTGTACGGCAGGTTGGAGACGAGCTTCGTCGCGTCCTGCGGCAGCTCGACCCGGAGCGCGTCGCCGAAGACGACGTCGACGTTGTCGCCGAGGTCGCTCAGCGCCGGCTCGAGGTCGCGGTCGATCTCGACCGCGTGCACCCGCTCGACGCGCTCGGCGAGGTAGCGCGTGAGCACGCCGTTCCCCGGCCCGATCTCGAGGACGACGTCGTCACGGTCGAGATGCGCGAGGCGGCCGATCACGCCGAGGATGTTCTCGTCGACGAGGAAGTGCTGCCCGTATCCCTTCTTCACAGCCCGAAGCACGCCGTCGCGTTCGCGTCGATCTGCCGTTCGAGCACGGCGGGCTCCTCCCCGCGCGCCTGCGCGAGCGCCGCGACCGTGTGCACGACGTACGCCGGCTCGTTCGGGCGGCCGCGCAGCGGCTGCGGCGCGAGATACGGCGCGTCCGTCTCGGCGAGGATCCGGTCGGCGGGCACCTGCGCCGCCGCGACCCGCAGCTCGGGTGCGTTCTTGAACGTCACGTTGCCGGCGAACGACACGTACCAGCCGCGCTCGGCCGCCGGCTCGAGGAGGCGCGGCGACGAGAAGCAATGGAGGACGACCGTGCCGTCGAAGCCGGCCAGCGCGGCGAGCGTGTCGTCGTCCGCGGCCCGCGTGTGGATGACGACGGGTTTCCCCAGCTCGGCGGCGAGACCGAGCTGGGATTCGAACATAGCGTGCTGGACGTCCCGGGGGGCGTAGTCACGGAACCAGTCGAGCCCGATCTCCCCCACCGCGACGACCTTCGGGTGCTCCTGCAGACGCCGGATCTCGTCGACGTCGCCGGCGGCGGATTCGTGCGGGTGGACGCCGACCACGGCGAAGACGCCTTCGAATCGCTCGGCGAGCGCGACGGCCTGTGCGGTTCCCACGGTCAGGATGCGCGTCACCCCCGCGTCATGCGCGCGGGCGACGACGTCGGCGGGATCGTCGTCGAGCGCATCGAGATGCGCGTGCGTGTCGATCACTGCTGCCCGATGCCGAGGCGCGCGAGCTCCTCGGCGGCGGTCTCCGGCGGGAGCTTGCGGAAGAGCGGCTTCGGCTCGCGCAGCTGCCGGCCGGGAGCGATCTCGCTCGGCGCCCACGTCCCGACCCAGCTCGTGTAGTCGCCGGTGAGCACGTCGTGCGTGGAGCCGTCGTCCTCCGTGTACCGGCGGATCTCGAGCGGGCCGGCGAGCCAGCCGTCGTAGCCGAGGAGCTCGTGCACCTGCTGCGAGCTGAAGGGCAGGAACGGCGCGAAGAGCGTCTTGAGCGAGTCGACGCAGCGGAGCGCGACGTAGAGGACGGTCGCGGCGCGGTCGCGGTCGTTCTTGACGAGCGCCCACGGCGCCTGGTCGGCGATGTACTGGTTCACGCTGGCGGATGCGCGCATCGCTTCCTCGAGGGCGGCCTTGAAGCGGACGACCTCGATGAGCGCTCCGACGCGTTCGAACGCGCCGTCGACCGCGGCGAGCACCTTCGTGTCCGCATCCGCGAGCGGGCCGGGCTCGGGGACGGCGCCGAAGTGCCGGTGCGCGTTCACGAGCGTCCGGTTGACGAGGTTGCCCCAGTTCGCGAGCAGCTCGTCGTTGTTGCGGCGCACGAACTCGTCCCACGTGAAGTCGGCGTCCTGCGTCTCCGGCCCGCCGGCGGTGAGGTAGTAGCGGAGCGGGTCGGGGTCGTAGCGGCTGAGGAAGTCGCGCACCCAGATGGCGACGTTCCGGCTCGTCGACGCCTTCTTGCCCTCCATCGTCAGGTACTCGCTCGCGACGACGTTGTACGGCAGCTGCAGGTCGTCGCCGTAGCCCATGAGCATCGCGGGCCAGATGACGGCGTGGAAGACGATGTTGTCCTTGCCCATGAAATAGAAGTGGCGCGACTCGGCGTTCTGCCACCACTCGCGCCACGCCTCCGGCGTGCCGCGGTTGTGCGCCCATTCGATGCTCGCCGACAGGTAGCCGATGACGGCGTCGAACCAGACGTAGATGCGCTTCGTGTCGTCGGGGTAGCCGGGGACAGGCACGGGGACGCCCCAGTCGATGTCGCGCGTCATCGCGCGCGGCTTGAGCTCGCGGACGAGCCCGAGCGCGAAGTTGCGGACGTTCGGCCGCCAGTGCGTCTGCGCGGTCAGCCATTCCTCGAGCTGCGTCGCGAACGCGGGCAGATCGAGGAACAGGTGCGTCGTCTCGCGGAACTCCGGCGTCGAACCGTCGATGATCGAGCGAGGCTCGATGAGGTCGACGGGGTCGAGCTGGTTGCCGCAGTTGTCGCACTGGTCGCCGCGGGCATCCGTGTAGCCGCAGATCGGGCACGTGCCCTCGATGTACCGGTCGGGCAGCGTCCGGCCGGTGAGGGGGGAGAACGCGCCGAGCGTCGTGCGCTCGATGAGGTACCCCTTCTCGTGCAGCGTGCGGAAGATGTCCTGCGTGACGGCGTAGTGGTTGCGCGTCGTCGTACGCGTGAACGTGTCGAACGCAAGCCCGAGCTTGACGTAATCGTCGAGGATGAGCGCGTTGTTGCGGTCGGCGAGCTCACGCGGAGACACCCCCTCGCGGTCGGCGGAGACCATGACGGGTGTGCCGTGCTCGTCGGTCCCGCTCACCATCAGGACGTCGTTGCCGCGCAGCCGGTGGTAGCGCGCGAAGATGTCCGACGGCACGCCGGGGCCCGCCACATGGCCGAGGTGCCTCGGGCCGCTCGCATACGGCCACGCGACCGCGACGAGGATCTTCTGCTGCGTCAGAGCGCTCTCCTTCGGGCAGAGACGGGCTAGAGATCATACGAACGGCCCCGACGCCGACCGCGACGAAGAGCGCCGCGAGGCCGAGGAGGACGAGGACGGGCAGCGGCCGCCCGGCACGACGCCGGCGGCGCGCAGGCGCCGGCGCCGCCGGTGCCGGAGCACGGCGACGCAGCCGCGGCTGTGCGCGCCCGGCACTGTGCGCTTCCGCCGCCCGGTGAGCGCGCGGCGGTCGCGCCACGCGGAGCGGAGGACGAGCGGCCGGCGACGCCGGCGGCCGCGACGCCTGCCGGTGCACCGGGTGTGCGCGTGGCATCGCCGGGACGGCGCGAGCCTGACCCGGCACGAACGCGATCGCGGTCCCGAACGGCGCGACGTGGACGACGAACGCGTCGTCGACCGAGTCCGCAGCCGGCGCGGGGGCTGCCGGCGCAGGCTCCGCCGCCGGCGCGGTGTCCGGCGCGGCTGCGGCCGGGTCCGGCTCGACCGCGTCGATCGGCACGTCCTCGACGATGGGCGTGACGACGATCGCCGGCGGCGCCGGGGCCTCGGGGGCAGGCGCGGGCGCGGCGGCCGGCGGCGGCGGAGGGGCGGGCGACGGCGTCTCCACGGACGGATCGGACGCGGAGTCCGAGCCGGATGCGGCGGTTCCATCGCCGGCGGTCGCGGACGCGTCGGGCGTGGAGCCGGTCGCGGCAGCGTCGGAGCTCGGGCCGGATGCGGCGGTCCCGTCGCCGGCTGCCGCGGCGTCACCGGTGCCGCTGCCGGCGGAGGCGGCGGAGCCGTCCGTCGCCGTCCCGACCGGCGCGGCGGCGGCGTCCGAACCGGTGTCGCCGCCCGATCCGTCCGCGCTCGACGGCGCGGGGTCGGTGCTCTCCGCGGCGGAGCCGTCTCCCGGCATAGCCGCGGTCGTCTGCGCCGGCGGCGTCGCGGTGTCGCTCGCGTCCGCGGTCGAGCCGTCTCCCGGCGCATCCGCGGTCGTCTGCGCCGGCGGCGTCGCGGTGTCGCTCGCGTCCGCGGTCGAGCCGTCGCCGGCCGTCTGCGCCGGGGGCGGCACCGCGGCGGCCGAGTCCGCCGGCGGCGGCGGCGGCGCCGATGTCGTCGGCGGCGGCAGCGCCGGCAGGAACGAGAGCGGGTCGAGGTAGCCCTGCGCGTCGGCCGTCGTGCGCACGCCCATGTACAGGTACGGGACG
The DNA here is from genome assembly GCA_963753295.1 of uncultured Actinomycetes bacterium. GTDB lineage: Bacteria > Actinomycetota > Thermoleophilia > Gaiellales > Gaiellaceae > Palsa-739. The sequence goes on along the minus strand of CAVWBZ010000016.1, from coordinate 55,285 downwards.
TTGAGCTCGGGCGTGCCGCTCGGACCGACGGTGCCGACCGCATCGCCCTCGCCCACCGTCGCACCCTTCGACACGCCGACCGAGCCGAGGTGCGTGAGCGTGACCGAGTACCCGTCCGTCGTCGCGATCGTCACCGACCTGCCGCTCGCCGGGACCGTGCCTGCGAAGGTGACGACGCCGCCGGCGGGCGCGACCACCGCCGTGCCGGTGCCGGCGCCGATGTCGATCCCGCGGTGCTGGCCGCCCGCATACGGATGCGCGGAGTCGAACGTGAACCCGAGCAGGACGGGCCCCTGGACGGGCCACGTCCACGCCTCGGCGGCGGGAGCCCACAGCATGAGCAGCAGGACGACGAGGACGAACCGGCGCATGGCAGTCACCTCTGTTGTCAGTTTGGAAAACGAGGCGGGCACGCTAGCAACGCGGCCGGACGTTGTCAAAGCTGCTTACAGAGAGCCGCGGTAGAGCCGGTTGCGCGCGACGCCCGTGAGGCGGGCGACGACGTCGGCCGCCAGCCGGCGCGGAACGCCGGCGGCGACGAGCTCGGCCACCGCAGCGAGCGCCTCCGCATCGTCGGGCTCGGCGAGAGAAGGGCCGATCACGAGCGTGATCTCGCCCTTCGGCGGCTCGGCGAAGCGGGCCGCGACCTCGGCCGCCGTCCCCCGGACGATCTCCTCGAAGCGCTTCGTGAGCTCGCGGCACACGGCGACCTCGCGTTCGGGATCCGCTTCTGCGAGCGAGCGCAGCGTCGCCGGCAGTCGCTGCGGCGACTCGAACGCGACCGATGCCCACGCGACGCCGGCGAGCTCGCCCCAGTCTTTCGCCCCCCGCGGCAGGAACCCGAGGAACTGGTACCGCTCCCGGACGAGCCCGGATGCGACGAGCGCGGTCTCGACCGCCGACGCGCCGGGCAGCACCGTCACCGGGACGCCCGCGTCGAGCGCCGCGCGCACGATCCGCGCGCCCGGGTCGGAGATCCCGGGCATGCCGGCGTCGCTGACGAGCGCGATCCGCTCCCCCGCTTCGAGCCGCGGCAGCAGCTCCGCCGTGCGCGCCGCCTCGTTGTGCTCGTGGTACGAGAGGACGCGCGCCTCGATCCCGTGCCGCGCGAGGAGCGTGCGCGTGTGCCGCGTGTCCTCGCACAGGACGACGTCGGCCGCGCGCAGCTCGGCGAGCACGCGCAGCGTCACGTCGTCGAGGTTGCCGATCGGCGTCGCGCAGACCGCGAGCGGCACGGCTACGCGGCGTCGAGCGTCTCGAAGGCGACGAACGCGGCGCCGATGAGCCCCGCCGTCGTGCCGAGCTCGGCGCGGACGACCTCGACCTCGTCGCGCATCGGGCGGAGAGCCTCGCGCTGCAGCACCTCGAGCGCCGGCCCGATCAGGTGCTCCCACGCGGCGACGCCGAATCCGCCGCCGATGACGATGAGCTGCGGCTCGAAGATGTTCGCGAACGAGCCCATGCCGGAGCCGAGGTGGCGGCCGATGTCGGCGAGGATGCCGCGCGCCGTCTCGTCGCCCTCGTTCGCGAGCCGCACGAGCCGGTGCGCATCCGCAGCCGGGCCGAACGCCTCCTGCGCCGCCAGCGTCGCCGCGAGCCCCGTCACGTACGGCTCGAGGTGCCCGCGCCCGGTGCAGCGCCCCTGGCACGGCCGGCCGTCGTGGACGATGACGACGTGCCCGAGCTCGACGCCGCCGCCGTGCGCGCCGCGGAACGGGCGTCCGTTCGAGATCACCCCGCCGCCGAGGCCGGTTCCGAGCGTGAGCATGACGAGGTCGTCGACGCCGCGGCCGGCGCCGACCCGCCACTCCGCGATCGCGGCCGCGTTCGCGTCGTTGTCGAGCCCGACCGGCAGGCCGAACCGCGTCGCCATGTGGTCGCGCAGCGGAAAGTCGTGGAACGGCAGGTTGACCATGTCGTACGTGCGGCCCGCCACGAGGTCGAGCGGACCGGGAACGCCGAGCCCGATCGCGCCCACGTCGTCGTCGAGCACCTCGGCGATGGCGGTCTCGAGCTCCACGACGAGCGTTTCCTCGGATTCGAGCGACGTCATCCGCTCGTGCCGGCGCACGACGTCGCCGTCGCGCGTGACGACGCCGGCGAGGATCTTCGTTCCGCCCAGGTCGACGCCGATCGCGTGCGTGCCGCTCACCCTCAGCGGGTACCGTAACCGCCCGGATGGCCGCCTCCGGGGAGAAGCCGTACCGCGTCTACCGCGGCGGACGCCAGAAGGGGAACGTGCCGACGCCGGGCGGCGGCGGGAAGACGCCGAAGCAGCCCGCCGACGGACGCGCCCGCCGTCCGCGCAGGCGGTGGGGATGGAAGCGCTGGACGCTCGTTGCGATCCTCGTCCTCGTCGTGCTCCTCGTCGTCTGGACCGTCGCCGGCTACCTGTCGGTGCGCAGCGGCGTCGCCGACGCGAACAAGCGTCTCGCGCCCGGGACGACGTCCGTCCTCGCGAAGCAGAACGGGCTCATCCTCGATTCGCCCACGAACATCCTCCTGCTCGGCACCGACCACGCGGACAACGGCCAGGCCGGACGCAGCACCGACGACCACTCCGACTCGATGATGCTCCTGCGCACCGATCCGAGCCGCCACCGGATCACGTACCTGTCGATCCCGCGCGACCTCGGCGTGACGATCGGCGGCATCTACCAGAAGATCAACGCCGCGATGCAGATCGGCGGGCCGAAGCTCGCGATCCAGACCGTCGACAACCTCCTCGGGTCGCAGCTGCAGGTGAACCACGTCGTCGTCGTCGACTTCGGCTCGTTCCAGAAGCTCGTCGACGCGGTCGGCGGCATCGACGTGAACGTGCCGGAGAACATCCTCTCCAACCGCTTCGACTGCCCGTACTCGACGGCGACGCGCTGCCAGCAGTGGGAGGGCTGGCGCTTCCACAAGGGCGTCACGCACATGGACGGGCACACGGCGCTCATCTACTCGCGCATCCGCGAGAACCGTCTCGACCCCGCGTGGACGGACTTCACGCGCGGGCAGAACCAGCAGGCGGTGATGCAGGCGACGCTGAGCAAGCTCGCGAGTGCCTCGATGTTCCTCCGGCTGCCGTTCGACGGCTCGAGCCTGATGGCGCCGATCACGACCGACCTCTCGACCTGGGACTTCCTCCAGCTCGGCTGGGTGAAGTTCCGCGCCGGCGACGTGCTCCACTGCCGGCTCGGCGGCTCGGCGACGGGCAACGGCTACATCACGAGCACGCAGGAGAACATCCAGGTCGTGCAGGAGGTGCTCGGCAACTCGGCGCCGCAGCCCCCCTCCCCCGGCTCGGGGCTCTTCGGCCCGGGCTGCGTGACCGGGAATCAGAGGTTCAAGTAGCGTCGCCGCCGCCGGCGGCGGACTTCTTCTCCGGCGAGGGCTTCGACTCCGTCTTCGGCGCGTCGCCGGACGACGACGAGCTCGACTCGCCCTCCTTCTTCGCCGCCTTCCCCTTGCCGTAGTCGGTCGTGTAGAAGCCCGACCCCTTGTAGTGGATCGCGACCGGGTAGAGGACGAGCTCCACGGGCGCGGCGCCGCAGACGTCGCACTTCTCCGGCGCAGGCGCAGTCATCGACTGGAAGCGCTCGAACGTGTGGCCCTCGGGGCAGCGGTACTCGTAGATCGGCACGAGCGCCGAAGGCTACCGGCGCGTAGGTTTCGCGGGAATGCGCGTCGTCGTCGGCCTCGTCGGGGCGGTTCTCATCGTGCTCATGCTGGCCGAGTTCTTCGTCGCGTTCCTCCTGCCGCGGCGCGTGAAGCGCGACCCGCGTATCGCGCGCGGCATCTACCAGGCGGTGTGGATGCCGTGGCGCGCCGCCGCGCGGCGCCTGCGGCCGATCGCGGCCGACGCCCTGCTCGGCTACTTCGGGCCGCTCGCGCTCCTGCTCGAGCTCGCCGTGTGGGTGTTCGGGCTCATCGTCGGCTTCAGCTGCCTCCAATGGGCCGGCGGGGGCGGCTTCAGCCTCGACGGAAGCGCCGGGACGTTCCTCAGCGCCTCCTTCGACCACGCAGGCGCCTGGCATCGCTCGATCGGCCTCGTCGAGGCGGCGACCGCGGTCGGCGTCCTCTTCACGGTCATCGGCTACCTGCCGTCCGTCTACTCCGCCTACTCGCTCCGCGAGATCGCCATCTCGCGCCTCTCGACCCGCGCCGGGGCTCCGGCGAGCGCGGCCGGGCTCCTCGTCAACGGCTGGGACGAGGTCGAGGACACCCTGCAGCAGGCCGAGCGCTGGGCGACGGAGATGATGGAGACGCATCTGGCGTATCCGCTGCTCGCGTACTACCGCTCGCAGCACATCGGGCAGAGCTGGCTGTCGGCGCTCACGGCGATCGTCGACACCTCGGCGGTCGTGCTCGCCGCGGCCGAGGACGGCGCCGCCGGAACGCGCTCGGCCGAGCTCACCTTCAAGGTCGGCCGCCATGCGCTCGCCGATCTCGCCCATCAGCTCGCCGACGGCGCCGCCGCGCCGGAGCGCCAGCTCGCCGAGGAGGACGCGGTGGAGCTCCGCAGCCTCCTCGAGCCCTCCGGCCTGGCGCTCGTTCCCGCCGGGGAGTGCCGCGCGAGGCTCGACCGCCTCCGCCGCGAATACGAACCGAACGCCCTCAAGCTCGCGAGCCAGCTCGCGCTCCGGCTGCCGCCGTGGCGGCCGGACGAGCAGGCGCTCGAGCGGCGTAAGCACGCGCCTGCGTATCGACGCTGACGGCCGATCCGCGTCGTCCCGGATGCCGCGGCTCGAGCGCCGCCGCAACCGTGGACTCGATGGAGAGGCTCAACCTCGCGGGGCGCTGCGGCCGGTGGAGCGCCGCCAACTGGAAGAAGGCGCTCTTCGGCTGGCTCGTGTTCGCCGTCGCGGCGATGGCGATCGGGAACGTCATCGGCCACCTGCAGATGAAGGACTCGCAGATGGCGAGCGGCGAGGTCGGCCGCGCGCTGAAGATGCTCGAGCAGGCGAACTTCAAGCAGCCGGCGCTCGAGAACGTCCTCGTCCAGAGCGCGCACTACACGTTCCGCGACGACCCGATGCAGGCGGCGATCGGGGGCGTCGTCCAGAATCTCGCCGTCGAGCCGAACGTCGCCGACCTCCGCGACCCGCGCACCCTCGAGAGGGGCGGCCTCATCTCGCCGGACGGGCACTCGGTGCTCGTCCAGTTCACGATCCGCGGCGACCCGGACAAGGCGCAGGACAAGATCAAGCCGATCCTCGCGGCGGTCGCCGGCGCGCAGCGGGCGAACCCGACCGTCTCGATCCGCGAGGTCGGCGTCGCGAGCGCGAATTACGAGCTCGGCAAGACCTTCAACAAGGACTTCGGCAACGCCGAGATGATGACGATCCCCATCACGCTCATCATCCTGCTCGCGGCCTTCGGCGCGCTCGTCGCCGCCGGCCTGCCCGTGCTGCTCGCGTTCTCGGCCGTCCTCGCCTCGCTCGGGATCTTCGCGGCGATCACGCACGTGTACGCGGTCGACTACCAGTCGAGCTCGGCGGTCGTGCTCCTCATCGGGATGGCGGTCGGCGTCGACTACTCGCTGTTCTATCTCCGCCGCGAGCGCGAGGAGCGCTCGCGCGGGACCGACGCGCGCGCGGCGCTGCTCCGCACCGCCTCGACGTCGGGCCAGGCGGTGCTCATCTCCGGCGCGACGGTGCTCATCGCGATGGCGGGGATGTTCATCGCCGGCAGCCGCATCTTCACCGGCATGGCGATCGGGACGATGCTCGTCGTCCTCTCCGCGGTGATCGGGTCGGTCACCGTGCTGCCGGCGCTGCTCTCCAAGCTCGGCGACCGCGTCGACCGAGGCCGTGTTCCGTACGTCGGCACGCGGAAGCACGCGGCGGGCGAGTCGCGGTTCTGGGCCTTCGTCCTCGATCGCGTCCTGCGCCGGCCGGTGGCCGCCCTCGTCGTCGCCGGCGGCGTGCTGCTGATCGCCGCGACGCCGGTGCTCTCGATGCACACGAAGCTCCCGAGCTTCACCGACATGCCGCGCGAGCTGCCGATCGTGAAGACGTACAAGGCCGTCAACGCCGCGTTCCCGGGCGCGCCCACCCCGGCGGAGGTCGTCGTGCACGCGCCGAACGTGCGGGCGCCGCTCGTGCAGAGCGCGATCCATGCGCTCGAGCTGCGTGCGACGTCGTCCGGTCAGATGTTCGAGCCGATCCAGGTGCGGTTCAGCCCCGGCGGGACCGTCGCCGACGTCGAGATCCCGCTGGCGGGCAACGGCGACAACGCCGCGTCGCTCGCGGCGCTGCACACGCTCCGGTCGACCGTGCTCCCGACGACCCTCGGGACCGCTCCCGGCGTGAGCTACGCCGTCGCGGGCGAGACCGCCGCCACGCACGACTTCAACGAGCAGATGAAGTCACGCATGCCGTGGGTCATCCTGTTCGTGCTCGGGCTCGCGTTCCTGCTGCTGCTCGCGACGTTCCGCTCGGTCGTCATCCCGATCACCGCGATCGTGCTCAACCTGTTCTCGGTCGGCGCGGCATACGGCTTGCTCGTCCTCATCTTCCAGCACGACTGGGCGGAGGGGGTGCTGCAGTTCACCTCCAACCACTCGATCACGTCCTGGCTGCCGATGTTCCTGTTCGTCGTGCTCTTCGGGCTGTCGATGGACTACCACGTCTTCATCCTCAGCCGGATCAAGGAGCTGCGCGACGCCGGCGTCTCGACGGACGAAGCCGTGTCGCTCGGCATCCGGCGCACGGCGGGGACCGTGACGAGCGCCGCCATCATCATGGTCGCCGTCTTCGCGATCTTCGGGACGCTGCGGCTCATCATGATGAAGCAGCTCGGGGTCGGGCTCGGCCTCGCGGTGCTCATCGACGCGACCGTCATCCGCGGCGTCATGCTGCCGGCGGCGATGAAGCTGCTCGGCGAGTGGAACTGGTACATGCCGCGCTGGCTCGAATGGGTGCCGTCTCTCACACCGGAGGAGCGCACCGCGCCGGGCGAGAAGCCGCAGCCGCCACTCCGCCCGCTGGCGCACTAGCCGTTGCAGAGACGTCACAAGGAAAGGCCGGTACTAGGTACCGGCACGTGCGCGTCACGAAAGCGTCACGCGGTCAGGCGCCTGCGTCCTGCCTCTGCTCCAGCATCTCCTGGAAGCAGGGGGCGTCCTCGAACGCGGCGAGGCCGACCGGATGGAGCCGCCGATCGCGGCGGCGGCGCTCGAGGTCGCGCCGGCGGCGGGCGGTCGCGACCGCGGCGGACGCGCCGACGAGGCCGCCGATGAGGAACGAACGCAGTCGAGCAGCTCTGTCCTCGCCTTCCATGGGACGATTGTAGGAGTGCGGATCGCAACCCTCGGCGACGTGATGCTCGACGTGATCGCGCGGCTCGAGCAGCCGCTCGCTCCCGGCGGGGACGTGCGTGCGGCCACGCGGGCCGGACCGGGCGGGCAGGCGGCGAACGTCGCCGCCTGGGCGGCGGCGCTCGGCGCCGACGCGCGCTGCATCGCGAAACGCGGCGACGACGCGGCCGGAGAGCTGCTCGCGCGCGAGCTCGCGGCGCGCGGCGTCGAGCTCGTCGGGCCGGTCGCGCCCGGGTCCACCGGCGTCGTCGTCTCGATCGTCGGGACCGACGGCGAGCGCGCGCTCGCATCCGACCGCGGCGTCGCGCCGACGCTCGAGCCGGGGGAGCTCGACCCGGCGTGGCTCGACTGCGACGTCCTCCACATCTCCGGCTATGCGCTCCTGCGCGAGCCGATCGCCGCCGCGGCGCTGCTCGCCGCGACGCTGGCGCGCGACCACGGCGCGCGCGTCTCGGTCGACGTCGCCGCGTGGACCGAGATCCGGACGTTCGGGCCGGTGCCGTTCCGCGAGCTGCTCGACGCCGTCGCGCCCGACGTCCTCTTCGCCACCGAGGCCGAGTGGGAGATCCTCGGCGGCGCCTACCTCACCGCCCCGACCGGCGTCCTCAAGCGCGGGCCGCGCGGCTGCACCGTCGTCACGGCCGACGCTCGCCTCGACCTCTCCCCCGTCGAGGCCGAGGTCGTCGACACGACCGGAGCCGGCGACGCGCTCGCAGCGGGCTTCCTCCTCGGCGGCTCGCTCGAGGAGGCGGCGCGGCGCGGGCTCGAGGCCGCCGCACGCTGCGTCGCCGCGGTAGGTTCGTTTCCGTGAGGATCGAACCACTGGCCCAGGCGCACGCGGCCGAGATCGCGGAGTGGCGGTACGAGTTCCCGTACGAGTGGTACGACACCGCATCCGACCCGCGCCGCGTCGAGCTGTTCTCGAACGCCGTGCGGCGCGAGGGCCTGCGCGCCGTCATCGGCGACGACGGCGACCTCGTCGGCTTCTTCAACTTCGTCCGCGAGGCGAACGAGGTGCGCATCGGGCTCGGCATGCGCCCCGACCTCACCGGGCAGGGCCTCGCCCAGCCGTTCATCGAAGCAGGGCTCGAGTACGCGCGCACGCAGTGGGAGCCGCTCCGCTTCCGCCTCTGGGTCGCCCGCTGGAACGAGCGCGCACTCCGCGCCTATCGCCGCGCCGGCTTCGAAGAAGTCGAGAAGAGCTCGGACGAGCGTAGTAGGTTCGTCGAGATGGAGCGGCCCGCATGATCCGCGTCGCCGACGAGGTGCGCGAGGCGACGACGGTCGTCGCCCTCGAGACGACACTCGTGGCGCACGGCTTCCCGCCCGGCGAAGGCGTCGAGGTCGGCGCCGAGTCGGAGCGGCAGGTGCGGGCGGCCGGCGCCGTGCCGGCGACGATCGGCGTGCTCGACGGCGAGATCGTCGTCGGCCTCACGGAGGACGAGCTCGCGCGCTTCGACGCGTCCGCGCGCAAGGTCGGGCCCCGCGATCTCGCCGCCGCGGTCGAGCAGCGCGCGACCGGAGCGACGACCGTCGGCGGCACGCTCGCCGTCGCGCGCGCGGCCGGCATCTCGTTCATGGCGACCGGCGGCCTCGGCGGCGTCCACCGCGGCTTCGCCGAGCAGCCGGACGTCTCGGCCGACCTCGCGCAGCTCGCGCGCACGCCGGCGCTCGTCGTCTCGTCCGGCGTGAAGTCGCTCCTCGACGTACCCGCGACCTCGGAGCTGCTCGAGTCGCTGGGCGTGCCCGTGCTCGGGTACCGCACCGACACGCTGCCGCTCTTCTACGCCGCCGACGGCGGGCCGCCGGTGTCCGCGCGCGTCGAGTCGGCGGAGGAGGCGGCGGCCATCGCGCGCACGCACTGGCGGATCGGCGGGGGCGGGCTCCTGCTCGGGCGGCCGCCCGACGAGCCGCTCGACGACGTCGACCCGCTCATCGACGAGGCGCTGCAGGCTGCGCACGACAAGGGCATCTTCGGCCAGGCGGTGACGCCGTTCGTCCTCTCGTACATCCACCGCGAGAGCGGCGGCCGGACCCAGCGCGCGAACAAGGACCTCGTCGCGCAGAACGCGCGGCTCGCCGGCGCGATCGCCGTCGCGGCCGCGTAGTACCGTTGCCTCCGGCTGCGCTTGCGTTCCTCCCGTCCCCGGGAGCGCAGCTCGTGGGCCGAACGCGTCATCACGAAGGAGGCTTCCGAATGCTCTCGACTGCGCTCGGCATCGTCGCCGCGTCGTGGGGCGTCGCCATGGCGGTGTCGCCGATCCTCCAGATCCGGACGATGATCCGCCACCGGTCGTCGGCCGGGCTGTCGCTCAGCTACCTCGTCGTGCTCGTCGTGGGTTTCGCGCTGTGGATCGCCTACGGCGCCGCGAAGCACGACGTGCCGATCATCGTGCCGAACGCGGTCGCGCTGCTCGTCATGGGGTTCACCCTCGCCGTCGCGCGCCGGTACCGCTGACTCAGAGATTCCGCCGCGAGAACGCGAAGAGCGCGACTGCGCCGACGGCGAGCACGTACCCGACCGCCCATGCGCGGATCCCCCACCCGTGTACGTACGCGCCGCCGAACGGGCCGAGCTGGAGGAGGAAGCCGGTGAGCCCGGACGCATTCTCGGTGATCATCCGCAGCCCGTCCTGGTAGAGCGCCTCGAATGGCAGCGCCCACGACGCGATCGTCGACGCGTGCTTGATCGTGTGCGAGTTGAGCGCGTGCCCGATCGACCCGAGCAGCCCGGCGACGAGGCCCGCGCCGAAAAGCATGAACACGGCGATGCCGTTCGCCGTCGCCGACAGCACGACCGAGCCGAGCAGCGACAACGCCGTGACGACGAGGACGCCGCCCGCGAGCTCGAGGCCGGGCCAGACGATCTGGTCCGGCCACCAGTGGCCGGTCAGCCCGGTGATGAGCAAGCCGATGAAGTAGACGGCGAGCACGTAGACGGTGCAGACGGCGCCGGCGCCGATGAACCGGGCGACGAGCAGCGTCGAGCGCCCGATCGGACGCGCGACGAGCGGCTGGAGCAGGCCGCGCTCCGCATCGCCCGAGACCGTGCCGAGCGTGAGGAACACGGCGAGCACGACGCCGAGGAAGAGCGTCGCGAACATCGACAGGCCGACGAGGAACGCGCCGGCGAACGTGCGCGTATCGACGTGGACGTCGGCGGGCGGGGTGATCGTGTCGAGCGAGCGGAAGACGAAGTGGTTCGCAAGCCAGAACAGGAGGAGGAAGAAAACGGTCAGGACGACGACGACGGCGAACATCTTGCGGCGCACCGCCTCACGGAAGCCGTAGCCGACGATCACCCAGATCGACGTCACGACGTCTCGCCTCCGACGGCCTCGAGGTAGACCTCTTCGAGCGTCGACGTCAGCACGCGGACGCCGTAGACCTGCCGGCCGGCGGCGACCGCTTCGGCCACGAGCCGCGGCGCGTCCTCACGCGTCGCGCCTTCGACATGCCGGACGCCCTCGTCGGTCTCGAGCTCGACGCCGCGCGGACGCGAGAGCTCGTGCGGCGAGCCCGCAGCGACGAGCTCCCCGCCGAGGAGGATGGCCACGCGGTCGCAGACGAGCTCGATCTCGGAGAGTAGGTGCGAGTTGAGGAGCACCGACACGCCGCGGCCGCGCAGCTCCTCGAGGAGCAGGCGCACCGTGCGGCGGCCGACCGGGTCGAGCGCCGACGTCGGCTCGTCGAGGAGCAGGAGGCGCGGCTCGCCGACGAGCGCCTGCGCGACGCCGAGGCGCTGCTGCATCCCCTTCGACATGCCGTCGACGCGGCGTTCTGCCGCGTCGGCGAGTGCGACGAGGTCGAGCAGCCGCTTCCGCTCCGCCGCGCCGCCGCGCGAGCCGGCGAGCCGCTGGTGCAGCTCGAGCACCTCGTCGGCCGTGTACCAGCCCGGGAAGCGGAACATCTCCGCGAGATAGCCGAGCGCGCGGCGCGCGGCGAGCGATCCGGCCGGCGCGTTCGCGACGCGCGCGTCACCGCCGCTCGGGCGGACGAGCCCGACCGCGATCTTCACGAGCGTCGACTTGCCCGCGCCGTTCGGACCGAGAAGCCCGACGAGCTCTCCTTCGCCCACCTGGAGGTCGACGCCTTTCAGCGCGTGGACCGAGCCGTAACGCTTCGAAAGGCCGCGCACTGCGAGCGCATCCGGCACGCGCCTCAGCGTAGTCGGCAAAACGGAGCTAGGGTGAAGGCATGCCGCGCGGATACATGGAAGGTCCCGCCGCCGAAGAGGCGGAGCGCCGAGCCGACGAGGTCGCGCGCAGGACGAACGATTCCACGCGCAAGCCGCTCTACCCCGCCGTATACGGCTCCACCGCGGACGAGGCGGATCCGCACTTCCTCGGCTGGCTCACCGACGTCGACCCGGACAAGCTCTTCGCCACCGGCAAGGCGTGGGGCGTGACCGTGCGCCGCGTCGCAGTCGACGAGTAGCGCTAGCTCAACGTCGCGACGAAATCGTCGATCGTCAGCGCGGGCAGGGTGTGCACGCGCGTCGAGCCGCGGGCCGCGAGCGCGACCGACACGCGCGCCACGGTCTCCGTATCCGGAGCCTCGACGACGTTCACGAAGTCGAACTCGCCGAGCGTCGCCCACTGGTGCAGCACCTTGGCGCCGAGCTCCTCGACGTCGCGGTTCACCTCCCGCAGGCGATCCGGGTTCGACTTCAGCGTCTGCACGCCCTGCTGCGACAACCTCGAGAGCAAGATGTAGATCGGCATGCCGTGAACCTACTTCACGCGCGCGGCCTGATCCACATACAGAAGCGCCGTGCCGACGAAGAGCAGCGGCGAGAGCACGAGGTCGGCGAGGACGAGGGCGACCGCCTGCGTCTGGTTCCCCTGCGTGTGGAGCAGGATGAGGAGGAACGCCCGGCTGACGCCGTAGACGAGCGCGAGTGCGGCGACGCCGCCGACGGCGTGGGCGAGATGCGCGGCGCTGAGGGCGCGGCCGCGGACGAGCGCCTTGCCGAGCGGCAGCTGCTCGGCCACCGCGGCCGGCACCGCGAGGCCGAAGAGCCCGAACCAGGCGACGCCCGGGAGGACGTACAGCCGGACGAGGATCGGGAACGGGAGAAAGACGAGGACGGCGGCGAAGAACGCCGGCCACGTCGCCCGGGCGCCGGTGACGATCGAAGCCGCGCGGACGATCGCGAGACAGAAGAGCGGCGTGCACACCCAGAGGATCACCGTCTGGACGTTCACGTCCTGCCCGATCCCGAGCACGTCGACGGCGACGAACGGGATGCCGAGCGGGAGCACGACCCAGAAGCGGCTCCCGTAGAGCCGGATCGACTCGGCGACGAGCTGGCCGACGGTCCGCTCGGCGGGCGGTAGCGCAGCTGGGCGCGCCTCGGGCACGGGCGGGAGGGTACATTCGCCCCGTGAGCTACGACGTCGTGCACGCGGACGGGATCGACTGGGAGGAGCGTCCCGGCCACGAGGGCCAGGAGCCGCGGCACACCACCTCGATCACGGATGCGGCGCACATGACGGAGTCGCGGGCGCGGATGTGGCGTTACCCGGCGCACACCCGCGGACGCCGGCACCTCGATCCCGACCAGGAAGAGGTGTTCGTCCCGTTGCGCGGCACGTTGACGATGCTCCTCGGCGAGCCGCCCGACCGGGTCGACGTCGAGCCGGGCGGCGCGATCGTCGTGCACAAGAGCACGCCGATGCAGGCCCGCAACGAGACCGGCGAGGAGATCCTCTTCTTCGCCTACGGCGCGCCGCCGCAGCGCGGCAACGCCGAGTTCCTAGACGACGTCGAGTCGATCTAGCGCGGCGCCGAGCAGCTCGAAGGCCTCGTCGAACCGCCACTTGGAGCGATCGCTCTCGTCCGGCGAGTTCGAGATCGCGCGCAGCTCGACGGCCGGCACGCCGGCGAGCTCGCACGCGCGCAGGACGGCGAATCCCTCCATTGCCTCGACCTCGCACGCGCTCGTGCCGCCGACGCGCGCGCTCGTCCCGATCGGCAGGAGGTGCGCTTCCGGGAGGGCGGCGCGGAGGCGCGCGAGCAGCGCGGCGTCCGGCTGGACGCGCGCAGGAACGAGCGGCCCGCGGGCGTCCTCGTAGACGGCCTCCGATCCGAGGACGAGGGACAGGGGCGCGATCGCCCGAGCCCCCGCGATCCCGATGTGGATCACCGCGTCCGGCGGGCGCTCCGTGAGCGCGCGCGCGGTACGCGCCGCCGCCTCCACCGGTCCGACGCCGCAGCAGAGCGTGTCGAAGCGGCGGACGTGCGCGAGCTCGCGCTCGGTGGCGGCGACGATCAGCACGCGTCGCCTATGCGTGCACGTGCTCGCCGGCGCGCTCGAACACGAGCCCGCCGTCCGCCGCGTCGACGCGTACCGTGTCGCCCTCGCGGACGTCGCCCTCGAGCAGCCGCAGCGCAAGCGGGTTCTCGAGCAGCCGCTGGATCGCCCGCTTCAGCGGGCGCGCACCGTACGCGGGATCCCACCCGGCCTCGGCGAGCGCCTCCGTCGCGGCGTCGGTCAGCTCGAGCCCGATGCCGCGCTCGGCGAGCCGCTCGCGGACGCGCTCGAGCTGGTGCACGACGATCTCGGCGATCTGCTCGCGCGACAGCGGCTCGAAGACGACGATCTCGTCGATGCGGTTGAGGAACTCCGGCCGGAAGTGGTCGCGCATCTGCTCGGCGCTGCGGATGTTCGACGTCATGATCAGCACCGTGTTACGGAAGTCGACCGTGCGGCCCTGGCCGTCGGTCAGACGCCCGTCGTCGAGCACCTGGAGGAGCACGTCGAACACCTCGGCGTGGGCCTTCTCGATCTCGTCGAGCAGGACGACCGAGTAGGGCCGCCGCCGCACCGCCTCGGTGAGCTGGCCGCCCTCCTCGTACCCGACGTAGCCGGGCGGCGCGCCGACGAGGCGCGAAACCGTGTGCCTCTCTTGATATTCCGACATGTCGAGCCGCACCATTGCGCGCTCGTCGTCGAACATGAACTCGGCGAGCGCGCGCGCGAGCTCCGTCTTGCCGACGCCCGTCGGGCCGAGGAAGACGAACGAGCCGATCGGCCGGTTCGGGTCCTGCAGTCCGGTGCGTGCCCGCCGCAGCGCGTTCGCGACCGCCTCCACCGCCTCGTCCTGGCCGACGACGCGCTGGTGCAGCCGCTCCTCCATGTGGATGAGCTTCTCGGTCTCGCCCTCGAGCAGCCGGTCGACGGGGATGCCGGTCCAGCGGCCGACGACGGCGGCGATGTCGTCCTCGTCGACCTCCTCTTTCACCATCGGATCTTCGAGCTGGCTTTCGGAGAGCTCCTTCTCGAGCGCCGGCAATTCGCCGTAGCGGATCTCGGCGACACGCTGGAGGTTGCCGCCGCGTTCCTCGCGCTCGGCCTCGCGCTTGAGCTCCTCGACGCGCCTCGTGATCTCCTTGATCCGGTCGAGCGCCGCCTTCTCACGGTCCCAGCGCGCGGCGAGCGCGTTGCGCCGCTCCTTCACCTCCGCGAGCTCCTGCTCGAGCGCCTCCCGGTTCTCGGGGCCGGATGCGAGCTCGATCTCGAGCTGGCGCACGCGCCGCTCGGCCTCGTCGAGCTCGACGGGCGACGAGTCGATCTCCATGCGCAGCCGCGAAGCGGCCTCGTCGACGAGGTCGATCGCCTTGTCGGGGAGGAAGCGGTCGGAGATGTACCGGTGCGAGAGCACGGCGGCGGCGACGAGCGCCGCGTCGCGGATGCGGACGCCGTGATGCGACTCGTATGTCTCCTTGAGCCCGCGCAGGATCGCGATCGTGTCGGCGACCGACGGCTCGCCGACGAAGACCGGCTGGAAGCGCCGCTCGAGCGCAGCGTCCTTCTCGATGTGCTTGCGGTACTCGTCGAGCGTGGTCGCGCCGATGCAGCGGAGCTCGCCGCGGGCCAGCATCGGCTTGAGCATGTTCGCCGCGTCGACGGCGCCCTCCGCCGCGCCCGCGCCGACGATCGTGTGCAGCTCGTCGATGAAGAGGATGAGGTTGCCCTCGGCGCTCGTGATCTCGTTGAGGACGGCCTT
Source organism: uncultured Actinomycetes bacterium (assembly GCA_963753295.1). Classification (GTDB taxonomy): domain Bacteria; phylum Actinomycetota; class Thermoleophilia; order Gaiellales; family Gaiellaceae; genus Palsa-739. Next base: position 39,967 of record CAVWBZ010000016.1, on the reverse strand, counting down.
CAGCCGCTCCTCGAACTCGCCGCGGTACTTCGCGCCGGCGAGGAGCGCACCGATGTCGAGCGCCCACACGCGCTTGCCCTTCAGGCCCGCCGGCACGTCGCCGTCGACGATGCGCTGCGCGAGCCCCTCGACGATCGCGGTCTTGCCCGTGCCCGGCTCGCCGATGAGCACCGGGTTGTTCTTCGTCCGGCGGGAGAGCACCTGGATGACGCGGCGGATCTCCTCGTCGCGCCCGATCACCGGGTCGAGCTTTCCCTGCTCGGCCGCCTCGGTGAGGTCGCGCCCGAACTTCGAGAGCGCCTGGTAGGTGCCTTCCGGATCCTGCGAGGTGACGCGCTGGCCGCCGCGCACCGCCTTGATCTTCGCCTCGAGCTGCTCGCGCGGGACGGCGTCGAGCGCCAGCAGGAGGTGCTCGGTCGAGACGTAGTCGTCCTGCATGCGCTTCGCCTCGTCGAACGCCTCGTCGAGCACGCGGGAGAACTGCGCCGAAGCGCCCGGCTGCTGCTGCGCTCCCTCGAGCCGCGGCTTCGCAGCGAGCGTCGCCTCCGCCTGCGCGCGCAGCGCGTCCGCGTCGGGCACGAGCTCGCGCGGCAGCTCCTGGTCGAGGAGCGCGACGAGCAGGTGCTCCGGGTAGAGCTCCGGGTTGCCGAGACGGCGCGCCAGCTCCTGCGCGGCTGCGACCGCCTCCTGCGACTTGATGGTGAGCTTGTTGAAATCCATGCGTTACCTCCGCTCCGGCAGCCGTTCCTCGCGATAGAGCACGAGGTCGCGGCGGTAGTGCCTGTGTACGTCCTGCACGTCCTCTTTCAGCTGCGTCTGCAGCCGTTCGATCTGCGCGTGCGCCCTGCGCAGCTCGTCCTCGAGGCGGAGCACGAGCTCCACACCCGCGAGGTTGAGGCCGAGCTCGGTGGTGAGCCGCTGGACGATGCGCAGCCGCTCGACGTCGGCCTCCGAATAGAGGCGCGTCCCGCCCGGCGTGCGCTTCGGGCGCACGAGACCCTTCGTCTCGTACATGCGCAGCGTCTGCGGGTGCATGCCGACGAGCTCGGCGGCGACGCTGATCATGTACATCGGCCGGTCGTTCACGCCGCTGCCTGCCTCTGCTTCCGGTAGTAGACGAACGCGCCGATGACGGCCGCGATCAGGACGATCCCGATCCAGCCGCCGAGCAGGAACGCCGTGCGAACGCCGTTCCAGAGGAACAGGTAGATGAGGAACTTGCCGAGGAAGCCGGCCTTCGCGAGGCCGATCCCGCCTGCGGCCACTCCGCCGCCGGCCGCCTTCATTCCCTTGCGGTTCGTGCGCTCCTCCGCCGTCAGCGGCTCGGGCGCCTCCCGCGGGCCTTCCTTGAGCAGGTCGTCCTTCATCCCGTCACCTTCCTGAGCTCCTCGAGGAGCTCGCGCTCCTTCTTGTTGACCCGCTTCGGCACCTGGATGCGCACGCGCGCGAGCACGTCGCCGCGGCCGGAGCCGTTGAGCCTCGGCGCGCCGCGGCCCTTGATGCGAAGCAGCTTCCCGTCCTCGGACCCGGACGGGATCTTCAGCGACACGGGGCCGTCCGGCGTCGGCACCTCGACCGAGCCGCCGAGCGCCGCCGTCGCGTACGACACCGGCACCGTGACGACGAGGTCGTCGCCGCGCCGCTCGTAGGTCGGAGACGCGTCGACGCGCGTGACGACGATGAGGTCGCCCGCAGGCCCGCCGTGCAGCCCCGCCTCGCCCTTGCCCTTCAGGCGGATGCGCGTGCCGTCCTTGACGCCGGGCTTGATCTTCACCGTGTACGTCTTGATGCGCCGCTCGCGCCCGGTGCCCTGGCACTTCGGGCACGGCTGCTCGATGACGGTGCCGTTGCCGCGGCAGCGCGGGCACGGCTGCGAGAGCGCGAAGAGCCCCTGGCTCTCCGCCTTCACGCCGCGGCCGTTGCACTCCGGGCAGATGACCGGCGCCGTGCCGGGCCGCGCGCCCGTGCCGCCGCACTCGCGGCACGCCGCGAGCATCTCGACGGGAACCTTCGCGTCGACGCCGTGGAGCGAGTCCTCGAAGGAGAGGTGCACCGTCGCCTCGACGTCGTTGCCGCGCAGCGGCTGCCTCGCCGCCCGCGCCCGTGTTCCACCCGCGCCGCCGCCGAACAGTCCGCCGAAGATGTCGCCGAGATCGCCGAGGTCGAAGTCGAAGTTGACGTTGCCGCCCGCAGGACCGCCCGCTCTGCCGTTCTGCGTGCCGAAGCGGTCGTACTGCTTGCGCTTCTCGGGATCGGAGAGCACGTCGTAGGCGTGCTGCACCTCCTTGAAGCGCTCCTCCGCGTCCTTGTCGCCCGCGTTCGCATCGGGATGGTGCTTGCGCGCGAGCTTGCGGTACGCCTTCTTGATCTCGTCGGCGGAGGCGTTCTTCGGAACGCCGAGCGTTTCGTACGGCGTCTTCATTCGGCGACGATCACCCGAGCGGGCCGCACGACACGGCCGCCGATCTTGTAGCCCTTCTGGATCACGTCGAGCACGTCGCCGCTCTCCGCCTGCTCGGACGGCTGCGCGAGCATCGCCTCGTGGACGTGCGGGTCGAACGCGCCGCTCGCGTCGATCTCCTCGACGCCCTCGCGTGCGAGCAGCTGAGCGAGCGACCGGTGCACGAGCCGCACGCCGTCCTCGAGCTGCGCCTCCTCGTGCTCGGTGGCCGCCTGCAGCGCGCGCTCGAGGTCGTCGAGGACGGGCAGCAGCTCCTTCACGAGCCGCTCGTTCGCGAGCGCCACGTACTCCTGGCGCTCGCGAGCGGTGCGCTTCTTGTAGTTGTCGAACTCGGCGGCGAGGCGCAGCAGCCGGTCGTCGTCGGCGGCCTGCGCCGGCTCGGCCTGCTGCTGCTCCTCCTCCGCCTGCTGGATCTGCTCGTCACTCATTGGTCACGTCTTCGTACTCGCCCTCCTCGACGACCTCCTCGTCGGAGGAGGATGCGCCGTCACCGGACGACGCGGACGAGGCCTGCGCCTGTGCCGTCGCCTGCGCGTACACGGCCTCGGCGAGCTTGTGCGAGGCCTCCTGCAGCGCGTCGGTCTTCGCGCGGATGTCGGCGAGGTCGTCGCCCTCGAGCGCCGTGCGCAGCTCCATGATCCGGCCCTCGATCGTCGAGGCGTCGGACTCGTCGAGCTTGTCGCGGTGCTCCTTGAGCGAGCGCTCCGTCTGGTACGCGAGCGTCTCGGCCACGTTCTTCGTGTCGACCGTCTCGCGGAGCCGGCGCGCGTCGTCGGCGTGCGCCTCCGCGTTCTGGATCATCTCCTGGACCTCGTTCTCGGAGAGCCCGGAGCCGCCCTGGATCTGGATCTGCTGGATGTTGCCGGTGCCGAGATCCTTCGCCGAGACGTTGATGATCCCGTTCGCGTCGATGTCGAACGTGACCTCGATCTGCGGCATGCCCCGCGGCGCCGGCGGGATGCCGACGAGCTGGAACTTGCCGAGCGTCTTGTTGTACGCGGCCGCCTCCGACTCGCCCTGGAGCACGTGCACCTCGACGGACGGCTGGTTGTCCTCCGCCGTCGTGAACGTCTCCGACTTCTTCGTCGGGATGGTCGTGTTGCGCTCGATGAGCTTCGTCATGACGCCGCCCTTCGTCTCGATGCCGAGCGACAGCGGCGTGACGTCGAGGAGGAGGATGTCCTTGACCTCGCCCTTCAGCACGCCGGCCTGCAGCGCGGCGCCGATGGCGACGACCTCGTCCGGGTTGACGCCCTTGTGCGGATCCTTGCCGACGATCTCCTTCACCTTCGCCTGCACGGCCGGCATGCGCGTCATGCCGCCGACGAGGACGACGTGGTCGATCTTCGATGCGTCGAGCTCGGCGTCGGTGAGCGCCTGCTTCGTCGGGCCGACGGTGCGTGCGAGCAGGTCGGCGGTGATCTCCTCGAGCTTCGCGCGCGTCAGCTGGAGGTCGAGATGCTTCGGGCCCTCCTGCGTCGCGGTGATGAACGGCAGGTTGATCTGCGTCGTCATCGTCGAGGACAGCTCGATCTTCGCCTTCTCCGCCGCCTCGTACAGGCGCTGGAGCGCCATGCGGTCGGCCGCGAGGTCGATGCCCTGGTCGCGCTTGAACTCGCCGACCATCCAGTCGACGACGGCCTTGTCGAAGTTGTCGCCGCCGAGGTGGTTGTCACCCGCGGTCGACTTGACCTCGAAGACGCCGTCGCCGAGCTCGAGCACGGACACGTCGAACGTGCCGCCGCCGAGGTCGAACACGAGGATCGTCTGCTCGGAGCCTTCCTTGTCGAGCCCGTACGCGAGCGCTGCCGCGGTCGGCTCGTTGATGATGCGAAGCACGTTGAGGCCGGCGATCTTGCCTGCGTCCTTCGTCGCCTCGCGCTGCGCGTTGTTGAAGTAGGCCGGCACGGTGATGACCGCGTCGGCGACCGTCTCGCCGAGGTACGCCTCGGCGTCGGCCTTGAGCTTCTGGAGGATCATCGCGCTGATCTCCGGCGGGGCGTAGTCCTTGCTCTCCGCCTTGACGCGCACGTCGCCGTTCGGGCCCTTGACGACCTCGTACGGGACGATCTTCATCTCCTCGGAGACCTCGTCGAACTTGCGCCCCATGAAGCGCTTGATCGAGGAGATCGTGTTGAGCGGGTTCGTGACCTGCTGCCGGCGCGCGGGGGCGCCGACGAGCCGCTGCCCGTCCTTCGTGAACGCGACGACGGACGGAGTCGTCCGCCCGCCCTCCGCGTTCGGGATGACGGTGGGCTCGCCGCCCTCGAGGACGGCCATGCACGAGTTCGTCGTGCCCAGGTCGATGCCAATCGTCTTAGCCATGCTGGTTTTTGCCTCCTATGAGAAAATCTAAGCCTCTTTATAGCAGATCTGGGAGAAGCCTGTCGTCGAGGAGTCGCGACGCTTTGAGGCCGGTGGCTGCCACCGGTCTTCGGCTCCGTATGCGGCGTTGCGACGACCGGTGGCAGCCACCGTTACGGCCGCGTTACCGGAATGCGCCGATGAGGACGGCGCCGGCGACGATGAGGACGGCGCCCGCCGCGAGCCGCTTGCCGACGAGCTCCGTGTCCCGGAGCAGCCACACCGACAGCGCGACGCCGAAGAGCGCCTCCGTCGCGATGAGCGGGGAGACGACGGTCACCCGGCCGCGGTAGTACGCCTCGAACGTGGCGACGTAGGACAGCCCGAAGCAGAGCCCGGCGGGGACGAACGGCAGCGCACGGCGCGCCGCCCCCCGCCCGAGCGTGGGACCGACGACGACGAGCGCGCAGACGAGGCCGCCGAGCAGCGCGGCCGCCGCCGCGGCGGCCGGCGGCGCCGACGTGCTTCCGGCCAGCCACCGGACGAGGTTGTCGCGGCTCGAGAAGAGGATCACCGCGACGAACGCGTAGACGAGCCCGATCGCCCGCAGGTGCTTCGGGCGGTCGCGCTCGCGCGCGAGCTCGACGCCGCCGGCGACGATGAGGACGGCCCCCGCCATGAGCGGCGCGCTCACCGGCTCCCCGAGGAAGACGAGCGCGATCGCCACCGACACGAGCGGCGCGGAACCGAAGATCATCGACGCGCGCGACGCTCCCGCCTCGCGAATGGCGACGGTGACCAGAAGCTGACCGACGCCGGGCTGCAGCAGCCCGGCGAGCGCGAACGGCCACGCCGCGCCCGCGTGCACTCCACGGAACGGCGCCTCGGCGGCGAGGGCCGCGAGCGCCACGACGAGCGCCGTCCCCACCGTCGCGACCGTGGCGAGGCGGACGTCCGGGCTCCGCGCGAGGCCGATGCGGATGAACACGCTCATGCCGCCGAAGAAGAGCGCGGCGACGATCGCGAGGAGGACCGCGATCACACCGGTTCGAGCGCCGGTTCCGGCACCCCGCGGGTGAACATCGGCACGAACACGTGCGCGAGCGGGCCGATCGAGACCGCGTACGCGACCGTGCCGACCCCGACCGTTCCGCCGAGCAGAAAGCCCGTGACGAGCACGGTCAGCTCGAGGCCCGTGCGGACGACGCGGATGGAATGGCCGCGCGCGGCCAGCCCGGTCATGAGCCCGTCGCGCGGCCCGGGGCCGAACCCGGCGCCGATGTACATGCCGGTGGCGAGGCCGCTGAAGAAGACGCCGACGGCAAGGCACGCGATCCGCCACACGAGCGCATGCGGCGGGGCGACGTGGGCGAGCACGACGTCCATCGTCCCGCCGATCAGGACGACGTTGCTGAGCGTTCCGATCCCGGGCCGCTGGCGCAGCGGGATCCACAACACCATCACGCACGCGCCGACGAGGATGCTCCACGTCCCGATCGCGAGCCCGCTGTGACGTGCGAGCCCCTGGTGGAACACGTCCCACGGATCGAGCCCGAGTCGTGCGAGCACGAGGAGCGACGCGCTCGCGCCGTAGAGCACGAGCCCGGCGTAGAGCTGTACGAGGCGCCCGCGCATGCTCGTAACCGTAGACTCCGCACGGTGTCCGACCTCGCTGCGCAGCTCGCGAACGACGCCGCCGAGCGGCTGCTCCGCTACGTCCGGATCGACACCCAGTCGGACGAGGACTCGGAGACGTATCCGAGCACCGAGAAGCAGCTCGACCTGCTCCGTCTCCTGCTCGACGAGCTGCGCGGGCTCGGCTTCGAGGACGCCCGGATCGACGCGCACGGCTACGTGACGGCGACCATCCCCGCGACCGTCGACGACGACGTCCCCGCGATCGCGTTCTTCGCCCACGTCGACACCGCGCGCGAGGTGACCGGCGCGAACGTCCGGCCGCAGCGCATCCGCTACGACGGCGGCGACATCCCGCTCGGGACGTCGGGCCACGCGATCAGGCCGGACGAGTCGCCGCAGCTCGCGGGCCATGTCGGCCACGAGGTGATCACGACCGACGGCACGACGCTCCTCGGCGCCGACGACAAGGCCGGCGTGGCCGAGATCATGGCCGCCGCCGCGTACCTCGCCGCGAGCCCGGACGTCCCGCACGGCCCGCTCAAGATCGCCTTCAACCCCGACGAGGAGATCGGCCGCGGCGTCATCCACTTCCCGGTCGACTCGTTCGGCGCGGTCGCCGCGTACACGATGGACGGCTCGACCGTCGGCGAGATCCAGGAGGAGACGTTCTCCGGAGCGCAGGTGCGCCTGCGCATCCGCGGCCGGTCGATCCACCCCGGCCTCGCGAAGGGCGAGCTCGTCAACGCGATCAAGCTCGCGGCTGCGCTCGTCGAGCGGCTGCCGAAGAACGCGCTCTCCCCCGAGACGACCGACGGCCACGAGGGGTACGTCCACCCCACGCTCATCCAGGGCGACGCGGCCGAGCTCGAGCTCCGCTTCATCGTCCGCGACTTCGACGACGACCTGCTCGACCGGCACGTCGAGTACCTGCGCACCCTCGCCGCCGAGGTGGCGGCGACCGACCCGCGCTGCTCGATCGAGTTCGAGTCCCGGATCCAGTACCGCAACATGCGCGCCGTCCTCGAGCAGCATCCGGCGATCGTCGAGAACCTCGAGCAGGCCGTCCGCCGGCTCGGGCTGGAGCCGAAGCGGACGGCGATCCGTGGCGGCACCGACGGCTCCGCGCTCACGGAGATGGGTCTGCCGACGCCGAACATCTACACCGGCGGCCAGGACGCGCACAGCGAGCGCGAATGGATCTGCGTCGAGGACATGGGCGTCGCCGCGGCGACGATCGTCGAGCTGGCGAAAGTCTGGGCCGGGAGGTAATCGGCATCATTCCGGTGTGAGCACCGACCCCGCGCGCGGGCCCCGTCTCCCGAAGCCGCAGCCACGGCCGCGGATCCGCTGGGGCTGGTGGATCGCCTGGATCGTCGGGCTGCTCGTCATCAACTACTGGGTCGCCTCGCGCGCGACGCAGCCGCAGCAGCGCATCCGCGTCCCGTACAGCCCGTTCTTCGTCGACCAGGTGGAGGCGGGGCACGTCGTCTCGATCACCTCGAAGGGGACGGCGATCCAGGGCACGTTCACGGTCGCCGAGAGCTACGCCGGCTCGAAGAAGACGAAGCTCTTCCAGACGGAGATCCCCGCCTTCGCGAACAACGACGCGCTCTCTGCGCTCCTGCAGAAGAAGAAGGTCGTCGTCAACGCGCAGCCGCTCAAGACGGGCGCGCCGTGGTGGGAGAACCTCCTGCTCGGCTTCGGCCCGACGATCCTCTTCATCGCCCTCATCTTCTTCGCGATGCGCCGCTCGAGCGGCGTGCAGAGCATGCTCGGCCAGTTCGGCCGCTCATCGGCGCGACGGTACGAGCCGGGCGGCGACAAGGTCACCTTCAAGGACGTCGCCGGCATCGAGGAGGCGAAGGAGGAGCTGAACGAGGTGGTCGACTTCCTGCGCGACCCGGAGAAGTACCGCCGGCTCGGTGCGCGCATCCCGCACGGCGTCCTCCTCAGCGGCCCGCCCGGCACCGGCAAGACGCTGCTCGCGCGCGCCGTCGCGGGCGAGGCGAACGTGCCGTTCTTCTCGATGGCCGCGTCGGAGTTCGTCGAGGCGATCGTCGGCATCGGCGCGTCGCGCGTGCGCGACCTGTTCAAGAACGCGAAGGAGGCGGCGCCGTCGATCATCTTCATCGACGAGCTCGACGCGATCGGCCGCTCCCGCACGTCCGGCGTCGCCGGGTTCAGCGGCGGCAACGACGAGCGCGAGCAGACGCTGAACCAGATCCTCACCGAGATGGACGGGTTCGACTCGTCCACGGGCGTCATCGTCATCGCGGCGACGAACCGCCCCGACGTGCTCGACCAGGCGCTGCTGCGCCCGGGCCGCTTCGACCGCCGCGTCGCCGTGCAGCCGCCGGACAGAAACGGCCGCGAGGCGATCCTGAAGGTGCACACGCGCAGCGTCCCGCTCTCCGGCGACGTCGACCTCGGCGCGATCGCAGCGACGACCCCCGGCATGGTCGGCGCCGATCTCGCGAACCTCGTGAACGAAGCGGCGCTGCTCGCGGCGCGACGCGGGCACGACAAGGTGGAGGAGGCCGATTTCACGGACGCGCTCGAGAAGATCGTGCTCGGCGCCGAGCGCAAGGTGATGATGAGCAAGGACGACCGCCGCCGGACCGCGTACCACGAGGGCGGGCACGCGATCGTCGGGATGCTGACGCCGGGCGCCGACCCGGTACGCAAGATCTCGATCATCCCGCGCGGTCTCGCGCTCGGCGTCACCTTCTCCGCCCCCGACGCCGATCGCTTCAACTACTCGAGCGAGGAGCTGCTCGCGAAGATCAAGGTCGCGCTCGGCGGCCGCTCGGCCGAGGAGATCGTGTTCGGCGACCTCACCACCGGCGCGGAGTCAGACTTCCAGCAGCTGACGCAGATCGCGCGGCACATGGTCGGCCGCTGGGGCATGAGCGACGCGATCGGGACGATCACCGTCATCACCCAGGACGGGCAGGGGCCGCTCCTCCCGGGCGCCGCCGGGGTCTCCGAGGAGACGCAGCGGATGATCGACGACGAGGTGCGGAAGATCGTCGCCGCCGCCCGCGTCGAGGTGCTCGATCTCCTGCGCGAGAACCGCGAGAAGCTCGACTCGCTCGCGCAGGCGCTCCTCGACCACGAGACCCTCGACGGGCCGGATGCGTACGCGGCGGCCGGGATCGAGGCCCCGCGCGAGCGCGAGCTCGAGCCGTCGCTACCGTAGGGCGATGGCGCCGCTGCACGACAGGCTCGGCCGGCCGCTCGAGACGCTCCGCGTCTCCATCACCGACCGGTGCAACTTCCGGTGCGTCTACTGCATGCCGAAGGAGGCGTTCGGCCGCGACCACGCGTTCCTCGACCGGAAGGAGCTCCTCAGCTTCGAGGAGATCGCCCGCGTCGTCGGCGTGTTCGCCGGCCTCGGCGTCCGCACGGTCCGCCTCACCGGCGGCGAGCCGCTCGTCCGCCGCGACGTCGAGCGGCTCGTCGCGCAGCTGTCGGAGATCCCGGATCTCGAGCTCGCGCTGACGACGAACGGCGCACTGCTGCCGCAGAAGGCGCAGGCGCTCGCGGACGCCGGCCTCGACCGCGTCACGGTGAGCCTCGACTCCGTCGACGATGCGGTCTTCCGCGCGCTCAACGACGTCGACTTCCCGGTCGAGCGCGTGCTCGAGGGCATCGACGCCGCGGCCGCAGCCGGCCTGCCCGTGAAGGTGAACGCCGTCGTGAAGCGCGGCGTCAACGACGCCGGCATCGTCGCGCTCGCCGAGCGCTTCCGCGGCACCGGCCACACCCTCCGCTTCATCGAGTACATGGACGTCGGCCACACGAACGGCTGGCGGCTCGACGACGTCGTCCCGGCCGCGGAGATCGTCGAGCGCATCGCAGCAGCGTGGCCGCTCGAGCCCCTCGCGGGCCGGTCGGACGAGACCGCGCTGCGCTTCCGCTACGCCGACGGCGCCGGCGAGATCGGCGTCATCGCCTCGGTGACGAAGCCGTTCTGCGGCGGCTGCTCACGCGCGCGGCTCTCGGCCGAGGGCCGCCTGTACACGTGTCTCTTCGCCCTCCGGGGGCACGACCTGCGCGCGCCGCTCCGCCTCGGCGCCAGCGACGACGAGCTCGCCGAGACCCTTCGCGGCGTCTGGACGCGCCGCACCGACCGCTACTCCGAGCTCCGCACGGCCGACACGGCGTCGCTGCCGAAGGTCGAGATGTCCTACATCGGCGGCTAGACCGGAATAGTCTGTTCCCCCAAAGCAGGCCGGAACAGTCGAAAGGAAGGGCATGAGATCGAAGAGAATCGCCGTCGGGCTCCTCGCCTGCGCGGCCGCAGCGATCGTCGCCGCCCCGGCGTCCGCAGCGAAGAACCCGAAGATCGCCGCCGAGGTCCCGAAGAGCATCGCGGCCAAGGGCACGCTGACCGTCGCCTCGGACGCGACGTACGCGCCGATGGAGCTCGTCGCGACGAACGGGAAGACGGTCATCGGTGTCGACGCCGACCTCGCGAAGGCGATCGGCGGCGTCCTCGGGCTGAAGCTCAGCGTCAAGAACGCGACCTTCGACGGCATCATCCCGGGCCTCCAGGCCGGCAAGTACGACCTCGGCATGTCCGCCTTCACGGACACGCTTGCCCGCCAGAAGGTGGTCGACTTCGTCACGTACTTCTCCGCCGGGACGTCCTTCTACACGAAGGCCTCCGGCGGGACCGCGGTGAAGGGCCTCGCGTCGATCTGCGGGCTCACGGTCTCCGTCGAGAACGGCACGACCGAGCAGACAGACGCAACGGCCCAGAGCGCGAAGTGCAAGAAGGCCGGCAAGCCGGCGGTGAAGGTCTCCGCCTTCCCCGACCAGAACGCGGCCAACCTCGCGATCGCGAGCGGCAAGGCACAGATCGGCATGGCGGACTCGCCGGTCGCGGCGTACATCGTCAAGCAGTCGAAGGGCCAGTTCAAGCTGACCGGCACGCCGTACGGCACGGCGCCGTACGGGATCGCGATCCCGAAGGGCAACGGGATGGCGAAGCCGGTCCTCGATGCCGTCAAGCTGCTCATCAAGAACGGCACGTACAAGTCGATCCTGGCGAAGTGGGGCGTCCAGGGCGGCGCCATCTCGAACCCGAAGATCAACGGCGCAACAAGCTGACCTGACGGCGGGCGGGGCCGCTTCGGCGGTCCCGCCCGACGAGATCCGGGCGATCCCGGTGCGACACACCGGCCGCTGGCTCGCGGCCGTGGTGATCGCATTTCTCATCTATGCGGTCGCCGTGTCGATGGCGACCAACAAGCGCTTCCAGTGGTCGGTCGTCCGGCACTACTTCACGTCGAGCCCCGTCCTGCACGGGCTCGTCGTCACGCTCGAGCTGACGGCGACCTCGATGGCGATCGGGATTGCGCTGGGGATCCTGATGGCCGTGATGCGCCTGTCGCCGAACCCGCTCGTCTCGGGCGCGAGCTGGGTCTACATCTGGTTCTTCCGCGGCACGCCGGTGCTCGTCCAGATCATCTTCTGGAACTTCATCGGCGCGCTGTACCCGCACTTCGGGATCGGGATCCCGCTCGGCCCCCAATTCACGCACGTCGACGTCGCATCGCACATCACGCCCTTCGTCGCCGGCATGCTCGCGCTCGGCCTCAACGAGGGCGCATACATGTCGGAGATCGTCCGCGCCGGGATCATCTCCGTCGAAGAAGGGCAGACGGAGGCGGCGCAGAGCCTCGGGATGACGCGCCTCCTGACGATGCGGCGCATCGTGCTGCCGCAGGCGATGCGCGTCATCATCCCGCCGACCGGCAACGAGACGATCTCGATGCTGAAGACGACGTCGCTCGTGAGCGTGATCGCCGTCACCGACCTGCTCTACTCCGTCCAGGTCATCTATGCCCGCACGTACCAGATCATTCCGCTCCTCATCCTCGCGAGCATCTGGTACCTCATCGTCACGACGGTCCTGTCGTTCGGGCAGTACTACATCGAGCGGTACTACGGACGCGGCGTGTCGCGGAGTCAGCCGGACAGCGTGCTGCTGACGTGGTGGCGCAACCTCGTCGACATTCCCTTCGTCCGGCGATGAGCGCGATGGTGAAAGCGGAGGGCGTGCACAAGCGCTTCGGCCGCCTCGAGGTGCTGAAGGGCATCTCGCTCGAGGTCCAGCCGGGTGAGGTCATGTGCATCCTCGGGCCGTCGGGCTCCGGCAAGACGACGTTCCTCCGCTGCATCAACCACCTCGAGAAGATCAACTCCGGCCGGTTGTGGGTCGACGGCGAGCTCGTCGGCTACCGCCAAGCCGGCGACAAGCTCTTCGAGCTCCCCGACAACGAGGTGTGCCGGAAGCGGGCGGAGATCGGCATGGTCTTCCAGCGCTTCAACCTCTTCGGCCACATGACCGCGCTCGACAACGTCGTCGAGGCGCCGATTCGGGTCAAGGGGCTGGGCAAGGACTTCGCGACGAAGAGCGCCAAGGAGCTGCTCACGCGCGTCGGCCTCGCCGACAAGTACGACAGCTACCCCTCCCAGCTTTCCGGCGGGCAGCAGCAGCGGGTGGCGATCGCCCGCGCCCTCGCGATGAACCCGAAGCTCATGCTCTTCGACGAGCCCACCTCGGCCCTCGACCCCGAGCTCGTCGGGGAGGTCCTCGACGTCATGCGCGGGCTCGCAAACGACGGAATGACGATGGTCGTCGTCACGCACGAGATCGGCTTCGCGCGCGAGGTCGGCGACACCGTCGTCTTCATGGATGGGGGCGTCGTCGTCGAGGCCGGGAAGCCGGGGGAGATCCTCGCAAACCCGCAGCACGAGCGGACGCGCGCCTTCCTCTCCAAGGTGCTCTAGCCGGGGCCGAAACCTTCTGGTGGAGGAACCGGTCGCGGGACTAGACTTAGCGCGTGACCGCCGTCGTGGCCGCAGGCCGGCGCGTACTTCCGCGCGGATGGACCGATCTCGGGCGCCAGCTCGCGATCTGGTTCGGCTTCTACCTGAGCTACTTCGGGGCGCGCAGTCTCGCCGACCGAAACCCCGCGCAGGCGTTCTGGAACGGCTGGCGCGTGCTCTCGTTCGAGCAGCGGACGACCCACCACCTCGTCGAGGTCGGAGCTCAGCAGGTGGTCAACTCGTCGAACGCGCTCCTGACCGCGGCGGCGTGGACGTACTGGAACTCGGAGTTCACCGTCGTCGGGCTCGCCCTGCTCTGGGTCTACGTCAGGCACCACGAGCACTTCAAGCGCTTCCGGAACACCGTCCTGCTCGCCAACGTCATCGGGCTCGTCGGGTACGTCGTCTGGCCGACCGCGCCGCCGTGGATGTTCACGACGTACTTCCAGAACGGCGTGAACCACTCGAACGGCGTCCTCGCCTTCTTCGCCAACCCGTACGCGGCGATGCCGAGCCTCCACGCCGCCGACGCGCTCATCGTCGGCGTGTTCCTCGTCGGCATCTGCCGCCACGCGTGGTCGAAGGCCGTCTGGGCCCTCTGGCCCGCCTGGGTCTGGTTCTGCGTGCTCGCGACCGCGAACCACTTCCTCCTCGACGTCCTCGCCGGAATCTGCGTCGCCATCGTCTCGATCCTGGCCGTCCGGCACGCTCCGCGAGCTCGCCCCCTCATCGCAAACCTGCTATAAGTAGGACATAGCAGGATTGCGATTGGACTCGACCTCGAGACACCTCCCGCTTCGCCTCAAAGAGGGCTACACCACCGGAGCCCGCGCTCTCGCATCCCGGTCGGTGACCCGGCTCGCCGGTACGCGCGTGACCCCGAACGCGCTCACCACGACCGGCGTCTCGCTCTGCCTCGCAGCCGCCGTCCTCGTCCCCTTCGAGAACCGCGACAAGCTCCTCTTCTACTGGCTGGGCGCGGCCGTCTTCGTCGTCGGCTCGATCCTGGACATCCTCGACGGCGCGCTCGCGCGCGCCGGCGGAAAGACGACGCCCTTCGGCGCCTTCCTCGACTCGACCACCGACCGCGTGGGCGAGGGCGCGATGCTTGCTGCCATCGCGCTCGTCTTCGCCCGCTCCGGGAACGACCGCGCGGTCGTCGTCACGGTGGCAGCGGTCGCCGGCTCCTTCCTCGTGCCGTACGCACGCGCGAAGGCCGAGGCACTGGGCCTCCGCGGCGACGTCGGCCTCGGCTCGCGTGCCGAACGGGTCGTCGTCATCACCGCCGGCCTCGTGCTCGCTCCCTGGGGCGCGCTCCAGTGGGCGATCGTCGTGCTCGCCGCCACCGCGTGGCTCACCGTCCTGCAGCGCATCCTGCACGTCCGTAAGCAACTGATTCTTGGAGGAACGAATGTCGGAAAACGGTAATTCGAACGGGCGTGCGCGCCTCGACGACGGCAAGGTCCGCGTCGCCATCATCGGCGTAGGCAACTGCGCCAACTCGCTCTTGCAGGGAACGCAGTACTACAAGGACGCGGACGACGAGCACTTCGTCCCCGGTCTCATGCACGTGAACCTCGGCGGGTACCACATCCGCGACATCGAGTTCACGGCCGCGTTCGACGTCGTCAAGGGCAAGGTCGGCGAGGATCTCGCCGACGCCATCTGGGCGCATCCGAACGACACGATCAAGTTCGCCGACGTGCCGAAGACCGGCATCACGGTCAAGCGCGGCATGACGCACGACGGCATCGGCAAGTACCTGTCGGAGGTCGTCGAGAAGGCCGACGGCCCGACGGACGACATCGTCGGGATCCTCAAGGAGACGAAGACCGACGTCGTCGTCAACTACCTTCCCGTCGGCTCCGAGATGGCGACGAAGTGGTACGCCGAGCAGATCCTCGAGGCCGGCTGCGCGATGGTGAACTGCATGCCGGTGTTCATCGCGCGCGAGGACTACTGGAACAAGCGCTTCCAGGACGCCGGCGTGCCGATCATCGGCGACGACATCAAGTCGCAGGTCGGCGCGACGATCACGCACCGCGTGCTCACGAGCCTCTTCCGCGAGCGCGGCGTGCATCTCGACAAGACGATGCAGCTCAACGTCGGCGGAAACTCGGACTTCCTCAACATGCTCGAGCGCGAGCGCCTCGAGTCGAAGAAGATCTCGAAGACGAACGCGGTGACGTCGATGCTCGACTACGACCTCGGCGCGAAGAACGTCCACGTCGGCCCGTCCGACTACGTGCCGTGGCTCACCGACCGCAAGTGGTGCTACATCCGGATGGAGGGCTCCGCCTTCGGCGACGTGCCGCTGCTCCTCGACCTCAAGCTCGAGGTGTGGGACTCGCCGAACTCCGCCGGCATCGTCATCGACGCCGTCCGGCTCGCGAAGCTCGCGCTCAACAACGGCGTCGCCGGCTCGCTCGTCGAGCCGAGCTCGTACCTCATGAAGTCGCCGCCGCAGCAGATCGCGGACGACGACGCATACGAGAAGACCGAAGAGTTCATCGAGCGCTACCGGCGCAGCGCGCCGGTCGAGACGCCGGCTCCTTCGGCCGCCTAGAGCAGCCCCGTCCGTCCGGGCTCTCCTATTGCAGGGAGGGCCCGGACGGACGATTCTTAGGCACGACGTGAGCCTGCGGCGATCCCTCTCCGTTCCCGCGCCGGCCGCGTACCTCGGCGCCGGGTACCTCGTCGTGCTCGCGTACTTCGCGGCGGCGGGCGCGCCGTGGGAGGCGAGGCTCACGCTCTACGGCGCCGTCAGCCTCTCGGCGGCGGTCGCCATCGTCGTCGGCGTCCATCGGTACCGGCCGGCACGGAAGGCGCCCTGGATCCTGCTCGCGATCAGCCAGTGCGTCTACTTCGCCGGCGACGTCACCTTCTACACGTACCACGACAAGCTCCACGACACGAGCTATCCGGCGCCGGCGGACGCGGTCTACCTCGCGCATTACCCGTTCCTCGTCGCCGGGATCGTGCTCCTCATCGGCCGCCGGAACCGCCAGCCGGGCGCCCTCGTCGACACGCTCATCGTCGGGGCGGCATTCGCGTTCCTCGTGTGGATCTTCCTCATGGACCCGTATGCACACGCAAGCGCGGGGAGCGCGCTGCTACGGGAGACGTCGCTCGCCTACCCGGTGATGGACATGATGGTGCTCGTCGCGGCGATCCGGCTCGTCGGGCCGGCGCTCCGCGTCCCGGCGACGGCGTTCCTCGCCGCGGCGCTCACGTTCCTGCTCGGCTCGGACTTCGTCTACACGTGGCTGCAGGTGAAGGGGCGCTACGGCGGCCCGGGCGGGTTCCTCGATGCGACGTGGATGACGTACTACCTCCTCCTCGGCGCCGCGGCGCTCTCGCCGAGCATGCGGCAGCTCGGAGAGGCGCGGGCGCCGATGCGGATCCAGCTCGGCCCGGCGCGCATCCTCGCCCTCATGGTCGCATCCGTCGTCGCCCCCGTCGTGGCGATCGTCGAGCACGCGTCCCACAAGCCGGTGCACGCGCTCGCGAGCGCGGTCACGTCGATCGTCGTCTTTGCGCTCGTCGTCGCGCGGCTCGCGGGCGTGGCGAGCGCGCAGCGGCAGGAGCAGGCCGAGAAGGAACGCCTGCGCAGCCGCGTCGTCGCGGTCGCCGAGCACGAGCGCATGCGCGTCGCCACCAGCCTCCACGACGGCCCCATCCAGCGACTGGGCGCGCTCTCGCTCCGGCTCGAGCTTCTGGCCGACCAGGTCACGCGCGGCGAGGTCGAGGAGGCGTTCGCGTCGATGCACCGCGTCCGCGACGAGGTCGCGGCCGAGATGCACGCGCTCCGGCGCCTCATGTCGAGCCTGCGCCCGCCGGCCATCGACGAGCGGGGCCTCGTCCACGCACTCCGGGAGTGCGCGAACCAGCTGCTCGACCGCGACGTCGCCGTCGAGGTCGCGAGCTCCGTCGACACCGCGCGCGACCCGGAGCTGGAGACGGTCGTCTACCGCATCGCCCGCGAAGCGCTCCTGAACGTCGACAAGCACGCGCAGGCGCGCCGGGTCGACGTGTCGCTGTCGCAGCGCGGCAACGAGCTCGTGCTCTCGATCCGGGACGACGGCCGCGGCTTCGACGCCTGGGCCTACGCGACGAGCCCCGAGCGGTACCCCGGCCTGCTGAGCATGCAGGAGCTCGCGCAGAGCCTCGCCGGGAACACGCGCGTGACGAGCGGGCGCGACGCGGGCACCGAGGTGCGCGCCGTCATCCCGTTCGTCGACGTGCGCGCCTACGGCAGGCAGCTGAGCCAGGTCACCTCCGCCGGCTGATAGCGGCACTCGGCGGAGAATCGGATCTCGAGCGGGCCGCGTTCCTGGCCGTGCGAGGCGAGCCACGGATCCTCGCCCGGCTCGAGCACGAGCGCGCAGTGGTGGCCCGGGTACTCGCCCCAGACGACGACGTCGCCGGCCAGCACGGCCCGGCTGTCGATGTTCTCCATCGCCTCGAGCAGCGACCCGGTCCAGCCGCGGCCGTCGTACCCGCGCCCGTTCGGGTCGGGCGCGCCGCCGAGGAAGTAGCAGAGCGTGACGAAGCCCGAGCAGTCCGTCGTGAGCGGCAGGCGGCGCTCGAGCGGGAACGGCCGCGTCTCGGCGTAGTGGATCCGGGGCTCGTTTCGGATCCCCCAACGGGCCGCAGCGACGATTGCCTGCCGAACCGTCACTAGACTCGACCTGGAACGATGGCATTTCGCGTCGCCCTCGTCACCCCCTTTTCCTGGTCGCAGCCGCACGACGTGAACGAGCACGTCGCCGGGCTGGCAGGCGAGCTGCGCAGCCGCGGCCACCGGGTCACCGTGCTCGCGCCCTCGAACCGCGCCCGCGACCTCGCCGCCGGGCGCCGCGCGCTCGCCGACGGCCTTCACCACTCCGACGTCGTCGCCATCGGCCCGGCGGTGCCGATCTCGCGCCGGAGCCGCATGGGCGTTCCCGTCGGCGTCCGCGCCAACCTCGCCGTCGCCCTCGCCTCGGAGCGGTTCGACGTCGTGCACGGGTTCGAGCCCGGGCTGCCGAGCCTCTCCTACCTCGCGCTCCGGCACGCGCCCGCGCTCACCGTCGCGACGTTTTTCTCGGACGAGCGGCTCGGCTACCCGCCGGGACGCGCGCAGCGCGAGCGCCTGCTCGGCCGGCTCGACGCCCTCCTGGCCACGAGCGAGGAGACGGCGCTGGCCGCCGCCGTCCGCTTCCCCGGCCGCTACGAGATCGTCCCGCTCGGGGTCGACCTCGCCGCCCACGCGCCCGGGAAGAAGCGCAAGGTCGCCGTCTTCGAGTGGCGGCCCACGGAGCGGCCGCAGCTCCGCGAGCTCGCGCGCGAGCTCGCCGCGCTGCCCGGCTGGGAGCTCGTGCTGCTGCGCACGCGGCACCTGAGCGGCCGCCCTCCGCTGCCGCGGCCGCTGCGCGGCCGGGTCCGCGTTCGCGTCGGCTTCGACGGGCCGAGCCGCGCCGAGATCTTCCGCGACGCGGCGGTCTTCGTTCCGGCGCAGGAGGGCGTCTCGCGCGCGGTGGTGGAAGCCCAGGCCGCCGGCGTGGCGATCGCCGACCCGGCCGGGCGCGCCTCCCAGCCCGAGCTCGTCGTCGCCGAGGCTGCGCGCCTCCTCGAGGACGAGGCGTTCCGCACCCGCCGGGCGGAGGAGTCGACCGCCGCCGCCGCCGGCCAGAGCTTCGAGGTCCTCGCCGACCGCGTCGAGTCGGTCTACGCGGCGGTCACGCGCCGCCGCCGGACGAGCGCCCCGCGTCCCGCTCCGCTCGAGGACCGCGAGTGGATCGTCGCCGACCTGCACATGCACACGAGCTGGTCCCACGACTGCTCGACCGAGGTGGACGACCTCCTCGACCACGCGGAGGCGGAGGGCCTCGGCGCGATCGCCGTCACCGACCACAACGTCTTCGGCGGCGCGCTCGAGGCGGTCGAGCGGGCGCGCGGCCGCCGGCTCGTCGTCATCCCGGGCGAGGAGATCAAGACGGACGGCCAGGGCGAGGTCATCGGCCTCTTCCTGCGTGAGGAGATCCCGCGCGGGCTCTCGTTCGCGGAGACGGTCGAGGCGATCCGCAGCCAGGGCGCCCTCGTCTACGTGCCGCACCCGTTCGACCGTATGCACTCCATCCCCGACGCGGCGACGCTCCACCGCCACCTTGCCGAGATCGACGTCTTCGAGGTCTACAACGCCCGGCTCCTGTTCGAGGCCTACAACGACGAGGCCCTCCGCTTCGCGCGGAAGTACAACCTCACGGCCGCCGCCGGCTCTGACGCGCACGTGCTCCCGGGCGTCGGCACCGGGGCCGTGCGGATGCGCCGCTTCAACGGCCCGGAGGAGTTTCTCGTCTCGCTCCGAAGCGCCGAGATCCTGCGCCGCCCGCGGTCGCTCGCGTACCTCCAGGGGCTCAAGTGGGTCGCCCAAGCCAAGGAACGCGTGCGCTGAGCGCGAACCTCACTCCGGGGCAAACGTGACCGTGGCGACCGACGAGATCTACGAGAAGTACCTGCAAAAAGCAATCACCGAGATCAACGCTCTCGGTGACGAGGTCGCGCATGCGGGCGGAGGCTCGCGCGTCCCCGTCGTCGGGTCGGGTCACCCCCTCGGCGACGTCATGCTCCTGAAGTACTCGCCGAAGCCGTCGGAGCTGCAGGAGGGCGTCGCGTTCTACGGCCGCGCGGGCAACGCGATCCTCAAGTCGCTCCAGCGGCTGCACGTCGACCCGATGGCGATCTACGGGACGAACTGCCTGAAGTTCGCCGACGGCGACGAGGAGGAGTCCCGGCCCTTTCTCGTGCGCGAGCTCCACATCGTCCAGCCGAAGCTCGTCGTCGTCATGGGCGAGCGCACGGTCGCCTTCTTGAACGGCCTCGCCTTCCCGCTCGCGCGCGAGCTGTCCACGACCGAGGGCGAGCGGCAGCAGTTCACGCCGACGATCGAGGCGATCGTGACGCCGGACATCGACGAGTCGCTCGACGAAGCGCCGGCGAAGACGTGCTTCTGGAACGCCTTCAAGTCGCTCGGCACGTGGTGGGCCGAGCTGCCTCCGTATTGACCCGGCGCGTCGCGGCGTTCGGCGCACTCGCCGCGGTCGTCGTCGCCTGGTTCGCCGTCGCACCCCACCTGGCGGCGATCGGGCTCTGGCCCGACATCGTGCTCGTGAGCTTCGCGGTGATGCCCGCGACGCTGCTGCTCGTCCTCGTCGCGCTGCCGTTGTGCACACGGCGGTGGCTGCCCGTCGCCGTCGTCGTGCTCGCGCTCGCCGCGTTCGGCTTCGCCGAGGCGGGCTGGGGGCTGGCGGAGAACTTCGCGAAGCTGTCCGCCGCCGTCGCCGCCGGCTGGTCGTTCCTCCTCGTCTTCGAGCAGCTCTCGTGGGTCGTGATCGTCGCGTTCGTCATCCCGTTCGTCGACGCCATCTCGGTGTGGCGCGGGCCGACGCATGCGATCACCGCGCACCACATCGAGGTGTACACGACGGTCGCGATCGCGTTCGTCGTGCCGCACGGCGGCGCGGCGTACCTCGGCCCGCCCGACGTCCTCTTCTACGCGCTCTTCCTCGCGGCCGCCGCGCGGTGGGGGCTGCGCGTCGGCTGGACGTGGATCGGGACGACGCTCATGTACGGCCTGACGGTCGTGCTCGCGAACGCGCTCCACGTCGACGGCCTGCCGGCGCTGCCGTTCCTCTCCTTCGGTTTCCTCGTCGCGAACGCGGACCTGCTCTGGAAGAGGTTCAGGGGCCCTGCGTCGCCTTCTTCCCCGGCGCAGAGCTGATCGCCGACTCGCCGAACGTGAACGGTGCGCGGAACGACGCGATCACCGCAAACATGATCCCGATCGCGACGGCGAACCAGCCGCCGCCCGAGTCGTAGCCGGTGATCACCATCGTGAAGCCGAGCGCGACCATCGCGAAGCACAGAACCCAGGCCGGGCCCTGCACCCACAGGTGAAAGCGCTTCGTGGGCGCGCCGACCTGCACGTGCAGGTTCGCGTCCGACTGGAGCTCCGCCGCATCGATCCGGGCCGCAACCGGAGGCGTTGCATCGTCCATCGTGCCCTCCGTGTCCCGAGTTGACCGGACGACCTTATACGGTTGCTCCGATGCTGGCCAGCCTCCATTCCGTGATCCACTGGCCGACGCAGGGCGGCTACAACTTCGTCAGCGGCCCGCTCGCCGACATCACGCTCGCGACCGCGTTTCTCGGCTGGCTCTACCTGTTCCTCACCCACCACAACTGCCACGTCCACCGCTGCTGGCGCCTCGCCTGGCACCCGCATCCGGATCATGGGCATCCGGTTTGCAAGAGGCACCACCCGGACGGGCACAAGATCAGCGCTTAGCCGCGTTCGAGCAACGCAACCGCCTCGATGTGCGGCGTGTGCGGGAACATGTCGACCGGCGTCACGCGCAGGAGCTCGTAGCCGTACTCCTCGCGTAGCGTCTTCACGTCGCCCGCGAGCGTCGTCGGGTTGCACGACACGTAGACGAGACGGGGGGCGCCGAGCCGGCCGAGGTGGCGGAGCGCCTTGCCTGCAAGCCCGGCGCGCGGCGGGTCGACGACGACGACGTCCGGCGAGCCGGACCGCTCGACGAGCTCCTCGACGACCTGGCCGACGTTGCCGGCGAAGAACGCCGTGTTCGTGACGCCGTTCAGCTCGGCGTTCTCGAGCGCACACGCGACCGACTCCTCCGAGACCTCGATCCCCCATACCGTCAGCGCGCTGCGCGCGAGCGTGAGCCCGATCGTCCCGATGCCGCAGTAGAGATCCCAGACGGTCTCGCCGCCCGTGAGCGCGGCCGCCTCGGCCGCGAGGCCGTACAGCTTCTCCGCCATCGCGGTGTTCGTCTGGAGGAACGCGTTCGGGCGGACGCGGAAGCGGAGCCCGCCGATCTCCTCCTCGATCCAGGCGTCGCCCCACACGAGCTGCGAGGGCAGGTTCGTCACCTCGGCCGGACGGTCGTTCACCGACCAGTGCACCGAGCGGACTTGGGGGAAGCGGCGGACGACCTCGGCGAAGTAGCCCGGCTCGAACTTCTCGCCCGGGGCGGTGACGAGCTGCACGAGCACCTGGCCGGTGTTGCGTCCTTCGCGCACGACGAGGTGGCGGAGGTAGCCGGTGTTGTCCACCTGCGAGTACGCCTCGAGGCCTTCCTCGCGCGCCCAGTCGCGCACCGCGTCGCGGATGCCGTTGCCGAGGTCGGTCGTGAGCCAGCACTTCCGGATGTCGAGCACCTCGTCCCAGCGGCCGGCGCGGTGGAAGCCGAGCGCGGCGCCTTCGGGTGTGCGCGTGAACGAGTACTCGAGCTTGTTGCGGTAATGGAAGATCTCCGGCTCGCACGGGACGATGTCGCGGAGCGGCGGCTCGGGAATGCCGGCGATGCGCTGCAGCGCGTCGCGCACCTGCGCGTGCTTCTGCTCGAGCTGTATCTCGTAGGCGAGATCCTGGAACCGGCAGCCGCCGCACACGGGGAAGTGCGCGCATGGCGCGTCGACGCGGTTCGGGCCGGCGCGGACGACGTCGGTCGCAACCGCCTCCGCGTAGCCGCGCTTCACCTTCGTGACGCGCGCGCGCACGCGGTCGCCGGGCAGGCCGCTGCGGACGAAGACGACGAAGCCGTCCAGCCGCGCGACGCCGTTGCCGCCGTAGGCGAGCGATTCGACGTCGAGCTCGAGCTCTTCGTCTCGTGTGACGGGCGCGGCCACGGCGGCCAGCGTAGCGACGGCCTAGCTGTACGGCGGGTGCAGCGGCAGGATGAGCGGCGGCCGCGGCTTCTGCGCGAAGTTGAAGTCCTGCACGAGGTTGCCGAGGATCTTCGCGTTCTCACGCACGTCGGGACGGGGATCGGGGCGGCCGTCGGTCTTCGGGTCGATGCGGGCGCCGCCGAGGAAGTCGTCCTCGATGAACTTGAGGTACGCGTCGTGACTCAGGACCTGGTGGTCGACGAAGCCGCGCCGTGCATACGGGCTGATGACGAGGCCCGGGACGCGCAGCCCGTAGCCCTGGCCGTCGACGCGCGGCGGCGCGACATGGTCGTAGAACCCACCCCAGTCGTCCCAGCTGAGGAAGATCGCAGTCGACGACCAGTCCTTGCTGCGCATGATCGCGTTGATGAGGCCCGTCACGTACGTCTGCCCGGCGGAGACGAGCCCGGGCGGATGCTCGCTCACCGCCTGCGCCGGCGTGATCCACGATACGGCGGGAAGCGTTCCCGTCCTCACTGCCGTGTAGAACGACTGCAGCGGAGCGACGTCGGCGAGCTGATGGTCGTTGCGCACGGTGTCGAACCACGGGAGCGGGTTCCAGATCCCCGGCGTCTTCGCGTTCTGCGGGACGGGCGCGCAGAACATCGCGTTGTCGCCGCAGTCGGGCTGGTCGCCCTTGGCGACGTAGTACCGCCAGCTTACGTGCGCCTTGTGCAGGAGGTACGTCAGATCCGTCCACGCGTAGTCGGGCTTCGCCCCGGTCGTGTTCTGCGGCTCGCCGGGCGGCGAGCCCGGTGCCTGCACCGCCGGACGGCAGCTCATCGGGTCGCCCTTCTTCGTGCACTTCGCCGACCAGCCCGAGACCATGTACAGGTGCGCCGGCATGCTCCACGAGAGGTCGGGCTGGAACATGTGGTCCTGGAGGACGAAGTGGCGCGCGTACGCCCAGTAGTTCGGGATCTCGTGCCAGTCGTGGTAGCCCATGACGTCGGGCGCGTGCGGTGCGAGCGAGCATGCGCCCGAGTCGATGTGCGCGACGCACGCGAGCCGGCGGCCGCCGACGGCGCGGCGGACGAAGCCGTTCATCTTCCCGCCGGCGACGTCTCCGACCGCGTCGACGTAGTCGTGCGGGCCGCCGGCGTTCCGGTCCGCGGTGTCGTGATACGGGCGCTGGCACGCGTGCGTGAGCGGATCGGGGACGCAGACGCCCGCCGGGATCCCGTCCGCGCCGGGATACGTGCCGAAGTAGGAGTCGAACGAGCGGTTCTCCTGCATGATCACGACGATGTGCCGGATCTTGTGGATGCCGGTCGGCTGCGGGACGGCGCCGCCGCTCTCCACGACGACCGACCACGCGGCCGCCGCCGCCGCCAGGAGACCCATGACCCAGAGGAGCCGCCGCCGCACGCCTCGAACGTATGACGCGAGTGTTGAGCTGACGTTACGCCCGCGTTACCGCAGCGTGGTGACGTAGACCTTGCGGTCGCGCGGGCCGTCGTACTCGCAGAAGTAGATGCCCTGGTAGGTGCCGAGCGCGAGCCTGCCGTCGCGCAGGGGGATGAGCACCTGCGAGCCGGTGAGGGTCGCGCGGACATGGGACGGCGCATTCGGCCCGTCGGGATCCTCGGTGTGCTTCCACTGCCAGTCCTCGTGGACGACCCGCTGGAGCGCGCTCTCGATGTCCTCGCCGACGAGCGGGTCGGCTCCTTCGTTGATCGTCACGCCGGCGGTCGTGTGCGGGACGTAGACGAGTACCGCGGCGGCGCCGTTCGCGCCCGCGGCCGCGTCCTGCACCTGCCGCGTGATGTCGACGAGCTGCGTCTTCCGCTCGGTCTTGAGGGTGATCTCCTTCATCGCGCGACTATCCTAAGTTGAGCCGTGGCCGACCCGCTGAGCCAGCGTCAGCTCGACGAGCTGAGCGCCGACGCCGACCGCTTCATCGCCGAGATGGACGAGGAGATCTACGTCCACTTCTCGGGACAGAAGGACACGTACGAGCTCACGGCGATCTACGAGCGTCACGAGGAGCTGACGAAGCTCGACACGGCGCTGCGGCTCGGCGCCTCCGTCGACGGCAGCCGGAACGTCCGCGAGCTGTGGCGGTTCGCGTGCGAGGGCTATCTCGGCAACTTCGTCCGCGAGGAGGCGGAGCGTGCGGCCGGCCTCGAAGCGAGCCTGAAGGCGAACGTCGACGGTGAGGAGATCCCGTACCGGAACCTGCGGCCCGCAATCATGAACGAGCCCGACCGCGGACGGCGGGAGCGGCTCGAGCGGGCGCGCAACGAGCTCACGGAGGAGCACCTGAACCCTCTCCACGCGCAGGCGGCCGAGGTCGTGCACCGCGAGACCGTGAACCTCGGCGCCGCGAACTACACCGAGCTCTACCGCGGCTTCGCGTACCCGCTCGACGACCTCGCCGCGCAGTGCCGCGACTTCCTCGACTCGACCGAGAGCCTCTGGGACGACGCGGGCGACCGCTTCTTCCGCAACGGCATCGGGCTCGGGCTCGGCGAGGCGGAGCGCTGGGATGTCGCGCGCATCTGGCGCGGCGTCGCCTGGGACACGGCGTTCCCCGCCGAGCGCATGCTGCCCGCACTGGAGGCGAGCCTCGCCGACCTCGGCGTCGACCTGCGCGCGCAGCCGAACGTCCATCTCGACCTGGACGACCGCCCGAACAAGTCGCCGCGCGCGTTCTGCGTCCCGATCGAGGTTCCCGGCCGCGTCGTGCTCGTCATGAAGCCGACGGGCGGCCCGGACGACTGGCGCGCGCTCTTCCACGAGGCCGGCCACACGGAGCACTTCGCACACACGTCGGCCTCGCTCACGGTCGAGGAGCGCCGCCTGGGAGACAACGCCGTCACCGAGGGCTGGGCGATGCTCGTCGAGCATCTCGCGAACGATCCGGTGTGGCTCGAGCGGCGCCTCGACTTCCCGCGCCCGCGCGAGTATGCCGCCGAGAGCGCCGTGCAGCTCCTGTGGCTGCTGCGCCGCTACTGCGCGAAGCTCATCTACGAGCTCGAGCTGCACGCGGCCGGCGACGTGACGTCGATGCGGCCGCGGTACGTCGAGCTGCTGTCCGACGCGCTGAAGGTGACGCCGAGCGACACGGACTACCTCGACGACGTCGACGAGGGCTTCTACGCGTCGCAGTACCTGCGCGCGTGGGCGTTCGAAGCGCAGCTGCGCGGCTACCTGCGGGAGCGCTTCGGGAACGCGTGGTTCACGCGGCGCGAGGCAGGCTCGCTCGTGCGCGAGCTCTGGAACGAGGGCCAGAAGCCGACGGCGGACGAGATCCTGAAGGACGTGAGCGGCCAGGACCTCGAGCTCGAGGCCGTGGCCGCTCGCATTCGCGAAGCGCTCTAGCGCCCCGCTACTTCTTCGTCGCGGTGCCCTCGATCGTCTTCGGCTCCGAGCCGCCGACCGCGATCGCGATCTTCTGCGGCTTGGCCTGCTCGGGCTTCGCCACGTGCACCTCGAGGACGCCGTCCTTGAACGTCGCCTTCACGCTCTGCTCGGTCACGCCCTGCGGCAGGCCGATCGTGCGCGTGAAGGTGCCGAAGCGGCGCTCGAACCGGAAGTAGCGGCCCTCCTCGACCTGCTGCTCCCGCTCGCGCTCGGCCGTGATGGTGAGCGCGCCGTCTTCGAGCTCGACGGAGATCTTGTCCTCGGGGATGCCGGGGAGGTCGAACGCATAGACGACCTCGCCGTCCGTCTCCCAGACGTCGGCGGTCGGGACCCAGCCCTGGGTCGACCGGCCGTTGCCTTCGAGGAGCCCGTTCATGACTCGGCTCATCTCGTTCTGGAGCGAGGCGAGCTCGCGGAAGGGCTCCCACCGAACCAGTGTTGCCATGATGCCTCCTTGACTCCACTACCTGAATGCAGGCAAAGGATAAAACCTGAGCGTCTACCTGTCAAGTCCCGGGGACGCATAGACTCCCCGGCTCCATGATCCCGCTGCGGGACAACGTCCCCACCCGGTCGACGCCGTTCGTCACGATCGGCCTCATCGCCGCCTGCTTCCTCGTGTGGTTCTGGGAGCTGCGGAGCCCCGGCGTCGACGTGCACGTCTTCCGTGACGGCTTCTACCCGTGCGCCGTCGAGGGGCCGTGCCGCCTCCCCGCCGGCTTCCACGCACTGCCCTGGTACGAGGGTGTCTTCACCGGCATGTTCATGCACGCGAGCTGGGAGCACATCCTCGGCAACATGCTCTTCCTCTGGATCTTCGGCAACAACGTCGAGGACGCGATCGGCTCCGTCGGCTTCCTCGTCTGGTACCTGGCCGCAGGCCTCGCCGCGTTTGCCCTGCAGACCGTCATCACCCTCCGGTTCGCCGGCACGAGCGCGGCCAGCATCCCGAACATCGGCGCGAGCGGCGCGATCGCCGGCGTCCTCGGCGCGTACTTCGTGCTCCTCCCCCGCGCCCGCGTGCTGACGCTCATCTTCTTCGGGATCATCCTCATCCGGGAGATCCCGGCCTTCTGGTTCCTGCTCGTCTGGATCGGCCTCCAGATCTGGGACGGCGGCTTCAGCTTCCTCCAGCCGCAGGCGGCGGGCGGGGTCGCGTTCTTCGCCCACATCGGCGGCTTCGCCTTCGGCGCGGCGACGATCGTCCTCGTCGCGCGGAGACGGCCGCAGGCACCCACGTCGAAGCACCCGGTCTATTGAGGTTCGAGGCCCACGTCGAGCGGGCGGTGGCGTCGCTGCCGCCGGAGCTGCGGGAGGCGGTGCGGAACCTCGAGCTCACGGTCGAGGACGAGCACCCGGACGATCCCGACCTGTTCGGCCTGTACGAGGGCGTCCCACTGCCCGAGCGGGGCGACTGGGCCGGCGCGCTCCCCGACCGGATCCGGATCTTCCGCCTCCCGCTCGTCGAGTCGTTCCCCGACCCGGCCGAGCTCGAGGACGAGATCCGGATCACCGTCCTCCACGAGCTGGCGCACTACTTCGGCATCGACGAGGACCGCCTGGACGAGCTCGGGTACGGCTGAGGATCCTCCTCTCCGTTTCCTGCGGAATGACCGGGGTACGTCGAGCGTTTGTGAGGGTCATGAGGACATTCAGCGAGATCCACCAGGAGATCGAGCGTCTCAGCGAGGAGCGAGGCCAGCTCTGGCAGCAGCTCTCCGCCGAATACGACGCTGGGATCGTCGCGGACATCCACCGGCTGGACGCGGAGCTCGACCGCCTCTGGGACGAGCACCGCGCCCTCCGCGCCCGGGTGCGCTTCGGCGACCGGACACAGATCGTCGCCCGGGCGCGCGTCGAAGAGCGCCTCGAGCGGGCAGCCTGAGGATTCCGGAGCCCCCTGTCAGCCCTTCGGGGTTGACAGGGGCCCGATCCCGTTCGATGCTGTAGCCGGTCTGCGGCCAGACCTCCCGAACCGAAGGGGATCCGCGCCGCATGGCAATCTCACGACCGCCCGAGGACGCTCCCACCGAGTCGGACGTGACCGAGCGGCTGCGCGCCGTCGAACGACGGGAGCGGGAGCTCGAGCAGGCGCTCGCGGCCGTCGCTTCGCAGCGGGAGCGGTTGTCGGCGATCCAGGCGGAGTACGAGCGCCGCCGCGAGGGGCTCATCGAGCGGACGCGAGAGGTCCAGGCGGAGCGCGACGCGCTGCGCGACGAGCGGGCCCGCCTCATCGCCGCGAACATCTCGCTCGAGACGCACGAAGCCGGGTCGTCCCGGCCGCAGAAGAGCGGGTCACCGCTCGCCTCGCCGCTCGAATCCGCCTGAGCCGAGGCTCTACACTGGGCGCGCACGGGGCGTTAGCTCAGCTGGGAGAGCGCCGGCTTTGCAAGCCGGAGGTCATCGGTTCGATCCCGGTACGCTCCACCTTCCGCAGCACCAGCAATTCCGCCAGTAATTCGATCTGTCGCCGCCGCTGAAGATTGCGGCGTGCTCGAAGCCGAGTTGGCGCGCTGACGGCGCCGCGCACGCGAGACGACAGCGTCGTCGACGCCTTCGAGCGTGCGCCGAGACGAAAGCCGGGCAGGAGTTCTCCTCCTGTCCGGCTTTCGTCTCGTTCGGCTAGCGGTGGCGGCTAGCCCCGGTCACGCCGGGGCGTCCGCATCAGGCGGTGGTTCGCCTGCCTCAACATCTGCTGGGGGCGCGACGAGTCCGAGCCGTTCGGCGACGGAGCCGTAGGGAAGGTTGAGGCCACGACGGCGGCGTGCGCCCATGACGCGGGCGAGACGGCCCTTGCCGATGCCGTACTTGACGACGCCGCGGTGGTTCACCTGGTCGGCCATCAAGTCGATCGCCTCGTGGGGATTCTGCCGTTCCCACCCCTCGATCCAGCCCTGACGCAGGCAGAGACGGAACCAGTCGAGCATGCGCGAGATCTCGCCGCGCAGGCGCTGCGGCGCAACCCCGCGGCGGGCGAGCATGCCGGTCGTGTCCTTCCCGGCGAAGCCGCTACGGTCGCGGTCGTTGCCGAAGATCGACTCCCAGGTCCCGTGCCGCTCGGCGACTGCGTGCCAGAGCTGGGTGGTGAGAGGCAGCCCGGTCATCATCCGGTAGTCGACCGCGCAGGGCACAGAGAAGATCGGGTGCGCGCGGCACTCGTCGCTTTCGAGGTTGCGGCAGCGGGCGCGCACGCGCGGCTCGCGCGGCTCCGGCCCCGGCTCCCAGTAATGGCCGAGTCCCTCGCCGAGAATGTCCCCTTCGCCGCCGCAGTGCGGGCAGCGCGGGATCTGATGCTCGTCGAAGGAGTCACAGCGCAGGTCTTTGCGCTCGGGCTTCTGGCGGCTTCCCTTGTAGTGGGCAACGAGGTAGATGCCGCGCCAGGCGCAGTACTCGTACATGTCCTTGATCGAGCTGAACCGGTCGACCGACAGGATGAGCGGCGGGGCGCCGAGGGTGTCGCGGATTTCCTCGATCGCGGCCGGAATGTGGTCGAACTCCTGCTCGTCGGCGCGGAACACCTGTGTGGAGAGGCGAAGGCCGGTGAAGCCGTCGGTGATCGAGAAGGCGATGCCGCCGAACCAGACGTCCACGCGGTTGCCCGGCTGCTTTTCGACCTTGCGCAGCCCACATTCGACGTCGTCGGCGTAGTACTCGACGCCGTTGATTTCGAAGTACTGACGACCGCGGAGTTCGTCGATGTGGATCGGCGAAGCAGCGCTTTCGACGGCGACGAGGTTGCCGCGCTCATCCGCCCAAGCAATCTCGTCCGGCTTGTCGTCTTCAGGCTCGGGCTCGGCCGACTCCTTCTCGTGCAAACTCTGGAAGTCGTCCTCGTTCGCCCGCTTGAGGACGTTCTTTGTGTTCCAGTGCCGCCCCTCCGGCCCTTGCGGCTCGACCCGCTTGACGAGGGCCGGGCTCTGCCACTTCGTGCCGTCGCCGAAGCCAGTCGTGCCGACCCGGGGATCACGCGAATGCGCGAGCGCGATCTCCGCGTTCGCGACCTTCGCGAACGCATGGCAGTGGTTGTCTTCGATCTCCTCGAAGTGCAGGCGCACCGTGCGATCGTCAGGCTCCCAGTCGCCAAAGCCGCACTCGCGCCACAGGCCGGTGCCGGAGAAGCGACTGCAAAAAGCTTGCACCGACCGGTAGTTCGACGCGACGAACGCCGTCGCGGCGAGTTCCCAGCGGCCCGGGTTCGGCGGGCGTCCCGGCCCGCGCGGGTCGGCGTCCTCGTCTGAGCGTGTGAGCTCGACCTGGCCGGAGTGCGGACTGATCTCGGAGCGCACCGGGAACTCGGCGGCCAGCATCTGGTCGAAGTGGGCGCCGAGGGTGCGGAAGGCGTGGATGAGCGGGATCACGCTGGAGAGCCCGCGGTCACGGCCGAAGTCGGCCGCTTTCGGGAGATACGGGAGGCGAATCTCACGGGGGTGCTTGCGGCGGCGAGCCCGCCAGGGGCCGGTCGTCTCCGGCACCTTCGTCAGGTGCAGGCGGCCGCGGTTACCGGAGCGGACCGCACCCGCTACCGCTGGCATCTGCTCCGCCTGTCCGTCCTGTCCATACACGGACTGTGAAGACGGATCGGCGGGCGACACCCGCTCTTCGCGGCTCACCCTGCTCACCTTTTGAGGCTCAGAATCGCAGGCTTGATGATGCGAGCCTGCAAACGTGGGCTTTCGCGTCTAGCTTTCGCTTCGTGACCAAGCTGGAGAAGATGCGAAAGAGCCGCGGCGTCACCCAGGACGACATGGCCGTCGCCATCGGCATCTCCCGCACCACCTACCAGAAGCTCGAAAGCGGCACCGACGACAACCCCCGCTTTCGCTACCTGATGAACTGCGCGTTCGCCCTCGACTGCGACGTCTTCGACCTGATCGAGGACGAGTGGCGGTCGTGGAAGATCTTCGACACACGTCGCGACGACCCGCCCGAGCCGGAGCATTTCTTCCGCAACACGCCTGAGAGCGGCTGACCAGCCCAACCGGTCGAGCGATGCGCTCACCGCGGCCTCGTCGCCCGGCAATCACCGCCGCGCGGGCAGCCGGTGGCGATGCCCATCAGCGCGCTCCTTCGTCGGCGCGCCGGTCGAGCTTTCCCCGCAGCAGCTCGGCGGCGAGCGCAACCATCGCGACCGCGTCCTCCCATGTTCCCGCGTCGTTAGCGACCACCGACACGAGAACGAGTGTGCTGAGGGAACGCCACTCCTCGGTCGGTTCGTATTCGGGCATGAACACGTCCGGCAGACGCTCTCCGCCGTCGATCATGTCCAGTCCGACGCGTGCGAGCGCTGCCGCAGCGACCATCCAGGAGTCCGGGGCGCGCGTAACCTCTCTCGCGTCCTGCTCGTCGTAGGGCGCGGCCTCGATCTCGATCCGGTACCCGCGCGCGAGACCGTGGTGGAGCAGCGAGCCGAACGCGCAGCGGGCAACGGCCCGCTCCGACTCGACCGCCTCCGCGATCGGGCCGGAGATCGGCTTGCCGGAGGCGGCGGCGGCGTAGGCGCCGAGGCTCCAGCGCGCCCTGACTGAGATCTCCTCGAAGACGTCGTCGAGCAGCGCGATCGCTTGCCTGATCACCGGCGTGGAGAGGTTGAGCCCGGCTTCGGGCATGGGGTAACCCCTTTCTTTCTGAGGTGCCGCAGTGAGAGCCGGGCCGGGTTCGTCCTCGACACCGATGCTCCTTGTGACATTCTCATCGTACGTGTGTTCGTATCCGGCGCCTAGGCACCCGATCGAGGGAACTTTTCGTTCTCCCGAGCGTGGAAAGACGACCGACCCTTGACCGCCCAGCCGAACGCGGCGGTCCGCTTCCGCCGCGCTATCCAGACCGGTTCGGTCACCCTCGCGGTCGGCGCCGCCTCCGAGCTCGGACGGCTCAACCTCGCGGACGCCCTCGCTCTGACGCTTCTCGTCGCCGCGCGCGAGCCGCACCGGTACGGCCGCTACGCGGCGCGGTGGTTCGGCCGCTACTGCGCCGAGCAGCCGCGCGTCGAGCTCGCCGAGGCACAGCTTCTGCTTGCGCTCCTCACGGCGCTACCGGAGCAGCCGACAGCCGCCGCGCACGGCCTGGAAGCGCTCTTCACCGAGCGAGGCGAGCAAGAACTCGCGAACGCGGTCAGGCGATGGCAGGTTGAGAGGCAGGCGCCGCGGTAACGCCTCCGCCCTCTACTCCGATCCGGTGCCTTCCGTGAGCCGAACAGGGAGTTCGCCGAAGAAGCGGTCTGCCAGCTTCGCCTTGATCTCTTCCTGCTTCTCCTCCGGCAAGCTCACGAGATAGGTGTCGAGAGAGGCGAGCTGAAGCTCGATCTTGCGATTGCCGATCGCCTGTTCGCGGTGCTTCGAGGACTCGCGCGCAGCGTAGGTCGCCAACGCGGCGAACGGCACCGAGATGGCCCACTTCGCGAAGAACGAGTCGACGTGGAAGCCGTGGCTGATCCCATGCGCGACGGCGAAGATCGTGGCCCCAATTGCACCAAGCAGGGACAGCGCGGCAACGAGCCTCCACCTGTCGGCCTGCTTCTTCTCGGCGTCGGCGACGATCTTGTAGCCACCCGCCATTCCGGTGCTCCCGATCGCGCCGACCGTCTTGATCGCCTTTGCAAGAATGGGTTATGCCGACGGCTCCACTAGGGCTGCAAGTGGCCTGGTTCCACGGGGAGGTAGTTGAGGGTTTCACGCCGACCGCGGCGGGCTTCCTGATCGAGAGCGACTACGGATGGATGTGGCGTCCGTCCGCGGTATGACTCTCGCCACATGCGCGCAAGTCGTCTGCTCACGGTGACGGCCGCGGCGATCGTCCTTGCGTCGGTAGTCGCCGCGGTAGTTCCGGCTGCGTCTGGCACCGGGCTAGCGGTGGCGAACGAGTTTCCGGTCGATCGCTGTCCACCAGCGTCCTCGGTTTCCGTGCATCGACCAACATTGGAGTCGGCGCTGCCAGCCCTCTATCGGCGGGCGGCCGTGGTCTTCAAGAACCTCACGGCCCGGATCGACGGTCGGATCGCCCCGATCAGCTCGAAGACTGTGTCTGTCGAGGAGGCCGTTCTTCTGCCGTCCCAGCGAGGAGGAGCGGAAGCTGACCGCTGGTACCGGATCGCAGTTCAGCGCTGTGGACGACGCGTCGCAGGCGTCACCTGGGCGTTCGACATGAGCTTCACGGCCCACGCCATCGCGGCCGAGCACATCGCTTTTCTCGTCCGCAGCCGAGACGGGTGGCGGCTCTACTGGCAAATCGACGTGAACCCGTGACCGGACGCTCGACGCCGCCCTAGAGAACCCTCGACCTAGTGGAGTCAGAGGCATAACCCATTTGCAAGAAGCACGTCGAGCTCGTCGATCCGCGCCTTCCCCTCTGCTGTGAGCAGCGTGGTCGGCGAACTCTTCATCCCAGCGACTCATTCGAACGAGTCTACGGTGACAACAAGCCGTTGCCTATGGGGCATTCCCGCGAAGCGCCTCAACCGCGACCATCTCGCTGCCCCGTGGATCGAGAGCCTCGTCGCGTTGCCTGTACTCGAAGACGCCGCCGCCTGCCTGGTTGCGCATGCTCAACCTGGAGGTCGCCTGAGCCGATGCTGAGCCCATGTTCGAGGTGCTGGCTCGCGATCACCCGGGCCGATCGGCTGCGCGCCGCCACAAGGAGCTCTCTCGCCGCTGGCGGCGACGGACGTTCGGCCACTGGGGGCCGATCACTTTCTGGGTCACGCTCGTCGTCATCGTCGGCACGGTCGCCGTCCTCCACCCCGGCGGCCGCCTGGCGTCGATGGGGACGCTGGTGGCAGGAATGCTCCTGATGAGCATGCGAGCAATCCCGGACGCGCTTCTTCCGGGGCACATCTTCAACTGGCAGCTCGGCGCCTGGGGAGAGCAGAACACGGCGACCGAGCTGAAGCACTTGCCACGCGCAACATGGGCTGTCCGGCACGACCTTCGGTGGGGCGAGAACGGCAACCACGATCACCTCGTCGCGGGGCCAGCCGTCTACGTGCTGAACACCAAGAACCTCAAGGACAGCCGGGTGACGATCGAGGGCACGAGCATCCGCGTCCAGCGGCTCGACGACGAGAGCAACTCCTACCTCGCCGACCGCTGGCTGCCCAGCGCTGCTGCTGAAGCGCGATCGCTCGAACGCGAGCTGGAGCAAGCACTCGACTTCCCCGTCGCTGTCTACCCCGTCGTCGTCGTATGGGCCGAGATGGACGCGGAGCCTCGGTGGGTCGAGGACTACGCGTGGGTCATCCACGGCGACAGAGTCGCCGACTGGATCGCGAAGCGGCCGATCGACATTCTTAAGCCCGAGAAGCGAGCCCGGCTGATGGCGCATGTCCGCTCGATGCCACGGGCGGGTACTGCTCGGTGAAGTAGTTCCGCGCGACCACGCGGCGTGGCTCTACCCGAGGCACCCAGGCGTGGGCGGTCTTCCAATCCTCTTCCCGCGCTCGTACGATCGGCCCATGTCCGTGCGTGCCGTTGTGGTCGCGTGTGCCGTCGGCCTTGTCGCGGCTGGGTGCGGCGGTGTCCGCACGGTCACGGTAACCGTCTCCTCGACGACTGCTTCGAGCGTTCCGGCCGCTCCGATCGCACTGGGCGTTCCGGCCGGGTACCGAGCGAAGCAGGTCTGGCACGCCCACCTCTCCGGGCAGTCGGTTCCGGAGGTCGTTGTAGCCTCGGTCGGCCCGCCGGTGAGCTCGCTGAGCTTCCACTCGGCGGACGTGAGGGTGCTTGAGTGGGATTCGCTCGCTCATCACTGGAGCGTTGCGTTCGATGCGCAGAAGGTCGTACCGCGTGAGAGCTTTGGAGACCCAGGGAGCTCTAACAACGCGCCCGGGTCAACGTTCACGCCTTTGGCGACGCCGCTCCTCGATCCGAAGGCCAACGTCACACTCGGCCCGGTCCGCTTTGTCACCCTTCTCGCCGGGAAGCGCCAGCAGCTTGCCTTCAACGCATCTGCCAACTACGGCGGATCGGGCGTTCCCGGCGTTCTTGCCGTTGTCGACTTCAAAGGCGGCCTGGCCGATGTCGTCTACACCTGGACAGGAGAGGGCCTGCTCGGCTGGCATGTCGCGAACCGCGTCCTCACCGCGACCGCCGAATACTGGACACCATCGGACGCGCACTGCTGCCCGGTCGGCAGCTACAAGTTCACGATCGCGGCGAAGAAGGGCTACTTCGCCGAGGCAAGCGACACTCGTCCCTGGCTCGGCCTGACGGTTCATCCGGTTGCGCCAGGCTGGCCCCCGTCGGGCGCGTTACAGGTGATCGGCCTGGCGGACAAGGCGCCAGCGGAAGGTCGTCTTCGGGTTGGCGATGTGCTTGTCGACGTGCTCAACGCTCCTGCGCCATCGAAGAGCTTTCAGGGAGCCACTGACGAGTCGATCTTCGACAAGCTCGTCCTCTTCCACGCGGGCGACACCGCGACGCTGGTGGTCGATCGCGGCGGCAGACGATTCATCGTCCCTGTGCGCCTCGGCTCGATGCGAGATAGCTTCGACCAGTTCCTTCCGGCCAACGACACACGCGCGGCTGCGCTCTAGCTTTTCGGCATTCGGTCTCCGCGTGAGGCGACGCTCCGGGACATGATCGAGGTCGTGACTGCGTCAAGACCGATGCGATCAGGGAGGCGCAGGCGTAGCCGCTAGCCCGATGCGGTGCAGCGAGCATCCGCCTGCGAGGCGTACTGCTTCCCCTGCGCGACGAGCCCCGCCGCCGCGCTGCGGTCCGCCTTCTCGACGGCGCGCGCCTTCGTTATCGCGCTGCGTGCGGCGGCGATCGTCGTCTTGATCTCCTCGGCCGACGGTAGGGCCTGCGGCACGTAGCCGGACGCGGCCTGTGCGTCCTGGGTGTAGCGGGCGCGGTCGGAGGCGAGCGTCTGGAGGTCGCCGTTGAGGCCCGCGATGTCGGACTCGACCCCGCCGATGTCCGACTCGATCCCACCCTGGTCGGATTCGAGCGCGCCCTCGTCCGAGTCGACCGCCCCCGCGTCGCTGCACACCACATCGGAGCTGTCTGAGAGCACGGTCTGAAGGTCGTGGTAGGTCGTCTGAAGATCGCCGCGCATCGACTGGAGGTCGGAGGCGAACGACTCGCTCGCGACCGTCGAGGCCGAGTCATGGACACTGCTGAGATCGTCGGCGATCGCCTGCGCGTCGCTGTCGAGCTGCTGCTCTGACTGCTGGGTCTGGGCGGCGGCCGCAGCCGCCGCGTCGGCGGCCGCCTTGCGTTTCTGCGCCGCAGCGACCTGAGCGCGGACGGCCGCGACGCCGCCGTTGTAGTCGGCGACGGTCCCCGTGACGAGGTCGAGCTCGGCCGCGGTCCCGTCGTCGCGGGTGTAGGTCAGCTTCAGGCTCTTCCCGCCGAGCGTGCCATTCCAGTTCGTCGTCGAGCCGAGCCCCTGATCGAGTGTCAACGTCACCGACGAACCCTGCACCACGCCGGTGAACGCGATCGTCGAGCGCTGGAAGTTCAGCGGGTCGGAGGCGTCCCGGTAAGCGAGCGAGAGGCTGCCCTTCAGATCGCTGCCGGTCCGCGTCCACTGGATCAAAGCTGCACCCTGTGCGTCGCGGGCGACGAACGTCGCCGGGCCGTTCGAGCCCCCGCCACAGCCCGCAACCATGAGGAGCAGGACCCCAGCAGCAGCAGCGAGGATCGCTCGCACGATGCTGACGCTACGCCGCTCCAGCGAACCTGTCTAGCCTGGCGACAGAATGACCAGTGTGCCCGGGCTACCCCGGAGGCGCAGCTCTTAGATCGGAGCCTTGCGTCATCCGAAGTTTGAGCGAGGCGGCGAACGCGATAGCGCAGATGACGTCGATGGGGCGCCAGGAGTGTCGGGTCATGTAGATCGGTGCGATCGGGTTGAAGAGGATCGCGACCGCAACGAACGGCCATGTGACCCACTGAAACTCCGACTTCCACGCGGCACCTGCGACCGCGATCGCAGCCACCGTCACCGCCCAGCGGAGGAACGTGAAGTAGCCGTAGGGGTGGTGGCCGAGGGCAACAACGAGCAGGATCGCCGCTGCGACTGCCGGGATGGCGTGCGGGCGAATCATGCCCCGCAGCCGTCGACGTGCCCGTTCAAGCGGTAGGCGATGGGCAGCCGTGGCATCGCTAGTAGCAGTTGACCTGCTTGAGCTGCCCGGTCAACTGGCCGGACGTGTTCTCGTACGCCTTGAACGCGAGCTCGCCGACCTGGCCTGGGTCAAGTCCGGAGAGCACGTCGTTCGAGTAGTCGATCACTGCGTTGCCCTGGAGGATGCTGATCTCGGCGTAGATGCTCGACGGGCAACCGTCCCGGCTGATGATGAACATCCCCCAGCAGTACTCGCCACCGACGCCGTACTGGTCCTGGCACTTCGAAATGTTGTTGTCCCACTTGACCGCGATCGACGAGTCGCCGCCGTAGGGCGCGTAGCCCTGCGGATACCACGGCTTGTTCGCCGCTTCGGACACGATCGCGGCGGTGCGATTGTCGAGCTGGGTCAGCGCCGCAAGCGTTTGCCGCCACGCCGCACCCTCGCCGCACAGGTAGAGCATGTCGTTCCGGAACGAGTTGACGATCTCGATCGTCATGTAGCGCCGCTTCGGTCCGGCAAGCGCGGACAACCGCGTACGCGAGGCGGCGGTGATCGCGGCAGTCAACGCCTGCTCGGTGTCCGCATGGAGCCAGCCCGTGCCCGGCTTGTGGACGAGGTCGAAAGAGGCGTACGGGTCGGTTGACGAGACGCCCTGCATCGCCGCCGTTCGCTCCTGTTCTGCCTGTTGCCAGCGCGCGATCGTCGCCTTGTACGTGGAGCAGAGCGGCGCGGCGGCCCGCTGCTTCGTCATCCCGGCAGCCAGGAGCTGCGGGTAGCGGGTCGGCGCGGGCTTCGGCTTTCGCTTCGGCTTTGTCGGCACGACCGCCGCGGCCTTCGCCGGAGGCGAGCTGCTGTTTCCCTTGCCGCCGCCCGAGAGGGAGGTCGCAGCGACGATCCCGACGACGGCAACCGCAGCGACGCCGCCGCCGATGAGCAGACGCTTCCGCCGCCGTCGAGGAGGCGGCGCTTCGAAGATCGAAGAGGGTTCCGCCGCGGAGACGACCGGGAGGGTGCCGGTGTCATCGAGTGCCGCCTCCGGCTCCGGCGCTGAGGGCGGCAGGACCGCAGCGCCGCACTCCGGGCAGTACTTCGCGCCCGACTGGATCTCATGTCCGTTCGGACAGGCTGCCGCAGCCACTGCCTCGTAGACGCCACCGCTTACCTCCGGCTCCTGCCGCGCGACGTGCGGCAACGTGAACCGGCCGCGCTCGTCGAGTGCGCGCTGCGCGCGCCGCTGCATCCACGCCTCGGCGAGAACGAACGGCGCGATGACGATGCCGGAGGCAATGTCGGCGACCCCGGCCACGAACGAGATGCCGACGACGAGCATGAGTGCGAACAGACCCCACCGCCCCTCGACGGCGAAGTAGATGGTCGCCCCGAGAGCGCCCAGGTCGACCGCCAACATGAAGAGCGCCTTGAGGATCTGGGCAATGCCACTCAAGACCGAGGCGACAACCAGCGAGGTCGGGGCTTTCCCAGGCCACCCCTCGCCCTCCTCGGAGGGGAAGCGGATCTCGTCGTCCACGCGGGCCTCGCCTACTCGCCCATGATCGTGCGATGCGGCTGCCTGCCCACGTGGTTGGTTCTACTCCGCTCCACGACAAAGGACAAGGGGCGGGACACACACGGCAGCACCCACCTCGCCACTGCGCCGATCACATCGCTAGACGCGCGCGGCTATCGCGGTGACTCTCTACCGAGACGTCGCGCACGACGCGACTACGTCGGGCGCCGCGGACGCGGGCTGCGACCGCCTTCAACCTTCGGCTCGAATACCTTCACCGCCCGCATGAGGCCCGGCTTGTCCGGATGATCTTCGAGGATGTGCACGCGCGGTAGTCCGGGTCTCACCGCGGCGAGGCGGGCGCGGTTTCGTCGCGCGAAAGCGTGCGCGTCGCAGACCGCCTTCTGCTCACCGTAGACGTACCGCTGTGCGTGCGCGTACGTGCGGAGGTTGAGCTCCCAGACCAGCTCATCCCGGGCATCGCCGAGCCCCCACCGCCCTTCGAGGGCCACATTCTCGCGGCGCGCTCCTCCTCGGTCATCTCGTGGATATCTTCGACGACATCACGAAGT
The DNA here is from genome assembly GCA_963753295.1 of uncultured Actinomycetes bacterium. Lineage (GTDB taxonomy): Bacteria > Actinomycetota > Thermoleophilia > Gaiellales > Gaiellaceae > Palsa-739. The sequence goes on along the minus strand of CAVWBZ010000016.1, from coordinate 479 downwards.
CGATCCAGCGTCTCCGGGTTCGGCTGCGCAAAAAGCCCGTACGTCGGAGCAAGCGGCAAGAAGAGCTCTACGTTCGGGACGACAGCGGCCCCGCGCCGCTGCCGGGGAACTTCGGCGTCGGATCGTGAACAGATACCGGCGTGTCACCGAGCACGAAGTGCAGCCCGTCGGAGCGGAGGAGCGTCCAGTCAAGCGCGAACAGAACCCAGCCGAGCCCGGTGGACTGCTCCAGAAACGTCTTGATCAGGTGGTTCACGTGGAGTTCCAGCTCCACCCGCCCGGCGTCGAGATCGTCGACCATGCTCTGCCGCATCGCTTCCAGCTCCTCATCGGACTGGTCCCCCACTCACTCCCAGCGAACGCGGCGCGGATCGAGTCGAGGTCGCTGTGCCGCGTCTCTTCGGTGTGGAGCATCAGCATCGCCTGCTCCAGCAACGACTTCGTCTGCTGACGCCAAAGCGGCGTCCGAAGCTCGGCCA
>CAVWBZ010000015.1:0-23445 GCA_963753295.1 uncultured Actinomycetes bacterium | reverse complement strand
TGTCGCGCGTCCTCGCGGGGGAGACGCCCGAGTGAAGATCGCGATCGTCCTCTTCGACGGCGTCGAGGAGCTCGACTGGGTCGGCCCGTGGGAGGTGTTCTCCGCGTGGATGCACAACTGGCCCGACGACGGCGCCACCGTGTTCACCGTCGGCTGGACGACCGAGCCGATCGCCTGCGCGAAGGGAGCGCGCGTGCTCGCCGACCACACGTGGGAGACGGCGCCCGCGCCCGACGTCGTGCTCTGGCCGGGCGGCCGCGGCACGCGTCCGATGCTCGGCGACGACGCGGTACGCGAGCGCGTGCGCGGGCTCGCCGCCGCCGGCGCGCTCATGACGAGCGTCTGCACGGGCGCGCTCGTCTACGCGGACGCCGGGCTGCTCGACGGCCGTCCCGCGACGACGCACTGGGGCTCGCTCGAGCAGCTCGCCGAGCTCGGCTCCGGCATCGAGGTCGACGCGGGCGCGCGCTTCGTCGACGACGGCGACGTCGTCACCGCCGCCGGCGTGTCGGCCGGCATCGACATGGCGCTCCACCTCGTCGCGCGGCTCCACTCGCGCGAGCGTGCCGCCGAGGTGCGCCGCTACATCCAGTACGACCCGGCGCCGCCGGTCTAGAGGCGGCCGAGCTCGGCGACGAAGCCGTCGATCTCGTCGGCGGTGTTGTAGTGGATGAGGCCGACGCGGAGCGCGTCCTCGGGATACGGGAGGCGCTCGCGCAGGCCGAGCGAGTACCAGCTGTCGTGCGCCCAGACGCCGTACCCGCGCGCCGCCATCGTCTCCGCGATGCGCGCGGCCGGCACGCCCTCGACGTTGAGCAGGAACGTCGGCAGGCGGCCGTCCATCGTCTGCTCCCCGTACACCGTCACCGAGTCGGGCAGCGTCTCGAGGAAGCGGCGGCCGAGCTCGTGCTCGTACGCGCGCAGGACCTCCATGCCGCCGAGCGACTCGAGGTACGCGATCGTCGCCGAGAAGCCGGCGAAGAGCTCGTACGGCGCTGTGCCGGGCTCGAAGCGGCGGCCGACCGGAGCGTTCGACGCCGGTCGCGCCTTGTACGGCCGCCACGACTCGAGCAGCTCGTGGCGGCCGTATGCGACCCCGAGGTGCGGGCCGCAGAACTTGTACGCGGAGGCGATGAACACGTCGCAGTCGATCGCCTGCACGTCCACCGGCTCGTGCGCGGCGTACTGCACCGCGTCGAACCAGGAGAGCGCGCCGACCGAGTGTGCCAGCTCGCTCACCCGTTTCATGTCGACGATCGTCCCGAGCGCGTTCGACGAGGCGACGGTCGCGACGACGCGCGTGCGCTCGTCGAGCTTCCGCTCCAGGTCGTCGAGGTCGAGGCGCAGGTCGTCGTTCACGTCGATCCAGTCCAGCTCGAAGCCGCGGTCGGCGGCGAGCTCGAGCCACGGCGCGACGCCGCCGTCGTGGTCGAGGCGGCTGACGAGGATGCGGTCGCCCTCCTTCCAGTCGCGCGAGGCGGTGCGCGACAGCGTGAAGTCGAGCACCGTCATGTTCGTCCCGAAGACGACGTCGTCGGCCGAGCAGCCGAGGAAGCGTCCGGCGTCGGCGCGCGCGCGGTCGACGATCTCCTCGACCCGGCGGCCGGTCTCGTACGGCGCGCCGAGGTTGCCGCTCGCGTCGCGCAGCGCGGCGGCGATCGCCGCGCCGACCTCGTCCGGCACCTGCGATCCGCCGGGCGCGTCGAGGAACGCGAAGCCTCCGCGCAGAGAGGAGAACCGTTGTCGGACTGCCTCGACGTCGAGTACGGTCGCACCCATGGAGCGAGCCTACCTGGGCGGCACCGCCGTCTCGCGGGTCGTCCTCGGCTGCGGGAACTTCGGCGGCATCGGCTCTGCGCCGGAGCTCTTCGGGCAGGGCGAGGGCCTCGAGGCCGCGTTCGCGCTCATGGACGCGGCGTGGGAGGCGGGGATCACGACCTTCGACACGGCCGACGCGTACGGCGGCGGCCGCAGCGAGAGCACCATCGGCGACTGGCTGCGCTCCCGCAAGCCGGACGGGGTCGTCCTCTCGACGAAGACGTTCGCCCCGATGGACGAGGGCGCCGACCACGGCCTCGCGCCGGCGCGCGTGAAGAGGCAGGTCGAGAGCAGCCTGGCGCGCCTCGGCGTCGAGCGCGTCGACCTCTTCCTCACGCACGCCTGGGACCCCGACGTGCCGATCGCCGAGACGGCCGGCGCGCTCGACGAGCTCGTCGCCGACGGGAAGGTCGGCGCGTACGGGCTGTCCAACGTCGACGCCGCGCAGCTCGCCGAGGCGGTCGGCGTGGGCGCGTTCCGCTGGGTGCAGAACTCGTACTCGCTCCTCGACCGCGACGTCGAGGTCGACGTGCTGCCGCTGTGCGCCGAGCACGGCCTCGGCTTCACGCCGTTCAGCCCGCTCGCGGGCGGCTGGCTGACCGGGAAGTACCGGCGCGGCGAGGACGCGCCCCCCGGCTCGCGGATGACGCTCCGCCCGGGGCCGTACGAGCACCTCCGCGCGGACGCCGTGTACGACCGGCTCGAGCGGCTCGCGGAGCTCGGCGACCCGGCGACGCTCGCGCTCGGGTGGCTGCTCGGCGATCCGCGGGTGACGGCGGTCGTCGTCGGCCCGCGCCGGCCCGAGCAGCTCCGGCCCGCACTCGACGCGCTCGCGCAGCCCCTGTCCGCGGCGCAGCGCGGCGAGCTCTCGGCGCTCTTCAGCTAGTCGGGAGGGTGAACGAGACGCGGGCGCCGCCGCTCTCGCGCGTCTCCGCCCAGATCCGCCCGCCCTGGGCCTCGACGAGCCCGCGCGCGATCGCGAGCCCGAGGCCGGCGCCGCTGCCGTCGGCGACGCGGGCCGAGTCGCCGCGCCAGAACCGGTCGAACATCCGGCTCGCCGTCTCCGGTGTGATCCCCTCGCCCGTGTCCTCGACCGAGACCCGGACCTCGTCCGCGGCCGGTGCGAGCGTGACCGCGACGGTGCCGTCTCCCGGCGTGTGCCGCAGCGCGTTCGTGAGGAGGTTGAGGAGCACGCGCTCGACCTGCTCGGGCGCGCACAGCGCGGGCGGCGCGTCCTCGATGCGGCGCTCGAGCCGGACGTTCCGCGAGCGTGCCTCAGCCTCGAAGCCCCGCACGCACGACTCGACGAGCGGGCCGAGAGCGATCTCGTGCAGCTCCTGCGCGAGCGAGCCCGCGTCGATTCGCGCCAGCTCGAACAGATCCTCGACGAGCGACGCGAGCCGGCGCGCCTGGTCGCGGAGCGGCCCGAGGTACTCCGAGCTGTCGGCGAGCCCGTCCTCGATCGCCTCGAGCATGGCGGTGATCGAGGCGATGGGCGTGCGCAGGTCGTGGCTCGCGGCGGCGACGAGCTCGCGCCGCGCGTCGAAGAGCCCCTCGATGCTCGCCGCCATCTCGTTGAACGCGCGTCCGAGGTCGGCGAGCTCGCGCGGCCCGGTCTCCGGCGCCCGGGCGGCGAGATCGCCGGAGGCGAGCCGCGCGGAGGCGGCGCGCAGGCGCTCGATGCGGCGGGCGATCGACGTCCCGATGACGAGGGCGACGCCGACGGCCGCCGACGCCGCCGCGCTCGCGACCGCGAGGATCTTCACGTCGTCTCCCATGTGGAACATCGCCCACCCGGAGAAGAAGACGATCCACAGCGGCAGCAGCACCGCGAGCAGCGCGAATGCGATGAGCTGCATGCGCGCGGTCGGCAGGCGGGTCAGGCCGACCGTGGCCGCGAGCCCGGCCGCGAGCGTGATCGCCACGACCGCGACGGCGAACGACGTCACGGCACGAACCGGTAGCCGACGCCCCAGACCGTCTCGAGGTGATGCGGCGCGGACGGATCGCGCTCGATCTTCGACCGCAGGCGGCGGACGTGGACGGTCACGGTCCCGGTGTCGACGGCGGCCTCGTACCCCCACACGCGGCCCATCAGCTGGTCGCGCGAGAACACCTGCCGCGGGTTCGACGCGAGGAAGAAGAGGAGGTCGAACTCCTTCGCGGTGAGCCGGAGAAGCGCGCCCTCGCGCTCGACCTCGCGCGTCCGCGGGTCGATCGTCAGCCCGTCGAACACGAGCCGCTCGGCCGAGGGTGGCGCCGGCGCGGTGCGCCGTAGCACCGTCTGTACGCGCACCGCGAGCTCGCGGGGCGAGAACGGCTTCGTGACGTAGTCGTCGGCGCCGAGCTCGAGCCCGACGATCCGGTCGGCCTCGTCGCCGCGGGCCGTGAGCATGATCACCGGCAGGTCGCCGCGCGCGCGGATCCAGCGACAGAGCGCGAGGCCGTCGGTGCCCGGCAGCATCACGTCGAGGACGACGAGGTGCGGCTCGCTCCGCTCGATCAGCTCGCGTGCCGTGTCGCCGTCGCCGGCGACGAGCGTCTCGAAGCCGTCGCGGCGGAGATACCGGACGACGACGTCGCGGACGATCGGCTCGTCGTCGACCACGAGGACGGTGGGCACGGGCGCATTGTGGCCCACGCGGGCCTCGCGCCCCGCGAATTCACGGATCGTTCAGATCTCTACGACGACGACGAGGCGGCGACCCAGGCGAACAGGTCGAGGTTCGCGGACTCCTCGCCGAGACCGTCGGCGAGCGGCGTGCCGTCCCAGCGGTTGAGGTAGTAGCCGCTCTCGTTGACCGCCGCCGCGGCGCGCGCGGCGTTGTACTGGGCGAGGCTCGAGCATGCGCCCGTCGCCGCTGTCCTTGTAGTACTCGAGCATCCACTGCAGGTAGACGACGTCGTAGACGGGCGACCAGTTGAGGTTCTGCCCGAACGCCTGCAGCGACGCGGTGGCGAGCTGCCGCGCCTTCGTGCACATCGCCTGCTGGTTCAGCGTCTTGCAGAGCTCCCAGTTGGCGGTGGCCATCAGGCCCTGCACGTAGTCCATGACGGTGTTGTCGGTCGCGCTGCGCTGGTACAGGCCGCGCGCGGTGTTGAACGAGTGGGCATTCGCCCAGGTGAGGAGCTTCTTCGCCCAGCCGAGCGCCCAGGTGTCCTTGTTGGCCTCGTACAGCCGTGTCCCGATCATCACGGCGGCGGCGAGCGGCTCGATCGTCTTGTGGTGGTGATACGTGTCCCACCAGGTGCCGCCGCCGAGCTTCGAGTCCCAGCCCGAGCCGACGATGAACTGGAGCGCGCGGCGCGCGTCCGTCAGGTACGCCTTGTCGTGCGTCACCTGGTACGCGTCGATGAACGAGAGACCCCACCAGCCCGAGTCGTCGTAGTAGACGTTCGCCTGGCCGCGCATGTTCGGGTAGTAGCCGTACCCGCCGTACGGCTTGATGTCCGGGTTCCAGTACAGGCTGGCGGCCTTGTCGGCGAATCCCGCCAGCGCCGACTTGTTGGCCGCGGTCGGGTCGGCCATGGCCACCGCGACGTACGTCTCGAACAGCGGATACGCGCTCCAGAGGCGGGCCAGCGGCATCGACGGCGGCGCACCGTTGTACGTGTCGTTGTACCAGCCGGCAGCCGCGTTCCACCAGTGCTTGCGCACGAGCGCGAGGCCCTGCTCGGCCGTCTGGAGGTAGGCGGGTGACCCCTGCCTCGGCGCGCTCGCCGGCGCCCCCGCGGCGAGGAATGTGAGCGTCGCGGCTACGAGGGCAGCGAGGAAGGACGCACCGATGGCCAGCCGTCGCATGACCCAAGCAGTACCAGCGCGAGCCTGCGCCGACACATCGGGCAACGTAAAAGTCCCGTAAGAAAACGTTTCGCGGAGCGGTCGCTTGACAAGGATGAGAAGCGTTGGCGACGCTCGAGCACGCCGAGCATCTCCCCGTTGCAGCCGCGCGCCCATATTCGGCGAGCCGCCTCGGCCTGCTCGCGTGGATCGCCGGCTGGTGGGTCGCGGGCCGCGCCGTCATCCTCGCCGCCGCAGTCGTCGTCCACCGTTTCGGGCCGGCCGGCTGGATCCGGAACGTCGAGCACGCGCATGCGCTCGGGCCGCTCGAGGCGTGGGACGGGCGCTGGTACCGCATGGTCGCGTCGAGCGGATACCTCCTCGTCCCCGGCCGCCAGAGCGACCCGGCGTTCTTTCCGCTGTTCCCGGCGCTCATGCGCGGAGGCCACGCGCTCGGGCTCGGGTACTCGGCGTCGGGGCTCCTCATCGCGAACCTCGGCTTCTTCGCCGCGCTCGTCGCCTTCCACGCGCTGACACACGACCTGCTCGGCGAGTCCATCGCGCGCCGTTCGACCGCGTACCTGGCGGTGTTCCCGTTCGGATACGCGTTCTCGATGGAGTATCCGGAGAGCATCGTCCTCGCGCTCATCGCCGTCGCCGCGCTCGCCGCGATGCGCCGGCGCTGGGGGATAGCGGCCGTGTGCGCCGGCGCCGCGGCGCTCGCCCGGCCGGAAGGGCTGTTCGTCGCGCTCCCGCTGCTCGCGATCGCCTGGCGGCAGCGGGCGACCCTGTCGCCCGTGCGCCGCGGCCTCGCGCTCGGGGCGATCCTCGCGCCCGCCGCTGCGATCGGCTCCTTCTCGCTCTACCTCTGGACCGTCCTCGGCGACCCGATGGTGTGGAGCAAGGCGCAGCAGGCATGGGGGAGGCACTTCTCGCCGCTCGGCGTCCTCACGGCGATCGAGGGGCTGGGCGGCTCGTTCGCCCACGACGCCTGGGTGACGCGAGACGTCGTCGCCGTCTTCCTCTACCTCGGGCTGCTCGCCGCAGCGTGGCGCGCCCGCGTGCCCTGGCCGTGGCTCGTCTCCGGAGCCGCGATCGTCGTCCTGCCGATCTTCAGCGGCTCGTTCGACTCGGTCGGGCGCTTCGGCCTGCTCGCCCCGGCCGTGTTCTGGGGTCTGGGCGCCCTCGGCCGCGATCCGCGAGCCCACCGTCTGATCCTCGGTCTGTCTATCCCGCTGCTGGCGGCGGCGATTGTGACGTTGCCGCTCCGCTATCCGTGACCGCGAGATGCGCGTAGAGCTGCACGAACGCCGCCTGGCCGAGAAGCGTCGCCGTCTCCGCGGATCCGAAGAGGCCCGTCTGCGGATCGCGCAGCCCGTTCCACGCGTCCTCGGCGTACTCCTCGGCCGCGGCGACGTAGTCCGCCCGCCCGGCGACGGCCGCGAGCTCGAGCAGATGCTGGAAGAAGATCGCGGCGAACTGCGGCGGCTCCGACAGCCAGCGCCCGGAGAACGCACGGAGCGTGCCGTCGGCGAGGTGCTCGGCGCGCGCGAGCGCGGTCGCGTCGCCCGTCGTCTCGTACAGGAGGAGGTAGGCGGCGAGCGGGCTTCCCTGGTTGTAGCTCCACTCGCGCCGGTCGACGGTGCCGGCCGCCGTCACGTGATCCCAGTACAGGCCGTCGGGCGCGAGCATGCACGCGTTCATCCAGTCGAGCATGCGCCGCGACCAGTACAGGAACACCGGTCGCTTCGTGAGCGCATACAGACGCAGGCCGACGACGGCGCCGTTCGCGGTCGACACGGTGTTGCGGTCGCGCTCGTCTGCAGCGGTCGTCCAGTAGACGCCCCCGGCGCACGGCGTCGACGCGTCTCCGTCCCACGCGCGCACGACCGCGCTGAAGATCGCGGAGGCTGCCTCGACGGCGGCCGCGGTCGGATGCGCCTCGTTCCAGTCGAGGAGATCCTGCGCGATCCACTCGTTGTCGTCGTAGTAGACGGCGCCGCCCGCGGCGGCGTGGTAGACGGAGCCGACGCGCAGCGTCGAGAGCTCGCGGAAGCCGCGACGCGCGGCGGAGCCGGCGTCGGTGGCGGCGCCGGGGATGCGCGCCACGGCGATCGTCGCCGCCACCGCCTGCGAGACCGGCCAGGCCGCGGCCCCCGGGATGCCCGCGGGTGCGTCGCGATAGCTCTTCGTCGCCGGATCGAAGAGGTACTGCTCCATCGCGACGTAGCTCGCGACGGCACGGTCCGCGTTCCCACCGCCCGCCGCCGCGGCCGGCGGGACGAGCCCGACCAACAATGCGCACGCTGAGAAGGCCACAGCCGCAGTCGGCCTCACCGGCCGAACCTAGTACTCCCCGCAGGCGGCTTCTAGGCCCCGTTTGGGTGACGCTCGGGGTGGCGTTGTCGGTCGCCGCGGCCGCGCTCGCGGTCGGCCTGCTCGTCCAGCGCGTCGCGCTGAGCGAGCCCGACTCCGCGACGTTCTCGGCGCTCCGCGCGGCGACGTGGCTCGGCCGCTACCGGCTCGTCGACAGCACCTTCTCGGTGAACGGCGGGGCAACCGTCCACGGGCAGTGCCTGCAGGACTGGTTCGTCACCGCCGGCCGCCGGCGCCGCGGCGCGGTGCTCCGGCTGGACGACGGCCTCGTCGTGCTCGACGTTCCGCCGCACACGCTCGCGGTGTCGGGAGGCACGGCGGCCGAGCGTGCGGTCGCGCCCCTCGTGCTCCTCGAGCTCGGCGGCTGCACGCGCTTCCTCGAGCGGCGGATCGAGACGCTCGCGCAGCAGCGCCGCGGCCTCACGCTGTCGAACGGAACCCTGGGATTCGCGCTGAAAGGCACGCGGATCGGCCTCGCGCTCGATGCGAAGACCGCGCTGCCGACGGGGATCACCGCCTCGGCCCGGCGCGCGCGGGGAACGAGCCGGATCCGGTTCGAGCGCGTGACCCCGCAGCTCAGGCGCCGCCTCTCCCGCGGACTGCCGATGGGCAATCCGTAAATATCGTTCTCCGAGTTACACGCCGCGTTTCTGCCTAGTATCGGGGCGGAAATGACGTGAGGGGCACATGAGCGCGGTCCGGGAAGAGGAGGAGCTTCGACGCGAAGGCGCCGAGGCGTTCACTGCCGACGAGATCGTCGGCCGGACGCCGTGGCAGCTCTTCTGGGTCAGGTTCAGGCGCGATCGCATCGCGTTTCTCGCCCTTGCCTTCATCGTCTTGCTGCTCCTCCTCGCGGCATTCGCGGGGCCGATCTCCTCGGCATTCGCGCACCCGCCGAATGCGCAGTACCCGGACGCCCTCGACCCGCTGTTCGGGACGCCGACCGGCCCGTCGTCGAAGTTCCTCTTCGGCGTCGACCAGATCGGCCGCGACGTCTTCTCGCGCGTCCTCTACGGCGCGCGCGTCTCGCTGGAGGTGGCGTTCATCGCGACTGCGCTGTCGGTCGGCATCGGGGTCGTGCTCGGCATGGTCGCCGGCTACTTCCGCGGCTGGGTCGACACCGCCATCTCGCGCCTCATCGACATCACCCTCGCGTTCCCGATCCTCCTGCTCGCCCTCGGGATCGCCTCCGCGTGCTCGCTCGGAAACGGCTGCGTCGCCGGACTCGTCCATCCGGGGCTCGGGACGGTGATCGTCGCCATCGTGATCATCAACTGGACCTACATCGGCCGCATCATCCGCGGCCAGGTTCTCTCGCTCCGCGAAAAGGAGTTCGTCGAGGCGGCGCGCGCGGGAGGCGCGCGCGCCAGCACGATCATCTTCCGCGAGCTGCTCCCTAACCTCGTGGCGCCGATCGTCGTCTATTCGACATTGGTCATTCCACAGAACATCCTGCTCGAAGCGGCGCTGTCGTACCTCGGCGTCGGGATCCAGCCTCCGCGTGCGAGCTGGGGCCAGATGCTCGCGGACGCAACTCCGATCTACAGCACGGCGTGGTGGTACTTCGCCTTCCCGGGTGGTGCGCTGCTCCTGACGGTGCTCGCGTTCAACCTGCTCGGCGACGGGGTCCGCGACGCGCTCGATCCACGATCAACGACATGAAGGAGGGGGCAATGAGACGACAGAGAGCTGTCGCCGCCGGCCTTGCGGCCGGTGCGCTCGCCCTCGTCGCCGCGGGTTGCGGCGGTGGGGGGAGCAAAGGTGGCGTGCAGGGTGCAAGCCACACGATCGTGAACGGCAAGAAGGGCGGGACGATCACCGTCCTGTCGGTCGGTGACATCGATCACCTCGACCCGGGTGCGGCGTACTACCAGTTCACCTATGCGATCACGTACGTGACGCAGCGGCCGCTGCTCGCGTACAAGCCGAACAGCATCCAGCCGGTCCCGGACCTGGCGGCGAGCATGCCGACGGTCTCGAAGGACGGGAAGACGGTCACGGTGCACATTCGGAAGGGCATCAAGTTCAGCCCGCCGGTGAACCGCGAGGTGACGTCCGCCGACGTGAAGTACGCCATCGAGCGCGGCTTCGACGCCGCCGTCGGCAACGGCTATGCGACCGCGTACTTCGGGAACATCGTCGGTGTCCCGAAGAAGATCGGCAACACGGTGCCGAACATCTCCGGCATCCAGACGCCTGACAAGTACACGATCGTCTTCAAGCTGTCGCAGCCGAGCGGCATCTTCGTCGCCGCTCTGCAGGAGCCGCTCACGGCTCCCGTCCCCGCGGACTACGCGCGGAAGTACGACAAGGGCACGAGCTCCTCGTACGGAGACCACGAAGTGGCGACCGGGCCGTACATGGTCCAGAACAACGCCGCGGGCAAGATCACCGGCTACTCGCCGGGGCGGCAGATCGTCCTCGTCCGGAATCCGAACTGGAACCCGAAGACGAGCTGGCGGCCGGCGTACGCCGACAAGATCGTCTTCAAGGAGGGCTTCGACCCGGACGTCGCGACGAAGCAGATCCTCAGCGGCCAAGGCGACGCCAACGGCGACTTCCCGCCGCCGGCGGCCGACCTGAAGTCGATCGAGTCCAACTCGAGCGAGAAGAGCCGGCTCACCTTCACTCCGACTCCTGGAAGCCGTTTCGTCGCGCTGAACACGCAGAAGCCGCCGTTCAACAACAAGTACGTCCGGATGGCGGTTGCATACGTCCTCGACCGGAACGCGATGCGGCTGACCCGCGGCGGCCCGATCGACGGCAAGATCGCGACGCACTTCCTCTCGCCTGACTTCGAGAATCACGGCTTCGATCAGGCGGGGGGCTACGGCTTCGACCCGTTCAAGAGCGCGAACAACGACTCCGGGGACGTGGCCAAGGCCGAGGCGATGCTGAAGAAGGCCGGCTACAAGAGCGGCAAGTACACCGGCCCGCAGGTGACCCAGGTCGCCGACAACTCGCCGCCTGGCTCGAACACGGCCGCGGTGGTCGCCAACAGCCTGGCGAAGATCGGGATGAACGTGAAGACGATCTCCGTGCAGCACTCGGCGATGTACACGCGGTTCTGCGGAGTTCCGAAGAACGAGCCGAACATCTGCCCGAACGTCGGCTGGATCGCGGACTTCCACGAGCCGCAGGCCGACCTGGACGTGAACTTCAACGGCAAGAGCATCGTGCCGGCGAACAACGACAACTGGTCGCAGTTCAACGACCCGGCCATCAACAAGCTGATGGACAAGGCCGAGGTCGAGCTCAACGCCGAGAAGCGCTGGGCGGAATGGGGCCAGGTCGACAAGCTCGTGACCGAGAGCGCGGCCGCGATCCCGTGGATCTGGGAGACGTCGCCGACGCTCTACTCGAGCAAGGTGACGCCGGCGACCGAGCTGTGGAACGGCGGCGAGCCGGACGTGTCGTTCATGTCGGTCAAGTAGGAGGCTGACAGGCCGTGAGCGGGAGCAGGAGGACCTAGATGGGCGCGTACATCGTGAGACGTGTGCTCTGGGCGATCCTGCTCCTGCTCGTCGTCAGCTTCTTGACGTTCGTGATCTTCGACGTCTTCCCGTCCGCGGACCCGGCCGCTCTGCGGGCAGGCCGCAACGCCACGCCGGCGCTCGTCGAGCAGATCCGGCGCAACCTCGGCCTCAACAAGCCGTTCTACACCCAGTACTGGATCTATCTGAAGGGCCTGGTCGAGCACTTCGACCTCGGCTACTCGTACTACAACAGCGAGTCGGTTCGAGGGGAGATCTTCTCCCGTCTGCCGGCGACGATCTCCCTCACGGTCGGCGGCTTCATCGTCTGGATGCTCATCGGCATACCCGTCGGGATCGTCTCGGCGATCAAGCCGCGCAGCATCCTCGACCGCTTCCTCATGGGCGGCTCGCTCGTCGCCATCTCGGCGCCGGTCTACTTCCTCGGGCTCGTGTCGCTGTTCCTGTTCGCGAAGGGCACCGGCCAGCTGCAGTGGTTCGGCGCGGCCGGCAGCTACGTGCCGATCAGCCAGAACGTCGGGCAATGGTTCAACGCCCTCGTTCTGCCCTGGTTCACGCTCGCAGCGGCGTTCGCCGCGTTCTACGCGCGGATGACCCGCGGCAACCTCATCGAGACGATGGGCGAGGACTACATCCGCACCGCGCGCGCGAAGGGCCTGCCCGAGCTGAAGGTGATCTCCAAGCACGGTCTGCGCGCCGCGCTGACGCCGATCGTGACGATGGCGGGAATGGACATCGGACTCCTCCTCGGCGGCGCGATCCTCACCGAGGTCGTGTTCAACATCCCCGGCGTCGGCCGCTACGCGTGGCAGGCGATCGTCAACTCCGACCTGCCGGCGATCCAGGGGACGGTGCTCTTCGGCGCGTTCTTCATCGTCTTCGCGAACCTCGTCGTCGACGTCCTCTACGCGTTCCTCGACCCGAGAGTGAGCTACGGCTAGTGCCGCTCCTCGAGATCGACGACCTGCGCGTGTCGTTCCAGACGATCGACGGCGTCGTGCGCGCGGTCGAGGGCGTGTCGCTGTCGCTCGACAGCCGGCAGACCCTCGGCATCGTCGGCGAGTCGGGATCCGGGAAGAGCGTCACCGCGCAGACGATCATCGGCCTGACGCGCTTCCCGAACGCCACCATCAGCGGGCAGATCCGGTTCGACGGCCGCGATCTCGTCTCCATGCCGGCCGATGCGCTGCGCGAGATACGCGGCGCGCGGATCGCGATGATCTTCCAGGACCCGCTCTCGTCGCTCCATCCCTTCTACCGGGTGGGCCACCAGATCGTCGAGGCGATCCGCGTCCATGAGGACGTATCGCGCGACCTCGCCCGCAAGAGGACGATCGAGGCGCTCCGCTCCGTCGGCATCCCGAGCCCGGAGGAGCGCTTCTCGAGCTTCCCACACGAGATGTCCGGCGGCATGCGCCAGCGGGCGATGATCGCGATGGCGCTCGCGCTGCGCCCCGACATCCTCATCGCGGACGAGCCGACGACGGCGCTCGACGTCACCGTCCAGGCGCAGGTGCTCGAGCTCATCGAGGCGCTGCGGGACGACTTCGGCACGGCCGTCATCCTCATCACGCACGACCTCGGTGTCGTCGCGCAGATGGCCGACGACGTCGCCGTGATGTACGCGGGCCGCGTGCTCGAGTACGCCCCGCGCGAGACGCTCTTCACGGCTCCCGAGCATCCGTACACGTGGGGCCTGCTCCAGTCGATCCCGCGGCTCGACGCTCCGCGCACGGAACGCCTGAGCCCGATTGCCGGCTCGCCGCCGAGTCTCATCCGCGTGCCGCGCGGGTGCACGTTCCATCCCCGCTGTCCGTACACGCCGCCGCCCGCGCTCGAGACGGAGCCGCCGCTGGCGGAGTCGAGCCCCGGCCACCTCGTGCGGTGCCATCTGCCCGTCGAGGAGCGGCGGCGCCTCTGGGCCGAGCTCCAGAAAGAGCACCCGGTGCTGCAGTCGTGAGCACGGAGACGGTCGTTCACGCCGAGGTCGACGTGCCCGCCGGCGAGCAGATGCTCGTCGTCAAGGACCTCGTGAAGCATTTCCCGATCCGCAAAGGTCTGCTCCAGCGCGAGGTCGCGCGTGTGCACGCGGTGGACGGGATCTCGTTCGACGTCCGCCGCGGCGAGACGTTCGGACTGGTCGGCGAGAGCGGCTGCGGCAAGTCGACGACCGCCCGCCTGCTCACCCGGCTGCTCGCGCCGACGTCCGGTTCGATCGTGTACGACGGCCAGGACATCAGCGACTGGCCGGAGCGCCGCATGCGCCCGCTGCGCCGCGACGTGCAGATGATCTTCCAGGACCCGTACGCGTCGCTCAATCCGCGGCGCTCGGTCGGGACCATCATCGGCGAGCCGCTGCGACTGCTGAAGATGGGCGACGGCAATGCGCGGCGGGCACGCGTGCGCGAGGTGATGGAGCGTGTCGGGCTCAACCCCGAGCACTACAACCGCTATCCGTTCGAGTTCTCCGGCGGCCAGCGGCAGAGGATCGGTATCGCGCGCTCCATCGTCCTGCGGCCGAAGCTCATCGTCGCCGATGAGCCGGTGTCGGCGCTCGACGTCTCGATCCAGGCGCAGGTGCTCAATCTGCTCCAGGAGCTGCGCGACGAGATGGGGCTGACGCTCGTCTTCATCGCGCACGACCTCTCCGTCGTCCGCCACATGTGCGATCGGATCGCCGTCATGTACCTCGGCAAGATCGTCGAGCTCGCGTCGGGAGATCGCCTCTACGCGCATCCGCGCCACCCGTACACGGGGGCGCTGCTGTCGGCCGTGCCGGTGCCGAGGGCGACGACGGACCGGCGCAGACGCCGCGTCGTCCTCGAGGGAGACGTGCCGAGCCCGGTCGCGCCGCCGCCGGCGTGCCGTTTCCACACGCGCTGCTGGAAGGCGGAGCAGATCTGCCGCGAGGTCGAGCCGCTGCTGGAGCCGAAGGGCCCGGAAGACGTGGCCGCCTGCCACTTCCCGCTCTCCGAGGGGGAAGTGGACGCGCTCGCCGAGCGCCGCCGGGCCTAGTCGCCGGCCCGGAGCTTCCGCGGCAGCACGGCGCGGATCGTCGTTCCCCTCCCCGGCGCGGAGTCGAGCCGCCACGTGCCGTCGATGCTCTCGATGCGCTCGCGCATCGTCAGGAGGCCGTAGTGGCCGCGGCTGCCGTTTCCGGTGAAGCCGACGCCGTCGTCGGCCACCGTCAGCACGATCGTCCGGTCCCCGACGGCGACCGCGACTTTCGCGTCGCACGTACCGGCGTGCTTGCGGACATTCGTGAGGGCTTCGCGCACGACGCGGTAGATCGACGTCTCGATCTCGGGCGCGAGCCGGTAGCCGTCGAGGTTCGACTCGAGCGTGAACCCGACGTCCGCGCCGTCGAGAGCGGCGTCCGCGCAGTCGCGCACCGCCGCCTCGAGCCCGCGCTCGTCGAGGATGGGCGGACGGAGCTCGGTCATGAGCCGCCGCAGAGAGCGCATCTCGGCGGCGACCGACTCGCGGAGGCGCTGCGCGAGGGCGGCCGTGCCCGCGGTCTCCCCGCGTGCGAGCTTCTTCGCCAACAGGTCGAGCGTGAGCGTCACCGCGGTGAGATGCTGGATCGGGCCGTCGTGCAGGTCGGCCGCGAGCGCCATCCGCTCGGCTTCGGCGACCTCGACCGTCCGTGCCAGGAGCGCCTTGCGTTCCTGCTCGAGCCGCCGGCGCGCGGAGATGTCCTCGATCATCCCGATCCCGAAGCTGCCGTCCTTCGCGCTCGTGACGGTGACGTTCACCCACACGGTCTCGCCGTCCCTTCGTACGTAGCGCTTCTCGACGTTGTAGCTCGGCCGGATTCCGGCCGCGACCTCCGCGGCGACGGCGGTGTCGATGTCGACGTCGTCGGGATGCGTGACCTGCGTGTAGTGCATCGCCTTCATCTCGTCGGCCGTGTAGCCGAGCATGCGCTGATAGGCCTCGTTCGTCTCCGTCAACATCCCGTTCGCGCCGATCGACATCCCCATGCCGGCCGAGTCGAAGACCATCCGGAACCTCTGCTCGGCGGATTCCGCCTCCGCCCGCAACGCGTCGAGCCGACGGAAGAGCCAGCTCATCTTCGCAATTGCGACGACTGCGACCACGGTCCCGAACGTGACGAAGAGCTTCAGGTCGGACTCGTGCTCGACGGAGAGGTTGAGCGCCGTCCCCACGAACGGTGACATGAGCGCAA
This sequence comes from uncultured Actinomycetes bacterium, assembly GCA_963753295.1. Lineage (GTDB taxonomy): Bacteria > Actinomycetota > Thermoleophilia > Gaiellales > Gaiellaceae > Palsa-739. Next base: position 7,787 of record CAVWBZ010000015.1, on the reverse strand, counting down.
CCGAGAGGATGGCGACACTCCGCCGGTGCGACGGGTCGAAGGCGGGAGCCGCCGCGATCGGGATGTCGCGCATCGATCGGTGAAGCGCGGCAGCTCCTCCCAGTGCGAACGCGAGCGCGTAGATCGCGTGGACCGCATGGAGGGCGACCGGCCCCGCGAGCGCGGGGCTTCCGTTGACGACGTCGCCGACCGTCGTGACTGCCATTGCGACGAGCACGAGGCGGAACGAGGTGAGGCGTATCGTCGGGGTGAACGAGATCCGGAGCAGCAGGGCCAGCACGACGAGGTCGGCCGCCACGGTGGCGGCGGCCCCGAGGCGGTCGAGGCTCCCGAGATGCTGGATGTTCGGCTCGAGCGCGAGCGGCCAGACGACCGTGGTGAGGGCGAGCAGCGCGATGGTCGCATCTGCCCGGCCGAGCGGCACGTGCCCCGTCGCGCGGAGGAGGCCGACTGCCGCGGCGACGAGGAAGACGTATGCCGGAAGGAACTCGATCGCAACGAGGTCGCTCGTCGATGACCCGGGCGCGCCCGCGAACGCGCCGGCCGCGGCGGCGGCGCCCCAGGAGGCGAAGGTCGACCCGAGCAGCAGCCACAGCCGCAGCCGCTTCGGGCGGAAGGCGCGCACCCCCGTCGCGCCGGCGGCGAGTGCGGACGCGATGACTGCGACGAGGATCGCGTCGGCGGCTCCCCCGTGCGCGACGCCCGCAGCCGCTGCCGCGGCTCCCGCCGCGGCGAGATACCACCTCCAGGTGGAAGGCCGCATCTGAGGGGCATCGGCGCCTCCTCGTCGCGCCGCGATCCTCGATTTCGAGGATGCACCTCGGTAAAGGGTCCGTAAATGTTCACGGTATGATGTATTACGCCCTCTCGGTCGCGGGTACCTCCATGTCGTTCTCTATCTGGAGGTACACGCGATGCGGCGCTTCCGTACACGACTTCTACAGGCGTTCGGCCTGGCGCTCGCCGTCGGCGCCGGGCTCGCAGTGTCGGTCGCCGCCGGGTCGGCTTCACCGGCCGCGACGACGTCGACGACTGCGACGACGACCACGGCGACGGCCGCCCCGTCGAACACGAGCCTTCCCACCAGCTCGGGCACCGCCCGCGACGGGGACGTCCTCACCGCGGGCGTCGGGCAATGGTCGGGCTCGCCGACCTCGTACGCGTACCGGTGGGAGCGCTGTGACAGCGCGGGCGGCGCGTGTGCCGCCATCGCCGGCGCGACCGGCAGGCAATACACGGTCGCGTCGGCCGACATCGGCCACCGTCTGCGCGTCGAGGTCACCGCCACGAACGCCGGCGGCAGTGGATCGGCGACGTCCCAGCCGACCGCCACCGTGGTCGCCACCGGCAGTGCGCCCGTGAACACGAAGCGGCCGTCGCTTTCCGGCACGGCACAGCAAGGCGTCGCGCTGAAGGCGGACACCGGCAGCTGGTCGGGCACCGCCCCGATCCGGTACGACTACACCTGGCAGCGCTGCGACGCGCACGGAAGCAACTGCTCGACGTTCATCGCCCACTCGAGCGTGACGAGCTACACGCTCACCGGCGCCGACGTCGGGCACACGCTCCGCGTCGAGGTCACGGCGACGAACTCCCACGGTTCCGACTACCTCTACAGCGACCCGACGGCCGTCGTCGCTCCGCCGATGACGAGCCAGAGCGCCACCGTCATCGCGGTGAAGGACGTCTCGCTTCCGAACCGGCTCGTGATCGATCAGGTCTCGTTCTCGCCGAACCCGGTGATGTCGCGCTCGACGCAGATCACGGCCCGCTTCCACGTGTCCGACTCCAAGGGTCTGTCCGTGCAGGGCGCGCTCGTGTACGCGGTCGGCCTTCCGTACGGGTGGACGTACAACGCCGCCGAGCAGGCGACGGCTGCGAACGGTTGGGTGTCCCTCGTCTTCCGGCCCACCCGGAACATGCCCCTTCGCCGCGGTGACCTCGTCATGTTCGTCCGCGCGCGCAAGCCGGGCGACAGCCTCCTCGCGGGCGTCTCCACGCGCAGGCTCGTGCAGGAGGGCATTCGCTAGCAACGACGCGGCTGCGGTGCGCCGGGCGTCGTCGGACGCCCGGCGTACCATCGCCGCACCGTGGATCGCTGGCTTCTGAATACGCTGCCGACCTGGGCGCTCGCCCTCCTCGTCGTCGGCGGCTTCGCCTGCGTCGGGCTCGGCGGCTTCCTCGCCATGCGTCGCTTCGTCCCATCGCTCGGCCGGCACGCGGAGAGCAGGAGCCTGTCGAGCGCGTTCTCGCTCTCCTCCGGGCTCTTCAGCTTCGTCCTCGCCTTCACGATCGGCCAGCTCTACGTCAACTTCGAGCGTGCGAACGACAACGCGAAGCAGGAGGCGACGGTACTCGCTCAGGTTCTCCGGACAAGCGCCGGCCTGCCGCCGTCGCTCGCGCGGCGCGTCCGAGCGGAGACGCTCGCCTACGCCGGCGAGGTGCAGCGCCACGAGTGGCGCGACATGGAGCACGGCGGATCGAGCGTGCGGGCCTGGCACGACGTCGACCGCGTGTACGCGACACTCGAGTCCGCACGCGCGACCGCGTCGTCGAACGCGTTCTACGGGCAGACGCTCTCGGAGCTCAACAGCCTCGTCGCCGCCCGGCGGACTCGGCTCGACGACGCGAACGTCTCGCTCCCCGTCGTCTTCCAGGTGCTTCTGCTGCTCGGATCGGTTCTCGCTCTCTCGACGACGTTCTACTTCAAGCCCTTCGGCGAGGGCGTCCAGGTGGCGATGATCGGCGCCGCCTCCGCGTTCGTCGGCACTGCGCTCCTCGTCGCGCTCGTGCTCGACTATCCGTACTCGGGGTCGATCGCCGTCTCGAGCGCGCCGTTCTCGGCGCATACGCTGCTGCTGCTCGCGGGAGGCTGACGCGCGACTATGCGGTGACCGCCCGGTTGCAGGGTGGTGTCGCACGAAGGAACTGCGCGCGCGGCGGTCTACACCACGGGTAGTGACTCGTTGCGACCTGCACGTCCATTCGATCCACTCGACGGACAGCGGGAACTACGCGCTCCGGCGCGCGCGGCTCGGCGAGTCGTACACCCAGCCGGAGCGCGTGTACCGCGTGTGCAAGGCGCGGGGGATGTCGTACGTCACGATCAGCGACCACAACACGCTCGAGGGCGCGCTCAGGATCGCGCACGAGCCCGACACGTTCCTGTCGGTCGAGGTGACGACGCGGTTTCCCGAGGACGACGTGCCGCTCCACGTGCTCGTCTGGAACCTCCGCGAGGAGGATCACCGCGACCTCCAGCCGTACCGGCCCTCCGTGTACGAGCTCGTCGCGTTTCTCCGCGAGCGCAACCTCGCGCACGCGCTCGCGCACCCGCTGTACCGGATGGGGCCGCCGCTCACGGCCTCGCACGTCGAGCGGATGATGCTCCTGTTCGCCGTGTGGGAGGGACGGAACGGCGCCCGCTCGCGCGAGTCGAACGAGCTCGCGTGCCGGCTCGCGGCAGCGGTGACGCCGGCGCTCCTCGCCGCGCTCGCCGACAAGCACGAGCTCGAGCCGTCGCACGGCGGGCGCATCGCACTCAGCGGCGGATCGGACGACCACGGAGCGCTCGACATCGCGACGACCTGGACCGCATGCAGCGCCGGGACGATCGAGGACCTCCTCGCCGGCATCGCACGCGGCGAGGGGTCCGTCGGGGGCGCGCACGGTTCGACGGCGAAGCTCGCGCACGCCGTCGCCGCGCTCTTTGCCAACGCCTACCGCATCGCCGGCGCCGAGCTGCCGGACACGATCGGCGCGCAGGTCGAGCAGCTCTTCGACCGCGACGCCGACGACGCGGCGGAGCGTCACCGCGAGATCGCCGACCAGAGTGCGCGCTTCGTGCGCCTGCTCGGCGAGCGCGCACGCGCGGGCGGCGTCTCCCTCGCGGAGCTTCCCGGGGCCGGGCGCCGGCTCGGCGCGCTCGCGTTCGCGGCCGGACTGCAGCTCCCGTATCTCGCCACCGCCCGCCACCACGCGGAGTCGCGCAGCGGGCTCGGCGTGATCGAGGCGGCGTTCTTCGCCGGCCGCGGGGCCATTCCCCGGGCGCCGCGCGCGCTCCTTTTCACCGACACGTTCTCCGAGGCGAACGGCGTCGCCGGCACGATGCGGCGCCTCGCCGACGCCGCGGCGGAGGGGACGTACCCCGGGGCGGTCGTCGTCGCGTCGCACGACGGGGCGGGACCGGGCACGGTGGCGCTGCCGCCCGACTGGTCGCTGCCGCTGCCGACGTACGAGTCCCTCGACCTGCGCTTCCCGCTGCCGACCGACGTGCTCGCCTGCATCGAGGAGCAGCAGCCCGACGTCATCCACGTCGCCACGCCGGGGCCTGTCGGCTTCTTGGGACTGGCGGTGGCCCGGCTGCTCGGGGTCCCGGTGGTGGGCTCCTACCACACCGAGCTCGGGCCGTACGCGCTGCACCTGACCCGCGACCTTCTCGTCGCGGAGGCGATCGAGGTCTACGTCGACTGGTTCTACGGCAGGTGCGCGACCGTGCTCGCGCCCACACTGGGCGTGGCGGATGCGCTCGAGGCGCGCGGGCTCGCGGACGTCGGCGTGTGGGGGCGCGGCGTCGACACGGGGCTGTTCTCGCCCGACCGGCGCGACGAAGAGCTGCGCATGCGGCTGCTCGACGGGGACGGCCGTCTGCTCGTGCTTTCCGTCGGCCGGTTGTCGCACGAGAAGCGGCTCGGCGTGCTCCTCGACGCGTTCGCGCGCGTGTCCCGCATACGACCCGACGCGCGGCTCGTCGTCGTCGGCGACGGGCCGGCGCGGCGGGAGCTGGAGCGCACCTCGCCCGCCGGCACCGTCTTCGTCGGAGAAGCCCGCGGAGAGACGCTCGCCACGCTCTACGCGAGCGCCGACCTGTTCTGCTTCCCGAGCACGACCGACACGTTCGGCCAGGTGATCCTCGAGGCCGGGGCGTCCGGCCTGCCGGTCGTCGCCGCTGCCGCCGGCGGCGCACGCGAGCTCGTCGCCGACGGCCGCAGCGGTCTGCTCGTGCCGCCGGACGAGCCCGGCGCGCTCGCGGCGGCGCTGCTCGAGCTCGCGGAGAGCCCCGCCCGCCGCGCCGCCCTCGGCGCCGCGGGCCTGGCGGCCGCGCGGGCCCGCACGTGGGAGGCCGCGATCGCACAGCTGGCGGCCGTCTACCGGCGCGTGCTCGGTCTGGAGGCCGTCGTGGAGCGCGCCGCCGCTTGACCCCGGTTCTACGATGCGCGGATGTCCGCGCTGTTCCTTCCCGGCTGGGGCGCGCCCGTCCAGTTGTACGAGCCCGGCCTTCCGGCGGGCTGGCGCGGGCTCGAGCCGCCGAGCTTCGCCGCCTCCGGCGGCTCGCTCGCGGAGTACCGCCGCTGGCTGCGCGCCGAGCTGCGCCGCCGCGGCCGCTCGCCGCTCGGCGGGCACTCGATGGGCGCGGCGCTCGCGATCCTCGCTGCGGCGGAGCTGCCGGAGCTCGTCGAGCGCCTCGTGCTCGTCGCGCCGGCGGGCCTGCCGTTGCAGAAGCCGATCGGAGCGAGCCTCGGTGACTTCGTCCGCCAGGTCGGCCGCGGCGCGTATCCGCGCGGTGCGGCGGCGCGCGCCCTCGCGGCCGTGGCGCGGGCGCCGCGGGCCGCGCTCGCGCTCGCCGGCGAGGTTCGCGGCCTCGATCTTCGCCGTGAGTGCGCGCGTGTGCGCGCCGCCGGAATCCCGGTGCTCGTCGTCGGCTGCTCGACGGACACGCTCGTCACGGGCGGCCACGCGCGGGCGATCGCGGACGCGCTCGGAGCGGAGTACCGCGAGCTGACGCTCGCGGGCGGTCACATGTGGATGCTCCAGGCGCACGAGCTCCTCGCCCGGGTGCTGACGTGACTGCGCTCTACGTCGTCCGGCACGCGATCGCGGAGGACCGTGACGCCGAGCGCTGGCCGGACGACGCGCAGCGGCCGCTCGCGCCGGACGGCGAGACGAGCTTCCGGCGCGCGGCGCGCGGCCTCCGCGCGATCGTGCCGAATGTCGACGTCGTGCTGTCGAGCCCGTACGTCCGCGCGTGGCGGACGGCGGAGATCCTCCGGGAGGAGGCCCGGTGGCCGAAGCCCGAGGCGTGCGAGCAGCTCGAGGCCGAGCGCTCCCCGGCGGATGCGCTCGATCCGATCCGCGCGCTGTCGGAGCGGGACGCCGTCGCCGTCGTCGGGCACGAGCCGCACCTCTCCGGGCTCGTGTCGCTCCTGCTCGCCGGGAACGCGGCCGCGGTTGCGCTCGACCTGAAGAAGGGCGCGGTCGTGCGCCTCGATCTCACCGGCGACGCGGCCGTGCTCCGCTGGGTCGCGACGCCGAAGATGCTCCGGCTGCTCAGCCCCCGCTGATCGCGGCGATGACGTCGACGCGGGAGCGCGGCTCGAGCCGCGTATCGAGCGCCGCGCGCTCCCGGTCGACGTAGACGTGGATGTGCGTGCGCAGCTCGCCCGCCCCGCACAGGCGGTCGCGCAGTCCCGGCCACTGCCGCTCGAGCTCCGCGATCGCCTCGTCGACCGTGCCTGCGTCGATGTCGAGACGGCGGGTCAGCCCCGCGAAGAGCGGGATCAGCGTCCCCGGGAGATGCACGTCCGCCATCAGTCGATCACTGCCACCTCGACGGACGAGATCGGCGGCAGGTAGCCCGCGATCTCGCTCCAGCTGCCGCCCTCGTCGTTGCTCGCGAACACCTGGCCCGTGCTCGTGCCGAAGTAGAGACCCGGCGAGTCGTACGTGTCGATCGCCATCGCCTCGCGGAGCACGCCGAGCCACGCATCCTCTTGCGGCAGGCCGTTGCGCAGCGGCTTCCAGCTCGAGCCGGCATCCTGCGTCTGCCAGACGGTGGCGCGGCCGTCGGGCATCGTCCGGCCGTGACCTCCGTCGAGCGGGACGACGTAGAACGTGTCCCGGTCGTGCGGATGCGCCGCGGCGGCGAAGCCGAACTCCGTCGGAAGGCCCTCGGTGATCTCCGTCCACGTGTGGCCGTCGTCGTCGCTCCGGTGCATGCCGACGTGGTTCTGCTGGTACAGGCGCTTGTCGTCGGCGCGCACGACCTTGTGCACGCAGAAGCCGACCTCTTCGTGCGGCCGCGGCCAGTCGGCGCGCAGCCCGCGGTTGCGCGGCGTCCACGAGCTCCCGTCGTCGGTCGTCTCGAACAGGCCGATGCCCTGCACGATCGCCCAGAAGCGCGAGTCGTCCGCCTTGTCGAGCGCGATCGCCGAGATGCCGAGATGACCGGGAGGCTGGTTGTTGGGATCGTCCCACGCCTCGCTCCCCGGTTGCCCCGCGAGCGTCGTCAGCAGCGAGAACGTCTCGCCGCCGTCCTTGCTCTCGAAGATGCCGGGCGCCTCGACGCCGACGAGCACGCGCCCGTTGCGGGCGGCGAGCGTCGAGACCTTCGACACCTTCTTCCCGCTGTCCTCGGGGTAGCCGATGCCCTCGCTCGAGAGCGTCCACGTCTCGCCCAGGTCCTTGCTCCGCCAGACCGCGGAGCCGTGCCACTCGCTCGCCGCCGCGGCGTAGATCGTCCCCGTCGAGCCGTCGTGAATCGCGTGGTAGACGGGCCAGGATTCGCAGAACGGCCCGCGGACGTTCCAGTCGCGCCGGGCTGCGTCGCTCTCCAGCAGGAAGGCGCCCTTCCGGTTCCGACGAGAAGCAGGGTCTTCGGCATGTGTCGTCTCCTCTGCGTGGGGTCGAGTGAGTCTTGCATTCAGACTCCCCCTCTACGCAAGACTCATCGGTCGGCGGCGAGGATCCGGCTCGGCCACGCGGGACGGCTCGACGCGAGCAGCCCGAGC